>NZ_JBGDUQ010000001.1:0-625445 GCF_046552175.1 Salmonella sp. SAL00672 | reverse complement strand
ATGACTCAGCGCTGCGCGCTTCGCCCTTCGGGTCGTTGCCTGCGGCAACGCTTTCTCGCTGCGCTCGAATCGAACCTTAGTCGAAGCTTCTCATCCTTCCCGTACAGAGAGATATGAGACACTGTGCTTAACGGGGATAAGATACGCGACGGAAGTGATGGTGGTGGGGGAAGGATGACTCAGCGCTGCGCGCTTCGCCCTTCGGGTCGTTGCCTGCGGCAACGCTTTCTCGCTGCGCTCGAATCGAACCTTAGTCGAAGCTTCTCATCCTTCCCGTACGGAGAGATATGAGACACTGTGCTTAGCGGGGATAAGATACGCGACGGAAGTGATGGTGGTGGGGGAAGGATTCGAACCTTCGAAGTCGATGACGGCAGATTTACAGTCTGCTCCCTTTGGCCGCTCGGGAACCCCACCAGGGGTAATTCAAATTGTAGGTAAAGCTTGAAGATGGTGGTGGGGGAAGGATTATTTGTCACTTCGCTCCTCACCCTACGGGCCGTTGCCGTTGGCAACGTTCTCTCGCTTTCGCTCGAGTCGAACCTTAATCGAAGGTTCTCACCCTTCCCCGATAAGTGCAAACTTCTGCATTGCTCATCGAGTTAACTACATCGCTGTAGTGAATAATGGTGGTGGGGGAAGGATTCGAACCTTCGAAGTCGATGACGGCAGATTTACAGTCTGCTCCCTTTGGCCGCTCGGGAACCCCACCACGGGGTAATGCTTAATACTGGCCCGCTTCCTTTCTGGAAGCGGGGCGCATCATATCAAATGACACGCCGCTGTAAAGCATTCCTTTGCCTGAAATGAACTGTTTGCGTACTTTTCATCCGTAACGGATTAAAGCTAATCAATTCATATTACTGACGATTAAAGAATAATCGTCCGATTGCCGTAAACAAAGACCCGCTGCGCCAGAACCTGATACAGCGCGCGGCTTAATACGTTTTTCTCGACGTCGCGCCCGGCACGCATCATATCTTCTGCGGTGTAGGTGTGATCGACGTGAATCACGTCCTGCATGATGATTGGACCTTCATCCAGATTATCATTCACATAGTGCGCGGTAGCGCCGATGATTTTCACGCCGCGCTCATAGGCCTGATGATAAGGACGCGCGCCGATAAACGCCGGCAGGAATGAGTGGTGGATATTGATAATTTTGTTCGGGAAGCGCGCCACAAAACCTGGCGTCAAAACACGCATATACTTGGCCAGCACCACATAGTCCGGTTGATGGGCATCAATGGCGTCCGCCATCTTCGTGTCATGCTCTTCACGCGTTAATCCCTCATGGCTGACCAGTTCGAAAGGGATCTCAAAACGTTCAACCAGCGAGCGTAATGTTTCATGGTTGCCAATGACCGCGGCGATTTCAACATCCAGCCCGCCATAGTTGGCTTTCATCAGCAGGTCGCCCAGACAATGTGCCTCTTTAGTAACCAGAATCACTACCCGACGGCGTCCGGCGGGATTGAGTTCACGAACAGAGCCTTCCGGTAAGGCGCTGTCCAGATCGGCCAGAAGAGTGGAATCATTGAAGATGCCTTCCAGCTCGGTCCGCATAAAAAAGCGTCCGGTGCGATGGTCAACAAATTCATTGTTTTGCACAATATTAAGCTCATGCTTATAGCAAATGTTGGTAATCCGCGCGATAAGGCCTTTTTGATCGGGACAAATAGTACGCAGAACTTTACGTTGTAGTGATTGCATTGCCGGAAAAATCCTGTTGAGAGTGTTTGCTGTATCGATACTGTCAGGCGTCACTGGCCGCAGCACTTTTTAAATTTTTTGCCTGAACCGCACGGGCAGGGATCATTTCGACCCAACTGCGGGCGGGTACCGTCAATATAATACCACTGACCGTTTTCTTTGATAAAACGAGAACGTTCGATAATCGCCCCGGTTTTCCCTTGTTCGGAAAAACGCGCGATAAAACTAACATACCCTGTATTTTCTGCTTCTGACCAGGTATGTTCAAAAATAGTCAGGCCGAGCCACCTGGTATTGGCAAATCCGGCGATGATATCATCACGAAACGCGGCCGCATTGCAGGTTGGATGCCAGCTCTTAATTAAGTAATCTGCGTCTTTCATCACAAAAGCGCAGTAACGAGAGCGCATGAGATGTGACGGATCGGGTGCTACTCGTTCTCCGGACACAATACGACCACAACATAGGCTATACTCGTCAGCGCTACCACAGGGACAAGGCTGAGACACAATAATCTCCCTGAATATAAAAAACGGCGTTGAACGCCAGGGTGGCATTATGTTAACTGAGCAGTGGCGATGTTGCTACGTCTTGAAGCCAGGGGAAGTCGTTAAGTACGATGAGAAAAATGAAAATAGGGCTGGCGCTGGGATCTGGCGCAGCGAGAGGATGGTCTCATATTGGGGTCATCAAAGCCCTCAAGCAAACAGGCATTGATATTGATATCGTTGCAGGATGCTCAATAGGTTCGCTGGTCGGCGCCGCGTATGCCTGTAATAAATTATCGGCGCTTGAACAGTGGGTATGTTCATTCCGCTACTGGGATGTTTTACGCCTGATGGATGTATCCTGGGGCAGAGGAGGGTTGCTTCGCGGCGAACGCGTATTTAATCACTATCGGGATATTATGCCCGTCACGGATTTTGACCACTGTTCAAGACGTTTTGGCGCGGTCGCGACGAATCTTAGCACGGGACGAGAGCTATGGTTTACTGAAGGCGATCTACACCTTGCCGTACGCGCGTCGTGCAGTATGCCAGGGCTGATGTCTCCGGTTGAACATAACGGTTACTGGCTGGTAGATGGCGCAGTCGTTAATCCGGTACCTGTTTCGTTAACCAGGGCGCTGGGGGCTGATATCGTTATTGCGGTAGACCTGCAACATGATGCCCACCTCATGCAGCAAGATTTGCTCTCTGTAAATGTCGGGAATATCAATGAAGAGAGCGATGATGCGCTGCCCTGGCATAAGCGTTTAAAAGAACGTTTCAGTAGCCTGACTTCACGCCGTGGCGTGAGTTCGCCTGGGGCAATGGAAATCATGACAACCTCCATCCAGGTGTTGGAAAATCGTCTTAAACGTAACCGTATGGCTGGCGATCCGCCTGATATTCTCATTCAACCATTCTGTCCGCAAATCTCTACGCTGGATTTTCATCGCGCCCATGCCGCTATTGCGGCGGGTCAGTTAGCCGTAGAGAAAAAGATGGACGAACTTATACCCTTGGTGCGTACCGACGTTTAATGTACCTTTTACGATCACTTAAGCAAATTCTGACAGGCGCAAGCGGCAATACCATGCCACTATTGATTAAAGCCAGTCAGGGGAGAGAACATGACGCAGCCATTGGTCGGAAAACAGATTCTTATTGTTGAAGACGAGCCTGTATTTCGCTCGCTTCTGGATTCGTGGTTTTCCTCTTTGGGAGCGACAACGGCATTGGCAGGCGACGGGGTGGATGCCCTGGAGTTGATGGGGCGTTTTACCCCTGATCTCATGATATGTGATATCGCGATGCCGAGAATGAACGGTCTCAAACTGGTAGAAAACTTACGTAATCGCGGAGACCAGACGCCTATTCTGGTTATTTCCGCAACAGAAAATATGGCGGATATCGCCAAAGCGTTACGCCTTGGGGTTGAAGATGTCTTGCTGAAGCCGGTAAAAGATCTCAACCGCTTGCGGGAAACCGTATTCGCTTGCTTATACCCTAATATGTTTAACTCGCGGGTTGAAGAAGAAGAACGCCTGTTTCGTGACTGGGATGCAATGGTGAGTAATCCGACCGCCGCAGCGCAATTGTTGCAGGAATTGCAGCCCCCGGTACAGCAGGTGATTTCTCATTGCCGCATTAATTACCGGCAGCTCGTCTCCGCCGATCAGCCTGGACTGGTGCTGGATATTGCGCCGCTATCTGATAACGAACTGGCATTTTATTGCCTGGATGTCACCCGGGCGGGCGATAACGGCGTGTTAGCCGCATTGTTGCTGCGGGCGCTATTTAACGGCTTATTGCAGGATCAGCTAGGCCAACAAAAGCACCGTTTACCGGAGTTAGGCGCGCTATTAAAACAGGTAAATCATCTGCTCAGACAAGCCAATTTACCTGGGCAATTCCCACTATTTGTCGGCTACTATCACAGTGAGCTCAAAAATTTGATTCTCGTCTCCGCCGGATTGAACGCCACCTTAAATACGGGCGCTCATCAGGTTCAAATTAGCAGCGGCGTGCCGCTAGGAACATTGGGTAACGCCTACCTTAACCAATTAAGCCAGCGTTGCGACTCGTGGCAGTGTCAAATATGGGGCGCAGGAGGGCGTCTGCGATTGATGTTGTCTGCGGAATGACCAAACGGAAGAGTGAGCGGAAATTGCTTTACCGGCCTTTCCCGACGAGTGTTACTATCTGCGGCAGATTTATAAGTATTTGTCTTAATTATACCAATATAAGTCCTTTTTGGACCTGAGGCTTGTTCTGGTACTGATATACTGGAACACGATACAGATTAATGAACACGTTCAATACATGAACAGTCCAGGAGAATTTTAAATGGCTGCCCTTAATTCGAAAGTCAAAAAAGCCGTTATCCCGGTCGCGGGATTGGGAACCAGGATGCTGCCAGCGACCAAAGCTATCCCGAAAGAGATGCTGCCGCTGGTTGATAAGCCATTAATTCAGTACGTCGTGAACGAATGTATCGCTGCTGGCATTACTGAAATCGTGCTGGTTACGCACTCGTCTAAAAACTCTATTGAAAACCACTTTGATACCAGTTTTGAGCTGGAAGCGATGCTGGAAAAACGCGTTAAGCGTCAGCTTCTGGAGGAGGTTCAGTCTATTTGCCCTCCGCATGTCACTATTATGCAGGTACGTCAAGGGCTGGCAAAAGGCCTGGGCCATGCCGTATTGTGCGCGCATCCCGTTGTCGGAAACGAACCTGTTGCTGTTATTCTGCCAGACGTTATTCTTGACGAATATGAGTCCGACCTGTCTCAGGATAACCTGGCTGAAATGATCCGCCGTTTCGATGAAACCGGCAATAGCCAGATTATGGTTGAGCCGGTAGAAGATGTGACTGCATACGGCGTGGTCGATTGTAAAGGCGTTGAGCTGGCGCCGGGCGAAAGTGTGCCGATGGTTGGCGTGGTTGAAAAACCAAAAGCGGATGTCGCGCCGTCTAACCTTGCGATTGTCGGGCGTTATGTGTTGAGCTCGGATATCTGGGCGTTGCTGGCGAAAACCCCTCCGGGCGCCGGGGATGAAATTCAGTTGACCGATGCTATCGATATGCTGATCGAAAAAGAAACGGTTGAAGCCTACCACATGAAGGGTAAAAGCCATGACTGTGGTAATAAGTTAGGATATATGCAGGCATTCGTTGAATATGGCATCCGTCATAATTCGCTGGGTGCTGAATTTAAAGCCTGGCTTGAAGAAGAAATGGGTATTAAGAAGTAACGATACGTTATAAATTTTTTAACAGAAGCGCTGGTAAATCCGGCGCTTTTTTTATGCCTGGGGTCGTCAGCGGAGAACTCAGGCAAAAAAAATCCCGCCAGCGGCGGGATTTTAAGCATCCAGGAAGTAAATTATTCCTTGATCAGGAAATCTTCCAGTTGCTTACCTTGTTCTTCCATTGCTTTTTTGATTACAGCCGGTGTACGACCCTGGCCAGTCCAGGTTTTAGTTTCACCGTTTTCGTCAACGTAGCTATATTTAGCCGGACGAGCTGCGCGTTTAGCTTTGGTGCCGGATTTAGCGGCAGCCATGCTATTCAGCAGTTCATTCGGGTCAATGCCGTCGGCAATTAACATTTCACGATACTGTTGCAGTTTACGAGTGCGTTCTTCCACTTCAGCAGCAGCAGCGCTTTCTTCTTCACGACGCTCATTAACGACAACTTCTAATTTTTCCAGCATTTCTTCAAGCGTTTCCAGAGTACATTCTCTTGCCTGCGCACGAAGAGTACGGATGTTGTTCAGAATTTTAAGTGCTTCGCTCATTGTAGTAATCTCAAACTTATATTGGGGTGGTTTGTTGAGCTAATAATAGAGCGATAAATTCAGTTGTGCAATAGCCAGGAATGTAAGGAATTCAAAATTACGCTTTATTAAGCACACGTTTTAATTATCTCAACTTAAATTTTCCTTGAGGCGCCGCACAAAAAAGAGCTTATTGGCAGGGGGGATACTCACCGTCTGTCGCTAAAAATTTAGGAGTCAGGTCACATTTTATCATGATGAAATACGATCTCATTGCTGAGATATCAATCTCTTGTATTAGATTTCCTTACAAGAAAACCCTATTACTTTGCACCGGGTATGAGTAACGGTAACAATAAGTACAAGGTTTTCATATTGGCGGGTGATGATAAGCATTGTTGATGAATTTTAACGGCATAATTTGTGAAGGAATGTGTATATACCCTTCATACTTCAAGTTGCTTATGCGTTGGCTACGCTCGCTCACTCCAGTCACATAGTTATCTATGCTCCTGGGGACTCACTCCCTTGCCGCCTTTAAGCAACGCGAATTATTTTGGGTATAGTGAGCGATGTTTGTACAATTCTTAATACTCACCGGAGCGCGAGCCGCGCCGTCGCGTCGGTAAATTATGGTACAATCCCGCCAATCTTTATTTCACTCAGGTGAGGTCCTGCGACCAATGGCACAGCTATATTTCTACTATTCGGCAATGAATGCGGGTAAGTCGACTGCACTGCTGCAATCTTCATACAATTATCAGGAACGCGGGATGCGTACCGTCGTATATACGGCGGAAATCGACGATCGTTTCGGCGCAGGCAAAGTCAGCTCTCGTATCGGTTTGTCGTCGCCGGCAAAATTGTTTAACCAAAATACATCCTTGTTTGAAGAGATTCGTGCCGAGAGCGCGCGGCAGACAATACATTGCGTGTTAGTCGACGAAAGCCAGTTTTTGACTCGCCAGCAGGTTTATCAATTATCCGAGGTTGTCGACAAATTAGATATTCCAGTACTTTGCTATGGGCTACGAACAGACTTTCGTGGGGAGCTCTTTGTCGGCAGCCAATACTTGCTGGCATGGTCAGATAAGCTGGTGGAATTAAAAACTATCTGTTTCTGCGGTCGTAAAGCCAGTATGGTTCTGCGCCTTGATCAGGACGGCAGGCCTTATAACGAAGGCGAACAGGTGGTTATTGGCGGGAATGAACGCTACGTTTCAGTTTGCCGTAAGCATTATAAGGACGCGCTGGAGGAGGGCTCACTGACGGCGATTCAGGAGCGTCATCGGCACATATGATACCTGAGTAAAGATCGGCTTATAAAACGCCCTGTAGCGCTTTGGAGGTCATTATTCAGGCCTCCTGACGAAGGGCGTGCCGTGAGCACGTAGGCCAGATGATCAGCATAGCGCCTTCAGGCATCAGATAAACAGGTAAAACAAAAAAACGGCCTCAATTGAGGCCGTTATTGTCATGCTAAAACAGATAACGAATTAAGCGGATTTTTTCGCTTTTTTCTCTGCTTTCGGTGCGGCAACGACGTCTTTCTTCGCTGCAACTTCACCTTCGGTGAAATCACGACCGTAGTAGGTATCCAGCAGAATCTGTTTCAGTTCGGAGATCAGTGGATAACGCGGGTTAGCGCCGGTGCACTGGTCATCGAAGGCATCTTCAGACAGTTTGTCAACGTGTGCCAGGAAGTCAGCTTCCTGTACGCCTGCTTCACGGATAGACTTAGGGATACCCAGCTCAGCTTTAATGCTTTCCAGCCATGCCAGCAGTTTTTCAATCTTAGCGGCGGTACGGTCGCCCGGCGCGCTCAGGCCCAGGTGGTCAGCAATTTCAGCGTAACGACGGCGTGCCTGCGGACGATCGTACTGGCTGAAAGCGGTCTGCTTGGTCGGGTTGTCATTCGCGTTGTAGCGGATAACGTTACAAATCAGCAGGGCGTTCGCCAGACCGTGCGGAATGTGGAACTGAGAGCCCAGTTTGTGCGCCATGGAGTGACATACACCGAGGAAGGCGTTGGCAAACGCGATACCGGCGATAGTCGCTGCACTGTGAACACGTTCACGCGCAACCGGGTTTTTAGACCCTTCGTGGTAAGACGCCGGCAGGTTTTCTTTCAGCAGTTTCAGAGCCTGCAGAGCCTGACCGTCAGAGAACTCAGAAGCCAGTACGGAAACGTAAGCTTCCAGGGCGTGAGTTACCGCATCCAGACCACCGAACGCACACAGGGACTTCGGCATATCCATCACCAGGTTGGCATCGACAATCGCCATATCCGGGGTCAGGGCGTAGTCAGCCAGCGGATATTTCTGACCGGTTGCATCGTCGGTCACAACCGCAAACGGTGTGACTTCAGAACCGGTACCGGAAGTGGTGGTGACGGCGATCATTTTCGCTTTCACGCCCATTTTCGGGAACTTGTAGATACGTTTACGGATGTCCATAAAGCGCAGCGCCAGCTCTTCGAAGTGAGTTTCCGGATGTTCGTACATGACCCACATGATTTTCGCGGCGTCCATCGGGGAACCACCGCCCAGCGCGATGATCACGTCTGGTTTGAAGGAGTTAGCCAGCTCAGCGCCTTTGCGAACAACGGAAAGCGTCGGGTCGGCTTCAACTTCGAAGAAGACTTCGGTTTCAACGCCAGCCGCTTTCAGCACAGAGGTGATCTGGTCTGCGTAGCCGTTGTTGAACAGGAAGCGGTCAGTCACGATGAGCGCACGTTTGTGGCCATCAGTAATCACTTCATCCAGCGCGATGGGCAGAGAGCCACGGCGGAAGTAGATAGATTTCGGAAGTTTGTGCCACAACATGTTTTCAGCTCGCTTAGCAACGGTTTTCTTGTTGATCAGGTGTTTCGGACCAACGTTTTCAGAGATGGAGTTACCACCCCAGGAACCACAACCCAACGTCAGGGAAGGTGCGAGTTTGAAGTTGTACAGGTCACCGATACCACCCTGAGAGGCCGGGGTGTTGATCAGGATACGCGCGGTTTTCATCATCTGACCGAAGTAAGCAACGCGTTCTGGCTGGTTATCCTGGTCAGTGTACAGGCAGGAGGTGTGACCGATACCGCCCATAGCGACCAGTTTTTCTGCTTTTTCTACCGCTTCTTCGAAATCTTTCGCACGATACATCGCCAGAGTCGGAGACAGTTTTTCGTGTGCGAACGGTTCGCTTTCGTCAACGACCGTAACTTCACCGATCAGAATCTTGGTGGTTTCTGGTACGGAGAAGCCTGCCAGTTCAGCGATTTTGTAGGCTGGCTGGCCGACGATAGCGGCGTTCAGAGCGCCATTTTTCAGGATAACGTTTTGAACCGCTTTCAGCTCCTGGCCCTGCAGCATGTAGCCGCCATGGCTGGCGAAACGTTCGCGAACGGCATCATAGACGGAATCAACAACGACAACAGACTGTTCAGAAGCACAGATTACGCCGTTATCGAAGGTTTTAGACATCAGAACAGACGCCACAGCGCGTTTGATATCCGCGGTTTCATCAATGACAACCGGGGTGTTGCCTGCGCCTACGCCGATAGCAGGTTTACCGGAGCTGTATGCTGCTTTAACCATGCCTGGACCGCCAGTGGCGAGGATCAGGTTGATATCCGGGTGGTGCATCAGCGCATTAGACAGTTCTACGGAAGGTTGATCGATCCAGCCAATCAGATCTTTCGGCGCGCCGGCAGCGATAGCCGCTTGCAGAACGATGTCTGCCGCTTTGTTGGTTGCTTCTTTAGCGCGCGGATGCGGAGAAAAGATGATGGCGTTACGGGTCTTCAGGCTAATCAGCGATTTGAAGATCGCGGTAGAGGTTGGGTTAGTGGTTGGAACGATACCGCAAATAATGCCGATAGGTTCAGCAATGGTGATGGTCCCGAAGGTGTCGTCTTCAGACAGCACGCCGCAGGTTTTTTCATCTTTATAGGCATTGTAAATATATTCAGAAGCGAAGTGGTTTTTAATCACTTTGTCTTCCACGATACCCATACCGGATTCGGCGACGGCCATTTTGGCCAGCGGAATGCGGGCATCAGCGGCTGCCAGAGCGGCGGCGCGGAAGATTTTGTCGACCTGTTCTTGAGTGAAACTGGCATATTCACGCTGGGCTTTTTTTACACGCTCTACGAGTGCGTTAAGTTCAGCGACATTAGTAACAGCCATAATGCTCTCCTGATAATGTTAAACTTTTTTAGTAAATCATCTGCGCGATACGTGAGTATAGACAGATCGACGATACTTTGTATAAATGCCTGAAATTCAGGTGGTTACTTAACGTCCGTTTCGCTCTGATTTACTAAAAGAGCTTCTGCGTTAGTATCATTTAACTCTAACGCGTTACGTCCAGGTGGCGTAAGCAAGATTACTCACTTCTGAGTAGCGATTGTGTGATCTAAATCAAGATTACGCAAAGCTGACACCTTTCAGCAGGCCATTTTAGCCTTTTATGTAAATTGTTAAGAAATCGTTGTCATGAAGAGTGAGTGGTTTAGCATAACGAGTACATATAAATAACAGCGATGAATGGATGAAATTAGGTGTAGATAAGAGGTGAACTATGCGAATAAAAGGCGTATCTTCTGCGCGTTTTGATCATTAACGAAAATTGACTTCATCCGGCTAACGCTTCGGAGCTAACCGTGATTCAACCGCTTTTTGATTTTCCTGTTTACTTTAAGTTCTTTATCGGGCTCTTTGCGCTGGTTAACCCGGTGGGGATTATTCCCGTTTTCATCAGCATGACCAGCTACCAGACGGCCACGGCGCGTAATAAAACTAACCTCACCGCGAATCTGTCGGTCGCGATTATCTTGTGGAGTTCCTTATTCCTCGGCGATGGCATCCTGCAGCTGTTTGGTATTTCTATTGATTCGTTCAGAATTGCGGGCGGTATCCTGGTTGTCACCATTGCAATGTCGATGATCAGCGGGAAGCTGGGGGAAGATAAACAAAACAAGCAAGAAAAGTCAGAGACGGCCATACGCGAGAGCATTGGCGTTGTGCCGTTAGCGCTGCCGTTAATGGCAGGGCCAGGGGCGATTAGCTCCACTATCGTCTGGGGGACGCGTTATCACAGCATCGCGCATTTGCTTGGCTTTTCAGTTGCCATTGCGCTTTTTGCGCTTTGCTGCTGGGGCGTGTTCCGTATGGCGCCGTGGCTGGTTCGTTTGCTGGGGCAAACCGGCATCAACGTTATTACCCGAATCATGGGGTTGTTGTTAATGGCGCTCGGCATCGAATTTATTGTCACAGGAATAAAAGGCATTTTCCCCGGCTTGCTCAACTAAACTCCCACCTGTTGATTTACAGGCGGCGCCCTAAGGGGGCCGCCTTGTGACATTCCCACGTAACACTTCTTACTTTGATAAGCATTCAGCGTTTAAATGATAAAAAATACTAATATAATCTAACGCTATTTATTTTTATTAATCAAACTATTATCAACATTACTGAGACCGTGAGAAGCGGTAGGTCTGTTATTTTATTCACACCATACTCTGGGGCTTGATGAAAGATTATTGAAATGTTATTAGTTGTTTCAGCTCCATCGTAGATGAATGTGCTAAATAATGAGCATTTGTTAAATTTGTGTGTGTTTTCTGGCGCAGGCATAACCTACGATGCGACAGAGAGATATTTTTCTTTCAACTTATTGATTATAAAGAATAAATCAAAGATTTTTAACATTGTTTAACTGTTTTTTTGGGCAGGGATTTTTCCATAAAAGAGAATTGGTTAACAAAATTGTAAAATGAATTGGCGGTTCAGAAACGCATTTGATACTTTTCGGCCAAACATTTTGCAGAAGATTTCACATTGTTGATAACTATTTTCATTTACATGGTTGTCAGAAATAACGTGCGACGTGGGCAGGTACGTCGTATACCGAATCGACGAAAGGCGATCGAACGAATCGTCAGAATAAATAAAGTCGGTGATAGCAAAAGCAGTGACAGACCTGGCAGTACACCACCAGTGCTGTACAGGAACCCTGACGGGATTAAACAGGCTGGTAAAAACCAGTAATTATAATGAGTGGAGTACAAACACAATGTCTAACATCACGAAAAAAAGTTTGATTGCAGCGGGAATACTCACTGCGCTCATCGCCGCCAGCGCCGCGACTGCGGCAGACGTGCCCGCCGGCGTTCAGTTAGCCGACAAGCAAACGTTGGTACGTAACAATGGATCAGAAGTGCAGTCTCTCGACCCGCATAAAATTGAAGGCGTGCCGGAATCGAACGTCAGCCGTGACCTCTTCGAAGGCTTATTAATTAGTGATGTTGAGGGGCATCCTTCTCCGGGCGTCGCGGAAAAATGGGAAAATAAAGATTTTAAAGTCTGGACATTCCATCTACGTGAAAATGCGAAATGGTCAGATGGTACGCCCGTCACCGCCCATGATTTCGTTTATAGCTGGCAACGCCTGGCCGATCCTAATACGGCATCGCCGTACGCCAGCTATCTGCAATACGGTCATATCGCTAATATCGATGACATTATCGCCGGTAAAAAACCCGCCACCGATCTGGGGGTAAAAGCGCTTGATGATCACACCTTTGAAGTGACCTTAAGTGAGCCGGTGCCTTATTTCTACAAATTGTTGGTCCACCCTTCAGTGTCTCCTGTACCGAAATCAGCGGTCGAAAAATTTGGCGATAAATGGACGCAACCGGCCAATATTGTCACTAACGGCGCTTATAAGTTAAAAAACTGGGTGGTGAACGAACGTATCGTGCTGGAGCGTAACCCGCAATACTGGGATAACGACAAAACCGTCATCAATCAGGTAACTTATTTGCCTATCTCTTCGGAGGTGACGGATGTGAACCGCTACCGCAGCGGCGAGATCGATATGACTTATAACAATATGCCGATCGAATTATTCCAGAAGTTGAAAAAAGAGATCCCGAATGAAGTCCGCGTAGACCCTTATTTGTGTACCTATTATTACGAAATTAATAATCAAAAAGCGCCGTTTAACGATGTCCGCGTGCGTACCGCGCTGAAACTGGCGTTAGATCGCGACATTATTGTTAATAAGGTTAAAAATCAGGGCGATTTACCCGCTTATAGCTACACGCCGCCGTATACCGATGGCGCAAAACTGGTAGAGCCTGAGTGGTTCAAATGGTCCCAGCAAAAGCGTAATGAAGAAGCGAAGAAATTGTTGGCTGAAGCCGGCTTTACGGCGGATAAGCCCTTAACATTCGACCTGCTGTATAACACCTCCGATCTGCATAAAAAACTGGCCATTGCCGTGGCGTCTATCTGGAAGAAAAATCTGGGCGTCAATGTGAATCTGGAGAATCAGGAATGGAAAACCTTCCTGGATACCCGTCATCAGGGCACCTTTGATGTCGCCAGAGCCGGGTGGTGCGCAGATTATAATGAACCGACCTCGTTCCTGAATACCATGTTGTCCGACAGTTCAAATAACACCGCGCATTATAAGAGCCCGGCGTTTGATAAGCTGATTGCCGACACGCTGAAAGTGGCGGACGATACGCAGCGCAGCGAACTCTACGCTAAAGCGGAGCAGCAGTTAGATAAAGACTCGGCTATTGTGCCGGTGTATTACTACGTTAACGCGCGCCTGGTGAAACCCTGGGTGGGCGGGTATACCGGTAAAGACCCGCTGGATAATATTTATGTGAAAAACTTATATATTATCAAACATTAATGGCAAGACATGGGACAACTGCGGTTGTCCCATGGTGTCTTTTTTCATCGCACTATAACTTTCCCTGGCGGATCTTTTGTCACGTCCGGGAAGTAAAGGCACAGGCCAGAAGGTACGGGCAATGTTGAAATTTATTTTACGCCGCTGTCTGGAAGCGATTCCGACGCTGTTTATTCTTATTACCATCTCTTTCTTTATGATGCGCCTCGCGCCGGGTAGCCCTTTTACTGGCGAGCGCGCATTGCCGCCGGAAGTGCTGGCCAATATTGAAGCAAAATATCATCTGAACGATCCCATCATGACGCAGTACTTCAGCTACCTGAAGCAGCTGGCGCATGGCGATTTTGGACCATCGTTTAAATACAAAGATTACACGGTCAACGATCTGGTTGCCGCCAGCTTCCCCGTTTCGGCGAAACTTGGCGCTGCCGCTTTTTTGCTGGCGGTCATTATTGGTGTCAGTGCTGGCGTGATTGCCGCGCTAAAGCAAAATACGCGATGGGATTATACGGTGATGGGATTTGCCATGACCGGCGTCGTTATCCCCAGTTTTGTGGTAGCGCCGCTACTGGTGATGGTCTTTGCAATAACCTTGCAATGGCTGCCTGGCGGCGGCTGGAACGGCGGGGCGTTAAAATTTATGATCCTGCCGATGGTCGCGCTTTCACTGGCCTATATTGCCAGCATCGCTCGTATTACGCGCGGCTCAATGATTGAAGTTCTGCATTCGAACTTTATTCGTACCGCGCGGGCAAAAGGATTACCGATGCGCAGAATCATCTTCCGCCATGCGTTAAAACCTGCGCTGCTGCCGGTTTTATCCTATATGGGGCCAGCCTTTGTCGGCATTATTACCGGCTCAATGGTGATTGAAACTATTTATGGCTTACCGGGCATTGGGCAGCTTTTCGTTAATGGCGCGCTCAACCGCGATTACTCGCTGGTGTTAAGTTTGACCATTCTAGTCGGGGCGCTGACCATATTATTTAACGCCATTGTCGATGTGCTCTATGCCGTTATCGACCCGAAAATTCGCTATTGATACTGGAGCTCGCGATGATGTTAAGTAAGAAAAACAGCGAGACGCTGGAAAATTTCAGTGAAAAGCTGGAGGTGGAAGGTCGCAGCCTTTGGCAAGATGCCCGTCGGCGCTTTATGCATAACCGTGCGGCGGTGGCCAGTCTTATTGTCCTGTTTCTGATAGCCCTGTTCGTGACAGTGGCGCCTATGCTGTCGCAATTTACCTATTTCGATACCGACTGGGGCATGATGTCCAGTGCGCCGGATATGGCGTCCGGTCACTATTTCGGCACTGACTCTTCCGGGCGCGATCTGTTGGTGCGCGTTGCCATCGGCGGGCGTATCTCATTAATGGTCGGGATTGCCGCCGCGCTGGTGGCGGTCATTGTCGGAACGCTGTATGGCTCGCTGTCCGGCTATCTGGGCGGCAAAATTGATTCTGTGATGATGCGTTTGTTGGAGATCCTCAACTCGTTCCCGTTTATGTTCTTTGTGATTTTGCTGGTGACGTTTTTTGGGCAGAACATTCTGTTGATTTTCGTCGCCATCGGCATGGTCTCCTGGCTTGATATGGCGCGTATCGTGCGTGGCCAAACCCTAAGTCTTAAACGTAAAGAATTCATCGAAGCCGCGCAGGTGGGTGGTGTGTCGACTGCCAGCATTGTGATCCGCCATATTGTGCCTAACGTCCTGGGCGTAGTGGTAGTGTATGCATCGTTGCTGGTGCCCAGCATGATTCTGTTTGAGTCTTTCCTCAGTTTCCTGGGGCTTGGGACGCAGGAACCGTTAAGCAGTTGGGGAGCGTTATTGAGCGATGGCGCAAATTCAATGGAAGTCTCACCGTGGCTGCTGCTGTTTCCGGCTGGCTTTCTCGTGGTGACGTTATTCTGTTTTAACTTTATTGGCGATGGCCTGCGTGATGCCCTCGACCCGAAAGATCGTTAAGGAGTACAGCCATGAGCTTATCAGAAACCGCAACTCAGGCGCCGCAACCGGCGAATGTACTGCTGGAGGTAAACGATCTTCGTGTTACGTTCGCTACGCCTGATGGCGATGTGACGGCGGTCAACGATCTGAACTTTACGCTTCGCGCTGGAGAAACGTTAGGTATTGTTGGCGAGTCTGGATCGGGGAAATCGCAAACGGCGTTCGCATTAATGGGACTGCTGGCGACGAATGGTCGAATCGGCGGTTCTGCGACCTTCAACGGACGTGAAATTCTTAATCTACCTGAGCGCGAACTGAATACGCTGCGCGCAGAACAGATTTCGATGATTTTTCAGGACCCGATGACCTCGCTAAATCCTTATATGCGCGTTGGGGAGCAGTTAATGGAAGTCCTGATGCTGCATAAAGGGATGAGCAAAGCGGAAGCTTTTGAAGAGTCCGTCAGAATGCTGGATGCCGTAAAAATGCCGGAAGCGCGCAAACGGATGAAAATGTATCCGCACGAATTTTCCGGCGGAATGCGTCAACGTGTGATGATTGCGATGGCGCTGTTGTGCAGGCCGAAACTGCTTATTGCCGATGAGCCTACCACCGCGCTTGATGTTACCGTGCAGGCGCAGATTATGACCTTGCTTAATGAGCTAAAGCGCGAATTTAATACCGCCATTATCATGATTACCCACGATCTGGGCGTGGTCGCGGGTATTTGCGATAAGGTCCTGGTAATGTATGCCGGGCGTACCATGGAATACGGTAAGGCGCGCGATGTCTTTTATCAGCCCGTTCATCCGTATTCGATAGGCTTGCTTAATGCGGTGCCGCGTCTGGATAGCGAGGGGGCGGAAATGTTGACGATTCCGGGCAATCCTCCCAATTTATTGCGTTTGCCTAAAGGTTGTCCGTTCCAGCCGCGTTGTCCTCATGCGATGGAGATCTGCAATAATGCGCCGCCACTTGAAGCGTTTAGTCCTGGTCGCTTGCGCGCCTGTTTTAAACCGGTGGAGGAACTGCTATGAATGCTGTGATTGAACAACGTAAAGTTCTCCTCGAAATCGCCGATCTGAAAGTACATTTTGATATCAAAGAAGGGAAGCAGTGGTTCTGGCAACCGCCGAAAACTCTGAAAGCGGTGGACGGCGTTACGCTACGCCTGTATGAAGGCGAAACGCTGGGCGTGGTGGGCGAATCCGGCTGCGGCAAGTCGACGTTTGCGCGCGCCATTATTGGTCTGGTGAAGGCGACAGACGGTAAAGTCGCCTGGCTGGGAAAAGATCTGTTGGGCATGAAAGCGGATGAGTGGCGCGAAGTGCGCAGCGATATCCAGATGATTTTCCAGGACCCGCTGGCGTCACTCAACCCGCGAATGACGATTGGCGAAATTATCGCGGAACCGCTGCGCACTTATCATCCTAAACTTTCGCGCCAGGACGTGCGTGACCGCGTGAAAGCCATGATGCTGAAAGTGGGGCTGTTGCCGAACCTCATCAACCGTTATCCCCATGAATTTTCCGGGGGGCAGTGCCAGCGCATCGGTATCGCCCGGGCATTGATCCTGGAACCTAAGCTCATTATTTGCGATGAGCCGGTGTCGGCGCTGGACGTTTCTATTCAGGCGCAGGTGGTGAATTTGCTCCAGCAGTTACAGCGAGAGATGGGGCTGTCGTTGATTTTTATTGCGCACGATCTGGCGGTCGTAAAGCACATATCCGATCGTGTCCTGGTGATGTATCTCGGTCATGCGGTAGAATTGGGCACCTATGATGAGGTGTACCATAATCCACTGCATCCTTATACCAAAGCGCTGATGTCGGCGGTACCGATTCCCGATCCCGATCTGGAGCGAAATAAGAAGATACAATTGCTGGAGGGCGAATTACCTTCGCCCATTAACCCGCCTTCCGGCTGCGTGTTCCGTACACGCTGTCCGCTAGCCGGGCCAGAATGCGCGCAAACGCGACCGGTGCTGGAAGGGAGTTTTCGCCATGCCGTTTCCTGCCTTAAAGTAGACCCGTTATAATCGCAAGGGCTGACAATTCGTCAGCCCTTCTTTTAGGTGAGGTTACCGTGTCACTTTCTTTGTCGTCGGTTCGCCGTCGTCTTTATCATAATCTGTTCGATTTGACTACGCGCTCAGGTCGCCGTTTTGAAGTGTTATGCGCGCTGTTTGCGCTGCTCAGCGTACTGGTTATTTTTGTTGAATCAGGCGTAGGAACGGAATATCACCTGACATTTGATGAATGGCATATTTTTGTCTGGCTGGAGCTCTGCGTTACCCTGATATTTACCGGTGAATACTTGCTCAGACTGTTTAGCTGGCCCGAACCGGCAAAATACGTTTTTAGTTTCTGGGGATTTATTGATCTGGTGACGATTTTGCCGCTGTACGTCATGTGGCTGTGGCCGGAAATTAGCCTGAACTATATGTTTGCCTGGCGTGCTATGCGAGCGATTCGCGTGCTGCGTATTCTTAAACTGCTACGCTTTATGCCATCCCTGCGCGTATTCTGGAGCGCCATTATTAGCGCGCGTCATCAGCTTATTCTGTTCTATTCATTTATTGCGATCGTGATGATTATTTTCGGTGCCCTGATGTATCTTATTGAAGGACCGAAATATGGCTTTACGACGCTTAATGCCTCGGTGTATTGGGCGATAGTGACAGTCACAACCGTGGGGTACGGTGATATTACGCCGCATACGCCGCTGGGACGTATTGTCGCGTCGGTGCTTATTTTGATTGGCTATTCGGTGATTGCGATTCCTACAGGACTGATTACCACGCACATGAGCAGCGCGTTTCAAAAACGTCACTGGCAGCGAAAATGTCCGCAGTGCCAGCAAAGCCAGCATGAACATAGCGCGCAATATTGTAACCGATGCGGCAGTAAGCTACCGGATTAAACAGGCTTGCCGGAGGGCGCTATCAGACGCCATCCGGCCTGAACCGCTTATTCGCGCCAGAGAATATGGCACAGCTTGTGGTCCTTTTCCCGGCACAGCAGAACGCGGGCGAAAATGTCGTTAATTTCGCCGTCTTCGGTATCCGCCAGGCCAATCACTACCTCGGCAAAAAAGTCTGGATTCAGGTCAAAATCGACGTGCTCTTGCCAGTCTTCAGCGGGATCAAACAACTCCGCGCCGCCGCGCTCCTCGAATTGCAAATTGAACAGAATGATATCAGCCGGATCAAGATTATCCGCCGCCAGCTCAAGAAAAATATCGTAAGCCTGCTCAAGCGTTTCGTCTTCAGTCAGGCGATTGTTCAGATCCATTTCCATAGTGACTACCTGTTTACTCATGTTGGTCACGTTTTACAGCAATGGACTAAAGAAGTAAAACAATCGCTCGGTAATACGCTGCCATAACGGACGTTTTACCCACAAACGCGCATCTAACAGGCGGGAGCGCGAAATATAATCGTCCTGTACCGCAGCCAGATCGGCGCCGAAACCCGTATCATCAATGACCAGCGTAATCTCGAAATTAAGCCACAGGCTACGCATATCGAGATTCACGGTACCGACCAGGCTCAGTTCGCCATCGACCAGCACGCTTTTGGTATGCAACAGCCCGCCTTCGAACTGATAGATTTTCACGCCCGCCGCCAGTAACTCGCTAAAAAAGGCGCGACTGGCCCAGCCGACGAGCAGTGAATCATTTTTACGGGGCAGGATAATACTGACATCCACGCCGCGCTGCGCAGCGGTACAAATAGCGTGCAGCAGATCGTCGCTGGGGACGAAATATGGCGTGGTCATAATTAAATATTCGCGCGCAGCATAGGTGGCGGTTAATAGTGCCTGGTGAATGAGATCTTCCGGAAAACCAGGGCCGGAAGCAATGGTATGAATGGTATGCCCGCTGGCCTGCTCAAACGGCATAATATTCACATCCGGCGGGGGAGGCAGAATGCGTTTACCCGTCTCGATTTCCCAATCGCAGGAGTAAACAATCCCCATTGCTGTCGCCACGGGGCCCTCCATCCGCGCCATCAAATCGACCCATTGCCCAACGCCGGCATCCTGTTTGAAAAAACGCGGATCCACCATATTCATACTGCCGGTATAGGCGATGTAATTGTCAATCATCACCATTTTACGGTGCTGGCGAAGATCCATACGGCGTAAAAAGACGCGCATCAGATTCACCTTCAGCGCCTCTACGACTTCAATGCCAGCGTTACGCATCATGGCCGCCCAGGGGCTGCGGAAGAAAGCGACGCTACCCGCGGAGTCCAGCATAAGCCGGCAGTGGATGCCGCGGCGGGCAGCGGCCATTAGCGATTCAGCGACCTGATCCGCCATGCCGCCTGGCTGCCAGATGTAAAACACCATTTCGATATTATGCCGCGCCAGTTGGATATCGCGAATAAGCGCCTGCATGACATCATCGGAGTCGGTAAGCAATTGCAACTGGTTGCCTTTGACGCCCGCAATCCCCTGACGTCGTTCGCACAGCTTAAACAAGGACGATGCGACGCTACTGTTTTCTTGCGCGAAAATGTGTTTGCAGGCTTTGAGATCATTCAACCATTTGGCGGTAGACGGCCACATGGCGCGGGCACGCTCGGCGCGACGTTTGCCTAAATGCAATTCGCCCACGGACAAATAGGCGATGATCCCGACCAGCGGAAGGATATAGATGATTAACAACCAGGCCATTGCGGAGGGAACTGCGCGCCGTTTCATTAGAATACGTAATGTGACGCCGGCAATGAGAACCCAGTATCCCAAAATGACCAGCCAACTCACCACGGTGTAGAAGGTTGTCATAACTTTAAAAATCCTTTAGAAAGCGTGTTGTTAAGAGTTTACGCGTCAGGATTCACATGGCAAATAAAAACACGGGAAAAGCGCTGGTCTGCATCCGGCGAGGGGGTATAATGGTGCTTCTGTTACAGTGAGAGTCGTAAACATGAAGCGTAGTAGAACGGAAGTGGGGCGCTGGCGAATGCTACGTCAGGCGAGCCGCCGTAAAGCGCGTTGGCTTGAAGGGCAATCACGCCGTAATATGCGTATCCATACTATCAGGAAATGCATCTTTAATCGTCAGCGTAATTCATTACTCTTTGCGATTCACGGTGTGTGAGCCAGAAAGGGCACCGTATGCGGTGCCCAACAGGCCATCCTTTTCAAAAGATCTTCTTATACGGTTTGACCGAAACCTGCGCATAGACGCCCGCTGCGACGTAGGGGTCCGCATCAGCCCAGGATTGCGCCGCTTCTAAAGATTCAAATTCAGCAATCACCGTTGACCCGGTAAATCCGGCTACCCCAGGATCGTTACTGTCCACTGCGGGCATCGGCCCGGCAGTTAATAATCGCCCTTCATCATGCAGAAGTTGCAGGCGCGCCAGATGCGCGGGCCGTACCGAGAGGCGTTTTTCAAGCGAGTTGGCATTGTCCTGAGCGTAAATAACATACAGCACGGGTAGAGCTCCTTAATCGGTAAAAGTTGCTGATTACGTTATTGGAAAGGGCATTTAACTGCAATGTAAAGATACCGACTTTGTTAAACATGCACATTTTGTGTGGTGTTTTTGCGCGATATCATCTTTTAAATGCCGCTATCGGCAATGCCTTATTGAATATGATTGCTATTTGCATTTAAAATTCAGCTCTGGTTTTTCAACTGAAACGATTATGACTTCAATGACCCTTGATTTACCTCGTCGCTTTCCCTGGCCGACACTCCTTTCCGTAGGCATTCATGGTGCTGTAGTGGCAGGTTTGCTCTATACCTCGGTACATCAGGTTATTGAATTGCCTGCGCCAGCGCAGCCTATCACGGTGACAATGGTTTCACCCGCCGACCTGGAGCCGCCCCAGGCGGTTCAGCCGCCGCCGGAGCCGGTGGTTGAACCCGAACCGGAGCCAGAGCCGATCCCTGAACCGCCTAAAGAAGCGCCCGTGGTGATTGAGAAACCCAAACCTAAGCCAAAACCCAAGCCAAAACCGAAACCGGTGAAAAAGGTTGAAGAGCAGCCGAAGCGCGAAGTCAAACCAGCCGCGCCGCGTCCTGCCTCACCGTTTGAAAATAGCGCCCCGGCGCGGCCAACAAGCAGCACCGCATCGGCGACCAGCAAGCCCGCGGTGAGCGTGCCCACTGGACCTCGCGCTCTGAGCCGTAACCAGCCGCAGTATCCGGCGCGAGCACAGGCGTTACGTATTGAAGGCCGCGTAAAGGTGAAGTTTGACGTGACCTCTGCTGGGCGAGTGGAAAATGTACAGATTCTATCCGCGCAGCCAGCCAATATGTTTGAGCGTGAAGTTAAGAATGCGATGCGAAAATGGCGCTATGAAGCAGGCAAGCCGGGTTCCGGGCTGGTGGTCAATATTATCTTCCGTCTGAACGGTACGGCGCAGATTGAGTAATCTCTGGCGCCGCCAGCCAGGAATATACCATCACCTGCTGGCGGCGTAAGCGGGCATACTTAACCCTGAACCGGGAGCGGGCGAGGTTTACCGTCCGGATCGACGGCAACATAAATAAACAGCGCCTCGGTGGCCTTGTAGCGCTGTCCAATCGGTTCTGACGCGACTTTTTTCACCCAGACTTCAATATTGATGCTAATAGACGTCGTACCGCGTTTAACGCAGCGCGCGTAGCAACATACGACATCGCCAACCGCGACGGGGCGCAGAAATGTCATTCCTTCCACGCGTACGGTTACAACCCGACCGTGCGCGATCTCTTTGGCCAGTATCGCGCCGCCAATATCCATTTGCGACATCAGCCAGCCGCCAAAAATATCGCCGTTCGCATTGGTATCGGCAGGCATGGCCAATGTACGTAAAACCAGCTCGCCCTGAGGAGTATTATCCATTGTTGTCATTGTAAAACCGACTATCAGAAAAAATTACAGCCGCGATGCTACTATGAATTTTGTGTGGAGAATAGTGGGAATAAAGGTACTGACGGGAAAGCGCAGGGCGTAAAGGCGAAGAAAATATCGCCAGGCGTTCGCAGTCTGGCGATGATAAGTCACGGGAGGGTTATGATTTATCTTCCTGTGGCAGATGCCGGTAGATATAGACGCCGCTCAGCAGGGTAAAAATGAGCGTCAGCGCCGTGAGTCCAAAGACCTTAAAGTTGACCCAGATATTTTGCGGCAACCAGAAGGCGATATAAATGTTAGCCAGACCGCACGCAATAAAAAACAGCGCCCACGCCAGGTTCAGCTTTGACCAGACCTGCTGCGGCAACGCCAGTTCTTTACCTAACATACGTTGGATTAACGGTTTTTTCATCACCCACTGGCTTATTAACAGCGCGCCGGCGAACAGCGCATAAATAACCGTCACCTTCCATTTAATAAATTCATCGTTATGGAAGAAGAGCGTCAGACCGCCGAAGACGGCAACCAGAACAAAGGTAATCAGCGCCATCTTCTCTATTTTCCGATAGCGCACCCAGCTATAAATCAGCACGATTGCCGTCGCGACAATCAGTGCGGAGGTCGCCGCATAGATGTCATAAAGTTTATAAAACGCAAAAAAGACAACCAGCGGTAAAAAATCCAGAAACTGCTTCATTCTTCGATTCCATCATCAACGAGCGTCGAATGCGCCGCGTAACGGCGCATTGCGGATTATTGGCGAATCAACATATACAGGCGGAATAAGTAGATAAGCAATACTGCGGAAATCAGATTGCTCAACGTATTCGCCAGTACAGCGCCTACATTTGGGGTCAGTACAGCGAAGCTGGGCGCGAACAGCAATAGCAATGTTTTAGCCAGTAACCAGCCTATCACCGCGGGCGCGACCAGTCTCATGTTAGCCCAGGCTAAACGCATACTGCTGCGCATTGCGGCAAACACGCCCATTTTCTCTTCAACCAACATCACTGGCGCAAGCGCCAGCACAATGGCCATAATAATCCCCGGAACGACAATCAGCATTATACCGATTTGCACTAACAGGGTAGTCAGAAAAATAAGAATAAACAGTTTAGGCAATGCAGGGGCGCTGGCGCCGATAGCGCGCAGCGCGCTAACCCGATGTCCCGCTGAAACTAACTGAATCATCAGGATGATACCGCCGGCCAGAATAGCGTTGCCGATAAGCCCGGAAAACGTCGAGGCGGCAGAGGCGCGCAACAGGATCTGCTGCTGCTCCGGCGTCATATTTTGTACCAGCTCAAACAGGCCAGCGCTGCCTGCCAGATGTTCTCCTTCACTGAGTTGCGCGATTTGCGCATCGCTGGGTGAAAAGGCATGACCTAAGACCACCGTGATAAATGCGCACAGCAACGAAACCAGCAAGATAGTAATAAATTGATTTCGGAAAAAATTTCCGGCGTCACGGTAAACGGACTTCGCCGTGATAGACATGCACTCTCCTTGAGTTTTGCAGGTGTTAATTTGCGGGCAATTGTACCCTGGATAACTCTACAGTGGCAGCATCAGCAGTTGTATGGAAAAGCATATCTTTGTAAAGCGGCGGTAATCCGTATCGCGCGCGGGCGCGATTGCACGCCTCATTCACTTCGCCTCCTTCGCCCGATATCGAAAATTCGCGACAGGTTGAAGGGCGGTTTTCATAAATAGCGCAACTGACGTTTTCACCCGGCGTGCCAATTAGCGCTTTACAGTGCGGCTGTTTTTGGTTGGTACCGGCCATACAACGTAAAAAAGGAGTAACAGGCTCGGTTAATGATGCCGGAACGCGTCCGCTGGCATCGTCGCCTTCAGCCCAATAAAAGGAGACACGAAAATAGGCACAACAGGCACCGCATGTCATGCATGGGTTAAGAACGCTCATGATTCACCTGCAAAAAACTCACGTATCAATAGATTACAACGGAAATTAATCTGTCCCGCAGTGTTCGCGAATCTTAACGCCACGCGCCATTGCGGGACATTGATTACCTTAGCCAGCCTTTATCGCCAGGGCAACAGGAGCAGACAAATATTTGCATAGCGTGAATATGTCAAAATTGATCTGAATTCCTATAACCAGGATTTTCAATACAAGTTATAAATTAATCTGGATCAATAAATGTTAAATTATAAGAACAAATGTGATCTGTGTTAGATCACTTATTACTTCATTGTGGGTATATTCATCACGCTTTTATAACCATAACGATGGAGCGGGTATGAAAAAATTTACAGTGGCGGCACTGGCGTTAACAACTCTTCTCTCAGGCAGCGCTTTCGCGCACGAAGCCGGAGAATTCTTTATGCGTGCAGGTCCGGCAACCGTCAGACCTACAGAAGGGGCGGGTGGTACGCTGGGGCATTTAAACGGGTTTGATGTGAGTAATAACACGCAACTCGGCCTGACATTCACTTACATGGCGACGGACAATATCGGGGTTGAATTGCTGGCGGCCACGCCGTTCCGCCATAAGGTGGGTACGGGCGCGACGGGCGATATCGCCACGGTCCACCTGTTACCGCCAACGTTAATGGCGCAGTGGTATTTCGGCGATTCCAGCAGCAAAGTGCGTCCTTATGTCGGCGTGGGGGTGAACTACACCACCTTCTTCGATAACGACTTTAACGATAATGGTAAAAATGCCGGGCTGTCCGATCTGAGCTTTAAGGATTCCTGGGGCGCGGCAGGGCAAGTTGGGGTAGATTACCTGATTAACCGCGACTGGTTAATTGGCGCCTCTGTCTGGTACATGGATATTGATACTACCGCCAATTATAAAATGGGCGGCGTTCAGCATCATGACAGCGTGCGTCTGGACCCATGGGTATTTATGTTCTCGGCAGGCTATCGTTTCTAATCGCGTGATGTTGTGACGAAAAAAGACCCCGCCAGGCGGGGTCAAAAAAGGACATGACACACGGATTTTACTTGTCGGAACTCACTTGTCTTCTTTCGGTTCGCCGCAGCCTAGTTCTGCGCCAGTGAGAGGATCAACGGTGGGGTCCGATTTCGTTCTTTCTGCCATCGCTTTGAGCAGCGCCATCTGCTCGCGCGGCAATTTCACTGTCGCCAGGCCATCGCCGCCATCAACAGCAGGCATCGGTTCTGCGACATAGTTGAAGTTCTCATCGCTATTCCAGCTACCTCGCGGATCGTCGCCTTGCGACATGTTGTAGTACACGTCGGTATACTGTTCTACCGGCGGTAATTTACCCGGCGGGAAGTTGTTACGAATCGAATACAGCGCCTTTTCAAAAGAGAGCTGGTGCGCGACTTCACGGGTCATTAAGAAACTGAGCGTGTCTTTTACGCCGGGATCGTCGGTCAGATTAATCAGGCGTTCATAAATGATCTTCGCTCGCGCCTCTGCCGCGATGTTTGAGCGTAGATCGGCTGTGACTTCGCCGATAGTATCAATATAAGCCGCGGTCCACGGTACGCCGCCGGAGTTTGTCAACGCCGGGCCGCCGCCATACAGCAGAGAGGTGATATGGCTGTCATTACCATTCTGCGTCAGCGAGCGATAAAGTTCCGCTTCGTTTTCGGTGCCTTCCGCCAGCTCGCCTTTAGCGCCTTTATTAAGCATTCCTACCAGTGAGCCGATAATTTCCAGATGACTCAGCTCCTCGGTGGCGATGTCCATTAACATCTCTCTACGACCGGCATCATCATCGCTTAAACCTTGCGTGAAGTAGCGGCAGGCGGCCGCCAGTTCGCCCTGCGGGCCGCCAAACTGTTCCAGCAGCAGGTTCGCTAATCCAGGATTAGGTTCGCTCACTCGCACAGTATATTGAAGTTGTTTTACGTGTCGAAACATATTGCCTCCTGCTTATTATTTATTTTTTGGCTTCAACGCCATCTGCTTCAGATCGCAGTAAAAATTGTTCCGTTGTCTGCGGAATATGTTTGATAAGCCAGTCAGCCATTTGCATTTCTTCTTTCAGAATGGCTTCAATCGTCGGAATTGAGGCAGTGTCGCCAGCTTTTTTTGCCGCTGCCAGCAGAGAGGTATAACAAGCAATTTCGAACTGCTCGAAAACATAACCGCTAATTGAACCTTTGACAATTTCATCGGAAGGGAACATGCCACCGATAGATTGCCCCATTGCTGCCATTTTACTCATGGAGTCTTTCAACACCGAACGGGAAATGCCATTACGGTCCAACACTTCTTCGAGCATGGTAATTTGATGTTTTGTTTCACTAATATGTTGTCCAATTCTGGCTTTTATATCAGGATAATTTTCAATACGGCTGGCCATAGATTCAAGCATCGATTCTGCCTGTTTTTCCATGGCATGGGCGTCACGAAGCCAGTCATGATAATGTTCAGTATAATTCATTTTACATTCCTCAATGCGTGATAATCTGCTCCGATAATAAAATCGGAATCATGCAAGCTGATAATTAAAAATATTATTTCGATTTGCGTTCAGCACTTTTATTAACATTGCTGACTGCTAAATCGGTAAGTTTTAAATCAGTTTGTTTTTCCTCGTCGAGGGTTTCTTTGAGCAGTTTTAATGCCTTGCTATAGCCGAGCTGCTCGGCCAGGGGGGCTAGCGTGCCGTAGCTGGCGATTTCGTAATGCTCGACTTTTTGCGCCGCGGCGATAAGCGCTGCATCGCGTACTTCGTTTTTCTCCGTACTTTCGATGACTTCATTGGCTTCTTCAATCAGCCCTTCCATAGCGACGCATTTCATTCTTTTCAGTTTAATGCCAGATTCAGATTCGACGATCTGATCAATACGTTCAATCTGACCCTGGGTTTCTTCAAGATGAGATTGAAAGGCCTGGCTTAATTTTTCATTGGACGTGGATCTGGCTAGTTTAGAAAGAGCCTTGGTTAATTGTTTTTCTGCACTATAGGTATCTGAAAGTAGATGGATAAAAAGGTCTTCAACGGTTTTGATATTCATAAATCTAATTCTCCTGGGCAAAATACTGCGAGCCAGAAGACTCGCAGATTGCTTGATAAAAGCATGTGTTGTATTTACATTACAGTAAATCAGGAATTATCGGATTTACGTCCGCCGTGACTATTCTGACCACCTTTTTTACCGGCTTCAGAAGCTCGTTGCGGATCGTTTTTGAAATTCCCACCGCTATGCTGACCGCCTTTGCGGCCCGCTTCAGATGCTTTTTCACGATTCTCGGCGAAATTTCCTGAACCACCACGATGTTCGGCCATATTATTTCTCCTGTCTCGTTGCTTGCTGAAAAAATCGGTTTTAACCGTGTCGACACCCTATTAAAATTAGTTGGTTAAACCGATTAGTCAAATTGACGGAAATAGTTGTGATTTACCGCGTAAATAACGCACAAAAAATGGTTTAGAGATAATATATTCTATATTTTCTTTTAGAATAAGCGATTTAACAGAAAATGCTTTGCATTGTTATTAATAACAAGCGTCACTATCTGCGGCCATAGAAACGTTAGTGCATTGTTTATTGACATTTCTTTACATAAAGGCGGGGGAAATTGACGTGAAAACGCTAAATTTTTCGGCGTGATTAGGAGTTTTCTTAGCAAAAATTGACTTCAGACTTTTTGAAAGCTGGACGGGGAATAACACCAAAAAGATTGATGATGTACGTCTGAATCGTGATTCTGGTTCGGCGCCAGCCACTCATTAAGCCGCCAGCGTTATGCTGACGGCTTAACCCGTTATGCTCGGCTGGCGGCTTTCATGGCTGAGACAAAGGACCTGAGCTCCGCCAACATCTGTTCGGGAGACGCGAGGTTTTTCTCGATAATCTTGACAATGGCTGAGCCGGAGATAGCGCCAGCCGCCCCGGCACGCACGGCCGCAGACACCTGTTCCGGCGAGGAGATACCGAAGCCCTGTAACGCAGGCGCGGCATGGTACTCTTTAAGCTTCTCAATGAGATGATGCAACGGCAATGCGCCACGGTTTTCTGCGCCGGTGACGCCCGAACGCGAAAGCAGGTAGGTGTAACCGCGGCCGTAAGATGCGACCTGGCGCAGAAGATCGTCATCCGCATTTGGCGGGCAGATGAAGATCGGCGCGATATTATGCCGTAACGCCGCCTGGCGGAAGGGGGCCGACTCTTCAACCGGGACATCTGCGACCAGCACGGAATCTACGCCAACCTGTTCACAACGGGCATAGAACGCATCTATGCCGTTATTGAATACCAGATTCGCGTACATTAGCAGGCCAATCGGAATGGTCGGGTGTTTTTCACGAATCAGCGCCAGCATTTCAAAACACTGAGCCGGCGTGACGCCAGCGGCGAAGGCGCGTAAGTTCGCATTCTGGATGGTAGGGCCATCGGCCAGCGGATCGGAGAAGGGAACCCCCAGCTCCAGAGCGTCGGCGCCAGCGTCAATCAGTGTGTCGATAATTTTCAGTGACTGTTCAATGCCAGGGTCGCCCAGAGTCACGAAGGGGACAAAAGCGCCTTCCCGGCGATCGTTGAGCTGTGCAAATAAATTTTCGTAGCGTTCCATCAGATTTCCCCTCGCGCTTTCAGGATATCGTGTACGGTAAAGATGTCTTTATCTCCGCGGCCAGAGAGATTGACCACCAGCAGTTGCTCTTTTTCCGGCTGCTCGCGCATCATTTTCAGAGCGTGCGCCAACGCGTGGGAGGATTCCAGCGCCGGGATAATTCCCTCATGGCGGCACAACGTTTTGAAGGCTTCCAGCGCCTCATCATCGGTAATGGAGACATAATCCGCGCGTCCGATGCTGTTCAGGTACGCATGTTGCGGCCCAACGGACGGGAAATCGAGCCCGGCGGAAATGGAATATGACTCTTCAATTTGCCCGTCCGCTGTTTGCATCATCGGCGCTTTCATCCCGAAATAGATGCCAACGCGACCATGTTTAAGCGGCGCGCCATGCTCGCCGGTTTCAATACCGTGACCGCCAGGTTCAACGCCTATTAGCCCGACGCTGGTATCATTAATAAAATCGGCAAACATCCCGATAGCGTTTGAGCCGCCACCGACGCAAGCGATAACGGCATCTGGCAGACGGCCCTCTTTGTCGAGGATTTGCGCTTTCGTCTCTTCGCCAATCATGCGCTGGAACTCGCGAACGATGGTGGGATAGGGATGCGGTCCTGCCGCCGTGCCGAGCATATAGTGCGCGGTTTCGTAACTACCGGACCAGTCGCGCAGCGCCTCGTTACAGGCATCTTTTAGCGTAGCGGAGCCGCTATGAACCGGGATGACCTCAGCGCCCATCAGACGCATACGGAAGACGTTCGGCGACTGGCGCTCAACGTCTTTGGCGCCCATATAGATACGGCATTTCAGACCCAGCAGGGCGCTGGCGAGCGCAGAGGCGACGCCGTGCTGACCGGCGCCGGTTTCAGCGATAATCTCGCTTTTACCCATCCGTTTGGCCAGCAGCGCCTGACCCAGTACCTGATTGGTTTTGTGCGCGCCGCCGTGCAGTAAATCTTCGCGCTTTAAATACAACGTGGTACGCGTACCGGCGGTAATGTTCTGGCATTTCGTCAGCGCGGTGGGGCGTCCCGCGTAGTTTTTTAGCAGATCGGCGAATTGCGCCTGAAATTCAGGATCTTTTTGCGCGCTGACGAAGGCCTCTTCAAGCTGGTTCAGCGCAGGCATCAGGATCTGCGGCACATACATGCCGCCGAATTCACCAAAGTAGGGGTTGAGAAGTGTTGTCATGTTTTTTCCTTAATATGCGCGCAGTGTCTGAAAAACCGAGGCCAGAAGACGAGCATCTTTGATGCCCGGCTGTGACTCCACACCTGAATTAAAATCGAGACCGGCACAGCCGACTTGCGCCGCCTGGACGCAGTTATCGGCCGCCAGCCCGCCCGCCAGTAACACATCATCCAGCGGTTGCCCCTGTAACAGTGACCAGTCGAAGCGCTGCCCGCTGCCGCCTTGCCCATTGTCGAAAATGTATTTATCGACATGGTGATAATCGCGTGCGGGAAGGGCATTGCTAACGCTCAGCGCCTTCCAGATTTGCACATTGCGCGGCAACGCCTCGCGCAGCGCGTTGACATACGCCTGGTCTTCGCTGCCATGTAGCTGTACGGCAGAAAGCGACAGGACGGCGGCTTTCTGGCAAACATCGGCGATATCAGCGTTCTGGAAAACGCCGACATACTGCAATGGCGCGCCGCTTATCACTTCTCGCGCCTGCTCAACGCTCACCGCGCGTGGAGATGAGGGCACAAAAATCAACCCGCCATATATTGCGCCAGCGTCACAGGCCGCTTTAGCGTCCTGGGCGCGGGTCAGGCCGCAGACTTTATTTTCGCCAAGCAGCACGCGACGGACGGCGGCGTTAAGATCGTCATGCGCCATTAACGCCGAGCCAATTAAAAAACCGTTGGCGAAGTGGCTCAGTTCGCGTACCTGACCATAGGTGTTAATCCCGGACTCGCTGATGACAGTCACGCCGTGGCCCAGTTTTGGCGCCAGCTGGCGGGTGCGATTCAAATCAATCGACAGATCGCGCAGATCGCGATTGTTGATACCTACCACTTTTGCGCCTAACGCTATCGCGCGCTCCCGTTCTTCGTCATTACTGATCTCCGTGAGCACGCCCATTTTCAGACTGTGCGCGACGGCGGAGAGTTGGCGATACTGTTCGTCATCCAGAACCGAGAGCATCAGTAAACAGGCATCGGCCTGATAGTAACGGGCAAGGTAGATCTGATAGGGATCGATAATAAAATCCTTACACAGAATCGGCTGCGGCGCGCTTTGGCTAACGACCGGCAGAAAATCGAAGCTCCCCTGAAAATATTTTTCGTCGGTGAGCACCGAGATTGCCGAGGCGTAATGTTGATAAATACTGGCAATACGCGCCGGATCGAAATCATCGCGAATCACGCCTTTTGATGGCGATGCTTTCTTACACTCCAGAATAAAGGCGGTACGCGCGCCCTGGAGCGCATCATAAAAATGGCGTGTACTTGGCTGGATCTCATTTTGAAAACTGGCCAGCGGCTGTTGCTGTTTGCGGGCTTCTACCCAAATCGCCTTGTCTGCGACGATTTTCGCTAAAACGGTTTGCATTATTTACCCTCTTGCCGCCAGTGCGGTGACTCTGTCATATGCGGTGCCGTTGCGCAGAACATCAAGCACGGTTTGCGCGTTGGCCTTGAGATCTTCCTGACCATGCAGACGCATCAGCATCGCCACGTTGGCGGCGACGGCGGCCTCATGCGCGGCATCGCCTTTACCTTGTAATAACCGCGTCAGAATGTCACGGTTTTCTTCCGGCGTGCCGCCAGCCAACTGATCCTGATGGTAAGGCGTCAGGCCAAAATCCTCCGCCGTAAGTTGATAGCTTTTAATTTCGCCGTCATGCAGCTCCGCGACAATCGTCGGCGCATGGAGCGAAACCTCATCCATGCCGCCGCTATGTACCACCGCCGCGCGCTGATAGCCCAGTACCCGTAAGGTTTCCGCAATCGGCAGCACCAGTTCCGGGCTATAGACGCCAATCAACGCCAGCGGCGGATGCGCCGGGTTGATCAGCGGGCCGAGTACGTTGAACAGGGTTCGCGTTTTTAACTGTTGGCGAACCGGCATCGCGTGACGGAATCCGGTGTGATATTTCGGCGCGAACAGGAAACAGACGCCCAGTTCATCTAACGCCTGACGTGATTTATCGGCGTTCATATCCAGATTAATACCGAACGCCGCCAGCAGATCGGATGACCCCGATTTGCTGGACACGCTACGGTTGCCGTGTTTCGCCACTTTCAGTCCACAGGCCGCCGCGACAAAGGCGCTGGCGGTAGAGATATTGATACTGTTGCTGCCATCGCCGCCGGTACCAACGATATCCGCAAACAGATACTCCGGGCGCGGGAACGGGGCGGCATTTTCCAGCAACGCAGTGGCGGCGCCGGCAATTTCATTGGGATGCTCGCCGCGAATTTTCATGCTCACCAGCGCGGCGGCGAGCTGTTCAGGTTTAAGTTCGCCGCGGACGACCGCCGAAAACAACTGATGGCTCTCTTGTTGCGTCAGAGTTTGCGCCTGATAGAGTTTCTCCAGAATTGGCTGTAGGGTGTTGGTCGGTTCCAGCTTTTGCTGAGCCCAGGCTAATGTTTGCTCCAGTAGACGCGCACCCTGTGTCGTCAGGATGGACTCAGGATGAAATTGAAAACCGCAAACGCGATCCGCATCATGACGTACCGCCATCACCATGCCGTTGAAATGGGCGTTAATGGTTAGCCCGGCAGGAACATTACTGCCGACCAGCGAATGATAACGCGCGACCGGTAGCGGATTCGCCAGCCCGGCGAACATCGCCTGACCGTCATGCTCAATGCTGGAGGCTTTGCCATGCAGGATTTCTCCCGCCTGACCGACATAACCGCCGTAAGCTTCGACAATCGCCTGATGCCCCAAACAAATGCCGATGATCGGTAACTTGCCGCGTAGTCGGGTCAGCAGCTCCGGCATACAGCCTGCCTCGCTGGGAACGCCCGGACCGGGGGAGAGCATTAGCACCGGGTTTTTCATTGTCGCCAGGCGATCGATAAGCGTCTGCGCCGGAATATGGTTACGGTAAATCACCACGTTATGACCGTTGGTCCGTAGCTGATCTGCCAGGTTCCAGGTAAACGAGTCGATGTTATCGAGCAGCAGAATATCAGCCATCAGAAGGTCTCCTGTGCATGATGCGCGGTGGCGATAGCACGCAATACGGCGCGCGCTTTATTACGGGTTTCATCGGCTTCAGACTGCGGAACCGAGTCCAGCACAATTCCGGCGCCCGCCTGTACGGTGGCGATACCGTTCTCCACCAGCGCGGAGCGGATAACAATACAGGTGTCCAGATCGCCGTGGGCGGTGAAGTAACCGACCGCGCCGCCATAGCTGCCGCGGCGCTGTCCTTCCGCATCGGCAATCAACTGCATGGCGCGTACTTTCGGCGCGCCGCTCAGGGTGCCCATGTTCATGCAGGCGCGATAGGCGTGCAGCGCGTCGAGATCGTGACGCAGTTCGCCCACTACCCGGGAAACCAGATGCATCACGTACGAATAGCGGTCAACTTTGGTCAGATCGGCAACGTAGCGACTGCCCGGCGTACAGATGCGCGCCAGGTCATTGCGCGCCAGATCGACCAGCATCAGATGTTCGGAAAGCTCTTTATGGTCGGTACGCATGTCCAGCTCAATACGGCTGTCGAGATCTCTGTCCAGCGTACCATCGGCGCGGCGACCGCGTGGACGGGTACCCGCGATGGGGTAAATCTCAATCTGACGGCTGGCGGCGTCATATTTCAGCGAGCTTTCCGGCGACGCGCCGAAAAGCGTGAAATCATTATCCTGCATAAAGAACATATACGGGCTGGGGTTGCTCTTTTTCAGCACGTAGTAGGCAGCCAACGGCGACGGGCAGGGCAGTGAAAAGCGGCGCGACGGCACCACCTGAAATATCTCGCCCGCGCGGATGGCTTTTTGCAACTGGCGTACCACCGCGCCGAACGCGTCATCGCTCTGATTGCATTCACAGCGCATGTCCGGCACCGGCGTCACCGGCAACGGCGGCGCAGGCTGGGTTAACTGTTGGCTAAGGTACGCCAGGCGGGCGTTGAGGCGCTGTTTTTCCCGGTCGCTGGCGGTGAACAGACTGGCCTGAATACGGGTGCTTTTTTTCTGATGATCTATCACCATCAGCGTTTCCGCTAAATAAAAGCAGTAGTCCGGGCAGTTATTGCCAGCCTCAAGGTGTGGCAGTGCTTCAAAGCCAGCGACCAGGTCGTAGGCAAACAGACCGCCGAAAAACATAGCCTCCCGCTCTTGCGTCGGTATGTTCACCACTCCCTGTAACAGGCGGAACGCATCAAATACCGACAGAGAGCATAAACGGGCGTCTTCATCTAATAATGGGCTGACGGGCGGAAAGCGTAGAATGCGACCGGCAGGCAGGACCTCGTTCTCCACGCCAGCGGGCAGGGCGGTATCCAGTAGCGGCAATAACGAGGCGCCATTATCAGATAACGCCTGAATAGTGACAGTGTCACCTAAAGCGGTAATGCGCAGCGCGCTATCTACCAGCAGCAGGCTTTTTAAATCGTCTTTACTGTCGATATCCGCGGATTCCAGCAGCAGCGTTGCCGGGCGATCGCCGCAGACCTGATGAAAAAGCGCCGTTGGGTTTTCCCGGTAGGCGGCATCGCAGGTCAACAGTTCGAGCGTGGGTTTTGGTGTTTGCATGGTTATTCTCATTATTTTGTTCAAAAAAAAGCCCGCTTGACAGGCGGGCCGGGTATCGTTTGGCTGATTACAGCTGTTCATACACCGCCCGCTATCAGGAAGTGCGCCACCAACCGTGTAATGCAAATGTCGCTGCCATTTTAGATACCCTCTTCATGTGAACTTTCGTACTAGTTAACTAGTTCGATGGAATAATGTCAACACCTATTTCAGTATATTTGCCGGAACCGTTATGATGTACATGACATACCTTTATCTCTATGGGAGCCGCCTTGAGCGACACGAATTACGCAGTGATTTACGATCTGCACAGTCATACCACGGCGTCCGATGGACTGTTGACGCCAGAAACATTAGTACACCGTGCGGTAGAGATGCGAGTCGGCACGCTGGCGATTACCGATCATGACACCACAGCCGCGATTCCTGCGGCAAGAGAAGAAATTTCACGTTGCGGGCTGGCCCTGAATCTTATTCCCGGCGTGGAGATTTCAACGGTCTGGGAGAATCATGAGATTCACATTGTGGGTCTGAATATTGATATTGCGCACCCGGCAATGCGCGATTTTCTGGCGCAGCAGACACAGCGGCGTCAGGCGCGCGGTCAGCTCATTGCGGAGCGTCTGGAAAAAGCCCACATTCCCGGCGCGTGGGAAGGGGCATTGAGACTGGCCAATGGCGGCGCGGTGACGCGCGGCCACTTCGCCCGCTTTCTGGTGGAGTGCGGCAAAGCCGCGACCATGGCGGATGTTTTTAAAAAATATCTCGCGCGTGGGAAAACCGGTTACGTTCCGCCGCAGTGGTGTACAATAGAACAAGCTATTGATGTCATTCATCATTCTGGCGGTAAGGCGGTGTTGGCCCACCCGGGACGCTACGACCTTAGCGCTAAGTGGCTGAAAAGATTAGTGGCGCATTTTGCCGACCATCACGGCGACGCGATGGAAGTGGCGCAGTGCCAACAATCACCCAATGAACGCACCCAACTGGCGACGCTTGCGCGTCAGCATCATTTATGGGCATCGCTTGGATCTGATTTCCATCAGCCCTGCCCGTGGATTGAGTTGGGGCGTAAACTCTGGCTGCCCGCTGGCGTTGAAGGCGTATGGCAGGCATGGGAACAGCCGCAAATATCACAGTGAGGGAAGTATGAGCCAGTTTTTTTATATCCATCCGGATAACCCACAGCAACGGCTGATTAATCAGGCCGTCGACATTGTGCGTAAAGGCGGTGTTATTGTTTATCCAACCGATTCCGGCTATGCCCTTGGTTGTAAAATTGAAGACAAAGGCGCAATGGAGCGCATTTGCCGCATCCGTCATCTGCCGGACGGCCACAACTTCACGCTGATGTGCCGCGATTTGTCCGAGTTGTCGACCTACTCCTACGTCGACAACGTGGCATTTCGTCTGATGAAAAACAATACGCCGGGTAATTACACCTTTATCCTGAAGGGGACAAAAGAGGTGCCGCGCCGTCTGTTGCAGGAAAAGCGTAAAACTATCGGCCTGCGCGTACCGTCAAACCCGATTGCGCTGGCGTTATTGGATACGCTGGGCGAACCGATGCTCTCGACGTCGTTGATGCTGCCTGGCAGCGACTTTACCGAGTCGGACCCGGAAGAGATTAAAGATCGGCTGGAGAAGCAGGTGGATCTGATCATCCACGGCGGTTACCTCGGTCAACAGCCTACCACGGTAATTGATTTGACCAATGACTCCCCGGTGGTGCTGCGCGAAGGCGTCGGCGACGTTACACCTTTCTTATAAGGGCGTTAGCCTGTATACTACGCGGCCTTAAAATGGCGCGGCAACGCGCCGTTCATTCTCCTGTTCGACGCCTGTGAAGGCGACACCTGAAGGAAGCTCTATGAGCGAAAAGTTACAAAAAGTGCTGGCGCGCGCTGGCCACGGCTCTCGCCGTGAAATCGAATCCATTATTGAAGCGGGACGTGTCAGCGTTGACGGTAAAATCGCCACGCTTGGCGATCGTGTTGAAGTCACTCCCGGTTTGAAAATCCGTATTGACGGTCACCTGATTTCGGTGAAAGAGTCGGCGGAACAAATTTGCCGCGTTCTGGCCTATTACAAACCAGAAGGTGAACTGTGTACCCGCAATGACCCTGAAGGGCGACCAACCGTTTTTGATCGCTTACCGAAACTGCGCGGCGCGCGGTGGATTGCGGTAGGACGTCTGGATGTCAACACCTGCGGGCTATTGTTATTTACCACCGACGGTGAACTGGCGAACCGCCTGATGCACCCTAGTCGTGAAGTTGAACGTGAATATGCCGTGCGCGTGTTCGGTCAGGTGGATGAATCGAAACTGCGTGATTTAAGCCGTGGCGTACAGTTGGAAGATGGCCCGGCGGCATTTAAGACCATTAAATTCAGCGGCGGCGAAGGCATTAACCAGTGGTACAACGTGACGCTGACGGAAGGGCGCAACCGCGAAGTTCGCCGACTGTGGGAAGCGGTAGGCGTTCAGGTCAGCCGTCTGATCCGCGTTCGTTACGGCGATATCCCGCTGCCGAAAGGCCTGCCGCGCGGCGGCTGGACTGAGCTCGACCTCGCGCAAACGAACTATCTGCGTGGTCTGGTAGAGCTCCCGCCGGAAACCTCGTCGAAGGTTGCCGTCGAAAAAGACCGTCGTCGTATGAAAGCGAACCAGATCCGTCGGGCGGTAAAACGCCACAGCCAGATAGCTGGCGGACGCCGCTCCGGTGGGCGTAATAACAACGGGTAATCTCTACCGCGGTCTATAGGCCGAGAATCATCAGACAAGAGGGTTTGTGCCGGATGGCGGCGCAAACGCCTTAATCCGGCCTACGGTTAATAATCAATTCCCATCTGGGCTTTTACGCCCGCGTCGAAAGCATGTTTAACCGGACGCAGTTCGCTGACGGTATCCGCAAGATCAAGAATATCCCGGTGACAGCCGCGACCTGTAATAATCACCGTCTGGTGACCAGGGCGCGCGTTTAGCGCGCTTATGACCTCTTCCAGCGGCAAATAGTCATACGCCACCATATAGGTCAGCTCATCCAGTACCACCATATCAAGCAGCGGATCGGCCAGCATCCGTTTCCCATGCTGCCAAACGGCCATACATGCTGCAGTGTCTGCCTCGCGATTTTGCGTCTCCCAGGTAAATCCCGTTGCCATCACCTGAAATTCGACGCCATGCGGTTCCAGCAGATTACGCTCGCCGTTGGGCCAGGTGCCCTTAATAAATTGCACCACGCCTACGTTTTTACCGTGTCCTACGGCGCGGGCGGCAGTCCCGAAAGCCGCCGTGGTTTTGCCCTTACCATTGCCAGTAAACACGATAATAATACCGCGCTCTTCCTGTGCCTGGGCGACACGGGCGTCAACCCGATCTTTTACCTTCTGCTGGCGCTGCTGATAACGTTCATCACTCATTGGGCGATTCCTGGTTTACGGCCCGGTTGGGCGTCAAAGGTCATACCGGTTTTACGGCGACTGTCGTCGCCCATAAGCCACAGGTAAAGCGGCATAATATCGGCAGGCGTTTTTAATTTCTGTGGATCTTCCGTCGGAAAGGCGCTGGCGCGCATACTGGTGCGCGTGCCGCCCGGGTTAATGCAGTTAACACGCAGAGAACGGTTCTGGTATTCGTCCGCCAGCACCTGCATCATTCCTTCAGTAGCAAACTTCGAGGTGGCATAGGCGCCCCAGTTGGCGCGTCCCTGGCGGCCAACGCTTGATGACGTAAAGACCAGCGAGCCGGCATCGGACTTCAATAATAACGGTAACAGCGCCTGGGTGAGCATAAAGGTGGCGTTAACGTTTACCTGCATGACATCCTGCCAGATCTGCGGATCTTGTTCGCTCATTGGGCCGATTTCCCCCAGTAACCCGGCATTGTGCAGGACGCCATCCAGGCGGGGATATTGCGCGGCGATGCGGTCGGCCACTTGCCGGCACTCTTCAGCGGTGCAGGTCAGCAGATCGAGCGTAAACCACTGTGGTTGAACATGTTGCTCGTCAGCAATGTGCTGCGCGACCCGACGCAGTTTCTCTTCGTTGCGTCCCAGCAGAATCACCGTTGCGCCGTAACGCGCATACGTAAGCGCGGCTTCCCGCCCAATGCCATCGCTGGCGCCAGTGACCAGAATAATGCGGTTTTGCAATAGATCTTGTTTCGGTTGGTAATGCATGGCTACTCCTCAACGGTGTGGTGCACCGTCCTGCCAGGTTGTCTTATCTTCGCGTTAACTTTTCGGGTTTATGCCTGAAAGCGCCTTTTTTTTCAATCAGACAGGGGCGATAACGCCGTAAAATGAACGTCTTGTCATACTTTTTCTTCCTCAACAGGCATACGGATGAAGAGAGACTGACTTCGATGCCTGTTGTACACTGAGCGCAAGTCGCGTTATTTAATCAAGGTGGGAGTCGTGGAATTGTTGTCTGAATATGGCTTATTTTTGGCAAAAATCGTCACCGTTGTGGTGGCCATTGCCGTCATTGTGCTGCTGATCGTGAATGCTACGCAACGCAAACGTCAGCGCGGCGAGCTGCGCGTGACCAATTTGAGCGAGCAGTATCAGGAGATGAAGGATGACCTTGCTGCGGCGTTGATGGATGGCCATCAGCAAAAACTGTGGCATAAAGCGCAGAAAAAAAAGCATAAGCAGGAGGCGAAAGCCGCCAAAGCAAAAGCGAAGCTGGGGGACATTGCGACATCGGACAAACCGCGCGTATGGGTGATAGATTTCAAAGGCAGTATGGACGCTCACGAAGTTAATGCGTTACGCGAAGAGGTCACGGCGGTGCTGGCAGTGGCGAAACCCGGCGATCGGGCGGTTGTGCGTCTGGAAAGCCCCGGTGGCGTTGTGCACGGCTATGGCCTGGCGGCATCGCAATTGCAGCGCCTGCGCGATAAAAATATTCCGCTGACCGTGACGGTGGATAAAGTCGCGGCAAGCGGAGGCTACATGATGGCCTGCGTGGCGGAAAAAATTATCGCGGCGCCGTTTGCTATTGTGGGGTCAATTGGTGTTGTCGCGCAAATCCCGAACTTTAACCGCTTTCTCAAAAGTAAAGACATTGATATTGAACTGCATACCGCAGGGCAGTACAAACGTACCCTGACTTTGTTAGGCGAGAATACGGAAGAAGGGCGGCAGAAGTTTCGTGAAGATCTCAACGAAACGCACCATCTGTTCAAAGAGTTTGTGCAGCGGATGCGTCCGGCTCTGGACATTGAACAGGTCGCCACGGGCGAACACTGGTACGGTCAGCAGGCGCTGGAGAAGGGACTGGTTGATGAGATTAACACCAGCGATGAGGTTATCCTCGGCCTGATGGAAGGGCGCGAGGTGCTGAATGTGCGCTATATGCAGCGTAAAAAACTGATCGATCGTGTTACCGGCAGCGCGGCGGAAAGCGCGGATCGGCTGCTGCTGCGCTGGTGGCAGCGTGGACAAAAGCCGTTGATGTAAACCGCTATTGCCGGATGGCATTCAGCGCCATCCGGCATGGATTAATCAACCAGGTGATACTTCTCAGACAGCACATGCGCCAGGTGTTTAAACATGTTAAACACCGCGGTGCTTTTAGGGGTCGGTAACCCTTGCTCGTCTAAAAAGTAATCGCCGCTGAAAACCAGCACGCCATTTCTCTGCGTTACGCCGGTGGCGACAATACCTGCCATCGTGTCTTCATGTTCCCGAATAATTTTGTTGGCTTCAAGCAACAGTGTTTCGCGATCGATAGGTTGCGTCTCTTTATGCATTTTTTACTCCTTAAACAAGGAGATTAGTCTACGCTGAGCACTTCTGATGGGCAAATATTCTCACAGGAAATTGATGGATTTGTCATGTTGCGTTCACTGGCAAGATTTGTTTTTGCATGCTAATAAAGTTGCGTATCGAATTTTATCAGGTACAGTGTGACGCTTTCGTCAATCTGGCAACAGAATTGCTTGACATTCGACCAAAATTCCGTCGTGCTATAGCGCGTGTGTGCAAAAAAGCCTGTTAACTCAGTCACCTGAGGGTTACATTTCGTACACAAAGCCAGTACAAGGGGTTGATATCCGCAGACGCAGAGACCATATATCGTTGTCTCGTCGCCAGTGGAAGGTGAATCAACGTGCGACGCATTCCTGGAAGAATCAACTTAGGTAAAGGTGAATATGGGTAAAGCTCTTGTCATCGTTGAGTCCCCGGCAAAAGCCAAAACGATCAACAAGTATCTGGGTAATGACTACGTGGTGAAATCCAGCGTGGGTCATATCCGTGATTTGCCGACCAGTGGCTCAGCAGCTAAAAAGAGCGCCGACTCTACCTCCACCAAAACGGCTAAAAAGCCCAAAAAGGATGAACGTGGCGCTCTCGTCAACCGTATGGGGGTTGACCCGTGGCACAACTGGGATGCGCACTATGAAGTGCTGCCCGGTAAAGAGAAGGTCGTCTCTGAACTGAAACAGTTGGCGGAAAAAGCCGACCACATCTATCTCGCAACCGACCTTGACCGCGAAGGGGAAGCCATTGCATGGCACCTGCGGGAAGTGATCGGCGGCGATGACGCGCGCTACAGCCGCGTAGTCTTTAACGAAATAACCAAAAATGCCATTCGCCAGGCGTTTGAACAGCCGGGCGAGCTGAACATTAACAGGGTCAACGCCCAGCAAGCGCGCCGCTTTATGGACCGCGTGGTAGGCTATATGGTCTCGCCGCTGCTGTGGAAAAAGATCGCCCGTGGTTTGTCGGCAGGTCGCGTTCAGTCTGTCGCGGTCCGTCTGGTCGTTGAACGCGAGCGCGAGATTAAAGCGTTTGTTCCGGAAGAGTTCTGGGAAATTGACGCCAATACGACGACGCCGTCTGGCGAGGCGCTACCGCTACAGGTCACGCATCAGAACGACAAGCCATTCCGTCCGGTAAATCGCGAGCAGACGCTTGCCGCCGTCAGCTTGTTGGAAAAAGCGCGCTATAGCGTACTGGAGCGTGAAGATAAACCGACCAGCAGCAAACCTGGCGCGCCGTTTATCACTTCCACGCTACAACAGGCGGCCAGCACCCGGCTGGGCTTTGGCGTGAAGAAAACCATGATGATGGCGCAGCGTCTGTATGAGGCGGGCTACATCACCTATATGCGTACAGACTCCACCAACCTGAGTCAGGATGCGGTCAACATGGTGCGCGGTTATATTGGCGATAATTTCGGCAAGAAATACCTGCCGGATAACCCGAACCAGTACGCCAGTAAAGAAAACTCTCAGGAAGCGCACGAAGCGATCCGTCCTTCCGACGTTGCAGTCATGGCGGAATCGCTGAAAGACATGGAGGCTGACGCGCAGAAGTTGTATCAACTAATTTGGCGTCAGTTTGTCGCCTGTCAGATGACGCCAGCACAATATGACTCTACTACGCTTACCGTTGGCGCAGGCGAATTCCGTCTGAAAGCGCGTGGGCGTATTTTGCGCTTTGACGGCTGGACAAAAGTGATGCCGGCGCTGCGTAAAGGCGATGAAGATCGTACATTACCTGCCGTGAATAAGGGCGATGCTCTGACGCTACTTGAATTGACGCCTGCTCAGCACTTTACTAAACCGCCAGCCCGGTTTAGCGAGGCTTCTCTGGTTAAAGAGCTTGAGAAGCGCGGTATTGGTCGTCCGTCTACCTATGCGTCGATTATCTCGACCATTCAGGAGCGCGGCTATGTTCGCGTTGAAAACCGTCGCTTCTATGCGGAAAAAATGGGTGAAATCGTCACCGACCGGCTGGAAGAAAACTTCCGCGAATTGATGAACTACGATTTTACCGCGCAGATGGAAGATAGTCTGGATCAGGTTGCGAATCACCAGGCCGAGTGGAAAGCGGTACTGGATAACTTCTTCAGCGATTTTACTCAGCAGCTCGATAAAGCCGAGAAAGATCCGGAAGAAGGGGGGATGCGTCCTAACCAGATGGTGCTGACCAGCATCGACTGTCCAACCTGTGGCCGTAAAATGGGAATTCGTACTGCCAGTACGGGAGTTTTCCTTGGGTGTTCAGGTTATGCGCTTTCGCCGAAAGAGCGTTGTAAAACGACCATTAACCTGGTGCCGGAAAATGAAGTTCTGAACGTGCTGGAGGGCGACGACGCCGAAACCAACGCCCTGCGCGCCAAGCGTCGCTGTCAGAAGTGCGGTACGGCGATGGACAGCTATCTGATCGATCCGAAGCGTAAATTGCATGTGTGTGGTAATAACCCGACCTGTGACGGCTACGAGATTGAAGAAGGCGAGTTCCGCATCAAAGGGTATGACGGCCCGATCGTTGAGTGTGAGAAATGTGGTTCCGAAATGCACCTGAAAATGGGGCGTTTTGGTAAGTACATGGCCTGTACTAACGACGAATGTAAAAATACCCGTAAGATCTTGCGTAACGGCGAAGTTGCGCCGCCGAAGGAAGATCCTGTTCCATTACCGGAACTGCCGTGTGAAAAATCGGACGCGTACTTTGTGCTGCGCGATGGCGCCGCAGGGATATTCCTGGCGGCCAATACGTTCCCGAAATCACGCGAAACGCGCGCGCCATTAGTCGAGGAGCTATACCGGTTCCGTGATCGCCTGCCGGAAAAACTGCGTTATCTGGCGGATGCGCCGCAGCAGGACCCGGAAGGTAATAAAACCGTTGTTCGCTTTAGCCGCAAAACAAAACAGCAGTACGTTGCGGCGGAAAAAGACGGGAAGGCGACGGGATGGTCAGCGTTCTTCGTCGACGGCAAGTGGGTTGAAGGCAAGAAATAACCCCGGCCTGTCGCCACTGTAGTCAAGCGGGCCGCGTAAGCGGCCCTTTTTTATATCCCCTTCATATTTCAAGTGGCTTATGTGTTGGCTACGGATTACTCGGCCCATCTATGGGCCTCGCCCTGACGGGCCGTCGCACGCGACGTTCAAATCTGCTCCCGGCTGATTTGTCGCTCACCCCAGTCACATCGTTATCTATGCTCCTGGGAACTCACTCCCTTGCCGCCTTTAAGCAACTCGAATTATTTTGGGTATAGCGGGCTTATTATTTTATCGCGCTGGCTATACAGTTCAGATATAAATGATATAGTGGTTATAGTTAACATCTTTTTTATTATTAAATCGTATTAGCAGCCCAATGATGTCTGCAGATAAACGATGGCCTGATGGCGCTAATCTGGATGATGTATTATGAAATTGCAGCAGCTTCGTTACATTGTTGAAGTGGTTAATCATAACCTTAACGTCTCCTCTACCGCTGAGGGGTTGTATACTTCCCAGCCGGGGATCAGCAAGCAGGTTAGGATGCTGGAAGATGAGCTTGGCATCCAGATTTTCGCCCGCAGTGGTAAGCATCTGACTCAGGTGACGCCCGCAGGTCAGGAGATTATTCGTATTGCGCGTGAGGTGCTTTCCAAAGTCGATGCCATTAAGTCGGTCGCCGGCGAGCACACCTGGCCGGATAAAGGCTCGCTCTATATTGCCACTACCCATACTCAGGCGCGTTACGCATTGCCAGGCGTGATTAAAGGCTTCATCGAGCGTTACCCGCGCGTTTCGCTGCATATGCACCAGGGGTCGCCAACGCAGATTGCGGAAGCGGTATCGAAAGGGAACGCCGATTTCGCGATTGCCACGGAAGCGCTGCATTTATATGACGATCTGGTGATGTTGCCATGCTATCACTGGAACCGTTCGATAGTGGTGACGCCGGATCATCCATTGGCGGCAACGTCTTCCATAACGATCGAAGCGCTGGCGCAGTATCCGCTGGTGACGTATACCTTCGGCTTTACCGGGCGTTCCGAACTGGATACCGCTTTTAATCGCGCAGGGTTAACGCCGCGGATCGTCTTTACTGCAACCGATGCGGATGTGATTAAAACGTATGTCAGGTTGGGGCTGGGCGTTGGCGTCATTGCCAGCATGGCGGTCGATCCGCTTACCGATCCTGATTTAGTGCGGATTGACGCGCACGATATTTTTAGCCACAGCACCACAAAAATTGGTTTTCGCCGTAGTACTTTTTTACGCAGCTATATGTATGATTTTATCCAGCGTTTTGCGCCACATCTGACGCGTGATGTGGTGGATACGGCGGTGGCGTTGCGTTCTAATGAAGAAATTGAAGCGATGTTTCAGGATATAAAGCTGCCTGAAAAGTAATATCACCGTGGGTTTGTGTCGTAGTGGCATGGCAGACAAAGCCGCCTTTTGCAATATCCCTCGAAGTATTACGGGTAATGATCAGCAAAATAGTGTTGAATTACCCGTCCCGCCAGTTTCTTTTTCCAAATAGTTATCTTGAGTCAAAAGATTGATTTATTCACTGGCAACGATTCGTAAATTGACTGGATTTTTGACTAAAGTTTATTTAGGATTTGTCTCATCTGATGATTAATTGTACCGATTGTTTGGTGCTGAAATGATAAGTGATACCGATAGCATGAGGTTAGTAATGCCTTCTGAAAACCAGGAACCGCGCCGCGACCCTGAGCTCAAACGTAAAGCATGGCTGGCGGTTTTTGTGGGTTCTGCGTTGTTCTGGGTAGTGGTAGCGCTTGTTATCTGGCATTGGTGGGGCTAAGTGAGCATTACGTCGGAACGCGAGCGCGTGGTCGCGCCCCCGATTCAATCTGGTGACGATGATAACACCCCGGATACGACCGTTTTTCGGTCTGTTCCGCAACACTGGACGCTCACACCGCAGCAGCGGGCATTTATTGATGCTTTTGCTGATGAGGTGTCACAAAAATAATATCCGTCTTTTTATTGGCGTTATTGTTTTATTAACGCTGTCTTATTACACCGCAGCAACCGTGTGCTGAGCGCCTCTCAGTATTGATTAAACACAGTTGGTGTCGCCTATGTTAACGTTAAATATAAAGTATTGGTCATGGACTGGCGCGTTTATATTATCGCTACTGTTCTGGGTCGAGTTAATCTGGATTGCCGTCTAATCTCGTCAAAGCCCGATAATGCGTTATTTATCGGGCTTTTTCATCTTCGCTCCTCGCCTGTTAGGTTTCTCCTCTTTTAGCAATTTGGGTTGTTATCAAAACGTTACATTTTGTTTGTGTTATCTTTAATACAACCCTGTGGAGAATCAGGGTAACGCAACCCTGTCATTTAAGGAGGAGCTATGTCGTCAACCCTACGAGAAGCCAGTAAGGATACATTGCAGGCCAAAGATAAAACGTATCATTACTACAGTCTGCCGCTGGCTGCCAAATCCCTGGGCGATATCGCCCGTTTGCCCAAATCACTTAAAGTGTTACTGGAAAACCTGTTGCGCTGGCAGGACGGCGAATCTGTGACTGATGAAGATATTCAGGCGCTGGCCGGTTGGCTTAAAAATGCCCATGCCGATCGTGAAATTGCCTGGCGGCCCGCCCGTGTCCTGATGCAGGATTTTACCGGCGTGCCTGCCGTTGTCGACCTGGCGGCGATGCGTGAAGCCGTTAAACGCCTCGGCGGCGATACGTCGAAAGTGAACCCGTTATCGCCGGTTGATCTGGTTATTGACCACTCTGTGACGGTCGATCATTTCGGCGATGACGATGCGTTTGAAGAAAACGTGCGGCTGGAAATGGAACGTAACCATGAGCGTTATATGTTCCTGAAATGGGGAAAGCAGGCATTCAGCCGTTTCAGCGTGGTGCCGCCCGGAACCGGCATTTGCCATCAGGTTAACCTGGAATACCTGGGTAAAGCCGTCTGGAGCGAATTACAGGACGGGGAGTGGATTGCTTACCCGGACTCGCTGGTGGGGACTGACTCCCATACGACCATGATTAATGGTCTGGGCGTATTGGGGTGGGGCGTGGGCGGTATCGAAGCGGAAGCGGCGATGCTTGGTCAGCCCGTGTCGATGCTTATCCCGGATGTCGTCGGCTTTAAGTTAACCGGTAAACTTCGGGAGGGGATCACCGCCACTGACCTGGTGCTAACCGTCACGCAAATGCTGCGTAAGCATGGCGTCGTGGGTAAATTTGTTGAATTTTATGGTGATGGTCTGGATTCGCTGCCGTTGGCGGATCGCGCGACCATCGCTAATATGTCGCCGGAATATGGCGCCACCTGTGGTTTCTTCCCTATTGACGCCATCACCCTGGAATATATGCGATTAAGCGGACGTAGCGACGATCTGGTCGAGCTGGTTGAAGCCTACGCGAAGGCGCAGGGAATGTGGCGCAATCCCGGAGACGAACCGGTATTTACCAGTACGCTGGAACTGGATATGGGCGATGTCGAAGCCAGTCTGGCCGGGCCGAAACGCCCGCAGGATCGCGTGGCGTTAGGCGATGTGCCGAAAGCCTTTGCCGCCAGCGCCGAGCTGGAGCTGAATACCGCGCAAAGAGATCGCCAGCCGGTTGACTATACGATGAACGGACAGCCATATCAGCTTCCTGATGGCGCTGTCGTCATTGCCGCCATCACCTCCTGTACGAATACCTCGAACCCCAGCGTGCTGATGGCGGCGGGATTACTGGCGAAAAAAGCAGTAACTCTGGGGTTGAAGCGTCAACCGTGGGTCAAGGCTTCTCTGGCGCCGGGGTCAAAAGTGGTATCTGACTATCTGGCGCAGGCCAAACTTACGCCTTATCTGGATGAACTCGGTTTTAACCTGGTCGGTTATGGCTGTACGACCTGTATCGGGAACTCCGGTCCGTTGCCGGAGCCTATTGAGACCGCGATTAAAAAAGGCGATCTGACGGTAGGGGCCGTGCTTTCCGGTAACCGAAATTTTGAAGGGCGTATCCATCCGCTGGTGAAAACGAACTGGCTGGCGTCGCCGCCGCTGGTGGTCGCGTATGCGCTGGCCGGAAACATGAATGTTAACCTCGCGACAGACCCTCTGGGGTACGATCGTAAAGGCGATCCGGTATACCTGAAGGATATCTGGCCTTCGGCGCAGGAAATTGCTCGCGCCGTTGAACTGGTATCATCAGATATGTTCCGTAAAGAGTATGCGGAAGTGTTTGAGGGCACGGAAGAATGGAAATCGATTCAGGTTGAATCGTCCGATACCTACGGCTGGCAGTCGGATTCAACCTATATCCGCCTGTCGCCTTTCTTTGATGAAATGCAGGCCCAGCCTGCTCCCGTCAAAGATATCCACGGCGCGCGTATCCTGGCGATGCTGGGGGATTCGGTAACGACCGACCATATTTCTCCGGCCGGCAGTATCAAGCCGGACAGTCCCGCCGGACGCTATCTGCAAAACCACGGCGTTGAGCGGAAGGATTTTAACTCCTATGGATCACGGCGCGGCAACCATGAAGTGATGATGCGCGGTACGTTCGCCAATATTCGTATTCGCAACGAAATGCTGCCCGGCGTCGAAGGTGGCATGACGCGGCATTTACCGGGTACGGAAGCGATGTCGATTTATGATGCTGCGATGCTCTACCAGCAGGAAAAAACGCCGCTGGCGGTAATTGCCGGGAAAGAGTATGGGTCGGGATCGAGCCGTGACTGGGCAGCAAAAGGTCCGCGGCTGTTAGGTATTCGCGTGGTGATCGCCGAGTCGTTCGAACGTATCCACCGCTCAAACCTGATTGGGATGGGGATCCTGCCGCTGGAGTTTCCACAGGGCGTAACGCGTAAAACGCTGGGACTGACCGGGGAAGAGGTGATTGATATCGCGGATCTGCAAAACCTGCGCCCTGGCGCGACCATTCCGGTGACGTTAACGAGATCGGACGGCAGCAAAGAAACGGTGCCTTGCCGCTGTCGCATTGATACCGCCACCGAGCTGACTTACTACCAGAATGACGGCATCTTGCACTATGTCATTAGAAATATGCTGAACTAAAGCCGTTTATCGGGCCTGCCGTAAACAGGCAGGCCCGCGCTTTAATACCGGTGGCTTACTTGCTTAGCAGGTGGCCCATTTTGGCCGCTTTAGTATCGAGATAATGCTCATTATTTGGATTACGACCCACAATGAGCGGAACGCGTTCCACGATATTAATTCCCGCCTCGGTCAGTATTTCGACTTTCTTCGGATTATTGGTCAGCAGGCGAACTTCATCCACGCCGAGTAATTTGAACATATCCGCGCACAGGGTGAAATCACGCTCATCGGCGGCAAAGCCGAGCTGATGATTGGCCTCCACCGTGTCATAGCCTTGATCCTGTAACGCATAAGCGCGAATTTTATTAAGCAGGCCGATATTGCGGCCTTCCTGACGGTGGTAAATCAGAATACCGCGTCCTTCTTCCGCAATATGCGTCAGCGCGGCTTCCAGTTGAAAACCACAGTCACAGCGCAGACTAAAAAGCGCGTCCCCGGTAAGACATTCGGAATGAACGCGAGCCAGTACTGGCGTTTTACCTGAAATATCGCCAAAAACCAGCGCGGCATGGTCGTGTCCGGTTGCCAGTTCTTCAAATCCCACCATCAGAAAGTCACCCAATGGGGTTGGCAGTTTGGCTTCTGCCACACGTTTAAGCTGCATGTATTTCTCCAGATTATGCTGACGCCTGCGGTGTCGTCGCCTGTTGGCCTGTATCCCGCTATTTTGCCATAAGGCAGCGGTCATCACCTAATCACTACCACGTAATTGCTCAGGAATGGCACAAATTTGTCAATTTTCCAGTCCGGCGAGAATTTTCAGTTATGATTGTGATACTTACTTATAAAAGGAGCATCCATGCTTTCAATTGCGAGGCGCACCGCGGCAGGCGCCGCCCTGTTGCTTATCATGCCGCTTGCCGTATGGGTATCAGGCTGGCAGTGGCAGCCAGGACATCAGGTCTGGTGGCTAAAAACGCTATTCTGGATAACGGAAACCGTGACCAAACCCTGGGGCGTTATCACGCATGTGATTCTTTGTGGATGGTTCTTATGGTGCCTGCGATTTCGCCTGCGCGCCGCCATTATGCTGTTTGCGATCCTCGGCGGGGCGATTATCGTCGGGCAGGGTGTGAAGTCATGGGTAAAGGAGCGCGTACAGGAGCCGCGGCCATTTGTGGTCTGGCTTGAAAAAACGCACCATATTCCCGTCGATGAGTTCTACACTTTAAAGCGTACAGAACGCGGACATTTAGTGAAAGAGCAGTTGGCCGGGCAACAGAACATCCCCGTTTTCCTGCGTCAGCACTGGCAAAAAGAGACGGGCTTTGCGTTTCCCTCCGGACACACCATGTTTGCAGCGAGCTGGGCGCTTTTGGCCGTGGGTCTGTTATGGCCGCGCAGACGGACTTTCACCATCGCGTTTTTGTTAGTCTGGGCAACCGGTGTAATGGGCAGCCGTTTGCTTCTGGGAATGCACTGGCCGCGAGATTTAGTGGTCGCCACGCTCATCTCCTGGCTATTAGTTACCCTGGCGACCTGGCTGGCGCAGCGAATTTGCGGGCCGCTTATGCCGCCTCGCGAAGAAGCGCAAGAAATTGCTGAACGCGAGCAGGAAAGCTGACAACGGTTGATTTTCTGACTATTGCCCTTAAATCATCTGATGGTGGGCGCATTTCCATTTCGCGCGAGGCGGGAAAATGGTAATTTAGAAAGCTGGATGCGGTAAGTTGGACACGATTTATTCGCGCAAACCACATAACGGGAAGTAATGTGAAATATTTACTCATTTTCTTACTGGTATTGGCGATTTTTGTTATTTCGGTGACGCTGGGCGCGCAGAATGATCAACAGGTGACGTTTAACTACCTGCTGGCGCAAGGGGAGTATCGTATCTCCACGTTGCTTGCTGTGCTGTTCGCCGTCGGTTTTGCGATTGGCTGGCTGATTTGCGGCCTGTTCTGGCTGCGGGTCCGCGTTTCCCTTGCCCGCGCTGAACGTAAAATTAAACGACTGGAAAACAAGCTCTCGCCAGCAACCGACGTTGCGGTCCCTGCCGATTCGTCGGTTGTAAAGGAATAATCATTTATGTTGGAGTTGTTATTTCTGCTGTTGCCTGTAGCCGCTGCCTATGGGTGGTATATGGGTCGCAGAAGTGCGCAACAAACAAAACAGGATGAAGCTAACCGCCTGTCGCGCGATTATGTCGCAGGGGTTAACTTCCTGCTGAGTAACCAACAAGATAAAGCGGTGGATCTGTTCCTCGATATGCTTAAAGAGGATACCGGCACCGTTGAGGCTCATCTCACTCTCGGTAATTTGTTTCGCTCTCGCGGCGAAGTCGATCGCGCCATTCGTATTCATCAAACGCTCATGGAAAGCGCTTCATTGACCTATGAACAGCGTTTACTGGCTGTTCAGCAACTGGGGCGCGACTATATGGCCGCCGGTTTATATGACCGCGCGGAAGATATGTTTAACCAACTTACCGACGAAACGGAATTTCGCGTAGGCGCGTTACAGCAGCTCTTGCAAATCTATCAGCTAACCAGCGACTGGCAAAAGGCGATCGAAGTAGCAGAACGGCTGGTGAAACTGGGCAAAGATAAACAGCGTATCGAAATCGCCCATTTTTACTGTGAGTTAGCGTTACAGCAGATGGGCAACGACGACATGGATCGCGCGATGGCGTTGCTGAAAAAAGGTGCCGCCGCAGATAAAAATAGCGCCCGGGTGTCTATCATGATGGGGCGCGTTTATATGGCGAGAGGGGATTACGCCAAAGCGGTCGAAAGCCTGCAACGTGTGATCGTTCAGGATAAAGAGCTGGTCAGCGAAACGCTGGAGATGCTGCAAACCTGTTATCAACAGCTCGGTAAAAATGCCGAGTGGGCGGAGTTTTTACGTCGCGCCGTTGAGGAGAATACCGGTGCTGGCGCTGAGTTAATGCTTGCCGATATTCTGGAAGCACGTGAAGGTAGTGACGCAGCTCAAGTCTATATCACGCGTCAGCTACAGCGACATCCTACCATGCGGGTGTTCCATAAGCTGATGGATTACCATCTCAACGAGGCGGAAGAAGGGCGAGCGAAAGAAAGCCTGATGGTACTGCGTGATATGGTTGGCGAGCAGGTGCGCAGTAAACCGCGGTATCGTTGTCAGAAATGCGGTTTTACCGCCTATACCTTGTACTGGCACTGTCCGTCCTGCCGGGCATGGTCGACCATTAAACCTATTCGCGGACTTGATGGGCAGTAGTATATAAAAAAAGCTTCAATTTAGTTACAACATACTTGATGACGTAAAGCTAGAAACGACGCTGGCATCGGCGGCCAGGGCTTATCAGGTTGTCAATCGAACCTGTTAATTTCCCTGCGCCGCAGGTAGAATGCACGCCGTTTATCCAATTTGCGCCACTTCCGGTGCCCATCATCAAGAAGGTCTGGTCATGACGTTTACTGCTTCATCTTCTTCCTGCGCTATTACTGAATCGCCTGTCGTTGTGGCGTTGGATTACCATGAACGCGATAAAGCCCTGGCGTTTGTCGATAAAATCGATCCTCGCGATTGTCGCTTAAAAGTGGGCAAAGAGATGTTCACGCTGTTTGGTCCACAGCTCGTTCGGGATCTCCAGCAACGTGGGTTTGATGTCTTTCTTGATCTAAAATTTCATGATATTCCCAACACCACGGCCCGGGCAGTCGCCGCAGCGGCAGACCTGGGCGTCTGGATGGTAAACGTTCACGCGTCTGGCGGGGCGAGAATGATGGCCGCAGCGCGCGACGCGCTGGCGCCATTCGGTAAAGATGCGCCGTTGCTCATTGCCGTGACCGTGTTGACCAGTATGGAAACCAGCGATCTGCGCGATCTGGGCGTGACGTTGTCACCGGCGGAACATGCGGAGCGGCTGGCGCGCCTGACGCAGCAATGCGGGCTGGATGGCGTGGTCTGTTCCGCTCAGGAAGCTGTCAGATTTAAACAGGCCTTTGGCGCTGCATTTAAGCTGGTGACGCCGGGCATTCGGCCCGCAGGCAGCGAGGCAGGCGACCAGCGACGCATTATGACGCCCGAACAGGCATTATCCGCCGGCGTCGACTATATGGTGATTGGCCGCCCGGTTACGCAATCGGTAGATCCGGCGCAAACGCTGAAGGATATTAACGCGTCACTGAAACGGGAGGCATAATGAGCGATTCCAATAGTCGTCTGGTTTATTCAACACAGACGGGGCGCATTGAAGAACCTAAAACGGCGCCGGTTCGTCCCAAAGGGGATGGTATCGTTCGCATTCAGCGTCAAACCAGTGGCCGTAAGGGTAAAGGCGTATGTTTGATTACCGGTATCGAGATGAATGATGCGGAATTAACCAAACTGGCGGCTGAACTGAAGAAAAAATGCGGCTGTGGCGGGGCAGTAAAAGAAGGGATTATTGAAATTCAGGGTGATAAACGCGACTTGATAAAATCATTGCTGGAAGCTAAAGGAATGAAAGTAAAATTAGCTGGCGGCTAATGAAAACGCCACGGTTGTAAATTACCGTGGCGTAAAAGTCAACTTTGTCTATTTTTGTAATCCAGACCTGAAAAGAATAAACGTATTATTTTGAGCCGTTCAATATTTAAACGTCTGGATTATTTTCCAACCTGGTGACCAATCACGCCGCCGACCGCCGCGCCGCCCAGGGTGCCTAATGTACTGCCGTCCGTTAACACTGCGCCGCCTAACGCCCCCGCACCTGCGCCAATAGCCGTGTTGCGATCGCGCTTGGACCAGTTTGAGCAGGCGCTCAGAGACATTGCTACGGTGATTGCCAGCACTGCAGCGGCCATTTTTTTGCTCGTCATAAACATAATACTCTCTCCTGAATTAACGATTCACGGAATTAAGCTCACTATAACTATAGTTAAAATAAAACCTGTTAAGAGATTTTCCGTAAAACCTGATTGCGCAGGGGTATATCACGCAGGTGATAGTCACTTCCTGTTATTTCGCTAATATTAATTTTACGACGTTACGCTCGTTACAACAGGTAAATAGTCTTAATTGGGATGTCAGAAAAGTCTTAGAGAGAGGATGATTTGCCATAGGGCAAACCATCGGGAAATATTTTAAACGGATGAGCCAATAACATTGACTAGCAGCCCTGCATGCTCTAACTGCATTTGATCGCTGGCGGAAATTCTGGAATCCGTAATGACACGATGGAAGCGAGAGAGCGGGCCCAGGGGATAGGGGTGCACATAGCCAAATTTGGAGCTGTCGGTGAGGACAATCGCTTCTGAGCCTTTTTCCAGAACAGCGTTAACCACATCCGATCGCATCATATCGCGTCCGGTAAAGCCGGTATCAGCCTGCCAGCCATCAATACCGATAAATGCTTTGCTGAAATGCACTTGATGGATAAACTGTCGCGTCAACGGCCCTACCATGCTTTCACTTTTTTTCTGATAGATTCCACCGAGGAGAATGACTTCGCAAGGGGTTTCTTTGAGCAGATGCGCGATATAACTGCTCACGGTGATGATCGTGACATCTTTTTGTTCCGCCAGCGTCCGGGCCAATAGCGCATTGCTGCTGCCATTTTCAATAAAAACGGATTCCCCTGGACTGACCAGCGAGGCGGCGAACTCCGCCAGTCGGCGTTTTAGCGTGTAGTTCGTCATCATGCGAGTCTCTACGTCATCGCTCTCAAGCGAAACGGCGAAACCGTGCGCACGGCGTAAATAGCTCTGTTTTTCCAGGGTATTCAGATCCTGACGAATCGTGACTTCAGATACGCCGGTAATTTTCGCCAGTTCAGCAACGCTCATCTGGCCTTTATCAACCACCATTTGCAAAATTGATTGTTGTCGGGAGTTCATAGTATTAATTTTATACGTTAAGAGGAGTCAACAGACAGTCAGAGAGCCGGGAAGGGCTAACGGCCATCCCGGACAAATAATCGCTATCAGATTTCCCAGGGCGACCCGGGAGCCTGGGATGGCGAGATACCGTCTTTAACCTGATCTAACAGCTCTGCTCTCAATATTTCAAGGTTATTGATGGCCGAGTGGTAATCGCCAGCAACAAGGATATCCAGCACGGTATCAATGCGTGCGGCAATTCGTTGTGCTTCGATATCAGACATGTTTGTCATCCTTAATGTCAGAAAAGGTTTCAATTCATGATGCAGAAATTAATCTGAAAAGAGAAGGGAAAAATAGGGCTATGCCTGTCTGCACAGGCTGTTCTCCCTATTATCGTCGCCATTAACGCATTTTTTTCGTCTGATAACGTTTGTACCAGCGTTCAAAAGAAACGGCGGGCATAGGTTTGGCGAATAAAAAGCCCTGTCGTTCATTGACGCCGTTTTTTGTCAGGAAGGCATCTTCTTTAGCATTTTCTACACCTTCGGCAATCACTTGTAAATTTAGCGCCTGAGCCACCGCGACAATCGCCCTAACCAGAGATTGCGACAGCGGTTGCTTATGGATATCTCTGACGAAAGCCTGATCCAGTTTAACGGCATCAATAGGGAACCGGGCGAGTTGAGAAAGCGAAGAATACCCTGTGCCAAAATCATCCAGATGAATCTGGGCGCCGAGCTGACTAAATTGCTGGATAACCGATAGCGCCAGCGTGTCGTTTTCGATCAGGCAGCTTTCCGTTAGCTCGACATCGATTGGGCAATACTCAAAATTCAGATCGTACAAAGCCTGTTTAAGCGCAGTAAAAAGCGTCTGGTCGGCCAGTTGTCGCGCCGAAAAGTTAACGGCTACGCGCAAGTTAATCCCCTTATCGCGCCATTTCGCAATCTGGCGAACTACATCCAGAATCACCCAGCGGCCCAGCGGGACGATGAGTCCTGACTCTTCGGCGTATGAGATGAACTCCAGCGGCGGAATTAATCCGCGTTCCGGCGATTGCCAGCGTACCAGCGCTTCCAGGCTACGTACTTCGCCGCGCCAGGTAATTTTGGGCTGATAGTGAATAAGTAACTGGTCGTTTTCCAGCGCTTTTCGCAGGTTTGTATCCAGCCAGTGATAGTCAAATACGCGCTGATTCATTTCCGGCGAAAAAACGCAGAACTGACCGCGGCCGCCTTCTTTGGCGTTATACATTGCGGTGTCGGCAGTGCGAATGAGACTTTCGCTGTCCTGTCCGTGCCGGGGGGCCAACGAAATGCCAATGGCGCATCCCGTGTAAACTTCAATGAGTCCAATGCGAAACGGTTGCCGCAGCCGGGTAAGGATTCGTGAGGCTACTGCTTCCAGCGCGGCCTGAGACGTATGGGCAGCGAGGACAATGAATTCATCTCCCCCCAGTCTGGCCAGCAATTGATCTTCCTCCAGACAACTCAACAGCGCCAGCGAAACGGCCTGTAAGAGCTGATCGCCAAACATATGCCCATAGGCGTCATTAATTTTCTTGAAGTTATCCAGATCGAGATAAACGATACCCACCTGCGACTCGCCAGCCGAGGCAATAGCATGATTAATAAATTCATGAATAGCATTGCGATTGGGCAGGCCGGTGACGGTGTCTGTATTCGCCAGTATGCGTAAACGCTCCTGAGTCCGCCTTTCTTCGGTGATATCCGTGCCTGCGCAGATCAGGAAAATTTCGTTTTTTCCGCTACCGTTATGGACAAATTTATTACGAAATAAGAACAGGCGTTGGCCTTTACGAGTCTTTATCCAGCGTTCGATTTCATAGGCATTGCCATTGCGAAAAAAATTCTCAATGTAGTGCCGGGAGGCAACCGCCTCCCGGCGACTCATAAATAATTTAAAGACGCTTTGACCAATTACATCTCGCTCTTTTAAGCCCGTGTACTCTTCGCATAACCGATTAAATCGACAGATTTTTCCCCGACTATCCAGTATCGCAATGACTGAGTTGGCTTCTGATACGATTTGCTCGGCAAAAGAGAGTTCCTGCGCCTGCGTTGGCGCGACGGCAGGCGTATCAGGCCAGGTTGCCAGGCTGCCAGCCCATTCACGGTTATTAATCTTACGGCCTACCAGGTGCACAGCGGTAACCTGTTTTTCTATCAACAACGTTATCAGCAGACTGGACGTAATCGCCGTTATTTCCCGGATACGCCCGGCTTGCTCCGGCGATAGCTCAACCGTTTTTTCTGCATCCGTTTCACCTGTCGGGGAGAGATACAGCACGTTGCGGTCATCAGCCAGACGCCAGTGAGAGTGAAGGGGATTTAGCGCCGTTTGTTCCTGAATCTGTTTCATCATGCGTACCATCCCATTTAAGCGCCAGGTGCCCGAAAAGAAAGGTTAGCCATGTTATAAATAAGGGTAATTATGGCTGAACGTATTGTTTTATCTATGTATTCATATGTAATCCAGATTCTGGAAAAAGCATAGTCGCCAGCTAAAAATAACAAGAAATGGGGCGCTTGAATAAGATTAAACTTAGAGCATGACGGAAGGGAGAAGAAGAAAAGAAACGGCCTTTGCCTTCTCAGCAAAGGCCGTTGAGCGAGCTAAGCGTGGTTACGCTGCCGGTCGGGCAATAATGCTGCGGGTTTCCATGCGAACTTCCGCAATAGTGACATCAATGACATCCGTCACTTTATAAACCGTCTCACCTTTAATCTGTACCGTACCGTTTTCCTGGCTGCATACCAGTTCATCGCGAACGGCGTGCAGGAACGGGGCAGGGATAAAGGCGATAGCGCCGTTATCGACCAGTCGCACACGCATACCACCGCGGCTGACGTCAATAATTTCTGCCGCGAAACGGGTATTTGTCCCCGCCTTATCGTTAAGGAAGCGTGCATATAACCAGTCGCCGACATCGCGCTCCGCCATGCGGTTCAGGCGACGGCGTTCCGCCATTTGCTGGGTGATATCTTCCTGCGGACGCGCAATAGCCTCCCCCTTGATGACCGCTTTCAGCAGGCGATGGTTAATCATATCGCCATACTTACGGATGGGAGAGGTCCAGGTGGCATAAGCCTCAAGACCAAGACCGAAATGCGGCCCCGGCTCGGTGCTGATTTCCGCAAAAGACTGGAAGCGACGAATGCGGCTGTCAAGGAAACCGGAGGGCTGCGCATCCAGTTCGCGACGCAGTTTACAGAAGCCTTCCAGCGTCAGCACCTCTTCGGCATCGACATGCAGACCATGCGTTTTCAGCAGCGCGGCCAGCGCGTCGGCATTCGCGGGATCGAAGCCCGTATGTACGTTGTAAATACCGAAACCGAGCTTATCGCGCAGTACGCGCGCGGCGCAAAGGTTAGCGGCGATCATCGACTCTTCTACGATACGGTTAGCGATACGGCGCGGTTCCGCCACAATATCCAGTACTTCGCCTTTTTCGCCAAGCACAAAGCGGTAATCCGGGCGGTCTTTAAAAACTAACGCATGATGATGACGCCACTCACTGCGGCTTAGACAAATACGGTGCAACAGACGAATCTGCTGGGCAATGCCTTCGTTATCCGGCTGCCAGGTGCCGTTATTTTCCAGCCAGTCGGAGACATTGTCGTACGCCAGCTTGGCCTTCGATTCGATGGTGGCCGCAAAAAAGGCGATATCATCGTCAATGGTGCCGTCCGCGGCGATTATCATGCGACAGGCGAGCGCCGGACGCACTTCGTTGGCGCGCAGCGAACACAGATCGTCAGACAGCTCACGCGGCAGCATAGGAATATTGAAGCCCGGCAGGTAGTTGGTGAAGGCGCGAATTTTCGCTGTGTTATCCAGCTTACTGCCTTCGGCAATCCAGGCGGTAGGATCGGCGATAGCCACCGTAAGCTGGAGTCTGCCGTCCGCTAATTCCTCAGCATAAAGCGCGTCATCCATATCTTCAGTGCTGGCGCTATCGATAGTGACGAAATTCAGCGCGGTCAGATCCTGGCGCTCCAGCCCTTCGTCCAGCATCTCCGTCGCTACGCCGTTCGGCGCTTCTTTTTCCAGGTTGTGGCGGGCAAGCGTAACCCACCAGGGAACAAAGTGATCGTCGGCAAAGGTGATGTACTGCGTTAAATCGGCGTAAAACGAACGGTCGCCTTTAAGCGGATGGCGGCGCATTTCGGCAACCGCCCAGTCACCTTCTTTGAACTCATGCTGAACGCCGCGCGCGGCGCGGCAGGGAATCGCGTCTTTCAGCAACGGATGATCCGGCACGATGGACAGGCGGTCATTTTTACCCTGAACTTTTCCCACAAAACGCGTCAGGAACGGTTCGATCAGTTCTTCCGGCTCGGCAGACTCACGTTCTTTTTCCGTGTGGATGACCGCGACGATACGATCGCCATGCATCACTTTTTTCATCTGCGGCGGAGGAATGAAATAGCTTTTTTGCGCGTCAACCTCAAGGAAGCCAAAGCCTTTTTCCGTGGCTTTTACGACCCCTTCAGCGCGCGGCGTCTGGGAATGCAGTTGCTGTTTAAGCTGCGCTAGCAGCGGGTTGTCCTGAAACATATTCGTCTATTTTCGTAGCCAAAAGAGCGGCTGACAGTTTTACGCGATTCTGCCTGGCGCAGCAAGCGCTCTTTCAGTAATGGATGAGTTAATAGGTTTCGCCCAACGCGATTTTTAAACGATTTAACCATCCGCACACGCCGCACCAGCCTAACATATTAATGGCCTGCTCCGATGAAACTCCCCTGGTGAGTAGCGGGAAAAAATGCGCGGCGCTAAAGCGATCGGGCGCTCTGGTGAGCCATTGTATCGCCTGTGTCAGCGCAGGCTCAAGTTCCCAACGAGCGATGTCGTCGTCTTCCTGGCGTAACGTGATGACAGCGCGACGCCACGCGCCAGGTTGGGTTGCCTGTTCGTTAAAGCAGGCGGCGCTGCCGTTGATACGTGATGTGAGGAGCGTGATAAGTGGAAGTAAAGAAGGGGGCGATGCAGTGTGTAATGTGCTGGTCAGTATGCGTTCGAGTAACGCGAATGAAGACGGATCGCGCATGAGTACCGGCGCCATCATTTGGCATTGTGAAGACGAATATTGCCGCCGAACTTTGGTATGGGCTGGAGGATATTCTACCAGACTGGCGGCGGGCCGCCATATCGTCTGGGGGTTTTGAAACCGCGCGGCCCTGGCAAAGCGCTGCATCTCCTGGCCGGGCAGTTCGCGCACGGGCAGACGGCAAAACGCCTGAAATATCGCCGCTACCCGCGCCTGAAAACCGATAAACCCAATGATCTGATTGATGAGTACGGTATCCCGGGCGGTTAATCCCACCTCTGCAAGCTGTTCGCGGGCTCGCGTATTGATAACGGAGGGGGAGCCGGCAAGCTGACGAGCGTATTGCGTAATTTGCGCCAGCCGTTGATTGCTCTCTCTTGAGGCGTCAGGGCCAGGTAGCGGCGCCAGACGCGCGGCATAATGGCGGCACAAACGCTGAACCCCAAATACCTGAGCGGCGGTCAGCGCGGTGCTCATACGTTCATAGGTGCTAAACGTATGAAGCCGGTCGTTGAGAACCGTGCGGGGAAATAAGACATCCGCCAACTGGCGAGCGGGCTTTAACCATGACTCAAAAGGCGTCAACGCGGTTTCTGCTACCGTTAAATCCAGTAAAAAACGATCGTTAACATACGCGGCTTCCGGCATCAGCGAAAGCGGGGGTTGTGACGACATAGTGGATTGTGTTTCATGATACCAGTGGCTTTTACCCGCTTTTCGGCATTGTTCCATAGGGTTTCCCGAGGATGAAATGGCGATCGATAATGATTCGGCGTCGGATCGTTTATGCTGGATTATCCTGGCGTATGCGGGAAAGGGATGAAAGATTGTTAGGTGATAACAAATATCAGAACGCTATATAACGAGATGAGCGGTGAGTGAGGGGAATGGGGCAGCACAGCCGTGCCGCCCGCTAATAAACTTAATGCGCTTACTTCAGTTCCAGTTCATTCATTGCCGCAATGCTGAACCCGCCGTCAACATGGACGACTTCGCCAGAAATGCCTGCCGAGAGATCGGAACACAGAAACGCCGCTGAGTTACCCACATCTTCAATGGTCACGGTGCGACGAATTGGCGTAACGGCTTCACAATGCGCCAGCATTTTACGGAAGTCTTTAATACCGGACGCCGCCAGCGTGCGGATTGGACCCGCAGAGATGGCGTTGACGCGAACGCCTTCCGGCCCCATTGCATTTGCCATATAACGCACGTTGGCTTCCAGAGAGGCTTTCGCCAGACCCATGACATTGTAGTTCGGGATGGCGCGCTCCGCTCCCAGATAAGACAAGGTCAACAGCGCAGAACCCGGATTCAGCATGGTGCGGCAGGCTTTCGCCATGGCAACAAAGCTGTAAGAGCTAATATCGTGAGCGATTTTAAAGCCTTCGCGGGTAACCGCATTAACATAATCGCCGTCCAGCTGATCGCCAGGCGCGAAACCAATCGAGTGTACGAAACCGTCAAATTTCGGCCAAACGTTACCCAGCTCCGCAAACATAGCGTCAATGCTGGCATCTTCAGCGACATCACACGGTAAAACGATGCTGGAACCCAGCTGGGCAGCAAATTCTTCTACGCGGCCTTTCAGTTTGTCGTTCTGGTAGGTGAACGCCAGTTCAGCTCCTTCGCGGTGCATCGCCTGTGCGATACCGTAGGCGATGGACAGTTTACTGGCCACGCCAGTGACCAGAATGCGCTTACCGGAAAGAAAACCCATAGCTTTAATCCTTATAGTCATTGCTTATTTTTTGCTTTTACGAACAATGGTTAACAGCAACTTTTCAACATTATTCGAAATTAGTCTGAAATTATATCCCACTCCTGGCCCCGTGTGTCACGCTATTTTTCCGCCGCTATCTCCGGCAGGTGACGTTCTAAAACCACACGGTAACGAAGTCCCTGAGGATTTTGAGCACTCCCCAGGGCCAAACTGGCAAATCAAAGAGTCTAATGGGACAGGCCCTACGGTGCAGTATACCAGCTGGTGTAAGGTTCGCCTCATCCAACCAGAGACACCGGGACGGATAGCAAGTACGATAGCGATGCGCTTTCCACCAGACAAATAAAGGTTCTGTAGGAAGCCTGAATATTCATCCAAATGGTTTACCTCACCTATTAGCGATGTTATGGACATGTAATTTTAACCAGCAAATGCTTAACAAAAATAATTTCTTTTTTAAGCGCTGAAGGTTTTCTCTATTTATTGATGCAGAGTAATACTGAATATGAAAAATTTTGGAAATCAGGTGATTACAGTAGTTACAAACCAGGTTTTTATATGTTTGCATGTGTATTATAATAAATTTTCAGAGGATGAGACATATGCCGTTTACATTTCATATCGGAAATCATAGTTGCCAGATATCAGAAAGGTATTTAAGAGATATCATCGATAATAAAAGAGAGCATGTTTTTTCAACGTGTGAGAAATTTATAGATTTTTTCAGGAATATATTTACCAGGCGAAGTTTAATTTCTGATTATAGAGAAATCTATAATCTACTGTGCCAAAAAAAAGAGCATCCCGATATTAAAGGGCCTTTCTCTCCAGGACCATTTTCGAGGCGAGATGAAGACTGTACACGATGGCGCCCCCTTCTTGGATATATTAAACTTATTGATGCCTCCAGACCTGAAACAATGGATAAATACACTGTAGAGGTATTAGCACATCAAGAAAATATGTTACTACTACAGATGTTTTACGATGGAGTATTAGTGACCGAGACGGAGTGTTCTGAACGTTGCGTCGATTTTTTAAAAGAAACGATGTTTAATTATAATAACGGGGAAATTACGCTTGCCGCTTTGGGTAATGATAATCTACCGCCGAGCGAGGCAGGTAGTAATGGAATCTATGAGGCTTTTGAGCAACGTTTGATAGACTTCCTGACCACGCCCGCCACGGCGTCTGGTTATGAGAGCGGCGCTATTGATCAGACGGATGCATCACAACCAGCGGCAATAGAGGCGTTTATTAACTCGCCGGAGTTTCAGAAAAATATTCGCATGCGTGATATTGAAAAAAATAAAATAGGTAGCGGAAGTTATGGGACAGTCTATCGGTTACATGATGACTTTGTTGTTAAGATTCCAGTTAATGAGCGGGGAATAAAAGTGGATGTTAACTCTCAGGAACATCGTAATTGTCATCCTGAGCGTGTCAGTAAGTATTTGAATATGGCCAATGGCGACAAGAATTTTTCTCGTTCGGCCATCATGAATATTAATGGTAAAGACGTTACGGTTTTAGTTTCAAAATATATTGAAGGTCAGGAGTTCGATGTTGAAGATGAAGATAACTATCGAATGGCGGAGGCGCTTCTTAAATCCCGGGGGGTTTATATGCATGATATAAATATCTTAGGTAATATTCTGGTTAAAGAGGGGGTTCTTTTCTTTGTGGATGGCGATCAAATCGTGTTGTCACAAGAATCACGGCAACAGCGAAGCGTTTCTCTTGCAACAAGGCAACTGGAAGAGCAAATTAAGGCCCATCACATGATAAAATTAAAGCGGGCCGAGACCGAAGGAAATACTGAAGATGTTGAATATTATAAGTCACTTATTACGGATCTTGATGCGTTAATCGGAGAGGAAGAACAGACACCTGCGCCAGGAAGACGTTTTAAACTAGCCGCGCCTGAGGAGGGGACTCTTGTGGCTAAAGTATTAAAGAATGAATTAAAAAAATAGCATTTAGTTCCGTTCTTTTCTGCGAATCGCCGGGGCTCATTCGCTACAGATTTACCGATCAATTATTGAGAGTTGCTATTCGTTTAAAGGTCGTTCGGGGGATCTGGACAGCCTGCAGCGGAGATGCAACTCGCCATTAGGGTTGGCGATGCCGCGCTGCCATAGTGGGTGAAATGCCTCGCAATGGTGTAACACCATTAACTCGCCTTGATTTTTCCCCTCTGCCTGACAAGAAAAACCTGGCTTTACGGATGGTCTCATGCCGTCGTATTAGCGTTGTTCGGCGTAGTATGTAAATTTCCTTATAGCAATAGAAGAACATTCTCAAAACATAAAATTAGCAAGTTATCATGAAGTTAACATATATTGTTTTTTTCGATCATTTTTTATATATTGATCGTTTTTATTGATTGATTTGCGTTAAAAGCGCATTATCAGGGAGTTAAGATCAAGTGGAGTGGTCACATGCGCTATTTTTTTATGGCAGAGCCGATAAGGGCAATGGAGGGGGATTTACTGGGTGTCGAAATCACTACCCATTTTGCATCGTCGCCCGCTCGTCCGCTACACCCTGAGTTTGTTATCTCGTCATGGGACAATTCGCAGAAGCGCCGTTTTCTGCTTGATCTGTTGCGGACAATCGCGGCCAAACATGGCTGGTTTCTACGCCACGGCCTATTCTGTATCGTAAATATTGATCGGGGTATGGCGCAGCTTGTCCTTCAGGATAAAGATATTCGCGCATTACTACACGCCATGCTATTTGTGGAGCTGCAGGTCGCTGAACATTTTTCATGTCAAGATAACGCCTTAATCGATCCTTTAATACACGCGCTTCATAAGCAACCTAATCCATTATGGCTGGGCGACCTGGGCGTAGGGAATGCAACTGCTGCGCCATTAGTTTGCGGGTGTTTTAGCGGCGTAAAACTTGATCGCAGCTTTTTTGTCTCACAAATTGAAAAAATGACGTTTCCGCTGCTTGTCAAACATATCCGGCGTTATTGTGACAAGATCGTGGTGGGGGGCCAGGAAAACACACGCTATTTGCCGGTGTTAAAAACGGCAGGCATTTGGGCAACCCAGGGCTCGTTATTTCCTTCCGTTGCGTTAGAAGAGGTTGAAACATTGCTGTTGGGCAGTCGCATGAACACCCTCAGAGAATCGAACTGAGGGTATTTGTTTCGCTTAGCGATCCTTTCGCCATGCGTCAGCGGTCAGCGCCTCGCCAAAATGGCCTGCGATTAAACGGCGGGTAAGCTCATGTAGCGGAGAGGCGAGCACATCGGCGGTGCTGCCGCGTTCAACCACTTCCCCCTGATGCATCACTAATACCTGATCGCTAATATGCTTCATCATGCCGATATGCTGCGTGACATAGATATAGGAGATGCCTTGCTTTTCCTGCAATTCAAGCATCAGATTGATGAGCTGCGAGCGCATGGACATATCAAGCGAAGCCAGCGCTTCGTCCGCGATAATGACTTTAGGGCGTAAAATCAGCGCGCGGGCCAGGCCCAGACGCTGTTTCTGCCCCGGCGCCAGCATATGCGGGTAGTAGCTCACGTGATCGGGCAATAGCCCCACCATACGCATCGTCTCGACAATCTGTTTGCGCCGCTGTTCCGGCTCCAGATCGGTATTAAGGCGCAGGGGGAAGTCAAGGATCTGCGAAATACGTTGACGTGGATTCAGTGACGTTGAGGGGTCCTGAAAAATCATTCGAATACGTTGGCTTCGAAACGAATAGTCGCCGTAATGCAGGGGATGATCGTCAATAAGAAGCTCGCCGCTGGTGGGTTCAATCATGCCGGCCAGCATCTTTGCCAGCGTGGATTTGCCGGAACCGTTTTCGCCGATAATGGCCAGGGTCTGACGCTCACGAAGCGTAAAGCTTAATGGTTTCACGGCGTCGACGGTCTGGCGGCGAAACCATCCTGTCCGGTAGCGAAAGGTTTTACTCAGGTTGCGCACTTCAAGCAGAGTTTCCACCATATCACTCTCTCTCCATATTCAGCGGAAAATGACAGGCATAGAGATGATTTTTCGCGCCGGTTAAGCGTGGCGTGATAATGCATTCTCGTTGCGCGTAAGGGCAGCGCGGCCCCAGACGACAACCTATCGGTAACTGCTCCAGTAGCGGGATCGCGCCCGGCAGCGTATTGAGACGGCTTTTATGCGGCATCGCGCTGCCAAAATCCGGAATCGCACGGATAAGCGCCTGCGTATAAGGATGATGTGGCGTCGTCACCAGATCTTTACTTGGCGCGGTTTCTACCGTCTGGCCGCAGTATAAAACGTTGATTTTGTCAGCCCACTGACTCAGCATTTGCAGGTCGTGGCTAATCAACAGAATGGTGGTATTACTGTTTTGATTCAGTCGGGTCAGCAGGCGAAAAATTTGCGCCTGCGTCGTCGGTTCCATTGAGTTGGTGGGTTCATCAGCGATCAGGAGTCGCGGTTGATTCGCCAGCGCGATAGCGATCATAACTTTCTGACACTCGCCATCGGTCAGTTCATAGGGAAAACTGCGCATCGCGTCTTTATGATCTTTAATTCCCACCCGGTGCAGTAATTCAATTGCACGCCGTTTACGCCAGCCTAAACGCTGCCACCAGCGGCCTTTATAGGTCCAGGCGGGAATATTTTGCATTAACTGGCGGCCGACGCGTTCGGAAGGATCAAGGCACGACTGCGGCTCCTGGAAGATCATCGACACATTATGTCCGACCAGCTTACGCCGTTCACGTGAGGAGAGGCGCAGCAGATCGATATCATCAAAACGCATACGGTCGGCAGTGACTCGCCAGTTGTCTTTCGCGACGCCGCAAATAGCTTTAGCAATCAAGCTCTTTCCGGAACCCGATTCACCTACCAGGCCGCGAATTTCACCTTCGCTTAATGTCATACTGACGCGATCGACCGCTTTTACCCAACCTTCGCTGGTTTTAAATTCAATGGTGAGATTGCGGATATCCAGTAACGGCATTATTCCACCCCCGCAATAATCGCACGACGAATCCCATCTCCGAGCAGGTTTACCAGTAAAACACTGAGCGTTATCGCCGCGCCGGGTAGCATAACGGTCCACGGCGCGACATAGATTAGCTCCAGCGCATCCCCCAACATGGCGCCCCATTCAGGAGAGGGAAGCTGCGCGCCGAGATCTAAAAATCCCAGCGCGGCGATGTCCAGAATCGCCATCGACAGCGCCCGGGTAATTTCGGTGACCAGACCGGCGGTAATATTCGGTAAAATGGCGAACCACAGAATATTCAGCGTTGTCGCGCCATCCAGACGGGCGGCAATGACGTACTCTTTTTCCAGTTCATCATGCACCATGCTGTAGACGGAACGTACCATTCGCGGCAACAGGGCCAGCCAGACGGCAAACATCGCGTGTGACAGATGTGGGCCGGCAAATGCCACGACGATAATCGCCAGCAAGAGCGAAGGGATGGAAAGCAGCGTGTCCAGAATATGGTTCAGCACGGCAGAGCGTAAACCGTGCGTCGCGCCTGCCACTACGCCGAGGACTAATCCACATAGCGTAGCCGCCAGCGTTACGATAAACGCGCCGCCGACCGTGGGCGCCGCGCCGCTTAACAGGCGGCTCAGCACATCGCGCCCCAGATCGTCAGTCCCCAGAAAAAAGGAGACTTCGCCATAGCGTGACCAGGAGGGTGGCAGTAGCTGATAGCCCAGAAATTGCTGATCGATACCATAGGGCGCGATCCAGCCGCCAAAAATACACAGCAACGCCAGACCGGCGCATCCATACAGACCCACCATCGCAGGCGCGTCGCTATAAAATTTACGCCAGGCAGTGCGCAGGGTGCCTGGCGGGCGCTTTTCGCTGTATACGCTATCGTAAGGCATACCATTCCTTATATTTCAGAGGGTTAGCCATAGCACCCAAAATATCGGAAATCACATTGACCACAATAACCAGCGACCCAATGACCATCACGCCAGCGGAAATAGCGGCATAGTCCTGCTGACGAATGGCGTGAATTAACCATCGTCCCAGCCCAGGCCAGCTGAAAACCATTTCGGTAATCATCGCCAGCGTTAACATGGTTGAAAACTGCAGACCAAGACGGGGAATGACCGGCGGCAGCGCATTATGCAACACGTGACGGCGTAAAATCGTAAAGCGCGACAAGCCGCGCGTGGCCGCCGCTTTAACGTAGTTCTGATCGTAGACCTCAATAGTGCTGATTCGCATCAGGCGGATCACTTCTGTGGTCGGCGCGACGGAAAGCGTGAGCACCGGTAAAACCATATGCCGTATGGCGCTCATTACCATTTCATCGCGCCATGGCGAATCTGAAATCCAGGCATCAATGATGGCGAAACCGGTAACCGGTTTAACTTCATAAAGCAGGTCAAATCGCCCGGATACCGGCAGCCACCCCAGCGTGAGCGAAAAGAACAGTGTGAGCAGAAGCGCCAGCCAGAAAACCGGAATTGAGAAACCTAATAGCGCCAGCGCGCTGATAAAACGATCCGGCCATTTGCTACGCGTCACGCCAGCCAGCATCCCGACCGGGATGCCGACCATCAACGCAAAACCAAAGGCGAGAATGCACAGCTCCATCGTGGCGGGAAACACCTCTTTAAGCTGTTCGGAGATCAGCTGGCCGTTAATGCTGGACACGCCAAAGTCCCAGTGCAGCAGACCGTTGAACCAGAAAATCCAGGCATTCCATAATGATGCGCCTTGTAGCGGCGCGTGCGGCGTAAAATAGCTCAGGCTAAAGCCGATAAAGGTCAGGAAGAAGAGCGTCACCAGCAACAGCAATAACCGACGCAGGGTGAAGATAATCATGGTTTTTTCACCTCTTCGTGTTTTTCGCGGGAGACGCCGGCAAAAGACGCATTGCCGAACGGGCTTAACACCAGCCCTTTAATATCGTAGCGGTAAGCCTGCAGGCGTAGTGATGATGCCAGCGGCAGTATCGGCAGCTCTTTCTCCAGGATATTCTGCGCTTCCTCATATGCTTCTATGCGCGAAGCCAACTGCTGCGACGACAGTGCTTTACGCAGCACGCTGTCAAATTCAGGGTTACACCAGTGGGCGAAATTGGTTTGCGAATTGATGGCCGCACAGCTTAACAGTGGTCTGAAAAAGCTATCCGGATCGTTGCTGTCCGTGGCCCAGCCGGATAAGGTCAGATCGTGATTCATATCCATCAGGCGCGCCTCCTGAAAACGACCTTCAACCGGCACAATGACCACTTTTACGCCAACCTGCGCCATATCCGCCTGAATAAGCTCCGCCGTTTTTAGCGGACTTGGGTTCCAGGCCTGAGAACTGGTCGGCACCCAGAGATGCAGCGTAAGATTCTCAATGCCCAGCGCTTTTAGCTGTTCGCGCGATTTTTGCGGATTGTACTCCGTAATTTTGGCATCGTTATCGTAAGCCCATGAGGCTCTCGGTAAAATGGAGGCTGCGGTTTCCGCCGTGCCGTAATAAATCGACTGCATCAGACGCTGGTTGTTGATCGATAAGGCCAGCGCATGGCGCACTGCGGGATTATTCAACGGCGGCTTATCGGTGTTAAAGGCCAGATAGGCGATATTCATCCCCGGGCGCAACGTCAGACGTAAACGCGGATCGTCGCGTAAAATAGTTAGCTGGCTGGCGGCGGGCCAGGCCAGAACATCGCATTCACCGGTCAGTAATTTCGATAAACGCCCGGTACCGCCGGAGCCTAAATCCACTACCACTTGCGGCATCAGCGGTTTGCCGCGCCAAAACCCATCGTGGCGCTGGAGACGAATAAACTGTCCGGCACGGTACTCCGAAAGCTGGAAAGGCCCGGTGCCGACCGGTTGGCGGTCTAGCAGTTCCTGACGATCTTTTCGGCTAAGCTGCGCGGCGTACTCAGCGGACATGACGGAAGCGTAGTGTGTGGCCAGATGCCATAAAAAGGAGGCGTCTGGCTGCGTCAGGCGAAACTCAACGGTGTTATTGTCCAGCTTACGCACGCTTTTTACATTGTCGGCGAACTGTAGGCTATCAAAGTAGGGGAAGCTACTGCCGTTGATGTTATGCCACGGATGTCGACGATCGAAAATCCGCTGAAAGGTAAAGACGACATCATCAGCATTGAGTTTTCGGGTCGGCGTAAACCAGGCTGTTTTTTGAAAGGAAACGTCGCGGCGCAGGTGAAAACGGTACGTTGCCCCGTTATCCAGCACTTCCCAGCTTTCTGCCAGCTCTGGGACTAAACGATAAGTATAGGGATCGACATCCAACAGGCGGTCATATAACTGGGCGGCCAGGGTATCGACGATGAGGCCGCTGCTCGCTTTTTGCGGATTAAAGGTGTTGACCTGCCCGCTGACACAATACACAAAGCCGCTATCGCGAATATCTGCACTCGCAGTTTGTTCGGGCGCAGCCGCAGCCGTAGCCTGACTACTCAGTAGACCCGCTATCACGATCAGAGACGATAAAACCAGGCGCATAATAGTTAAGTTTTTGAAGTTCAATTTGCAAAGTGTATCGCACTTCGGCCCGCCACGTAAAAATGTCGGTGGATAACTGGCGTAAATGTCGTCAATTAGCCGGAGAAATAGCTAAAGCTGATGCTTTTTAAGCAAGGCGCGAAACTGGTGGTAGGTGAGTGCCAGCAAATCGGCGGCTCGTTTCTGGTTAAATTTCGCCTGTTGTAAGCTACGTTGCAGCAGCGCTTTTTCCTGTTGCAGTTGAAACTCCCGCAACTTGAGCGGCAGGTCAGGCGTGGCGGATGCCGCTGGCAGGGCGGGCGTGGGCGGTTCGGCGGAATGGCGTTGAAAAGGATCGATAACAATTTCATCCAAAGGATGTTCACTGCTGCCGTGGCGATACACTGAACGTTCGACTACGTTTTTCAGCTCGCGGACATTACCCGGCCAGGCGTAATGCAACAACGTTTCTTTTGCCCGATCGGTAAAACCGGGAAATAAGGGCAGACGTAGCTCACGACACATCTGAATAGCAAAATGCTCGGCCATCAGCATAATATCGCTTTGACGTTCGCGCAGCGGCGGCAGTTGTACAACGTCAAAAGCCAGCCTGTCGAGCAGATCGGCACGAAATGTCCCTTCCTTCACCATGGCGGGTAAATCGGCATTAGTGGCGCATACTAATCGCACATTAACCTGTAACGGCTGGCTGCCGCCGACGCGCTCTAGCTCGCCATATTCAATCACCCGCAGCAGCTTTTCCTGTACCAGCATCGGCGCTGTCGCCAGTTCATCCAAAAACAGCGTGCCGCCATCGGCGCGTTCAAAGCGACCGGGATGGCGTTTTTGCGCCCCGGTAAAAGCACCCGCTTCATGACCAAACAGTTCGGAGTCCAGCAGATTTTCGTTAAGCGCTGCGCAGTTAAGCGAGATAAGCGGCCCCTGCCAGCGTGAAGAGAGATAGTGCAGGCGATTGGCGATAAGTTCTTTACCCGTCCCGCGTTCGCCAATAATCAGCACTGGCTTATCCAGCGGCGCGAGCCGGGAGACTTGTTCCAGTACTTCAAGAAAACGGTTTGCCTCGCCGAGCAGGTTATCTTTAAATTCAGCCATGATGAAAATCGCCACTTGTTAGTGTTTTTCACCACTTTATCCTTTTTTGCTGGCGAGGTAAAACGAAACAATTTCTTTATTATCAGTGATATGAAAAGTTGGCACGCAAATTGTATTAATCATGTAGCAGGGCATCGCCCGTTATCAGAACATTATGTGAGGATTGAATTATGGGTATTTTTTCTCGTTTTGCCGACATCGTGAACGCCAATATCAATGCGTTGTTGGAAAAAGCGGAAGATCCGCAGAAGCTGGTGCGCCTGATGATTCAGGAGATGGAAGATACGCTGGTGGAGGTTCGCTCGAACTCCGCGCGTGCTTTAGCGGAAAAGAAACAGTTATCCCGTCGTATTGAACAGGCCACGACTCAGCAGACCGAGTGGCAGGAAAAAGCGGAACTGGCTCTGCGCAAAGATAAAGACGATCTGGCGCGCGCCGCATTGATTGAAAAACAAAAGCTGACCGATTTAATTGCTACGCTTGAACAGGAAGTCACGCTGGTGGATGACACGCTGGCGCGCATGAAGAAAGAGATTGGCGAGCTGGAAAACAAACTCAGCGAAACACGCGCTCGCCAGCAGGCGCTGATGCTGCGTCATCAGGCGGCAAGTTCTTCCCGCGATGTCCGTCGTCAGCTTGACAGCGGCAAACTGGATGAAGCCATGGCGCGGTTTGAATCCTTTGAACGTCGTATCGATCAAATGGAAGCGGAAGCGGAAAGCCATCGTTTTGGTAAGCAGCAATCGCTGGACCAACAGTTTGCCAACCTGAAAGCCGATGATGAAATCAGCGAGCAGCTGGCGCAGTTGAAAGCCAAAATGAAGCAAGATAATCAATAATGACAATGGCGGCGCCGATACGCGCCGTCGCTCATCAGCTTTAGGTGTAAGGAGAACGCATGAGCGCGCTATTTCTGGCCATCCCGTTAACCATTTTTGTGTTGTTTGTGTTACCGATTTGGCTGTGGCTGCATTACAGCAACCGCGCCGGTCGGGGAGAACTGTCGCAAAGCGAGCAGCAACGCTTACTGCAACTCACAGACGACGCGCAACGTATGCGCGAGCGCATTCAGGCGCTGGAAGACATTCTTGATGCAGAGCATCCGAACTGGAGAGAGCGCTAATGGGTGGAATCAATCTGAATAAAAAACTATGGCGTATGCCGCAAAAGGGCATGGTGCGTGGCGTTTGCGCCGGGATCGCCGACTACCTTGATGTACCGGTAAAACTGGTGCGTATTCTGGTCGTGCTGTCGATTTTCTTTGGGCTGGCGTTTTTTACCGTAGTGGCCTATATCGTCCTGTCCTTTGTGCTGGACCCTATGCCGGATAATCTGGCCGCAGGCAAACCGCAGCCGACCAGCGGTGAACTGCTGGATACCGTAGACAGAGAGCTTGCCGCAGGCGAAAAGCGTTTGCGAGAAATGGAACGCTACGTCACGTCAGATACGTTCACATTGCGTAGTCGTTTCCGTCAACTTTAAGTGATATATCGGGAAGGTGAAGATGAATACTCGCTGGCAACGCGCCGGGCAGAAGGTGAAGCCCGGCTTCAAAATAGCAGGTAAGCTGGTTCTGTTGACCGCGTTACGCTACGGGCCTGCCGGCGTGGCGGGATGGGCGGTAAAATCCGTCGCCCGTCGTCCGCTAAAAATGTTGCTGGCGTTTGCGCTGGAGCCAGTACTTCGTAAGGCGGCGAATAAAATTTCGCAGCGTTACAAATAGCGAGTCTGGTCATAATATTTCGTTAAGCTCTGGCGTATAGTGTGTGCGAAATACATTACGTGTCAGGACGGAAGTATGTTGAAAAAAGGAATATTTGCGTTAGCGTTATTCGTAGCCATGCCGCTTTATGCCGCAGAATACTGGATAGATGTCCGCATTCCGGAACAATATCAGCGTGAGCATATTCAGGGCGCGATTAATATCCCATTGAAGGAGATTAAATCTCATATCGAAACGGTAGTTCCAGACAGGAACGATACGGTAAAGTTATATTGCAACTCCGGACGACAGTCGGGCATGGCAAAACAAATGTTGCTTGATATGGGGTATACGCACGCGATGAATATGGGCGGCATCAGTCGTCTTGATATGCCGAAAGTAAAAAAATAGATAATCTATTGCTCAATACTCATACTAACCGCGGCGCTTAATGCGCCGTTGTTGATCTCTCCGGGTAGTTGATAATAACGTTTTTGCACATATCTATAACGCAGGCTCGTTATTATTTTTTCTTCTCTTCAGGCTCAACAGGATGTCAATGAAGCGACTTAAAACTGAACTCAACGCGCTGGTCAATCGTGGGGTAGACAGGCATTTGCGTCTTGCCGTAACCGGGTTGAGCCGCAGCGGTAAAACAGCGTTTATCACGGCGATGGTTAACCAGTTGCTTAATGTCCACGCGGGCGCGCGCTTACCGTTGCTCAGCGCGGTACGCGAAGAACGCCTGCTTGGCGTAAAGCGCGTGCCTCAACGTGATTTTGGTATTCCCCGTTTTACCTACGATGAGGGGATACTTCAGCTTTATGGCAATCCTCCCGCATGGCCCACACCGACGCGCGGCGTCAGTGAGATTCGGCTGGCGTTGCGCTATCGCTCCAACGACTCGCTGCTGCGCCATTTTAAAGATACCTCGACATTGTATCTGGAGATTGTGGACTATCCAGGGGAATGGTTACTCGATCTGCCCATGCTGGCTCAGGATTATTTAAGCTGGTCCCGTCAGATGAACGGCTTGTTACAAGGGCAACGCGCTGAGTGGGCCGCAAAATGGCGGCAACTTTGCGACGGGCTCGATCCGCTGGCGCCCGCCGATGAAAATCGGCTGGCGGAGATTGCCGCCGCCTGGACGGATTATTTGCATCAGTGTAAATCGCAGGGATTGCACTTTATTCAGCCTGGACGGTTTGTTTTGCCGGGCGATATGGCGGGTGCGCCAGCGTTGCAGTTTTTCCCGTGGCCGGATGTGGACGCCTTCGGCGAGTCAAAACTGGCGCAGGCGGATAAGCAGACCAACGCTGGAATGCTGCGCGAACGCTTTAACTACTATTGCGAAAAAGTGGTCAAAGGGTTCTACAAAAATCATTTTCTACGCTTTGATCGCCAGATTGTGCTGGTCGACTGTCTGCAACCGCTTAATAGCGGGCCGCAGGCGTTTAATGATATGCGTCTCGCCTTAACGCAGCTGATGCAAAGTTTTCACTATGGCCAGCGGACTCTGTTTCGTCGTTTGTTTTCGCCGGTGATTGATAAATTGCTGTTCGCCGCGACGAAAGCCGACCATGTCACCCTCGACCAACATGCCAATATGGTGGCCTTGCTCCAGCAGCTTATTCAGGATGCCTGGCAAAATGCCGCGTTTGAAGGCATCAGTATGGATTGCCTGGGGCTGGCGTCGGTACAGGCGACCACCAGCGGCGTGATTGAGGTCAACGGCGAAAAAATCCCGGCTTTACGTGGAAACCGTTTGAGTGACGGCGCGCCGTTAACCGTGTACCCCGGCGAAGTGCCTTCGCGTTTGCCGGGACAAGCGTTTTGGGATAAGCAGGGCTTTCAGTTCGAAGCCTTTCGTCCGCAGGTGATGGATGTTGATAAACCGTTACCGCATATTCGTCTGGACGCTGCGCTGGAGTTTTTAATAGGAGATAAGCTGCGATGAGCGAACCGTTAAAACCGCGTATTGATTTTGCAGAACCGCTAAAGGAGGAGCCTACGTCGGCCTTCAAAGCGCAGCAAACTTTCAGCGAAGCGGAGTCGCGTACATTTGCGCCTGCGGCTATCGATGAGCGCCCGGAAGACGAAGGCGTGGCAGAAGCGGCGGTCGATGCCGCGCTGCGCCCCAAACGCAGCCTGTGGCGTAAAATGGTGATGGGAGGGCTGGCGCTGTTTGGCGCGAGCGTGGTCGGGCAAGGCGTACAGTGGACAATGAATGCCTGGCAAACTCAGGACTGGGTCGCTTTAGGCGGCTGTGCCGCAGGCGCGCTGATCATTGGCGCTGGCGTGGGATCGGTGGTCACGGAGTGGCGGCGATTATGGCGCTTGCGCCAGCGGGCGCATGAACGCGATGAAGCGCGTGAACTGTTACATAGCCATAGCGTCGGGAAAGGTCGCGCATTTTGCGAAAAACTGGCGCAGCAGGCGGGGATTGATCAATCACATCCGGCATTACAACGTTGGTATGCCGCTATTCACGAAACGCAAAACGACAGGGAAATCGTCGGTTTGTATGCGAATCTGGTACAGCCGGTACTTGACGCGCAGGCGCGACGTGAGATTAGCCGTTTCGCCGCGGAATCGACTCTGATGATCGCCGTCAGCCCGTTAGCGTTGGTGGATATGGCGTTTATTGCCTGGCGTAATTTACGCCTGATTAACCGTATCGCAACGCTGTATGGCATTGAACTTGGTTATTACAGCCGCCTTCGTCTGTTCCGTCTGGTGTTGCTAAATATCGCGTTCGCGGGGGCCAGTGAGCTGGTACGTGAAGTCGGTATGGACTGGATGTCTCAGGATCTGGCCGCACGCCTGTCTACGCGCGCGGCGCAGGGGATTGGCGCAGGCCTCCTTACCGCTCGACTGGGAATAAAAGCGATGGAGCTATGTCGACCATTGCCGTGGATCGACAACGATAAACCACGTCTCGGTGATTTTCGTCGTCAGCTTATCGGTCAGCTAAAAGAGACCCTGCAAAAGAGTAAGTCGTCGCCGGAGAAATGACCTTCCACAGGGCGCTGATTGCCTGGCTTTACGCCGCAGCGCCCGTTTTTCCGTCATGCTGTCAATATTTGTTGACAGAATCCTTCCTGCCAGCCGAATAGTGGCTTATCATCTATTTAATGGTTCATTATTCAGGTGAAGGTTCCCATGCGTCTGGAAGTCTTTTGTGAAGACCGACTTGGTCTGACCCGCGAATTACTTGATTTACTGGTGTTACGTAGCATTGATTTACGCGGAATCGAGATTGATCCCATTGGGCGAATTTATCTTAATTTTGCTGAGCTGGAATTCACCGACTTCAGCAGCCTGATGGCCGAAATCCGCCGTATTTCCGGCGTAACGGATGTCCGTACCGTTCCCTGGATGCCGTCCGAACGTGAACATCTGGCCCTGAGCGCGCTGCTTGAGGCGTTGCCGGAGCCGGTGCTCTCATTGGATATGAAGAGTAAAGTGGAGATGGCGAACCCGGCGAGTTGTCAGCTTTTTGCCCAGAGCCAGGAGCGAATGCGGCACCATACCGCCGCACAATTAATCAACGGCTTCAATTTTCAGCGCTGGCTGGACGGTAACCCGCAAAGCTCCCATAACGAACATGTCGTGATCAACGGGCAAAACTTCCTGATGGAGATTACGCCGGTACATTTACAAAACGAAAATGACGAATACGTGTTGACCGGGGCGGTCGTGATGTTGCGTTCCACGATTCGTATGGGGCAGCAGCTACAGAATTTGTCCACGCAGGATCTGAGCGCGTTTAGTCAGATTATTGCCGTGAGCGCAAAGATGAAGCACGTCGTTGAGCAGGCGCGCAAACTGGCGATGCTCAGCGCGCCGCTGCTGATTACCGGCGATACGGGAACCGGCAAAGATCTTTTCGCCTATGCCTGTCACCAGGCAAGCCCTCGTTCAGCGAAACCGTATCTGGCGCTCAACTGCGCTTCAATCCCGGAAGATGCGGTAGAAAGCGAACTATTTGGCCATGCGCCGGAAGGTAAAAAAGGCTTTTTTGAACAGGCGAATGGCGGTTCGGTGCTGCTGGATGAAATTGGCGAAATGTCGCCGCGTATGCAGGCGAAGCTGCTGCGTTTTCTCAACGATGGTACGTTCCGTCGCGTCGGCGAAGATCACGAAATTCATGTTGATGTCCGCGTTATCTGCGCCACGCAGAAAAATCTGGTGGAGCTGGTGCAAAAAGGACTGTTCCGCGAAGATCTCTATTATCGACTTAACGTTCTGACGCTTAATTTGCCGCCGTTGCGCGATTGTCCGCAGGATATTATGCCGTTGACCGAACTGTTCGTGGCGCGTTTTGCCGACGAACAGGGCGTTCCGCGACCGAAACTGTCTGCCGATCTGAGTACGGTCCTCACTCGTTACGGTTGGCCGGGTAACGTTCGCCAGCTTAAAAATGCGATTTACCGGGCGCTGACGCAACTGGAAGGGTATGAGCTGCGTCCGCAGGATATCCTGCTGCCTGACTACGATGCCGCGACGGTGGCAGTCGGCGAGGATGCGATGGAAGGTTCGCTGGATGACATTACCAGTCGTTTCGAACGTTCTGTCCTTACTCAGCTTTATCGTAGCTATCCGAGTACGCGTAAACTGGCGAAACGGTTGGGGGTATCGCATACCGCGATTGCCAATAAGCTGCGTGAATATGGTCTGAGCCAGAAGAAGGGTGAAGAGTAGAAAAAAAGAAGGCCTCCGGATAGAGGCCTTCTTGTGACAAAAGAGCACCGCCTGTAGCACTGACAAACGTAGCGCCAGCAGGCGCTGGCTTATGCCTTCAGGACATTAAGCGCGGCGTCGTAATCCGGCTCGTGGGTGATTTCATCCACCAACTGGCTGAAAATAACGTTGTCGTTTTCGTCAAGCACGATGACTGCGCGCGCCGCCAAACCTTTCAGCGGGCCGTCAACGATTTCGACGCCGTAGTTTTTCAGAAACTCGTTATTACGCAGAGTGGAAAGCGTAATAACGTTGCTCAGGCCTTCCGCGCCGCAAAAACGCGACTGTGCAAAAGGCAGGTCAGCAGAAACGCACAATACGACGGTATTCTCCACTTCTGTGGCCAGTTGATTAAACTTACGAACTGATGCGGCGCATACGCCAGTATCAATGCTTGGGAAAATATTCAGCACTTTGCGTTTGCCTGCATATTGGCTGAGGGAAACGTCAGACAAATCTTTTGCGACAAGAGTAAAAGCCTGTGCTTTGCTACCAGCCTGCGGAATAACGTTGGCAACGGTGACCGGGTTACCCTGGAAATGTACAGTCTGTGACATAATTATGTTCCTATTTACTTATAGTTAACGTCGAAATCCAGTTTAAGTCATTATTCATTAACACGGCAAATACTATTTGTAGCAAGCCGCGTCCGGCGCTATCAGAGGGGAAGAGATGAGATCTGTTAAGGTATATGAGGAAACCTGGCCGTTACATACGCCTTTTGTTATTGCGCGTGGTAGCCGAAGCGAAGCGCATGTTGTCGTTGTCGAACTGGAAGAAGAGGGCGTAAAAGGCATCGGGGAATGTACGCCATATCCACGTTATGGTGAAAGTGATGCCTCGGTCATGGCGCAAATCATGAGTATTGTGCCTCAGTTGGAAAACGGGCTGACTCGCGAAGCATTGCAGAAACTGTTGCCGGCAGGCGCGGCGCGCAACGCGGTGGATAGCGCCTTATGGGATTTGCAGGCCCGCCAGCGGCAGCAAAGCCTTGCCGGGCTGCTCGGCGTGACGCTGGCCCCGGTTTTTACTACCGCGCAAACGGTAGTGATAGGCACGCCGGAACAGATGGCAGCCAGTGCGGCGGCACTATGGGAAAAAGGGGCGACGTTGCTGAAAATTAAACTCGATGCTCGTCTGATTAGCGAACGTATGGTGGCGATCCGCTCGGCGGTGCCGGAGGCGACGCTCATTGTGGACGCCAATGAATCGTGGCGTCCGGAGGGGCTGGCGGCGCGTTGCCAGTTACTGGCGGATCTGAATGTCGCGATGCTGGAGCAACCGCTGCCCGCGCAGGATGACGCCGCCCTGGAAAATTTTGTTCATCCGTTGCCCATCTGTGCAGATGAGAGCTGCCATACTCGCAGTAGTCTGAAAGCCCTGACGGGGCGCTACGATATGATCAACATTAAGCTGGATAAAACCGGCGGTCTGACCGAGGCGCTGGCGCTGGCAACGGAGGCGCGGGAGCAAGGATTCGGCCTGATGCTGGGCTGTATGCTCTGTACATCAAGAGCGATTAGCGCCGCGCTGCCGCTTATGCCGCAGGTGAGCTTCGCCGATCTTGATGGCCCAACATGGCTGGCGGTTGATGTTGAGCCCGCGCTACGCTTTACGACGGGTCAACTCCATCTTTAGGATGCCAGCGGAGCAGATTCGACATAGCCAGCAAGTATTTTTCGCTGGCTTCATCGGCGGAAACAGGGGGAAACTCGGCGGTAATGCAGTGCAGGTTGAGGTCGGCGCACCAGCTGCCAAACGAACCGGGCGTTTCGTAACCTACGCTGGTCACCAGCGGCAACGCAAACGCATCGGCCAGCCACTCGCCTAGCTCGCTGCGACGTGGATCTTCAATGCAGGCCAGGGGATCGTGAAAAGAGACGACCCAGGCGGGTTGGAGTCGATGAATTAACTGGCAAAGCGCCTGGGTTTCCGGTTCTGAGCCGGGATGGGCGCCGGTTAGCAGCACGACATCACGCTCTTGCGCGCGGCTATTCCAGCGATAAACTGTCTCACCCGCTTTCCAGTTGGCGGCGGGAAAGTTACGGTTTAGATCAACGCCATTCGCATTTGCCCTTAACCCCAGTTGACAGCCATCAGGATTAACGGCAAGTACGACATGATGACGGCGAAGGGTTGGATTTAAGGTGCGTAACGCACAGGAGAGCGTCACCACGGATGAGGTTTCATCCCCGTGGGTGCCAGCCAGTATCAGACCGCTTTCGCGATTGGCGGCAGGCGCCGGAAACCAGATTAGCGGCGCGCCTAGTAGCGAACGTCCATAATGTTCAGTGCCTGGCGGAAATGCGCCGCGCTCGGCACGGGGGCGGGTGACAGTCATACGCGTTTCCCGAAGCTGAGACCAGTAGGGTAATCATCGTAGTGTTGTGTAAAACCCGCCGATTATCAAATGGTTTCTATTTACCCTCTTGTATGGCGCGATATCAACTTTCTGGCGGAAGATAATTGCATTTCTTTCTGCTGAAACAAATAATTACGTTGTCATTTAACTCATCTTTGAGGAACTTCTATGAGGCATTCTGTTTCAGTAACCTGTTGTGCGCTGTTGGTTAGCAGCTTTTCCCTGGCATATGCTGCGGATGTTCCCGGCGGAACGGTACTGGCAGAGAAACAAGAACTGGTGCGTCATATCAAAGATGAGCCCGCTTCGTTAGATCCAGCGAAAGCCGTTGGGCTGCCTGAAATTCAGGTGATCCGCGATCTGTTTGAAGGGCTGGTTAACCAGAACGAAAAGGGTGAAATTATCCCTGGCGTCGCCAGCCAGTGGAAGAGCAATGATAATCGTATCTGGACGTTTACGTTGCGGGATGATGCGCAATGGGCCGATGGAACGCCGGTGACCGCCCAGGATTTTGTCTATAGCTGGCAACGCCTCGTTGATCCCAAAACGCTTTCCCCCTTCGCCTGGTTTGCCGCTCTGGCTGGCATCACTAATGCACAAGCCATTATCGACGGTAAAGTCACGCCGGATCAGCTTGGCGTCAGTGCCGTGGACGCGCACACTTTGCGTGTTCAGCTTGACAAGCCGTTGCCCTGGTTTGCCAGTCTGACCGCCAGTTTTGCCTTTTATCCGGTCCAAAAAGCGAATGTTGAAAGCGGCAAAGACTGGATGAAGCCGGGAAAACTGATTGGCAATGGCGCGTATGTTCTTAAAGAGCGCGTGGTAAATGAAAAACTGGTGGTCGTGCCTAATACGCATTACTGGGATAACGCGAAAACGGTACTGCAAAAAGTAACATTTTTACCCATTAACCAGGAATCGGCTGCGACGAAACGTTACCTTGCCGGTGATATTGATATCACCGAATCTTTCCCTAAAAATATGTACCAGAAATTATTGAAGGATATTCCAGGGCAAGTTTATACACCGCCGCAATTAGGGACTTATTATTATGCGTTTAACACGCAGAAAGGGCCGACGGCGGATTCCCGCGTTCGTCTGGCGCTAAGTATGACCATTGATCGCCGTTTGATGGCGGAAAAAGTCTTAGGTACCGGTGAAAAACCGGCCTGGCATTTTACACCGGATGTCACGGCAGGATTTAAGCCCGATCCTTCACCGTTTGAACAAATGAGCCAGGAAGAACTTAACGCCCAGGCGAAAACATTGCTGCGTGCAGCAGGCTACGGATCGCAGAAGCCGCTTAAATTAACTCTGCTTTACAATACCTCAGAAAACCATCAGAAAATCGCGATTGCGGTGGCGTCAATGTGGAAGAAAAATCTGGGGGTGGATGTGAAATTGCAAAACCAGGAGTGGAAAACGTATATCGACAGCCGGAATACCGGTAATTTTGATGTTATTCGCGCCTCCTGGGTGGGTGATTACAACGAACCGTCGACTTTCTTATCCTTATTAACGTCCACGCATACGGGGAATATTTCACGCTTTACTAATCCGACTTATGACAAAATCCTGACGCAAGCGACGATGGAAAATACCGCCGAAGCGCGTAACGCGGATTACAATGCAGCGGAGAAAATTTTAACGGAACAAGCGCCTATAGCGCCTATTTATCAGTATACCAATGGCCGGTTAATTAAACCGTGGGTAAAGGGATACCCCATTACTAACCCGGAAGATGTGGCCTATAGTCGTACAATGTATATCGTGAAGCACTGATGCGTACTGGTTTCTTGTTAACGTAAGGTAACCACGCCCGCCGCCTGGTGCTGGCAGAAGGCATGGGGATTAAGCGAGCGCCTGATGCCGCCGTTCTCATTGCTGTGTTTTCAGCCAGGCGGCAATATCCTGTGTCGGCAGATGATGTTGTGCATTCCAGGTGTCACTCATCGGCCACCACATACCGTCACCACGCGCGAAGGCGACGCGATAGCGCAGCATTGGGTCATGCGGATGTAAACGGAGCTGCTCCTGTAAGTCAGGTTGCGTCAATACGCCTCGGGTAAAAGTTTGCTGCGTCACGCGTTCGACCGTTTCCGCCAGTTTTGCATAAGAGGTCGTTTCCCCCGCGACAAAGACGACTTCGTTAGTGATACGCGGCTGATGCAGATAAATTTCAGTGGTCAGGCGACCAATATCCGCAGGCGACGTGACGGTGACCTGCCTTTCCCATCCGCCGAGGGCATTGATGGTTTTTTGGTCTAAGTTGACCACATCAAAGGCCGGTTCGAAGAGAAAAGAGGTAAATAAACCGGTTGAAACAATCACCCACTCTGTGACGTTTTGCTCGCGCAAAAGCGTCCTGACGTCATACTGTTCGTCCCACACCGGCTGGCCGCTGCCTTTGCCGACCACATCGTAATTCACGCCAAACTGCCAGGGGAAATAGCGCTTAACGCCCGCCTCCAGTACCGCGCGGGTGATTTTTATCTGGGTACCCGCACCGGCGACAAACCCCATACAATTGATGATCGTATCAAAACCGTGGAATTGATCTTTTAACGCTGCAACCGAACTGCCTGCGATGTCGACCGGGATAAACCGCGCACCGGCATCTGCCAGTTGTTGATGAATGCTGGAACGTCGTTTGCTCTGTTTATCCCTGGATCGCCCTGACACAATAACGCTAACGGAACCATTACGCTGTGTGACCGCCGGAACCAACGACGCCAGCACTGACGCCCCCAGTTGTCCCGCACCCAGCACCAATACTTTTTCACCTACCTGATTATTGGATTGTTTCATTTGCACCTCTCTGTGTTGATTCACCTGTAGATAGAGATTACGTCAGGGATCTGCGTTCGATAAGACGCCGAAGACGGGTTAGACTGTTCTGATAAATGGGATAATTGGCGGGGGGAAAATGGACAAGCTGGAAGCGATGCAGGTCTATGTTTGCGTGGTGGATACCCATAGTTTTATCAGAGCCGCCGAAGTGCTGGGCGTGCCGCGCTCAACGGTATCGCGGGTGGTTAAAGAACTGGAATCCTGGCTTAAGATTCAGCTTTTGCAACGTACAACCCGCAAACTTAGCGTGACCGCAGAGGGGCGGTGTTACTACGAAGAGTGTAAAAGAGTACTGGCAGATATCGCGGCCATGGAGTCGTCATTTCCCGGCCGGGCAGCACAACCCAAAGGGCGTTTTAAAGTGGGGATGCCGCAATCTCTCGCCCGGCATTGCATTATTCCTACGCTCCCGGCCTTTTTGCGCCAGTATCCGGAGCTGGAGCTGATACTTTGTTCCAGCGATAGCGTGGAGGATATTATCCTGCAAGGGTATGACTGCGTGATTCGGGCCGGCAGGATCGATGATTCCACCACGCTGGTTGCCCGTCCGCTCGCCAGTTTTAACTGGGTGATAGCAGCATCGCCCACTTACATTGAGCGTTACGGTAGCCCTGAAAATTTAGATGATCTGCAAAAACACCATGCGGTCGGCTACCTGAACCACCGCACCGGGCGTACCACCGACTGGTTTTTTACGCGTGAAGGGAAGGATTACGCGATGCGGGTGCAGGAGACGCTGGTTGTCGATGATACGGACGCTTATATTCAGGCCGGAATACAGGGACTGGGGTTAATTCGCGTCGCCAGCTATCTGGTTACGCCGTATCTGCACAGCGGGGCGCTGGTGACCTGCATGGACAACCATTCTTACGATTTGCCGCTTGCGCTGGTCTATCCGCAAAACAGGTTTCTGCCGCCTGCGGTACGCGCTTTTTATGACTGGTGCAAAACGGCGCTGAGCCAGCCGGAGCCTCTTTGCTAAAAAATATTATTCCGGATATCGCATTGCCTGTTCAGAAAACTTTTTCACAAACGGTCAAAATGACGGTACTGGTTTTGACACATAAGAAAAGTCATTATCAAACAGGGTGCTACACGGCGAGGATATAGCAAGCACGGAACGTTTGGATGCAATAAAAAATCTGTACAACTGTTATTAATGAACTTTTTGTATAAATATAATCGGATTTAACAATATTCATTGTACCTGTATTTTGCTCTTATCATGGCGTCTTTACGACGAAAGGGTGCTTTAGCGTGGAATATTCAATATTAAGTAACAACCTTAAAATGCCTATGGTGGGTTTTGGCGTTTTTAAGGTAACCGACAAAGAAGAATGTCAGCAGTCAGTGTTAAGCGCTATTCGCAGCGGTTATCGTCTTATCGATACCGCTGCGGTATACGGCAATGAAGATGCCGTTGGTGACGCTGTTCGTAAAGCTATCGCGACAGGTCTGTGTACCCGTGAGGAGTTATTTATTACTTCTAAACTGTGGGTGCAAGATATGGCTAACTACGATCTGGCCAAAGCAGGTATTGAAGCGTCGCTGAAAAAATCCGGGTTAGATTATTTTGATCTCTATTTATTGCATCAGGCAATGGGCGATTATTTTAGTGCGTGGCGCGCGCTGGAAGACGCTTATGAAGCCGGTAAACTAAAAGCCATTGGCGTGTCCAACTTCTATGCGCATGTGTTAGCCAACTTCTGTGAAACCGTCAGAATTACGCCAATGGTAAACCAGGTCGAATTGCATCCATACTTTGCACAACCCGCCGCGCTGGAAACCATGAAGCATTATAACGTTCAGCCTGAAGCGTGGGCGCCGTTAGGCGGCGGGAGACATAAACCGTATGAAAATGTCATGCTTCAAAGGATTGCCGATGCCCATCAAAAAACCATCGCGCAGGTTGTCCTGCGTTGGAACGTGCAGCGTGGCGTCACGGTTATTCCTAAATCCACTCGACAGGAACGCATTGAAGAGAACTTTGCCATCTGGGATTTCTCACTAACGGATAATGAAATGGCTCAAATCAACGCCCTTGATTTAGGCTACGTTGGCGAAGCGGTGAAGCATTTTAATCCTGAATTTGTTCGCGGTTGTCTTGGCGTTAAAATCCACGATTGATCCCGGCGCTTGCGGATGTTTTCTCGCATGAACAGCTTCTAACACGGTTGCCGGAGCGTAGACGGCAACCGTGTGATATTCGCCTGGCCGTCAGGCTCCGAAGGCACCATCGATGGTGTGCATTGCGCCAGTGACGAAAGAAGCTTCCGGACCGGCAAGCCATGCCACCATTCCAGCCACTTCTTCAGGTCTTCCGTGTCGTTTGATCGCCATGAAACTGTGCATCAGCTCTTTCATGGGGCCATCTTCCGGATTGATGTCGGTATCAATGGGACCTGGCTGCACCACATTTATCGTAATCCCGCGGGGGCCAAAATCACGGGCCAGGCCGCGCGCCAGCCCTTGCAGGGCTGATTTACTGGCGGCGTACGCGGCCATTCCCGGTACGGGCATCCGATCGCCATTCACGGAACCGATAATAATAATGCGTCCACCTTCCGGCATATTGCGGGCTGCTTCGACTGACGCATGGTAAGGCGCATGGATATTAATACGGAACAAACGATCTATCGCATCGCTATCTTGTTCCAGCGCATCGCCGAAGAGAGCCACGCCCGCATTGACGACCAGAATATCCAGTGGTCCGTACTCACGCACGAGGCTGATGACGGCATCCCGATCGGCGCTATCCGTCTGGATGGCGGTGCTTCCGGTTTCCGCTGCCAGTTTTTCGGCGGCTTCACGCGATCCGGCGTAGCTGAAAACGACCGATGCGCCGTCAGCGCTAAAGCGTCGTACAATAGCCGCGCCGATACCACGACTTCCCCCTAAAACCAGTACAGATTTGTTGCGAAATAGCATCATCAGGATGTCCTTTATGATATTGTAGTAGCCACTACAATATGCGTAATGAAATCATGCCGTCAAGGAGTTATGTAGTAATGACTACAAAACATAGCCGAACGCCGGGTCGCCCTCGCCAGTTCGATCCGGAGCAAGCCATTGAAACCGCTCAACACTTATTTCATTCGCGCGGATACGACGCGGTGAGCGTAGCGGATCTGACAAAAGCGTTCGGGATCAATCCTCCCAGTTTCTATGCGGCGTTTGGCAGCAAGCTGGGGCTGTATACTCGCGTATTAAAGCGTTACAGGATGACCGACGCGATTCCGCTCGGGGCGCTTCTGCGTCACGATCGCCCGACTGCGAAGTGCCTTATCGATGTGCTGATGGAAGCGGCAAGACGTTACGCTGCCGATCCTGATGCCACTGGATGTCTGGTTCTGGAGGGCGCTCATTGTAACGATAAACCGGCACGAGAGGCCGCCTGCGAGTTTTACATCGCTGCTGAAAACCTGATTCGCACTTATGTCGCCATGCGGTATCCGCAAGAGGCTGACCGGACGACGGACTTTATGGGGACGCTAATGGCGGGGCTTTCCGCCAAGGCGCGAGCGGGGTATGGCCTGGAGCGTCTTCAGGAGAGCGTGCTTCTGGCTGGGGATGTGCTGGAGCGATTACTGCCGGATTAACGCAGCGCATCAAAAAACCTGAGCCAATCAGATACGGGCAAACAGAGAGCAATAGCCCTAATCATCCATCTTGCCGTTGCGGTATTCGGTAAAGTACATCAAAAATAGAGGTGTCAGGGAAACAAGAAATGCAAAAGTGTAGTCTTATTACGGTACTTAGCTTATCAGTGTTGATGCTAGCCGGATGTACAACGACCTATACCATGACGACCCGGACGGGAGAGATTATTGAAACGCAGGGTAAGCCGGAGGTTGACACCGCAACCGGAATGACGAAATACGCTGATGTTTATGGTTATCATCGCGTTATTAAAACCAGTGAAATAGTGCAGACGACAGAAGGCGCATCGAAGCTGGACTGGTAATGCGCTAAAGCAGTTGGGAGGCCGTGTCCAGTATGGGTACCGGACTGTTTCTGGGCCAGAATTGGATAGAGCGCCTGTATAGCCGAATTCCGGGTCTCGGCTTGATTTGTGTCGTCAGTTATTTGGTTGTTCCCTGTATAGTGAAGATAAACAGTACTCATGGCTAACGGTCTGTTTTGGATTGCTAACTATCCCGGATTCTGCGCGTTTTATTTAGTCACAACCATGGTTAAGAATATTTTGGGTCAGACTTACACGCCGGGTATTAAGATAATCCGTCGCATAGAGAGCTTGATCGGCATCATTCGGTTCAAGAAGAAACGGCGTGACTTTGGGTATGAGATCAGCAAACAGGTTATATTGATCCACAGAGGCAAAATGCCGGGTAGCGCTGGCCCAGGGCATTCACATCAGCTCTGCGTAAGAAGGGGATAGTTGAACAGGTAAATCAAATTCTTTCAGATTAGCAAGCATCTCCTTATTCATATAAAATGTGACCCTGTTTCGCGAAAAGGTGTTAAGCACTGCCTTCAGTCGTTTAACTTTTGCTTCTTTACTCATGCTATTATCAAAAAAACGTGGTGAAAGCATAATAGCAATCGATGCATTTGATGAAATAACATTATGTAGTGGTTTCAGGGCTACAACAATCTGATCGTTTGTGAAGATACGCTGCGTACCAGAGGAAGTAGTATAGTTTCCACCCAGCCAGATCACATAATCTGTTGTTTTGAGGGGAAGCGCTTTTTCCGGTATATTACCCCTGTCAGGTGCCACTGTTTCAATTGCTAGTGAGTCTTGTCCCCAGACATTATTTACTTTAGAACTCAAAAAATTATATTCTGAAATATTCCTTAGTTTTAGTAGAGTTATCTGCGAGCGGGTAAAAAAGAGATTGAATCTCACTTTGTTCTGCAATTGCCGAAGTAATCTGAGCGTGTTCTGATCGATCAGATGAGTATAAAGACCAACAGTTTTTCCGGAAAGTATTGCTGAGGCATTGTTCGCAAGAAGCATCTCTTTTATAGCTCCTTGCCCAATAATCAGTACACAACGGTATTTTTCTGGTCTGATTTTATCTATGGGGATATCGGTAAGATTGACCAGGTCAGGAGTGCCATGCCGCCAATTATCATGAATGACTGCGGCTCCGGAGGCGTCTCCTCCGGCTCCCCTGGTGATAATAAGAGGAGGGTGGGTACTGGCATGTGCGATATACGAAAAACAAGCTACCATTGCTAGCGTTGTGTTTCTGATGGTTGTATACATATCGTCTGCCCTGATTTCGAAAATATGAATAATGTCTCCTCTTATAATGTACATCAAAAAGAGAATATTTAAATTAAACGGTATCTCAACGAGATAAAAGGTTAGCACAGTAAAGTATAGAGAGAATGTAATCATACCAACATTGTAAATGTGGGAGCATGAAGGCCCCGCAAGCCGCCCGGCCAGCATACTCCCGTTAATAGTTAAAGTATGGACTTTGCTTTTACCGTAAACTGTAGCCAATATTACCTGATCACTACACCGTACAGTACTGTCAGAAATCTGTCCCCGGTGTCGCATGCACGCAATTTATTTTTTCAATTCTTTCAAAACGTTAACTATATTAATAGCCACTTATTTTACCAGAATCAATACTGAGAGTTTTATTACCGTACTGAAAAGAGAAGACTTTTCAGATGAAATGCGTGGATGGTACGAAGTCATTACAGTACAGGGATGTAATAATAAAGATCGACAATGGATTCATTATTCTGTTGCTTTTGGACGGAGGCCAAATGGAAGTATTCAATATCTTCTCCTTCTCTCCTGATAAGATTCAGTTTTGGTAATATACACATATATATTGTATTGGAAAATTGTTGATATTGTTCCTTATGACCAACGAAATGGAATTTTGCATATTTACCACATTTTATTACCCTCGACATGGGTATTTTGCCTCCATCGACGGAATTATGTTCCATACCAAAAAAACTGCTTACGGCGATGACCTGGTCTTTGGTATTATCCGGCTTAAAAGACGAGAGACAATAAACATTTTCGCCCCACGTTCTGAGCGTCTCATGAATGATTTTCCATTTTATAGGCGACGCTTTTTTAGGAAGGTCATTTGTTGCGATCTGATGAGATGTTTGAAATCCGAAAATTTCTTTTGACGTAAGCTGACAAATTTCGAACTGATAATGCTCATCACAGTCAAGCCAGTAGGGAGGCCGTAGGTTTCTGAGATCCCAGAAATCAGCCTTGCGATAGTTATTGGGATTGACGCCAAATGTTTTTTTGAACTCTCGACTATAGGACTGCACTGAATCAAACCCCATTCTGAACGCGATATCTGTGACCGACTGAGAGGTCAGCTTTAGCAGAGTGGCGCTTCTGCTCAACTTGCGTTGTCTGATATATTTTCCGATAGAGACGCCACACTTTTCTTTAAAAAAATCCTGCAAACTCCTTCGCGAATAACCTGTTATAACAACCAACTTTTCAATATCAATCCTCTCTTCAAGATTTTTTTCTATTTGCTCTAATACTGAGACTATTATGGCTCTTTTCATCATCATTCCTCTTTGTTGAAGCCGAAAATATAAACATTTAAGGTGTTTTACATACTGTGTTATTAAACCAGTGGGGGGGTGTTAGCTTTTCTGGCAAAACAAGAAAGATTTAAATTGCTTGACGTTTCTGAATAAACTTTACACTTGGCGATCGGCTTTTGCCAGTAAAGCTAAGTAATTAGCATGGCGAAGGGCATAATTTCACAGGCGGTTAAAATGATTGAATAATCCTGAATTTTTAGCCCGTGAGATTATAAATCTCATAATTATTTCTAATGATTTAATAAAAGGGATGAATTGTTTTGTACTTCAAAAAATCTTTATTAGCTTTAGCGATTTGTGCATCCGTGGTCTCAGTAGAGGCGGTGGCGAATATCAGAGCCAATGATATGGCTTCTTCTTCTACGCCTGCTTCTGTTGGTCACCGTCCTGTGGCAACTACTAATGCAAAAAAGATAGAAGTGTCTGGGGAACTGACGACCGGTTCAACCCTCCAGATAGCGGATGTTTTTATTGAGGATGAGGATGGGGATCCCTTATCGCTGGATAAAATGAATAATGCCGACGATATTAAATGGTATCTGGTGGATAATGAGGCCGCCGATCCTTCTGGAACCCCGGCGGCAACCGGGACGGCTTTTACCATTCCTGCTGATGCAGGCGGTAAAAAAATTAAAATCGTTTACCGGATTAAGACGGCAACGGGGACGCCGGATAGTGCATTCTTGCCTGCCACTGTCTTATTAACTTCTGCATCTTCTGGGGTGAGCGGCGACTCCGCCGCAGACGGTACAATTTCTAATAAGCTACGTTCTGTCACTATCAATGTGGTGAATGAAAGTGGTAAACCGACTGATGAACTCAACGGTACCAATGACGCCAACACTCCAGTGGTAGGCGGCACCCTTGAAGCGGTACTGGAATGTGCCGCCACAGCGGCGGCTGAGTGTGAGGTCAGTAATTATAACTTTACCTGGCAGATGGCGGATGCCGGGACACCAGATAAGTTCACCGATCTGAATAATACCAACGCTGAAAAGCATAAATATATTATTAAGGGAACTGAGCAGAATAAATTGTTCCGTGTTCACGTCACGCCTAAAACGACGAAAGCCACGCCGGAGAATAAACGCGCTATCCGTCGCTGATCTTTATCGCTAAATAAACATCTTATTTAAATGCTCCCCCTGCCAGGCAGGGGGATATAGCAGGAGACAATACAGTGGTTTTTTCTAAAAAACCCATTACTAAATATATAACCTGGGCCATTGTTACCAGTCAGATTCCACTCCCGGTCATTGCTGATAGCGATAGTGAAATTCAGTCGTGGATTGCGGGGACGGCATCGTCTATTTCTCCGCACCTGCAGGAGGGGACGCTGGAGGATTATGCCAAAGGAAAAATCAAGGCGTTACCAGGGCAAGCCGCTAATCATCTGGTGAACGAGGGGATAAAGAACGCTTTTCCGGAGATTATTTTCCGTGGTGGCGTCAATCTTGAAGATGGCGCGAAATATCGCTCATCAGAGTTCGATATGTTTATTCCTGTCCAGGAAACAACATCGTCTTTACTCTTTGGCCAGCTTGGCTTTCGCGACCACGACAACAGCAGTTTCGATGGACGCACTTATGTTAACGTTGGTGTCGGTTACCGCCAGGAGGTCAATGGATGGCTGCTCGGCGTCAATACGTTTCTGGATGCCGACATCCGTTATTCCCACTTACGTGGCGGCATTGGCGGGGAAGTCTATAAAGACAGTATGGCCTTTTCCGGCAACTATTATTTCCCTCTCACCGGCTGGAAAACGTCAGCAGCGCATGAGTTACATGATGAGCGTCCGGCATATGGCTTTGATCTGCGAACAAAAGGCACGCTCCCCGATTTTCCCTGGTTCAGTGGCGAGCTGACATATGAACAGTATTACGGGGATAAAGTTGATCTATTGGGTAACGGTACGTTAAGCCGGAATCCCCGCGCCGCAGGTGCGGCTCTGGTCTGGAATCCTGTCCCCTTGCTTGAGGTCAGAGCAGGATATCGGGACGCCGGTAATGGCGGATCGCAGGCAGAGGGCGGTCTGAGAGTCAATTATTCCTTCGGTACGCCGTTACATGAACAGCTTGATTACCGCAACGTTGGGGCGCCGTCGAATACGACTAATCGGCGTGCCTTTGTTGATCGTAATTACGATATCGTCATGGCGTATCGGGAGCAGGCCAGCAAAATCCGCATTACGGCAATGCCGGTGTCAGGCCTGTCCGGGACGCTGGTGACATTAATGGCGACGGTAGATAGCCGTTACCCGGTTGAGAAGGTTGAGTGGTCGGGTGATGCGGAGCTTCTCGCCGGGCTCCAGCTTCAGGGGAGTCTGGGCAGCGGCCTTATTCTTCCACAACTTCCGCTGACGGTGACCGACGGTCAGGAGTATAGCCTTTATTTAACGGTGACTGACAGCCGGGGTACTCGCGTGACCTCCGAGCGTATCCCGGTAAGGGTGACACAGGATGAGACCAGTTTCCGTTCCTGGATAAATGTTATCAATGACGATGTTCAGGTTGAGGACGGCAACTTTGTTGTCAGTACGCCGCTTCCTGCCGGAGAAGAGGGGAAGGTTATTGAGTGGCACTACGTGCGCGAGCGTTCTGAAGAGGAGTGGGCGTCGCTCAAACCACGTAATATTAAGTATCAATCAGATACGCCGGGTCTGGCATTTAAAGCGCTCGGTGGTACAGAGCGTGATGGTCATTGGGTTGAACGGGTTCTGGTGACCCATATCGGCGATGATACCCGCCCGCTCAAATTACATATTGAAGCAAGCGGACCAGACGATAAACATCCGGTGAAGGGGACCGTACTGCTGCAAGCGCAGTCAGACAGCATTGCGCAGAAGGTCACTTCTGTGGAGGTGCTTTTTACGCCGGGTACTGAAGAGGACAACGGAAGTGTTACCGCGCCAGTCGTCGGAACGGAAATGCGAGCCAGAACACTTTGTGTAAATAACACGGACTGTACTGATGCGTTTAATTATCAGTGGGAAATCTCGGATGAAATGAAATCCTGGAAATCCGTACCGGGGGCGACAAAGGCCACCTGGCTTATCCCTTATAGCCTTAACGGGGAACCGCTTCAGAATAAATATATCCGCGTCAGAATTATTTCTGATAAAGAAAATGCCAAGAGTTCTACCGCAGCATCTGATGCGAATTAATGTTTTAAAAAGGATCAACAGTGCGTATGTCGAAACATAATCTTATTATCTATAGCCTGCTTCTGGCGGCTGCGCCGATAAGCGTCTTGGCGGATTCGTCGACAACGTCCGCGACAACCGTCGGGATGTTTTCTCCTCCTACGGCGCCGAGCGTTGGGCACAGGCCTGGTTCGCCGTTGAGTGATTATGGGTTGGAATTGAATGGGGATTCTGGATATGCTGAATCATATATACCTATACCAGGCATGCTTTTAAAATCAAGAATGGTTGGGAGAGTCAGTGATCCTGATACTGAAAAATATCAAGCTAATGAAACGGCTACCACAGTATGTACGTATTATCGCGTTGAGAAAGATGACTCACAGCATGAGCTTCTACGTGAAAAGCCGTGTAAATATGAAATTGTTATCAGCGAGGATAATGTAGGTTCGAAGATAAGAATTGAGCATTATAACGAAACAGATATGGTCTCAGCACCAGGATATACGCCTGTGCCGATGGTTTCTGAAATCCATTCTATTGAAACAAAACGTATAGTTAAATTGAGTAAAGATTTATCTGTCATTAGTGCAGATAAATCTTTACTGATGCCAGGAGAGAGTGCTGTTGTGAAAATTATTGTTAAAGATATAAATAATAACCCCATATCTAATCTCAATCTCCAGTGTGGGCATTTTCCAACAGGAAGTTGGAATAGTCGATGCGATATCAAAGCCGGGGGTAATCCCGGAGAGTATCTTCAGACGGTAACTTATAATGGAGGTTCAAATGGAGAGTTGAAATTGACATATAAATATTTTGGGGAATTGATTAAAGATAAATTTACTATCTCCGGGACAATAAAAAAGTAGAGTAAAAACAGCAATGAATAATGGGTTGGCTTTTATCTCACTGCTCTTATTATGGATGTTCACTTGGTTCTTTAGTAGATTGCTAAATAATTATTATGGCTAAAAGAATACAAACGTTAAAAGGAGAAGTTTTTATGACACCAGCAACAACACAAGATTATATTTCATTGGGTCAGGAACACGCTGTCACCTTTGGCAAAACGCAACTGACCCTCAAACCCGGTATACTGGCTGAAGGCGAACCATTACCCTGCACAAAGGGGCTGGTGAGCCATAATTTATTACCGGGTTACTGTATCCCGGGGATAAAAAAGCGGATTATTGTCGTCCCGTCACTGGATACGCCGGTTTGTGAATGGCAGGTAAAAGACTATAGTAACCGCCTTAAATCAGCGGGTAGCCACTCAAACCGGGCGGTATATGTGCTGAGTATGGATACGCCATTTGCTCAGGCCCGTTTTATTCGGGAACATGATATTCATCCCGGCATAACCTTTGTTTCTGACTACGCTTGCCGCCAGTTTTTGGATAATTCCGGGCTGAAAATTAATGAGCTCAGTATTTTTGCCAGAGCGTTGATAGAGTGCGATGAAAATAATGTGGTTACGCGTGTTATTGTACCACGAGATATCACTCATCTTCCTGTTTACTAATCACTTATATCAGCACCGTCCCTGCACAGAGAACCGAATAACCGGCAATGCAGGGGCGCAGGCATCCTCCTGTAGTGCCCCCACATTTAACACATATACTATTGCATCACGCATAAGGAACTGAAAATGATGCCAGCGGATGGGGCAGGTTAACGTTATGGCACCCCTGAATTTCTGCAATAATCGTCTGGTAACCGGAAAGCCACTTATGACTTTGTGATTTGGCCTGCTGGTGCTGTAAATTATTTATCAATAGCTCCATTGATTCGCGGGTCTGCCAGTAATAATTATTAACCATTCTTCCGCTGGCGGCATCGGTATAGCTTTCCATCCCAATATAGCCATCAATAGTCTGTGTATAGCGCTCAATCCAGCCATCCAGTTGATAAAACTCTTCGTCGTACTCTTTTTTTTCGAAAATAAAACTTGTCAGAAACAGCGACATGGTATTTCTCCTGTTACGCAATATCAATCAAACACCCATCAACGTGGATTCAAAACGTAAACCTGGCATCATTTTTTCAAGGCCGTCAGTCAGCATGTTTCCTGCCGCGTACAATTCATCAACCGGCATTTCCGGCAAGCTTTCAAGGATAAACCACATCGCTTTATCTGAAGCGCTTAGTCGGGTACGTACTCCCTGACGCCAGTTCCAGCGCCGACAGGTGACGCCTCTGTCATCGCGCCAGATAACTTCGCCCGGTTCTGGTGACTCGGTGACGGGGTGTCCTTCTTTCAGGGTATCAAATGTTTCACTTCCGTCTGCGAAAACCAGCCGCGGCGATCCACAATAAGCCGCGCTATTTTCGCCGCCTACCGGTACGGCATAGCGTAGGCTCACCGCGTTATAAAGATCAACGACCGGGTCCAGCGCCGCCATTGTTCCATCCTTCAACACGCGTTTTCGTAGCGCTTCAGCCGAGCAGGGGGTGCGCTTTGGTTTTGCGCCGAATGCTTTAAACACCGCATTCCAGGCGTCTATATGCGCCTGTGCCCACGCCGGTTGGCCGTTAATTACGGCCTGACAGGCCTCTTTTAGCGCGATTTCTCCGACCTGCGCATCGCGAACCGGAGCGGCAATAACATTAATACTTAATGCACGAAAGCCGGGAGCGATACGGGCCAGTTCCGGGCTGATTGACGGTAACATAGAAGACATCGCATAATCCTGTAATGACTATTTTCTTCTATGATATCGACCAATGACCAAAAAAGTCAACTTATCGACCACGGCGGGCGCCGACGTCAGCACGATAAATGAAGCTGTTTCCCAACGTATCAAACAATTTCGTAGCCAAAAAAAGATGTCGCTGGATGAGCTTGCGCGGCGTTCCGGCGTCAGTAAAGGAATGCTGGTGGAAATTGAAGGCTGTAAAGCCAATCCAAGCATTGCGCTGTTATGTAAGATCGCGGCGGCAATGGGAGTGTCCGTGGCGGATTTTGTCAACGTCGCCAGCGAGCCGATGGTCCATCTTATCGACCGGGATGCTATTCCGGTGTTGTGGCGCGGCGAGAAAGGCGGCAGCGCAAAACTGATGGCGGGAGCCAGCGGGCCGGATATGCTGGAACTCTGGCAATGGATAATGCATCCTGGTGAACAGTTTGAATCGGCAGGGCATCCGGCAGACACCTGTGAATTACTGTTTGTTAATCAGGGAACACTGACATTAACAGTCGACGGTAGACGCTTTATTATTCGGGAGGGCTGCTCCGCTGTAGCCAGAACCGACATGCCTCATGCCTACGTTAACGACACTAATGAGGTGCTTGAATTTACCATGACGGTGAATGAAAAGAGCCGTTGATCACCGTGAGGAAGGCGCTAACAACCCGTCATTCGGACAGGGAAGCCTCGGTGCCCGATAAGCGTTATCGGGCACCGGCTATCTTTTATTTTATCGCAGGCGCGGCCTCCGGGTCATCGATATAGAGCGTCTGGCTTGGGAAGGCGAAGTCAGCGCCGTTTTCCTGGACAATCGCAATAATTTTCAGGTAAACATCCTGCTGTACGGCAAGCCATTCCTGCCATACTGTTGTTTTGGTAAAGCAATACACCATAATATTCAGCGAAGAGTCGGCGAATTCATTAAAATAGACCAACAGCGTCTGTTTCTGATCGATATCGCTGTGCGCCTGCAGCATGTTTCTGATAGCGTCAACAATGAGGCCAATTTTGTCGGCATCTTCGTAACGTAATCCAATAACCGTTTTTATTCGACGGTTGGTCATCCGTCCCGGATTCTCAACGCTAATGGATGAAAAGACGGAATTAGGCACGTACAACGGGCGGTGGTCGAATGTGTTAATTCGTGTAATTCGCCAGCCGATTTCGGCGACCGTACCTTCGATATTTCTGTCAGGAGAACGAATCCAGTCTCCGATACTGAAGGGGCGATCGAAATAGAGCATAATACCAGAGAAAAAATTGCTCAGGACATCTTTGCCCGCCATACCAACAGCGATACCGCCGATACCGCCAAAGGTCAGCAGACCGGACAGACTCATGCCAAAATGTTCGCCATACAGTAAGACAATCGCGACAATAATGGTTATTTTTATGACCCGTGCCAGAATACGTGTACTGGTGACATCTCTACCTTTATTGACCTGTGCTTTTTCAAATTGGTTAATAATCAGGAAAAGTTTTATCGTCAGAATAAGCGCAATGAGCGAGGTGCAGATAAAATCAATGACCCCGGAAGAGATAAAACGCAAATTATAATCTTCAATAGCATTATTCAGTATGCTCCCGATGGTCCCAATAATAATCGCGTAAATAAAAAACTGTGCCGCATGGAACGTGAATCCTTTCTTCCACTGTACGTTACGGCTGAGCCAAAATCTCACGACCAGCAACGCCATACCGCAACTGAAAAGTATCGCCAGATTAAATGCGTTTTTGAGAAAAAATTCAGTGAACATTATTGTTTTCCGCTCCTTCCTACGATAACAGCTCAGAATGACCTGATTAACAGGTATTTTACCCAGGATAAACGCGTAGATCATCGATAAGTAAAAAGAAGAAATAGTGCTATCAGCTTTAATCTCAGCGGTTTACTTTTTATGTAAATACAATGTCACGTTTTATAGAGCAGACATCGCGCGATTGTCATGGTATTGTTGCTATCAGGTAAAAAAGTCATCTGTAAAGGACAATACTATGATCATGATGAAGCTGAAATCGGCGAAGGGGAAAAAATTTCTGTTATGCCTGCTGGCAGTGTTTATCGTTGCGGCATCGGTGGTAACGCGCGCGACTATCGGCGGTGTGATTGAGCAGTATCATATTCCACTGTCCGAGTGGACAAGCTCTATGTATGCCATTCAGTCGGCAATGATTTTCGTTTACAGTCTGGTGTTCACTATTCTGCTGGCGATTCCTTTGGGGATCTATTTCCTCGGCGGAGATGAGTAACAGAAATGTGGTATTGGCCGGATGGCAGCGCCATCCGGCAGGACGCAAGAGGGATTAATCGTCCTCGTCGTCCAGTTCAACCGGTGTTTGATATTCATCAGGCTTAATGACTAACAGGTCGCAGCGCAGATGGTCAATGACCTGTTCGGCCGTGTTCCCCAAAAACGCGGCCGAGAGTCCGGTACGTCCAACGGTGCCAAGCACAACGATCCCCGCCTGGAGATGTTCGGCAAGATCCGGGATAACTTCTTCCGGCAAACCTTTTTCTACATGCGTAACTTTTTCATCGATGCTGAATTTCTGGCGCAGCGCTTTCATCGCCAGTAAATGCTGGCCTCTGATGGCGTCGTTATACACGCTGGGATCAAATTCCGGCAGCTCAATGGCGATATTGATTGGCGTAACGGGGTAGGCGCCGACCAGGTGTACTTCGGTATGATTAACCTGCTCCGCCAATTGTAAGGTCTCTTTTACCAGCTTTTCGTTGAGAGCATTGTGATAGGGCTCTTCGCTTGCCAGGTTCACGGCGACCAGGGCTTTGCCGCCTTCTGGCCACGGCTGATCTTTGACCATCCACACGGGGCTTGGGCATTTACGCAGCAAATGCCAGTCGGTAGGGGTAAAAATGACCGCTTCCAGTCGATCGTGCTGATGCGCCATTTTCAACACCAGATCGTGACTGCCGGCGATAACCTCCTGGATGATGGCCTCAAAGGGACGATTGTGCCAGACCACTTTAATTTCAATGGGGACACCGGCTTCAAGATAATATTTCGCCTGCTCACGTATCCAGGCTGTGCGTTGACTTATTACGCCCTGACGCATTGCGGTGCGTTCGTCAGGAGAAAGCAGGGTGGTCATCTCATACGAGAAATCGTAAATAGGCAGGAAAGCTTTAATTTTGCCGCCAATCCGTTGATGCAAATAAACTGCTCGCCGTAATGCGGGTTGGTCGTCCTGATTGGGATCGATGACCACCAGCATATTTTGATACATAGCCATACAGGGTCTCCTTACAACTGTCATCGCAGTTTGTAACTAAAGAGTAACTCAAATATGGTGAATGAAACAGAGGAAGCGCTTCTGCCAGATCAATAAATGAGAAAAATTTAACGATATGGCAGAAGATAACATCAATGGTTTAGCTGACGTTTAAGCGACGTTGCGGGTATGACCGGCGAGGGCCGCCAGCGCATCGCTGTTTTCAATAGTAATATACTTACCTTTCACCGCCAGCATACCGCTTTTCTGGAAACGCCCCAGCAGACGGCTAATGGTTTCGACCGTTAAGCCCAGATAGTTGCCGATATCGCCACGGGTCATTGTCAGGCGGAATTCACGCGGTGAGAAACCACGCTGCGCAAAGCGGCGGGACAGGTTGTAAATAAACGCGGCCAGACGTTCTTCGGCGTTTTTCTTCGACAATAACAGGATCATATCCTGATCGCCTTTAATTTCACCGCTCATCAGACGCATCATTTGCTGACGCAGGTTAGGCATTTTGCCGGACAGGTCATCCAGCGTCTCAAAGGGAATTTCACATACCATTGAGGTTTCCAGCGCCTGTGCAAAGCTCGGATGATGACCGCTGCCAATGGCGTCAAAACCCACCAGGTCGCCTGCTAAATGGAATCCAGTAATCTGCTCATCGCCTTGCTCGGTAATGGTGTAGCTCTTAATCGTTCCGGAGCGGATAGCATAGAGCGATTTCAGTTCATCACCTGCTTTAAACAGAGTTTGCCCTTTCTGAATGGGCTTTTTGCGCTCGATGATATTATCAAGCTGATCAAGCTCATGCTCGTTAAGTGTGAACGGGATGCAAAGCTGGCTGATACTGCAATCCTGGCAATGGATAGCACAACCGCCAGACTGAATGCGCCGTATAATTCGCTTTTCCGGGATCATAGGTCTGCTCAAGCCGTAATTGATATTTGTCAATTTTAACATCTTTTTGGTGAGCGCGTAAGTCTGAGCTATCCCGGAGAAGGAATAATTCAAGTATAAGTTTGATGAATACTTTTATCTATTTGAAAACACGTAATTTATTTGTTGTTGCTTTACATAAAAGTGTGACCGATAAGGCACTTTTTGCCTGTATATTCATAATAAAAGATAGCCTTCATGGCGTAATAGCCACTCTTTTCGCTGCACGCCGCCAGCGTATCCGGTCAGAGTGCCGTTACGCCCGATGACGCGATGGCAGGGAACAACAATACTGATGGGGTTAGCGCCATTCGCAGCACCGACTGCGCGTGCGGCGCCCGGTCGTCCCAGTTGCGCCGCCAGTTGACCATAGTGCATCACCTGCCCGCAGGGGATAGCGCGCAATGCCTGCCATACTTCCCGTTGAAAAGGTGTGCCCCCCGTGGCGGTTTCCAGGGTATCAATTACGGCGAGATTGCCTGCAAAATAATCTGCAAGCTTATCGCTGAGTCCACCGGGGTTAGTCGCAGAAACGCGTTCATAGCCTTCGTGACGGTAGTGGATATTTAGCAGTTGCTCCATACGATCGCGGTACTGTTCCCACTCAATGGCCCGCAGTCGAAACTGCTCATCGCAAACCACCCATAACGGTCCTAATGGCGTGGCTATCTTCTCTTCAAGTAATCTCAGCATCCGTTCTCTCACATCGTCTTAGCCTAACGTAAGAGACAAGATATCATGCCAGGAATACCCGCAACCATACTCCTTAAAAGATAGTCAGGGATAACACATTTAGCGCCAGTAATATCGTTGGCGGAGAAAAAGGGAGCCTGGCGAGACGGTTAATTGCCTGACATTGTCGCTGTTATTGGAAATAACTGTAAACCGTTGTCGGTATAACAGGGCACGGTTATGATAACGGCAGTCGCAAAAACGCTGGAGGATGAACCATGAACCTTGACGATAAAGCGCTGTTTCTTGACGCCATGGAGGATGTCCAGCCGCTGAAACGCCATACTGATGTACACTGGCAGCCAACGCGTAATCTTAAAACGCCCCAGCGTATCGACACGCTTCAGCTTGATAATTTCCTGACGACGGGCTTTCTGGATATTCTGCCGCTGAATGAACCGCTGGAATTTCGTCGGGAAGGATTGCAGCAGGGTGTCATCGACAAGTTACGCAGTGGGAAATACCCTCAGCAGGCCAGCCTCAATTTGTTACGCCAGCCGGTCGAAACGTGCCGAAAAATGCTGTTTCGTTTTATCCTGGAGGCGCAGAAAGAGGGGTTGCGTAATGTCCTGATCATTCATGGTAAAGGGCGAGAGGCGAAGTCACATGCCAATATCGTCCGAAGCTATGTGGCCCGCTGGTTGACAGAGTTTGAAGATGTACAGGCTTATTGTTCGGCGCTGCCGCACCATGGCGGCGGCGGGGCATGTTATGTCGCGTTACGTAAAACGGTGCAGGCTAAACAGGATAACTGGGAGCGCCATGCGAAGCGTAGTCGGTAAATCGTTGCCGCTGGCGGACAGGACCGCCAGCGCAAGCTCGCGCGAACCCGATTTTATGCCTGATGCTCAAGATTCTGCAAGAGAACGGGCGATAACGCTGTCCGCGGTAATAACACGGAGAAACAGTCATTCGCTTATTTAAGCGTCTATTAAAATATACTGGCTTTCGACTTAACTATTAAGCAGAAAATGGTGATAAGTACATCACTTGTCAATATGGATGGATGAATATCCTGGCATAGCGAATATAGGTGATTTTATCTGTTGCACTAAGGGAAATGGCGATGGTCTGCTATTGAATATGGAGAATGTCAAAGAAACGAATGGCAATAGGTATCTGAAATGCTATAAAAATAAAACCTGTCTCCTATCCTGGTTGTAGGCCGTCAAAAATGTTGAGAAATATCAGCGTCAGGACATGCATTATTCTATTCATGGTATGTACGTTTCTTTTGGTGGATACTTTACAAATAGCTTTTCTGCACGATCTCCCTATTTTAATTACGTGTAATATCATTTATCTGATCTCGTCATTACTGCTTTGGTGGTATATGACCTGCTATCTGGTAGTGCCGATTAATACCGTGAAGAAAAGTATTGAAGAGGTCGCAGCAGGAAACTTGTCTATTCATATCTCCGAATTTGGCAATAATTGCGCCGGGCGACTCATCCCCGGAATTAATAGCCTGTCGGAGAATATTTCCGCGCTGGTACGCGAAATCAGATCCTCTTCGCAAACGGCAATGACCCTTTCCGAACAACTGGCGGCGCGCAGTATGTCGCTATCCGTAAAGACGGAACAGCAGTCGGCCTCGTTAATTCAAACTGCCGCCAGTATGGATGAAATGGCGGCGAGTACCAAAAACAATGCGGATAATACCCGAATGGCGAGCATACAGGCGGATTGTGCAACCCAATGCGCCCGTAAAGGCGGTGAATTAATGGTGCGGGTTACAGAAAATATGCGTTCTATTACCGACTGTGCCTCGCAGATGACGGAGATTATTTCATTGATTGACGGTATCGCATTCCAGACTAATATTCTGGCGCTTAACGCGGCGGTAGAGGCTGCGCGGGCGGGCGATCATGGAAAAGGTTTCTCCGTGGTGGCCGGGGAAGTGCGTAATCTGGCGCATCGTAGCGCTGAGGCGGCAAAAAATATCAAGGCGCTGATCGACGTTACGCATGACAATGTGCGGCAGGGGGCCGCCATAGTGCAGGAGGCTGAAAAAAATATGCAGGAGATTGTTGGCGGTTCCGGGCAATTAAACGTGCTGATGAGTGAAATTTCCACCACCACGCGGGAGCAGGAAAAAGGCATTAACCAGATAACACTGGCGTTGAGCGATCTGGAAAGCGCAACCCATAGCAATGTCTTAATGGTTGAAGCGCTATCTGCTTCTTCGGATGTTTTAAAGGCGCAGGTGATCGAGTTACAGACTAAAACCGACAAATTTCGTTTAAGCCAGCCGGGTTACAGTGAACATGCGCTGTCGCGCTCTCATGTATCACCTCTTTCGACCATCACCAGGCGCGGCCAGGCCTGATAATACATGTTTGGTAAGCGCCTGTTGCTAAGGCGCTTTTTTCGCACGTTCCCGTCATTCTTTTTGCGCAATGAGAAAATGAGAGATTGCTTAACCTTTCCCGAAAGCTAGACTAACGGCATCAGAGTTGTAACGTGGAGGCGCTGTGGAAGCCATTAAGGGATCGGATGTGAACGTGCCGGATGCCGTTTTCGCATGGCTACTGGATGGTCGTGGTGGAGTAAAACCGCTCGAAGATAATGATGTGATCGATAGTCAGCATCCCTGTTGGCTACATCTTAATTATACCCACCCGGACAGCGCCCGCTGGTTGGCTTCAACGCCTTTACTCCCCAATAACGTGCGTGATGCGCTGGCTGGTGAAAGCTCGCGCCCGCGCGTAAGTCGTATGGGGGAAGGGACGCTCATTACGCTGCGCTGTATTAATGGCAGTACTGACGAACGCCCGGATCAATTAGTAGCAATGCGTTTATATATGGACGAGCGGTTCATTGTGTCTACCCGTCAGCGAAAGGTTCTGGCGCTGGACGATGTGGTCAGTGATTTGCAGGAGGGCACCGGGCCCGTAGATTGCGGCGGCTGGTTAGTGGATGTGTGCGATGCGTTAACCGATCACGCCAGTGAATTTATTGAAGAGCTACACGATAAAATTATCGATCTGGAAGATAATCTTCTCGACCAGCAAATCCCACCGCGCGGTTTCCTCGCATTGCTACGTAAACAGCTAATTGTTATGCGCCGCTATATGGCGCCGCAGCGCGACGTCTATGCCCGGCTTGCGAGTGAACGGCTGCCGTGGATGAGCGACGATCACCGGCGCAGAATGCAGGATATCGCCGACAGGCTGGGAAGGGGGTTGGATGAAATTGATGCTTGTATCGCGCGTACTGGCATCATGGCGGATGAAATTGCCCAGGTGATGCAGGAGTCTCTGGCGCGCAGAACTTATACCATGTCGCTTATGGCGATGGTTTTTCTGCCCAGCACCTTCTTAACGGGGTTATTTGGCGTTAACCTGGGCGGTATTCCCGGCGGCGGATGGCGGTTCGGCTTTTCTCTGTTTTGTATTCTGTTAGTTGTCCTGATCGGTGGTGTTACTTTATGGTTGCATCGCAGTAAATGGTTGTAACAAAAGCGCTTTTCAGACCATTTCGGGTGAAAAAACGCCGAGAAATTTGAGCGAAGTCAATAAACCATCTACCTATTCGGGGCAATATCTCTCTCGCAGGTGAATGCAACGTCAAGCGATGGGCGTTGCGCTCCATATTGTCTTACTTCCTTTTTTGAATTACTGCATAGCACAATTGATTCGTACGACGCCGGCTTAGATTAGTCGGCTTTTTTTTGCCTGTAGGATATCAGCGTCTACCCTTTAAGAGTCTGAATGACATTCTGGAGGGTAATATGAGCTGTCTTTTAACCTTATTATATCTACACTCGTCCTTGTCGGACCCGATTCCCACTGACCCTGTTCCCATTCCTGAGCCGCTTCCCCGTCCTCAGCCGATGCCCGACCCGCCGCCGGACGAAGAACCGATTAAAATGTCGCATCAAACGTCCGGATCTGCGAGGATACGCGCCTGCTGACTATGAGTCGTTACCGCGAGAGTAAATTGTGACCGCTTTTTCAACCCTGAATGTTTTGCCCGCCGCCCAGCTCAATAACCTTACTGAGCTGGGCTATCTTGAGATGACGCCTGTTCAGGCCGCAGCATTACCCGTCATTCTGGCGGGAAATGATGTGCGTGTGCAGGCCAGGACCGGTAGCGGTAAAACGGCGGCGTTTGGTCTTGGGCTCTTGCATCGAATTGATGTCACTCTGTTCCAGACACAGGCATTAGTGCTGTGCCCGACGCGGGAGCTGGCGGATCAGGTAGCCGGGGAGTTACGTCGCCTGGCCCGTTTTCTGCCAAATACCAAAATTCTGACCTTGTGTGGCGGGCAGCCCTTTGGCGTACAGCGCGACTCGCTTCAGCACGCTCCGCATATCATTGTCGCGACGCCGGGGCGCCTGCTGGATCATTTACAAAAAGAAACCGTATCGCTGGATGCGTTGCACATTCTGGTAATGGATGAAGCAGACCGAATGCTGGACATGGGATTCAGTGACGCCATTGATGAGGTGATCCGCTTTGCGCCTGCGACGCGCCAGACGTTGTTGTTTTCAGCAACCTGGCCTGAGGCCATTGCGGCGATTAGCGGTCGTGTACAGCAGCAGCCAATACGTATTGAAATCGATACGGTAGATGCGCTACCGGCTATCGAACAACAGTTCTTCGAAACATCTGCGCATGAAAAAATTTCGCTGCTACAAACGTTGCTTAGCCAGCATCAGCCAGCGTCCTGCGTGGTGTTTTGCAATACCAAAAAAGATTGTCAGGCCGTTTGTGATGCGCTTAATGCGGTAGGACAAAGCGCGTTGGCGCTCCACGGCGATCTGGAACAACGCGACCGCGACCAGACGTTGGTGCGTTTTGCAAATGGCAGCGCGCGCATTCTGGTTGCCACCGACGTTGCCGCGCGAGGGTTAGACATTAAATCGCTCGAACTGGTGGTTAACTATGAACTGGCCTGGGACCCGGAGGTGCATGTCCATCGTATTGGCCGTACGGCGCGCGCGGGAAGCAGCGGCCTGGCGATCAGTTTCTGCGCGCCGGAAGAGGCGCAGCGGGCGAATATTCTTTCAGAAATGCTGCAACTCAAGCTGAACTGGCTGAATGCGCCCGCCCGGCAGCCGTTACTCCCTCTGGCCGCAGAGATGGCTACCCTATGCATTGACGGCGGCAAAAAAGCGAAAATGCGTCCGGGAGATATTTTGGGCGCGCTGACCGGCGATATTGGATTAGACGGGGCGGATATTGGCAAAATTAACGTGCATCCAATGCACGTTTACGTCGCCGTACGTCAAGCAGTAGCGCAAAAAGCCTGGAAGCAGTTGCAAAACGGGAAGATCAAAGGCAAGTCATGCCGGGTACGGCTATTAAAATGATCGATAGCATGGCGTCTCAGCGGAGTGCTGAGACGCCTGCAGATTATTTCACTTCGATAACATCAAGCCGCAACGCCTCTAAGGCGGTGTCATCTTCTTCCGGCTGCCAGCCAGCGGGCTGCAAGGGAATCTCTTCACGATCGAACGCTAAATCGCCGCCGTCGACGACCTCGGAACCGTGAGTGATTCCTTTGAAATCGAACAGGTTAGTGTCACAAAGGTGAGACGGCACGACATTCTGCATGGCGCTAAACATCGTCTCGATCCGTCCAGGATAGCGCTTATCCCAGTCGCGTAGCATGTCGGCAATCACCTGGCGTTGCAGGTTGGGTTGCGAACCGCACAGATTACAAGGAATGATAGGGAAGGCTTTGGCCTCAGCAAAACGGATAATATCTTTCTCGCGGCAGTAAGCCAGCGGGCGGATCACGATATGTTTGCCGTCATCGCTCATCAGCTTCGGCGGCATCCCTTTCATTTTTCCGCCATAGAACATATTCAGAAACAGGGTTTGCAGAATATCGTCGCGGTGGTGGCCCAGGGCGATTTTGGTCGCGCCCAGTTCAGTCGCCGTACGATACAGGATACCCCGACGCAAACGCGAGCACAGCGAGCAGGTGGTTTTTCCTTCCGGAATCTTCTCTTTCACAATGCCGTAGGTGTTTTCTTCGACGATTTTATATTCTACGCCTAGCTGCTCAAGGTAGGCTGGCAGGATATGCTCCGGGAAACCTGGCTGCTTTTGATCGAGGTTGACGGCGACCAGTGAAAAATTGATCGGGGCGCTTTGCTGCAAATTACGTAAAATTTCCAGCATCGTATAGCTATCTTTGCCGCCAGAAAGGCAAACCATAATGCGATCGCCTTCTTCAATCATATTAAAATCGGCAATCGCTTCGCCAACGTTACGGCGCAGGCGCTTTTGCAACTTGTTGAGGTTGTATTGCTCTTTCTTTGTATTCTTTTGAATTTCTTGCATTATTTCAGTTCTCTGGTACTAAATGGGGCAAATTGGGGGCAAACTTTGCAATTACGATAACCGCGCATTCAACATCGCTACTTGTTCGTCGTTCATGTCATCAATCCACATACCGTAAATTTCATACACCATCTGCGCAGTTTCATGCCCCATTTGGCTGGCGATAAATGCCGGGTTCGCTCCTGCCGTCAACAGCCAGCAGGCAAAAGTATGTCGCGTATGGTACGGATTACGGCGACGAATGCCAGCACGTTTTTATGGCAAGATACGCAATGGTTCAAAAGCGTCTTTATTCTGTCATCCGTATTACTTAAGATATCATCACGACCCGAAAAATATTGGAACGAAGAGATGTATGACTAAAGAAGCTGTAATCTTTCTATTTATCGCCATCGTGGTAGAAGTTATCGCCACGATCTCATTAAAATTATCAGATAGTTTTACGCGTCTGGTACCGAGCCTCGTTACTATCATCGGATATTGTATTGCGTTCTGGTGTCTTACCATCCCAATGCGAACCATCCCTGCGGGTATCATTTATGCTATTTGGTCTGGGGTAGGGATTGTTCTTATTGGATTGATAGGATGGTTATTTCTCGGCCAAAAACTGGATATGCCGGCTATTATTGGCATGTTGCTTATCATCTGCGGCGTAATCGTAATCAATCTGTTTTCAAAAAGTGTCAGTCACTAGGCGATGATGATTGATTTGAGCCCGCACTCTCTTATGCGGGCTCGGGTATTTAGCGCACCACCAGTACGGAGCATTCCGCATGACGCACAACGGCTGCGGCGTTGGAACCCAACAGATAGGTAGTAATATCCGGGCGATGCGAGGCGATAATCACCATATCGGCCGGTAATTTTTTTGCCATTTCCAGAATCTTATCTTTAGGAGAGCCTTCTGCAACGTGAGCCTGCACGCGGTCCGCAGGAAGGTTGAATTTCTTGATAATCGCTTCCAGTTGAGATTTGGCTTCGGCTTTCAAATCGTCCATTGCGGGAAGCTCTGCTGAATAAGCCAGTCCCAGGGAAGCGTAATAGGGCAAAGACGGGATTACAGTCAAAAAGTGCACTTTAGCGTCGTCAATCTTTGCTTCGGCTTCAACATGCGAAATCACGCGTTGAGTTAATTCTGAATCTGAAATATCGATGGGTACAAGAATCGTTCTGTTCATAAAACCTCCTGTTTAAGTATCCACTGAAATTCTACTCCCTAAAGGCACTTTATGTACAATGACATACGTCACATTTTAGGTGCTGCTCCACGATACTCTGCGGGGACTACCAACAGGGGAGGACGGCGTAATATTACGCGTATTCCACGTAAATAATCAGCGAGTTGACGTTAAAACGTTATTTCTGCCTTGTCAGGAAAGACCTAAAAAGAGATGTTACCGTTTAATTCAATAATTAATGAAATAATTCGCAGTGAAATAGATATAATTTATACGAATGCTTTTGGGGGTATTATACGAAATAAAAATTATACAATATCATTCGGTTACGATATTCTACGCCTGTTATATGCCTTTATTGTCACATATTCATTTTGTCGCTGGGCCATTGCGTTAACCTTTGCTTTCCAGCGTATAAATTGACAAGCCCGAACGGATGTTCGGGCTTTTTTTGTTTCCAGGTTAATCCTTAGAATATTTTTTAATCTGCGCCGGGTTTTTCCGCTTTTCCTGCCAGCAAGGCAAGAAAGTCATAGCGTTTTTGCAAATCCAATGCGGCATCTCGCCATAATTGTTCAGCTACTTCAGGCTGTTGCGCATTCAGGCGACGGAAACGCTGTTCATTAAGCAACGTTTCCGCCAGGGCATCAGACGGTGGCCGAGAGTCCAGAGCCAGCGGCGGCTTGCCTTCATCCGCGCGGCGGGGATCAAAGCGGTATAACGGCCAGAAACCGGTCGCCGTTAACTGGCGCATCTGGTCATGGCTTAGCGCCAGATCGTAACCATGTTCCTCACAGGGGCTATAGGCAATGATCAGCGACGGTCCTGGCCAGGCTTCGGCCTCCTGGATGGCTTTCACCGTCTGGTTTAACTGCGCGCCCAGCGAAATTTGCGCGACATAAACATGACCATACATCATCATGCTGACGCCAAGATCTTTACGGGCTTTACGCTTGCCATGTTCGCCAAACTTAGTGACGGCGCCAAGCGGCGTCGCCTTCGACGCCTGGCCGCCAGTATTGGAATAACACTGCGTATCCAGAACCAGAATATTGACATTCTCCGTCAGGCTTAACACATGGTCTAAACCGCCAAAGCCGATGTCGTATGCCCAACCATCGCCGCCAATCAGCCAGATTGATTTTTCTACCAGCGCATCAGCATCCTTTAACAGTTCCTCTGCGCCCGCAACCGATTTCAGATGTTGGCGTAATGCGGCGACCTGCTCACGCCGAACGTCAGGCGTTGCTTCGGCATGCAGCGCATCGTTTAATTCCGCCGGAATGCGATCGGCGAATTGCGCCAGTAAACGCATGACGCGCGCCCGGTGCTGATCCACACTCAGACGGAAACCGAGGCCAAATTCCGCGTTATCTTCAAATAGCGAATTCGCCCACGCCGGGCCGCGTCCGTTGGCATCGGTGGTATAAGGCGTAGAGGGTAAGTTACCGCCGTAAATAGAGGAACACCCCGTGGCGTTAGCGATTAACATTCTGTCGCCATATAACTGAGTCAGCAGTTTAATATACGGCGTTTCACCGCAGCCGGAACAGGCGCCGGAATATTCAAACAGCGGCGTAATAAGCTGCGATGTGCGGATATCAATTCGTTCCAGTTTGTTTCGATCGATTTCCGGTAAGTCGAGGAAGAAGTCATAATTCACTTTCTCTTCTTCCACATGCTCAAGGCGCGACATCATGTTAATCGCCTTGATCTGTGGATTTTGCCGATCTTTAGCCGGGCAGACCTCTACGCATAAATTACAGCCAGTACAGTCTTCCGGCGCGACCTGCAGCACATATTTCTGGCCGCGCATATCGCGGGACTTCACGTCCAGCGAATGCAGACTGGCTGGCGCGTTCTCCATCGCCTGCGGGGAAACGACTTTCGCACGAATTGCCGAGTGAGGGCAGGCAGCGACGCAGTGATTACATTGTGTACACAGTTCCTCTTTCCAGACAGGAATCTCTTCGGCGATATTGCGTTTTTCCCAGCGGGTGGTGCCCATTGGCCATGTTCCGTCCGGCGGCAGGGCGGAAACAGGCAGTGCGTCGCCGAGGCCCGCCAACATGGCGGCGGTAACGGTTTTCACGAAATCCGGCGCGGCGTCGGAGACGACCGGCGGGCGATGCGCGCTATGCGGATTAACCGCCTGCAACGGCACTTCCGCCAGCGATTCCTGCGCCAGAGCCAATGCCTGCCAGTTACGCTCAACCAGATCCTGTCCTTTGCTGCTATAGCTTTTGGCAATCGCGCCCTGCAGCTCAACCAGGGCGCTATCGCCCGGAAGAATATGCGTCAGGTGGAAGAAAGCCATTTGCATGACGGTATTGATGCGGGCGCCAAGTCCACATTCGCGGGCGATTTTCGCCGCGTTAACCACGTAAAAACGCGCCTTTTTCTGATTCAACACCGCCTGAACTTCTTGCGGCAGACGCGACCAGACCTCGTCGGCGCTGTACGGCGTATTAAGCAGAAAGATACCGCCGGGCTTTAGACGCTCCGCCATCTGATATTTATCGATAAACTGTAATTGGTGGCAGCCGACAAAATCCGCCTGAGCAATTAAGTAAGCGGAACGAATGGGTTTCTCGCTGACGCGCAGGTGCGATACCGTGAGCCCGCCAGCTTTTTTAGAGTCATAAACGAAATAACCTTGCGCATACCACGGTGTAGAATTACCGATAATTTTAATATTATTTTTCGTGGCGGATACGCTGCCGTCGCTTCCCAGACCGTAAAATAACGCTTCAAGTTTAGCGCTGCCGGGCAGGGTATTTTCCGGTAATGGCAGCGAGAGGTTAGTAACGTCATCATAAATGCCCACCGTAAACCGTGGCTTGGGTTTCGCATGGCTGAGTTCATTAAAGACCGCCAGTACGCACGCCGGGCCGAACTCTTTGGATGATAGCCCATAACGGCCGCCAATGGTGCGCGGCAACGTTTCGCGCTCGCCATTATTAAAGGCTTCCGCCAGTGCGGTCATCACGTCCAGATAAAGCGGCTCGGCCTGCGCGCCAGGCTCTTTGGTGCGATCCAGCACGGCGATAGCGCGAACGGTTCCCGGTAATGCCTGTAACAAATGTTTGGCGGAGAAGGGACGGAACAGACGGACTTTCAGAACGCCGACCTTTTCTCCGCGTATCAGTAGCTCGTCCACGACCTCTTCGCAGGTGCCGAGGGCGGAGCCCATCATAATGATGACGCGTTCAGCCTGGGGATGGCCATAATATTCAAATGGCTGGTACTGACGGCCCGTAGCGTCGCCAAATGCCTTCATCGCCTCTTCAACATGATCATAAACGGCGTTGTACCACGGGTTGGTCGCTTCGCGAGACTGGAAGTAGGTGTCCGGATTCGCTGAAGTTCCACGAATCACCGGATGTTCCGGATTCAGCGCGCGGGCGCGGTGAGCGTCGATCTCCGCCTGCGGCATCAGGTTCAGAATGGTTTCATCCGTTAGCGGTATAATTTTGTTGATTTCATGCGATGTACGGAAGCCATCAAAAAAATGAATAAACGGAACGCGGCTTTTCAGCGTAGCCCTGTGCGCGATCAGCGCAAAATCCTGCGCTTCCTGAACGCTGGCGGCGCATAACATAGCGCAGCCTGTCTGGCGGACCGCCATCACATCGGAATGGTCGCCAAAAATAGAAAGCGCGTGTGTGGCGACGGTGCGCGCGGCAACGTGCAGTACAAACGGCGTGAGCTGCCCCGCCAGTTTATACAGCGTTGGAATCATCAGCAGCAGCCCCTGCGATGATGTAAATGACGTAGAAAGCGAACCGGTTTGTAACGCACCGTGAACGGCGGCGATCGCGCCGCCTTCCGACTGCATCTCTACCACACGCGGCGTATCGCCCCAGACATTTTTAAGCCCATTACCGGCCCAGGCATCCGCTTGTTCAGCCATTGTTGAACTGGGCGTAATCGGGTAAATGGCGATAACCTCGCTGGTACGGAACGCCACCGACGCTACCGCGCCATTACCGTCAATTGTTTGCATATGACACCCTTACATTGCGCAAAAAAGAGGGACACGCATAATCGTGAGCGCATCCTGTAGTTATCCTTTTATTTTAGCAAAGCCCTTCAAGCCCCATTTTCGCTTTTGTGTCCCTGGCGGGAGGAGAATGGCGATTTCTTGCCGAAAAGACGTAAAAAATTGCCAATAAATGTTAATGAAGCGCATAAATGCGCGCTTTGCCTCTCGACGCGTCAGTTTCTGCTGCCTATTATTTAGGGCGGTGTCGTTTGGATGAATAAACAGAGGGGAGAGAAATGCGCGCAGCGTTTTGGGTGGGATGTGCCGCGTTATTATTGTCGGCTTGCAGTAGCGAACCTGTTCAGCAGGCAACCGCGGCACATGTTTCGCCAGGGATGAAAGCGGCGATGTCCAGCGCCGGCGAAGCGAATTGCGCTATGATTGGCGGTTCGCTTTCAGCGGCCCGGCAGCTTGATGGTTCAGTAATTGGTATGTGCGCGCTACCCAACGGCAAACGTTGTAGCGAACAGTCGCTTGCCGCCGGAAACTGCGGGAGTTACTAAGCGCGGCGTTTCGCCTGACGCGTATAACTTTTCACTTAATGGCTTAGTGCGCTAAATCCGCCAGTTTATACATTAGCGTTGTTTCTGCCGTCGCCAGCGTTAATTGGTTCGCAGTTAAATCGACCTGCGCGCCTTTGCTGAAGAGCTCGCTGAGGGTGCCGTCCAGCGCATTAAGCTGCGGATCGGCGCACATCATTCGGGTCATCGCTAAATTTTTCACTTTTAATTCGCCGTCAGACAGTTTTCCTTCGCCGGTGAATTGATTGCACATTTTGCCGGATACCGTCATGTCCTCGCCAAAGCTGAGCTCCGGGCCGGTGACCGTTTTACCGTTTACGCTTTCCAGAACAAAGCGGTGGTGCTCCAGTTGCTCGCGTTTGACGGACACTTTTCCACTGCTCACACACCCTGCCATTATGATGCTCAGGGCGACCAGCGTGACGATTTTCTTCATTGATATTCTCTGTAATCTGATAGTTAACACTGACTATAGTAATGATATGACCGGATAGATCTTCAGGGGTTATCCGAAAATGCTCCCCTGAGCGCAGGGGAGCGACAGGATTAGAACAGCGCGTTCGGGCAGGCTTCGCCCTTCTCAAGCTGGCTTAAGTTTTGTAACGTGGTTTCAGAGATGCTGATCAGCGCTTCTGCGGTCAGGAATGCCTGGTGCCCCGTAAACAGTACGTTATGGCAGGCCGACAGACGGCGGAAAACATCATCCTGGATAACATCGTTTGACTTGTCTTCAAAGAACAGGTCGCGTTCGTTTTCATACACATCCATCCCCAGCGAGCCGATTTTCTGATTCTTCAGAGCTTCGATAGCCGCCTGGGAATCAATCAGCGCGCCACGACTGGTATTAATGACCATAACGCCATTTTTCATTTGATCGAATGCCGCATGGTTCAGTAAATGGTAGTTTTCCGGCGTGAGCGGGCAGTGCAGAGAAATGACATCTGATTCGGCAAACAACGTTTGCAGATCCACATACTCGACGCCGAGGTCAAGTGCGGCGGTGCTGGGATAGGGATCAAACGCCAGTAAACGCATTCCGAAGCCTTTCAGGATACGCAGCGCGGCGACGCCGATTTTACCGGTACCAATGACGCCAGCGGTTTTTCCGTGCATGGTAAAGCCGGTCAGTCCCTCAAGGGAAAAGTTAGCGTCGCGGGTGCGTTGATAAGCGCGGTGAATACGGCGGTTCAATGTCATCATCATGCCAATCGCATGTTCAGCGACGGCTTCCGGAGAATAAGCCGGCACGCGGACCACCTGCAAACCGAGCTCTTTAGCGGCATCCAGGTCGACATTATTAAATCCGGCGCAACGCAGCGCGATGTATTTCACGCCGTGTTTTTTCAGCTCTTCCAGTACCGGTCGGCTCCCGTCGTCATTCACGAAGATACACACTGCTTCACATCCATTGGCGGTTTTCGCTGTTTTCTCGGTCAGCAGAAAATCAAAAAACTCCAGTTCAAAACCGAACGCTTCGTTCACTTGCTGTAGATATTTCTTGTCATACTGTTTGGTACTATAGACGGCGAGTTTCATATGACCTTCTCCAGTGATGTTAGAATCACACAAATATGCTTAAAATTATCTTACAAAAAATCAAAAATAATTGATAGTCATACATATAATGAATAATTTTAGGTTATCATTCTCCACAACGCCTCAAATAGCCGGAGGGCGCCCCTGCAACATGAACTATTAGGCTATGTACGGGCAATCATGCCAAAATAAAGAGATAGCCGACTGAATTTTTCGTTAAATCAGGAAATTAATGGCCCATGAAGGGTAAATATAAAGCCGCCCTTGCGCTACTGTTACTGCTGATTCTTATCCCACTGACGCTACTGATGACCCTCGGGCTGTGGGTTCCCACTCTGGCGGGAATTTGGCTACCCGTCGGTACCCGTATCGCTCTGGAACAAAGTCCACGCCTGACACGTCATGGGTTAGTGATTCCCGATCTTCGCTATCTGGTCAATGATTGTTCGTTAGCGCATATTACCCAGGCGGAACTGACGCATCCCAGCCGTTGGTTGCTGAATATTAAAAGCCTCAAACTGGATGCCGCGTGCCTGGCGAAACTGCCCGCTACGGAAGCTTCTCCCGCCGCGCCGCGTACGCTGGCGCAGTGGCAGTCAATGCTGCCCAATACCTGGATTAACATCGATAATGTCATTCTCGCGCCCTGGCCGGAATGGCAGGGCAAGCTGGCGATCTCCATGACGCCGGTCATTCAGCAGATACGTTATCAGGGCGAAAAAGTAAAATTTCAAGGGCAGCTACGCGGTCAGGCATTGACGGTGAGCCAACTGGAGATCGCCGCGCTGGCGAACCAGCCTCCCGTTAGCCTGGCGGGGGAATTTGTGTTGCCGCTGGTACCGGATGGCCTGCCGGTCAGCGGTCATGCGGCAGCGACCTTGCGTCTGCCGCAGGAACCGTCGCTGGTGGATGCGGAACTGGAGTGGCGTGATAACGCCGGACAGCTCATCGTGATGGCGCGAGGTAATCCTGACCCGATTCTCGATCTCCCCTGGGCGGTAACGCGTCAGCGGCTTACCATCAGCGATGGCCGCTGGAACTGGCCATATCAGGGATTCCCCTTGAGCGGACGTCTGGCTTTTAATATCGATAACTGGCAAGCCGGGCCAGATAATGCGCGAGTCAGCGGACGCCTGAATATTCTGACCCAGGGCGATGCCGGTAAAGCGAACGCGGTACTGACTATCGGCCCGGGAAAACTCAGCATGGATAGCAGTGAGATGCCTCTACAGCTTACCGGCGAGGCTAAACAGAAGGATTTAATCTTTTATGCCGTCTTGCCCGCTATGTTCCGCGGCAGTCTGGTCGATCCGCAGCTCACCTTTGCACCTGGCGCATTGCTACGCTCACGTGGGCGAGTGATTGATGCGTTAGATATTGATGAAATTCGTTGGCCGCTGGCGGGCGTCAAGGTGACACCGCGCGGCGTTGATGGTCGATTACAGGCTATTTTACGGGCGCACGAAAATGAGATGGGCGATTTCGTTCTTCATCTTGATGGCCTGGCCAATGATTTTCTCCCTGATGCTGGTCGCTGGCGGTGGCGCTATTGGGGGCAAGGAAGCTTTACGCCAATGCGCGCCCGCTGGGATATTGCCGGACAGGGCGAATGGCATGATAACACCATCAGGTTGACCAGTTTGTCCACCGGTTTTGATCAGTTGCACTATGGCGCAATGACTGTCACATCGCCAAGACTGGCGCTGAATAAACCTATTGTCTGGGTTCGCGACGCCACAACGCCGTCGCTACAGGGCGCGCTGTCTCTGGTGGCGGGGAAAACCGTATTTACCAGTGGGAGCGTGCTGCCGCCTTCTACCCTTAATTTTAGCGTTGAAGGGCGAGAGCCAACCCTGTTCCAGTTTAAAGGCGACCTTCGGGCGGGGGCGATAGGGCCGGTACGGCTGAATGGGCGCTGGGATGGCGAACGCCTTCGTGGACAGGCCTGGTGGCCGAAGCAGTCGCTTATCGTTTTCCAGCCGTTGCTTCCACCGGACTGGAAAATGACGCTGCGCGAAGGCTCACTGTATGCGCAGGTGGCTTTTTCCGCCGCACAGGGGCAGGGATTTGAAGCAGGTGGACACGGCGTGTTAAAGGGTGGTAGCGCCTGGATGCCGGATAACAAAATCAACGGCGTCGATTTCATTCTGCCATTTCGCTTCCACAACGGCGCGTGGCAATTGGGGACGCGCGGGCCCGTCTCGCTGCGTATCGCCGGGATAGTTAACCAGGTCACGGCGAAAAATATCACCGCTGATTTACAGGGCGGTTATCCCTGGAGCGAGTCGAATCCATTACTGCTAAGCGATGTCAGCGTAGACGTGCTGGGCGGTCAAATCATTATGAAACAGTTGCGAATGCCGCAGCACGACCCGGCGCTTTTGCGGGTGCAAAATATTTCATCCAGCGAATTGATTAGCGCCATAAATCCAAAGCAATTCGCCATGTCTGGTCCGGTTAGCGGCGCGCTGCCGCTGTGGCTGAACAATGAAAAATGGATAATCAAAGATGGCTGGCTTACGAATCCTGGGCCAATGACGTTGCGTATCGATAAAGATACTGCGGATGCGGTGGTGAAGGATAATGTCACGGCAGGCTCGGCGATCAACTGGCTACGTTATATGGAGATTACGCATTCGTGGACGAAAATTAACGTTGATAACCTGGGCGTACTAACGATGCAGGCGGCCATTACCGGCAAAAGCCGGGTAGATGGTAAAACCGCGATCGTTAACTTGAACTATACCCATGAAGAAAATGTGTTTACGCTGTGGCGCAGTTTGCGTTTTGGCGACAATTTACAGGCATGGCTTGAACAAAATACAGCGTTGCCGCAACCTCCTTGCCGGAAAGACAAGGACTGTGAGGATAAATAATGAAAATGAGTATTGCCATGCTGTCAGCGCTTGCGTCATTTATCGTGGTGGGCTGCACGCCACGTATTGAAGTCGCCGCGCCGGAACAGCCGATTACCATCAACATGAATGTAAAGATCGAGCATGAAATACATATCAAAGTCGATAAAGACGTTGAAGAACTCCTGAAATCACGCAGCGATCTATTCTGAGGCCATAATGAAAAAGTATTTAATGCTATGGGTGCTGACGCTGAGCTTGCTCACACCTTCTGTGTGGGCCTTAACCCTGGACGAAGCGCGCACGCAGGGCCGGGTCGGGGAAACGCTGAATGGCTATCTGGTGGCCTTAAAGAATGATGCCGAAACCCAGAAACTGGTGCTTGATATTAATCATGCCCGCCGCGCCAGTTATCAGCAGTTAGCGGATAGCAATCATCTTCCCGTGGACGAGGTGGCGAAGATGGCAGGGCAAAAACTGGTTGAGCGCGCCAGGCCGGGAGAATATGTCCAGGGAATTAATGGCAAATGGATGCGTAAATAACCGCTTCCCGACAATTTTTTTACCGCAAAATGCATTTTTATATGGGTAATTTTTGAATACGGAGGTCGTATTTACATTAGGCGAACCGGAAGGCTATTTCTATACTGTCGACTGGTATCACTATTCGCGAGAGTAACCAGGTATGACGTCTGAAAAATTATCTGCTGCTTGCCATTGTGGCAGCGTCGTGTTTACCGTTCAACTTAGCGATGGCTTTCATACCGCCAGGCGCTGCAACTGTTCGTTTTGCCGGATGCGCGGAGCGGTGGCAGTGTCTGCGCCGCTATCGGGTATTAAAGTGCTAAAAGGGCAGGATAAGCTTACCGAATATCGCTTCAATACGGGCAAGGCGGTGCATTTTTTCTGTTCGGTATGCGGGATATATACTTTTCATCAGCGCCGATCCAATCCCGATCAATATGGGGTCAATGTGGCGTGCATCGAAAATGTGTCGCCTTTTGATTTCGCCTGCGTTGAAGTCAATGATGGGGTAACGCATCCCAGCGATGGCGGCAGTAGCGGCGTGGTAGGATATTTGCGCTACGAACCGGAGACGTTGCCTCCCGTCGAAACGGGAGGCAAAAATATTTAAGCGGCCACGACGCTGTCAATCGCGGCTTTTGCATCGGCCTGAGCTTTAGCCGCCACTTCCGGCCCGTAGGCGATGCCTTCGGCAAAGACAAAATTCACGTCGGTGATACCGATAAAACCAAGGAACACTTTCAGGTAAGGCGCAATCAAATCCGTCGGGGTGTCTTTATGGATACCGCCGCGGCTGGAGAGAACCACCGCGCGTTTACCGGTTACCAGACCTTCCGGGCCTTTTTCGGTATAGCGGAAAGTGATACCGGCGCGGGCAATCAGATCAAAGTAGTTTTTCAGCTGCGTCGGAATATTGAAATTGTACATCGGTGCCGCAATAACGATGACGTCGTGGGCTTTCAGTTCAGCAATGAGTTCATCAGACAGCGCCAGAGCGTCCTGCTGACGTGGCGTTAAAGGCGCATCGCCCGGACGCATCGCGCCCACCAGCTCGCCATCCAGCACCGGAACAGGGTTGGCCGCCAGATCGCGGACAGTAATTTCATCTGCGACGTGTTTTTCGCGCCATTGTTCAATAAAATAGTCAGTCAACTGACCAGACTGAGAGTACCCTGCCAGAATACTGGATTTAAGAACTAATACCTTGCTCATGGGTGTTTCCTTTTATGTGTTTGAAGGGGCGTGCCCCGTTGCTTGTTGACACTTTATTCACAAATATGTCGCAGGGATAGCGCAATATGTCGAACCCTTTGTTCGAAATTATTGAACAACACAAAAAAAGCCCCAATGTGGTACTCTATACCTATCATTTAAAACGATTTTAAACAGGCAGAATGCTGCCCAAGAGCTTTATGACTGAACAATCTATGTTGACGCTTCAGGTGTTACAGCAGCGGCTGGATGCACTGATGCTGCGTGACAAACAGCGCTTTGCGCGCCGCCTGCATGGCGTAAAGAAAGTAAAAAATCCTGATGCGCAACAGGCCATTTTCCAAACGATGGCGAAAGAAATTGAACAGGCTGCGGCGCAGGTCGCCCTCCGCGAAGCGGCGCGCCCCTCAATCACTTATCCGCAAAATCTGCCTGTTAGCCAGAAGAAACAGGACATTCTGGAAGCGGTCCGCGATCATCAGGTAGTGATCGTGGCAGGGGAAACCGGTTCCGGTAAAACCACCCAGTTGCCGAAAATTTGTATGGAACTGGGACGTGGAATTAAAGGACTTATTGGTCATACTCAGCCGCGTCGCCTGGCGGCGCGCACCGTCGCTAACCGCATTGCCGAAGAGTTGCAAACGGAGCCAGGCGGCTGCATCGGCTATAAAGTTCGTTTCAGCGATCATGTCAGTAGCAACACCATGGTCAAACTGATGACGGACGGTATCCTGCTGGCGGAAATCCAGCAGGACAGACTATTGATGCAGTATGACACCATCATTATTGATGAAGCGCATGAACGCAGCCTGAATATTGACTTCTTGCTCGGCTATCTGAAAGAGCTTCTGCCGCGTCGCCCCGATCTGAAAGTGATTATTACCTCTGCGACCATCGACCCGGAACGCTTCTCGCGCCACTTTAATAACGCGCCGATTATCGAAGTCTCTGGCCGAACGTATCCCGTAGAAGTTCGTTATCGCCCCATTGTAGAAGAGGCTGACGACACTGAACGCGATCAGCTACAGGCAATTTTCGACGCTGTTGATGAACTGGGGCGTGAAAGTCCCGGCGATATCCTGATTTTTATGAGCGGAGAGCGGGAAATCCGCGATACCGCCGACGCCCTGAACAAGCTGAACTTACGGCATACCGAAGTGTTGCCGCTGTATGCACGCTTGTCGAACAGCGAACAGAACCGCGTTTTCCAGTCGCACAGCGGACGCCGTATCGTGCTGGCGACTAACGTGGCGGAAACCTCGCTGACGGTGCCGGGTATCAAGTATGTGATCGATCCTGGCACTGCGCGCATCAGCCGCTACAGCTACCGCACTAAAGTGCAGCGCCTGCCGATTGAACCGATCTCACAGGCTTCCGCCAACCAGCGTAAAGGGCGTTGCGGGCGCGTATCGGAAGGGATTTGCATTCGTCTGTATTCGGAAGATGACTTTTTGTCACGTCCGGAATTTACCGACCCGGAAATTCTACGTACCAACCTGGCGTCGGTTATTTTGCAGATGACCGCCCTGGGGCTGGGGGACATCGCCGCCTTCCCGTTTGTTGAAGCGCCGGATAAGCGCAATATTCAGGATGGCGTGCGTTTGTTGGAAGAGCTGGGGGCGATTACCGCCGACGAACAGCAAACGGCATATAAGCTGACGCCGCTGGGCCGACAATTATCCCAGTTGCCGGTCGACCCGCGCCTGGCGCGTATGGTTCTGGAAGCGCAAAAGCATGGCTGTGTGCGCGAAGCGATGATCATTACTTCCGCACTCTCTATTCAGGATCCGCGCGAGCGCCCAGTGGATAAGCAGCAGGCTTCCGATGAGAAACACCGGCGTTTCCATGATAAGGAGTCTGATTTTCTGGCGTTTGTTAACCTGTGGAATTACCTCGGCGAGCAACAAAAGGCCCTGTCGTCGAATCAATTCCGCCGTCTGTGTCGCACCGACTATCTGAACTATTTACGCGTGCGTGAGTGGCAGGATATCTATACCCAACTGCGTCAGGTGGTAAAAGAACTGGGGATTCCGGTAAACAGCGAACCCGCAGAGTACCGAGAAATTCACGTTGCGTTGTTAACGGGGCTGTTGTCGCATATCGGGATGAAAGATGCCGATAAACAAGAGTACACCGGCGCGCGTAACGCCCGATTCTCTATTTTCCCCGGTTCCGGTTTATTCAAAAAACCGCCGAAATGGACAATGGTCGCAGAACTGGTGGAGACCAGCCGCCTGTGGGGGCGCATCGCTGCCCGCATTGAGCCAGAATGGGTGGAACCGGTAGCCCAGCACCTGATTAAACGTTCATATAGCGAACCGCACTGGGAGCGGGCGCAAGGCGCGGTGATGGCGACGGAAAAGGTTACTGTCTACGGTCTGCCGATTGTCGCCGCGCGCAAGGTGAATTACAGCCAGATTGACCCGGCGTTGTGTCGCGAGTTGTTCATCCGCCATGCGCTGGTGGAGGGGGACTGGCAAACCCGTCATGCCTTCTTCCGTGAGAATCTAAAATTGCGTGCGGAAGTCGAGGAACTTGAGCACAAATCTCGCCGCCGCGATATCCTGGTGGATGACGATACCCTGTTTGAGTTTTATGACCAGCGTATTAGCCATGACGTTATTTCCGCCCGCCACTTTGATAGTTGGTGGAAAAAAATCAGCCGCGAGACGCCAGATCTGCTCAACTTTGAAAAAAGTATGCTGATTAAAGAAGGCGCGGAAAAAATCAGCAAACTGGATTACCCGAATTTCTGGCACCAGGGCAATATCAAGCTGCGTTTGAGCTATCAGTTTGAACCGGGCGCGGATGCTGACGGCGTGACCGTCCATATTCCGTTGCCGCTACTTAACCAGGTTGACGAGAGCGGTTTTGAATGGCAGATCCCGGGGCTGCGCCGTGAATTAGTTATTGCGCTGATTAAATCGTTGCCAAAACCGGTACGTCGCAACTTTGTTCCGGCGCCAAACTATGCTGAAGCGTTTTTAGGTCGCGTAACGCCGCTGGAGCTGCCGCTGCTGGACGCTCTGGAGCGTGAACTGCGCCGGATGACCGGCGTCACGGTCGATCGGGAAGACTGGCATTGGGATCAGGTGCCCGAGCATCTGAAAATCACGTTTCGCGTGGTGAATGACAAAAACAAGAAACTGCAGGAAGGGCGTTCGCTCGCCGAGCTTAAAAATGCGCTGAAAGGCAAAGTGCAGGAGACGCTCTCGGCGGTGGCGGATGACGGCATCGAGCAGAGCGGGCTGCATATCTGGAGTTTCGGCGAGCTGCCGGAAAGCTACGAACAGAAACGCGGTAATTATAAAGTGAAGGCGTGGCCGGCGTTAGTGGATGAGCGTGACAGCGTCGCTATCAAATTGTTTGATAATCCGCTGGAACAACAACAGGCGATGTGGTGCGGTTTACGCCGTCTGCTGTTGCTCAATATTCCTTCACCGATTAAGTATCTGCATGAGAAATTGCCGAATAAAGCCAAGCTGGGGCTGTACTTTAACCCGTACGGCAAAGTACTGGAGTTGATTGATGACTGTATCGCCTGCGGGGTAGATAAGCTGATAGATGCCAACGGCGGACCGGTGTGGAACGAAGCAGGTTTCACCGCGCTGCACGAAAAGGTACGCGCCGAGCTGAATGATACTGTGGTGGATATCGCGAAGCAGGTTGAGCGGATCCTGACGACCGTATTCAATATCAATAAGCGTCTGAAAGGGCGGGTGGATATGAGCATGGCGTTGGGGCTTTCCGATATCAAGGCGCAGATGAGCGGTCTGGTATACCGTGGTTTTGTGACTGGCAACGGCTTTAAACGTCTCGGCGATACGCTGCGTTATCTGCAGGCAATTGAAAAGCGGCTGGAGAAACTGGCTGTCGATCCGCACCGCGATCGGGCGCAAATGCTGAAAGTCGAAAGCGTCCAGCAGGCGTGGCAACAATGGATAAATAAACTGCCTCCAGCGCGTCGCGAAGATGATGATGTTAAAGAGATCCGTTGGATGATTGAAGAACTGCGTGTCAGTTATTTCGCCCAACAGCTCGGTACGCCTTATCCTATTTCCGATAAGCGTATTTTACAGGCCATGGATCAGATTACGGCCTAAAAAGCCAGGCGACGATGTCTTTCAAAGAGATCCGGTACAAGTTCGGAACAAAAAGGAGGAATTATGAATACAACGCCATTTCCGGCGCTCTCTGCGGAAACATTGCTGGCGGTGAATACCGTCGGACAGTGGCTGGCGCAAAATGATTTTTCCGGCGAACAACCTTATTCGTCGGATTGCGTCGTCCTGGCGGGCAATGCGGTGATCCCCACTATCGACGCGGCCTGTCGCATCGCCAAAGCGCAAGGCGTTCCTTTACTGATTAGCGGCGGTATAGGTCATTCGACGCCGTTTTTGTACGCCGTGATTGCCCGGCATCCGCGCTACCACACTATTCGCACAAGCGGACGCGCTGAAGCCGCGATCCTTGCGGATATCGCGAACCAGTTCTGGCATATTCCGGCTGAGAAAATTTGGCTGGAAGATCGGTCAACTAATTGCGGCGAAAATGCCCGTTTCTCCTGCGCACTGATCCGTCAGGCGAAAGAAAACATTAACACGGCTATCGTTGTGCAAGACCCCACCATGCAGCGGCGCACTATCGCGGCATTCCGGCGCGTGACAAACGACGACACCGATGCGCCGCGCTGGCTGAGTTTTCCTGGTTTTGTTCCGGTACTGCGCCACCTTAATGACGGTACACGTTTTGCCAATGTTGAAGAGGGCATCTGGACGGTGGAGCGTTATCTGTCTCTGATTGCCGGCGAGCTGCCCCGTTTGCGTGACGATGAAACAGGGTATGGACCGCGTGGTAAAGATTTTATCATTCACGTTGATATCCCACGCGATATTGAAAACGCATGGCAGGTATTGCAGGCAGATACTACGCTGCGCAGTGCGTTAGGACAGAGAGCTTTACGCTAAAAATCGCCCGTTTGCGAGGGTGAACGGGCAAGTGCGATCACCATTTCATAAATTTGATGAATTATTTATAAAAGCTGGTTATGTTGTCGCTTTACGGTTTTCATTCAGGACGCGCTATGGGTAATAAGTATTCCGGCCTGCAAATTGGTATTCACTGGTTAGTCTTTTTTCTGGTTATTGTGGCTTACGCCGCGATGGAGCTGCGCGGTTTTGCGCCGCGTAGTTATCGGCCCTGGTTTAATATGACGCACGTTTCATGTGGTATCACTATTTTGCTTTTAATGGTGGCGCGCTTGTTTATTCGGCTGAAATATCCCACGCCGCCCATTGTTCCTCGTCCAAAACCGATGATGACCGGAATGGCGCATTTAGGACATCTGGTGATTTACCTGTTATTTATCGCGCTGCCTGTTATTGGTCTGGTCATGATGTATAACCGCGGTAATCCCTGGGTCGCATTTGGCATTACTATGCCCCATGCCGCCGAAGCTAACTTTGAACGCGTAGATATGCTGAAATCCTGGCACGTCACGCTGGCGAATCTGGGCTATTTTGTTATTGGACTTCATGCCATCGCTGCTTTGATGCATCACTATTTCTGGAAAGACAATACGCTGTTACGGATGATGCCGCGTAAGCGTGACTGACCGTCCTGTATGACGTTTGCTTCAGGCGGGGTTAACTGCTTAAGGCAAACAAGGCATCTATCAGAGGGGATGGCGTATTCCATACAGAAAACGCCTGCGTCTAACCAGGCCCCGTGACGCAGGCGAAGGAGGACGGGTCTACATCGGAAGCGGGTATTATACTTATTTGTATGACAAATAAAATAAGCAATTACTATTCCGTAATCCAATGTTTAATCAACGGTTTAAACCCACATGATCGCGCTGCCCGACCGCTCGGAAGAGCCTGTACTTACGATGAACGTGGGGTAGTGGCGGAAAATAGCGCAACGGCGCCATGTTGCTCCAAAGTCACCTTAGCGAAATGTTCGTCCAACACGCTGCGTAACGTATCGGCTGAATCATTGATATTACTGAATATTCCTTTCTTGTTATAAACAGCCATCAATTTCTTGCCAAAAGCATTGTGAGGAACCTCTTTGCCCAGAATCGTGGCGCCAAAAAGTGTGCCGCCGGGTTTAAGCGCCATACCGGCATTTTTAATTGCCTTCGCTTTTGTTGTCATCTCACCAGGTAAGCAGTGCAGAAGATAGTACATCGAAACGGAATCGAAGCGCCCGTGCCAGTCCGCCGGGAACGTGTCGAAAACATCGTGTTGTAGTGTGGCGCGGATTTTTGTATTACCCACTCGGCTGGCGGCTATTTTCAGGCTATCCGGATTTAAATCCATCAGCGAAATGGCATGAGTCGCAGGTGCATGTTTCAGGTAATAACCTGTACCTACGCCAATATCCAGGTGAGTCTCGCCCATGTGATGCAGGAAGAAAGGAAGTAGTCGCGTATCAGTAGGACACTTCCAGGCATATTTGTTTGAGATATTGAGTACCCACCAGTCATATAAGCTAAGCGTGAATGGGTTATAGACTTTTGCGCCTGATTGTTGTGTATGCTTCATTGTTCTCTCACTAAATAATTTCGCGCTGGAATTAAAACAACGAAGCAATCGTTAGGCAAGCATTAATCAGGTGAGTGAGTAATTTAATGCGACGAATAAAGGCGATATTATGAATTAAGCGGTTATCTTAAAGAATATAGAGGATAATAATAGCTGATAAATGAATTGAACAGTCATATTATTATAAGCTGATAATTAATAATCGTTGATGTACGCGTATTAAGCCCTTTGATAATAACAATGCAATTAAATGCAGGAAGAACAATATTTATTCAAACACATAAAGCGATTATTGCACATTAATTGATATTTTAAATGTTACGCTGAGATAGCCATCTTTATTTAATATCACCTACCTGGAGGCGATATGATTGAAGTTTTTGAAGCGTTTGGCTGGACCTTACTTTTAGGCGGTCTGGCAGTGGCAGTACTGTTTATCACTGCACTGGATAGAAAACGGTAATCATTACATTTGACGCGCCTGTTGAGTTGGTATTACAAATAATTGTACCTGAAATCTACCACTTCTGAATTTTGCGATATTTTGCCATTCTGACGGCAAGGGGTAATCCTGACTAAAGTTACCGCCGCTTACCAACCAGACACGATGGTAACTTTTTGAAAGCGTTGTCAGAGTATCAATATATGTCTGATCGGCTTGCGCATAAAACAGTGAACCAAAGCCATAGGCATTCGGTCTTCCTGATGTTCCGTGTGCGTTAGGCGGTGTATAAAGAAACGTACGATAATCTCGCTTATTATAATACACATAACTTAAATAATCGAACATTTTACTGACTACCACGGCATCATTAGGCTGGTGACGGGTATTAATATAGTTTACCAGTGGTTTAAACTCGTCTATGTGCTCAGGGTTATTATGATATGAACCATAGCCGAATAATAAGGTGAATAAGATAAACCAGAAGCCACAAACCGCTTTTTTTGCGCGGGTAAGTAATACCGCGAGCAGGGGAGGAATGCTCAGCGATGAGAAGAAGAAATAACGATCGATAAATAACGGCATCCACCAGGAAATGATGAAGACCAGCATTACAGGGATGACCAGATTACAAAATAATATCAGCTGATATCTTTCATATTCTCCGTTGCATAAAGATATTCGCCCCACAGTACCGATAAAACTCCCCACAGCCAGCCACAGAATGATCGACGGAAAACCCAGACCGTTGTTTCCGGTAAAAAAATGCCAGTACATCGCAGGCAGGTCACGCCATGTTACGGGAGGAATCCAACCGATATCATTACCGGCTCTCAACTGCGCCAGATGAGTCAGTAAATTAAACAATACGGGCAACCAGGGGAGATAAGCGACAGCAATCGCCAGGTTAGCAAACCACCAGCCAGGAAGTTTAAGGTAGCAGGCCGTTTTATGGCTTTGGCAGGATAATATTGTTACTGCGATCCAGTGGGCAATAAGTGTAAATAGGGTGAAATAATGGGTGTAAAAGCTGAACGTCATAAGTAAAGCATACGCGACAAGATAGCGATTATGGGTGGGTGTTTTTATCCACATCATCAATGCTAACGCGGCAGCGAGCGTTAGCATTCCCATTAACGCGTACATGCGCGTTTCTTGACTGTAATGAACTGCCATCGGCATCAGGGCGGCGAACCATCCCGCCAATAAGGCTGTACGTTCATTTGCCAGCCATCGCGTAAGCGCGATAACCAGCACAACTGTCAGGATCCCAAAGAGTAGACTGAGAGAGCGTACCGCTGCAATGCTATCACCCAATAATATGATCCAGTCATGCAGTAACAGATAATAAAGCGGGGGATGCACGTCAAAAGCGGCATGGAAGAGCAGATTATCTACGCTATGTCGACTAATCAGCACGCTGGACGCTTCGTCACACCAAAGGTAGCGGTCAGTTAAAAACAGCAACCGTATAAGGGCGGAGAATATGATAATGAGACAAACATGATATTTATACTTTATTTTTCTTAACCCATCGCCGGGCTGCCATATTGATAGTTGTGGTAGCGCCATAATATCCTCAATGGAGTAAGACTTAGACCAGAATGGACATCTAACGCAATAATGAAGGTTAAAATCTTAATCAACGCTAAATAAAAATAACTTTGATAATGTCAGTGGTGAATTAATCAGAATAGTGCAGTGCAACTCAGTAACCCTGACCGTAATGGCGAAGCAGTCTATGCTCTAAAAACCGCGTCAAACCGACAATAAAGGTAACGCCAATAAGGTACACTATGGCAGCAAAAAGGTAAGCATGGAAGAATTTAAAGCTGGTTGCTGCAACCTCCTGAATTCGCGCGAAAAACTCTGTATATTGGATAAGAAAAACGATGGTACTGTCTTTAAGGTTATTAATCACCTGATTCGTTAAGGCTGGAATGGAAGACAGCAATACCTGAGGCAGTATAATCCACAAAAAGACCTGCCGTTTGTTCAATCCCTGAACGACTGCTGCCTCCGTTTCATATTTATTCAATGCGTTATAGGCCGTTGTCATGTACGCGGCATTATATGCGCCGACATTTAAGGTAAACCCTGTAACCGCCACGGTAAAAGAGGACAGGTGAATGCCAGATTGAGGTAAACCATAATAGATAACAAACAGAATAAGAATGAGTGGCGTACCGATAAAGAAATCCATGTACAGTCGAGTTATGGCTTTTACCACGGGGCGATGGCTCAGGCTCAGAAAGAAAATAATAATTCCCCACAAAAAACCGGTGATGGAAACAATCAGCGCAAGTTTACAGGTTTCTTTAATACCGTCCACAACAAGTGGCAGTTGTTCAGTCAGGTCATTAAAGAAGAGAGACCAGCCAGCGATCATCGTTGTGCCTCGCTAAAAAAACAGTGGATATCTGGATCCGTTTCTCGTAAGGCAAGATCGGTAAAAGCGCCTTCTGCACGAATTTTGCCATGATTAAGAAACGTTACGTTATCGCTTAGTAATCTGGCGAGGCGAATATCATGAGTGACGCATAATATAGTGACGCCATTGTCGTGAAGTTGCTTGATCAACATTCCGACTTCACGAGTCATGAGCGGATCAAGCGCAGACGTCGGCTCATCAAAAATAATGAGTTCTGGGTCGGTGACCATTGTACGGGCCAGGGCGACGCGCTGTTGCTGGCCGCCCGATAATTGCGAAGGGTATTTCGCGCTATGCGAGGCCATATCAAGTTTTTGTAGCTCATGTAAGGCTTTCTCCCGGGCTAGTTGTCCCGGCATGCCAAACACTTTACATAGGGCAAGGGTAATATTATCCATGACGTTAAGATGGCGATACAAAGCGTAATTCTGGAAGACACAACCAACTTTTTTTCTGAACTCAAGAATAGTAAATTCTTTGTCGTAAATATTTTTCCCGTGAAAATAAATATTGCCATAATCAGGTTCTTCTAATCGAAGCAGACAGCGTAAAAGCGTCGTTTTTCCACAACCTGATGGCCCCATGACTACTTTCATGTCTCCCGATTGAATTTTCAGACTAACCGTATCAAGAACCTTTTTTCCTGAATATTCCTTACTTATCTCTTTTAGTTTCAGTAAAGCCATGAGTATCACCTCTATTTTTATGGTTCAACTGATGCGATATTTTTTCTCAAACACTCCGGCCAGAAGAGTAAAAACTTTATAAATAATGAAATATAATACCCCGGCAAGAGTATAGATCTGTAACCCGTTCAGCGTGATGGCTGTCAGTGACATTGCCTGCTTCGTTATTTCAGCGATACCTACAGTATAAGCAAAGGGCGTCGCTTTTAATACAGAAGAAAACTCATTGATAATACCGGGCACAGAAAATCGCAACATCTGTGGCAGTTCAATATTTATTATAACCTGTAATTGACGCATTCCTGCTACTTTCGCTACCGTAATTTCGTATGGCTCAACTAATTTAAGCGCCCCTCTGAACACCTCGGCAAGATAGCTCCCACTGATTAAGCCGACGCTGAGGTTCATGGCCACCAGTGGTGAAACATATATGCCAATCGATGGTAATCCAAAATAGACAAGAAAAACAGCAATAAGTATTGGAATTCCCCGAAGAATAAAGACCAGTACGTCGAGTATCTTCTGTAGTGGAAGAGGGGATAGTCGCCGTAATACGGCGACTGTAAGCCCGGTCAAAAACGCTGAGAGAAAACAGGTAAATGTTACAAGCAGCGTATTACCAATCCCTTCCAATAGGAAATAAAAGATAGCCAGCATATTACCTGATGACATAGCTTACTATTTCATCCAGTTATCGACGATGCCAGATATTTTTTGTGGCCCTTGCTCTTTAAGCCATAAGTTAAAATCATCGCGCACGGGAGAGCCTTTCTTAAAGGCAATGCCAAGTTGATCAACATTCTTGAAAACATAACGACTTTCTATCGGCATCTTTTTCTTATTTTTGAAGGTAAAATAAACCGGCTCTTCTATAAAAGCCAGATCAAGATTGCCATTTTTTAGATCAGCCATCGTCTCATTATAGGTTGGATACAATTTTACTTTACTTAACGAGTAGTATCCTTTGGGCTCCAGATCGTTTTTGATAAGGTCGGAGTAAGCCATTCCTCGAGGGTATCCAATAGAATATTTATTTAATTCATTGAGGTTATTGAGCGTTATTTTATGATTGGCCATACTGACCAGATAAAAAGAGTTGATGTAATAAGGTTCAGAGAAATCAATAACTTTCTTACGTTTATCTGTGATTGAAATTCCCGAAAATGCTACATCTGCCTGACCACTCGCCACTGCGCCAAGCATTCCATCCCAGGCATATTCGGTGATGTTTAGCTTACAATGCCGTGACTGACAGTAAGACGAAAAAAGCTCCAGATCTATCCCCTGCAATTTGCCATCAGCACTTTTAAATAACATAGGGGGAGAGGCTGGTGATACTGCGACATTGAGTGTTCTCCCTTCAACGATGCTATCAGCAAACGCTGAAGACGACATTATTCCCAACACTATCATCGATAAGCCAAATTTTTTGGATAACATGCTATCTATTTCCTGTAGTAAGGTAATGCGTATTATAAATTAAGCATTAGGGCGTGAGCCTGACATTTGCAGGCGTAAAGTACTTAACGTTATGTATTCCATCGCTGTTAACTAATTTAATCAGGAGGTTTGACAGGAATCATCAAAGGGAATGGATTGAATATACCATAAGATATCAACTGGATATGAGTGCAGCGACACCATGAAAGGTGAAAATGTAAAGATACCATAGACATTAGTATACTGGACATAGTTTATGCTCCATTTACGCATACATATTTACATGATAAGCAGATAAATGCTTCAGTGACGGTGCCTTTCATGTCTCTAATTATCATCTTACCACTCTATCCAGGGCCAATATAAAGACTTATCTTTTCTTGTCAAATACATTTTTTGAGCTAAGTTGATTTGCGTGCTATCTATATTTGCAAGCATATAAATTATTTGTCTCATGAACAAACGACAACAAATCAGGATTTTTGACGATGTTGTTATGTTTATCAAAACGTTAACTTGTTTTAATCGATGATAATCTTAATTCAGAAATATCTGAATATATACGGTTGTTGAGATAAAATTCTCAAATTAACATCGTACATCTTATGTAATAAATATAAATACGATTAATAAATCCAAAACTGAGACTGACAACCGGATAACAAACAGCAATAAAGAGGGTTCTTCATTAAGTTATCCTGGCAACGATTAAGGTGGTAACATTTTCGGTGGCTTTACCCATTTTAATCGTGTTCACAGCCGTTAATTACCTTATGATTACCATGGTAATTAAAAATGAATCCTTAATGACTCGTTGGCTGAGTGAAAAAAATTCTACATCACATAGGCGCATGTATCGCGTATAATGGGCTCCGATGCCCCTAATTATTGCTATGACATAATGATATGTATCTTAACCGCTTTTGTTATTTACTCCTGATCTTCGCTGCGGTCGGAAGCATTTTTACATCGCATCCCGTCGCGATGTGGTTCCTGCTCGCCAATGTGCTAACGCTGGCGATCTACGGTATAGACAAAACGGCGGCACGTAAAACCTGGCGCAGAGTGCCGGAATCCACTTTGTTGGTGTTTGGGGTTGTCGGTGGGTGGCCTGGGGCGATTGTTGGTCAACAACTCTTCCGTCATAAAACGCAAAAGCAGCCATTCAAAACATACTTTATTGTCAGTGTGATAGTGAGTATTTTAGTTACGGTGGCGATTTATCGACTCTATCCATTTTTGTCTTACTGAACATAGACTATGTATCACTTATTGACCAATCGGCAGCAAAGATAGCATCATATTTTCATGCCACCGGCACTATGATATTGAGTTGTGTTTTGCTCAAGGCGTACCGCAGCCGATGGAACTTTATTCAGTGGAATAATGATGAGCTATAAAACTTTCTAACATTATGGCAAAACAATGATGGACTTCCTGGGTTGGATGGACAAGGTCGTTGAAGACGTATTGCGGACATATATCTAGCTGAGGGTCTTTAGCCCCGGGAACATGTACATAGCCGTGGTGAGTATAAGGGTTTTCCGTATCATAACCAATATTACTGGCCGCCTCCATTATCACCTTAAATGCATCGGCAGTCTCGTAATAGCATATTTTATGCTGGGGGTATTTTTCTTTTAATTCTTCAACATTAGTTTTTAACAGGGCATTGTGAGCGATGCTTTCATCCTTAAGCTTTCTTTTTTCATCAGAATGTTTGCCATAAGGTGTTAAAGACAAATCGGGAATCCCCATGACCAGAACATTATTAACTCCACCGGAAATTATTTTTTCAATATCATCAATTTGTTGCTCAACGACCATTATTACATTATCTTTGTGTAGTGTCATATAGTCATTAGCCCCCAATAAAAATATCGCCAGGTCCTGGTGAGAAGGGGTGTAAGATGCGACTTGTCTATCCGTATTTGATACAAAGTCACCGATGCAATTAAAGCAGGAATAGCTTGCCGATGTACTTCCCCCTTCAGCAAAATTAAGCATCTCTTTACCTAAGAAGTGTGGAGATGATAAAAACTCAGTCCAGGTAAATCCATTAGTAAACCTTCCGCCAAAGTATTGACCATAGGAGGGTAAGATATGATGTGTTTTTTCAAACATACGCCCTAAGGAGTCAGACAAGCTGTCGCCAAAAAATACCAGTCTGGTAATATCACCCAAAGAAATATTTTTGGGCTTGGGATGTGATTTATTGATTTCTTTGGCAAGACCAAAAGCTTCCGGATGACATTCAACCTCAATAGATAAAATATTGTCACCATTATCATCTTTAATAATCAACTTATCGGCGTGTTCCTGTGATTCTATAATAAACTGTTCTTTACATCCCTGAGACGCTAAGGCTCGAAGTTTGATGTAGGCTCCGCGAACCTGTACCGGTGTTAGATTCAGTTCCTGATGGTGGTAAAGATTAAAGATACATTCGAGCGCCTCTGCATGGTGGGTGGTAAAGAAATATGCTTTGATTTTCTCCCATAAACTTAATTCCGGAAGGCGTGCGCTTTCTTTTATCGCATTAAATTTTTCAGAACTGATAGATGATGTGAAATAACCCTGTCCAACACTCAATGGCATAGTGTCCTCCTTACTTTATTAAACACGCTTTAGCAAATAATTAATTAGCAAATATTAGCAAGAAAAGTAATCAGGTAAATGGTGTATATGGAATTACGCTTCTTTAACAGTTTTTCGTCGCCAATAAAATACATACAATGTTTATTGTTTTTCAACGAAGTAAATATATCATCAACAACGTGAGGTTAATACCTGGTACATATTATCTGACTGCTATTATTATTGAGTGTGCGCCAGGCTAAGGCAAAGATCTAAAAAAGAAGCCACTCCTGATTTTAGTGTGCTGGCGTGAGTATGAGCTGGCTTGATACTCAGGAAAAACAGACAAACTTATCATCCGACTATTATTGCTAAAGTGCTAGTGTTTTATGTGACATTTTGATTTCTATTTTCATATTAAATATTTCTTAAGTGAGTTAAATATAATGAATGATGATTCAATTATTAAAAACTCTTCGATGCTTTTGGCCTATTTAGGTGGTTTGGGATGGGGAAGCGCCTATTTTTATGGCTGGGGCGTCTCCGCGTACTATGGTTTCCCGTGGTGGTATGTAGGCGTCGGCCCTGACAACATTGCCCGAAGTCTATTCCATGCGATTAGCCTGATGGCTATATTCATAATAGCGTGGGGAGTGGGTATTCTATTATTTTTTCTAGTAAAGCAAAAAGCACGTATCCACGACCTTAGCTTTTTACGTCTTTTTTTGGCAGCGGTTTTGTTCTTTATTCCAATTGTTATCGAGTTTTCTCTCTTAACAGAATCGTTTTTGTGGGAGCTTTTTTTTATCATTTTACTGGTGGCTTTATGCTTATCGGTGGGGATGCGTTTTTATAGTAAATTGATGCCAGTGATTTGTTTTACGCAACTCAGTTGGGTGCGAAGGCATTGTTTCACTATAGTTATGCTTGGTTTTATTATATATTTTTTTATATTTTCTTTTTTTGTTGGAATCTATAAACCACAATTAAAGAAAGAATACGAAATGATATTGTATGATGGAGGCTGGTACTACGTCCTGGCCAGATATCATGATAGTTTTATTTTGTCGAAATCCTTTACTAAAAATAACAATAGATTTATTATTTTTAGACCAGAAGATGGGCACTCTTATGAAATTACTCTGGTAAAAGTCAGGCTTTAATAAAATGCTGGTTGGCAAGAGCGTGAAATGACGGCAGAACTTCCCATAGCAACGATTGAGGAAAGAACTGAGCGCCCATATCTGTAGGCTGTGGAATAGCAATGCCGGGAAGGACATGGCATGACACTTTATCTGACATTACCATTTGAGTGACAGGTTAGCAGATGTTTCAGGCCAAACCCAAGTTGAACTGGAGCGCTCAGAAGCCGATTACCTACATAACAAATATTGGCCGCAAGCTTATGCTGTGGCCGGAATATACGACCGCTATTATCCAGACTGGCTGTTAACTTATTTATTTTCCCATAGTAACCTATAACAGGCCTCCCTGAGGCATTGGCTAGCATCTGTGCATTGGAAAAACAGGCTCCATTTGCACTATAGCAACTTATAAATTTTATTTCCTCATGAGAGTTGCTAATATGGCGGATTGATTTTGAAAGTGATGATGACTGACTTGCACCGGAACCGTACCGATTTTCATGTTGAACAACAAAAGGAGCACCATGTTTACAAATCGAAATAGGCATGGATTATTACCTGAGATTGATTTCAAATTAACAATAATGATGACGCTTTTGGGTATTAAAAATCTTTCAAATAACGCTCATTTGATTTTTTGTCCACATTGACTAAGCCTGGAAAGACACAGGGTTGAGATATTTTCGCTACCCGTCGGCGGTGTATCGCAGTTGTGATGTTACGTTCTTACAAGACTGACATCTTCATATCATAACCTTTATTCATTACCACCTGGTGAGTAAATAAAAACTATTAAGCAAATATTTACTTCTGGGTAATGGGACTGGATTTACCGGCATTACCTCTGTGCCCCAGTCGGGCAGAACATTGCAGCTTAGAAAGAAAGCTTTGGTGTTTATTGTCTGTGGCCTGAAAAAGTTCCCATGAGCTGAATATGTTGAATGTGAACTGATTCTTGATGGTCTATGCCGGAAATCTATAAGCTATTGATTTTTATATTGTGTGTAATTTTACAATTACATAAACATAAAATTCTGATAGTATACCCCCCTATAGTATATGGAGGTCGAATGCCGCATTCACCTGAAGATAAAAAACGTATCCTTACCCGTGTTCGTCGCATACGCGGGCAGGTCGAAGCGCTGGAGCGGGCGCTTGAGTCTGGCGAACCTTGTCTGGCGATTCTGCAACAGATTGCCGCCGTGCGCGGCGCGTCTAATGGCCTGATGAGTGAAATGGTTGAAATCCATCTGAAAGATGAGCTGGTCAGCGGGGAGACTACGCCAGATCAGCGCGCGGTTCGGATGGCGGAAATCGGCCATCTTCTTCGCGCTTATCTAAAATAACAATTTCCCTCACCGTAACAGGAAGAGATATATGAAATCACGTGCAGCAGTTGCTTTTGGTCCCGGTCAGCCGTTAAAAATTGTCGAGATTGACGTTGCGCCGCCGAAAAAAGGCGAAGTTCTGGTCAAAATCACTCATACCGGCGTTTGCCATACCGATGCTTTTACCCTTTCCGGCGATGATCCGGAAGGCGTATTCCCGGCAGTCCTGGGTCACGAAGGCGGCGGCGTGGTAGTCGAGGTCGGCGAGGGGGTCACCAGCCTGAAACCCGGCGATCATGTTATTCCACTGTATACGGCGGAATGCGGCGAGTGTAAGTTCTGTAAGTCCGGTAAAACTAACCTTTGTCAGGCCGTACGCGCCACTCAGGGAAAAGGGCTGATGCCGGATGGCACTACCCGCTTTTCTTATAACGGCGAACCCGTTTATCACTATATGGGAACCAGCACGTTCAGCGAATATACCGTTTGCTCGGAAATTTCTCTGGCGAAAGTGAACCCGCAGGCGCCGCTGGATAAAGTGTGTCTGTTGGGCTGCGGCGTGACGACTGGTATTGGCGCCGTCCATAACACCGCTAAAGTGAAAGCGGGCGACACCGTTGCCGTTTTTGGTTTAGGCGGTATTGGGCTGGCGGTTATTCAGGGCGCGGTTCAGGCTAAAGCCGGGCGTATTTTAGCTGTCGACACGAATCCGGAAAAATTTACGCTGGCGGGCGAAATGGGGGCCACGGACTTTATTAATCCGAATGATTACGACGAACCGATCCAGGACGTTATTGTTGAGCTTACTGATGGCGGCGTAGATTTCAGTTTTGAATGTATCGGCAACGTTAACGTGATGCGAGCAGCGCTGGAATGTTGTCATAAAGGCTGGGGCGAAAGCATTATTATTGGCGTAGCGGGGGCAGGGCAGGAAATCAAAACCCGTCCCTTCCAGCTAGTGACCGGTCGCGTCTGGCGTGGCTCCGCCTTTGGCGGCGTGAAAGGGCGCACGCAGCTGCCAGGGATGGTCGAAGATGCGATGAACGGTAAAATCCGTTTAGATCCTTTTATTACTCACCGCCTGCCGCTGGAGCAGATTAACGATGCCTTTGAACTGATGCATCAGGGTAAATCCATCCGTACTGTTATCCACTTTGGCGATAACTGATTCATCCGCCAGCGGATTTTCCGCTGGCGCTTTTCTGAATTTTCTGGAATGAATGTTGTGAAAATGTGACGAAGGCGATGCTTTTCGCGATAAGCAAACGTCACGAAGTGCCGATGACTATCTAACGGGCGTGTTTTACGCATAAAACCTACAAGAGAGTCGACGGTCATGGGCAACACATTCTCGATGCAAGCCTCGCATAAACTGGGCTTCCTGCATCATATTCGGCTGGTTCCGCTGTTTTCCTCCATTCTCGGTGGCATCCTTCTTCTTTTTGCTTTGAGCGCCGGGCTGGCAGGCTATTTTCTGTTACAGGCCGATCGCGATCAGCGTGATGTCACGGACGAGATTCAGGTACGGATGGGATTATCCAACAGCGCTAACCACTTACGTACCGCACGTATCAATATGATCCACGCTGGCGCGGCGAGCCGGATTGCTGAAATGGATGAAATGAAAGCCAATATTGCCGCTGCGGAAACGCGGATCAAGCAGTCTCAGGACGGCTTTAACGCTTATATGTCCAGAGCGGTGAAAACACCCGCCGATGACGCGTTAGATAACGAGTTAAACGCCCGCTACACCGCCTATATCAACGGCCTGCAACCGATGCTGAAATTTGCCAAAAATGGCATGTTCGAAGCGATCATTAATCATGAAAACGAGCAGGCAAAACAACTGGATGCCGCATATAACCATGTCCTGTTGAAAGCGATTGAACTGCGCACCGAGCGGGCGAGACTACTTAGCGAGCAGGCTTACCAACGTACCCGGCTCGGTATGATGTTTATGATTGGCGCATTTACGCTGGCGCTGGTATTGACGTTAATGACCTTCATGGCGCTGCGTCGCACGGTGATACAACCCTTGCAGCAGTCTGCGTCACGTATCGAACGCATTGCGGCCGGCGATCTGACCATGGCTGACGAGCCCACAGGACGCAGTGAAATTGGTCGCCTGAGTCATCATCTTCAGCAGATGCAGCATGCGTTGCAACAAACGGTAGGGGCGGTGCGTCAGGGGGCGGAGGAAATTTATCGAGGCACCAGCGAAATTACTGCTGGTAATACGGATTTATCTTCTCGTACTGAACAGCAGGCTGCCGCCATTGAACAAACTGCGGCCAGTATGGAACAGTTGACGGCAACCGTTAAACAGAATGCGGATAATGCGCATCACGCCAGCAAACTGGCGGAAGATGCTTCCGGTAAAGCCAGTCGCGGAGGCCAGATGGTTTCCGGGGTCGTACAAACGATGGGGAATATTTCCACCAGCTCGAAAAAAATCTCGGAAATTACCGCCGTCATTAACAGTATCGCTTTCCAGACCAACATTCTGGCGCTGAACGCGGCGGTCGAGGCGGCACGCGCCGGGGAACAAGGACGCGGTTTTGCGGTGGTCGCCAGTGAGGTTCGTACCCTCGCCAGTCGCAGCGCGCAGGCGGCAAAAGAGATTGAAGGCTTGATCGGCGCATCGGTCAGCCTGATTGAACAAGGATCTGAAGAGGTTATCGCTGCGGGGAGCACCATGAATGAGATTGTGGATGCCGTCAAACGCGTCACCGATATTATGCTCGATATCGCGGCAGCCTCTGATGAGCAAAGTCGCGGTATTGTTCAGGTCAGTCAGGCGATTTCTGAGATGGACAAGGTTACGCAACAAAACGCGTCGCTGGTCGAAGAGGCGTCCGCGGCGGCCGCCTCGCTTGAAGAACAGGCCGCCCGCTTGACGCAAGCCGTTGATGCGTTTCATTTACAGGATACTGGCGCGACGATGCGATCATCCTTCCTTTAGTAAGCGTCGCGCCAGCGGGCTATTTTAGCCGCGGGCGCGTTTATTCTCCGACAGCCGCTATCACAGCGGCATCGATTTACGGATCGCCGCAATCAGCATTTGCGCCCCGGTTGAGAGCGGGATATCAACTCGCGTAAGAATACCTATCGGTTCGCCTGCGCTCTGGGTCGGCACGGGTAATGAGACCAGCGTCGCCTGGCGAAGATCTTCTTTAACCGCGCCAGAGGGGACGAACCAGACGTAATCGTAATCTACGGTCAGTTGTCGTGATAACGATGCGGATAGCGTTTCGATACATCCGGCAGGCATTTTACACCCCTGGCTTTGCAACAGGGCTTCCGCATTCTGGCGCGGTACCGTGCCTTTTGGCGAGACGACTACCGGCCACTCCATAACCCGACTGAGCGTGATCGTCTCCTGTAACAGGGGATGACCGGGGCGTACCACTAATTTAAGCGATTCTAAAAACAGCAGTTCGTAATTTAAACCGCCCATTAATTCCGGGTCTGACATGCGGCCAATACCCAGATCGATCTCGCCTGATTTCAGACCTGCAAGCAACATCGTATTGTTCATGGTCGCGACCTGTAACGAGGTCGATTTTTGCTGTTGATGGAACCGCCCAATAGCCGCCGGGAGTATACCCAGCGCAGCGGTGGGGAGCGCGCCAACACGCACCACATCGGCGCTGGCGTCCTCTTTGCGATTCAGCGCCTGCCCGGCGGTATTCAATGCATCTAATACTTTTACCGCATGAGTCAAAAATTGTTCGCCAGGAACCGTTAATTGCGCGCCCAGTCGCCCGCGTTCAAACAGACGGGTTCCGGTGAGTTGTTCCAGTTCGTTCAGCGTTTTAGAAAGCGCTGGCTGGCTCAGGTTAAGGGTTTCAGCCGCGCGCCCCAGAGTTCCCTGTTGCGCAACGGCGACAAATGTATGAAGGTGGCGCAACCGAATGCGCTGACTAAACAGACCATTTTTTTCCATAAGCGATGTTAAAAACAGAGCCGTGCGGGTGACAAGTAAAGTTGTTTGTTTTTGATAACCTGATAGCAAAATATTATTAACATTTTACCATTTCAAGTTACAACTGTTTTATTTTACTGATGATTCAACTGCCGTTAAGCGTGTTAAGCCGCGATCTGGTCGGGGATATGCCAACTCATGTCAATCCGTTCTGCATAATGAATTCAGACCGGATCACACTTTATAAATTCTTCTCCCCGGAATGGATGAGGTTTTCTACACTCCAGGTAACATTCACTGGAGGCATGACATTATGGCGAACACCATCACGGCAGATGAGATTCGGGAACACTTTTCGCAGGCAATGTCGGCAATGTACCAGCAGGAAGTTCCGCAGTACGGTACGTTACTGGAACTTGTGGCTGACGTGAATCTGGCGGTGCTGGAAAATAATCCCAAACTGCATGAGCAGTTGGCTAATGCCGATGAACTGGCGCGATTGAACGTGGAACGACATGGCGCCATTCGTGTTGGCACCGCAGAAGAACTTTCTACCTTGCGTCGGATATTCGCCATCATGGGGATGTACCCAGTAAGTTATTACGATCTCTCTCAGGCGGGCGTGCCTGTGCACTCCACGGCATTTCGTCCCATTGACGAGGCTTCGCTCTCGCGTAATCCCTTTCGCATGTTCACTTCGCTATTACGCCTGGAGCTCATTGAAAACGCGGCATTACGCCAGCGGGCGGCGGAAATCTTATCGCAGCGTGATATTTTTACATCGCGCTGCCGACAATTGCTGGATGAGTACGACGAGCAGGGCGGTTTTAGTGCTGCTCAGGCCGAAGAGTTCGTCCGTGAAACGCTGGAGACTTTTCGCTGGCATCGTCAGGCTACCGTTGATGAAGAAACGTACCGCAGCCTGCATCGTGAGCATCGTTTAATTGCCGACGTGGTCTGTTTTCCGGGATGCCACATTAACCATCTGACGCCGCGTACTCTGGATATCGACCGGGTACAGGCCATGATGCCGGAGTGCGGCATTACGCCTAAAATTCTTATCGAAGGTCCGCCTCGCCGCGAAGTGCCTATTCTGTTGCGGCAAACCAGTTTCAAAGCCCTGGAAGAGCAGGTGCTCTTCGTTGATGAAAAGCAGGGTACGCACACGGCGCGCTTCGGCGAAATTGAGCAACGTGGCGTCGCGCTGACGCCAAAAGGTCGTCGATTATATGACGAACTGTTGCACAAGGCGGGAACGGGTAAGGATAACTTCACGCATCAACTCCATTTGCGGGAGGTCTTTAACGCCTTTCCGGATAGCGAATTTCTGCTTCGCCAGCAGGGGCTTGCCTGGTTCCGTTATCGCTTAACGCCTTCCGGCGAGGCGCATCGTCAGGCGATCCATCCTGGCGACGATCCGCAGCCGCTTATTGAGCGCGGTTGGGTGATCGCGCAGCCGATTACCTATGAAGATTTTCTTCCGGTCAGCGCAGCCGGCATTTTTCAGTCGAATTTGGGAAATGAAACGCTGGCCAGAAGCCACGGCAATGCCAGCCGCGACGCCTTTGAACAGGCGCTGGGATGTGCTGTACGGGATGAATTTTCGTTATATCAGGAAGCGGAAGAACGCAGTAAACGCCGTTGCGGTCTGCTTTAAAAGCGGTAAGCTTCACAGGCTGTGAGGATACTGTAAAAGGAAGGCGTTATGTTGAATCCCTCCATCCCGCTGGTGGCGACGCGTCACGGTAAAATCGTGGGCGTCGTACAGGAAGAAATCCATATCTGGCGCGGTATACCTTATGCCGCGCCGCCAACAGGGGAGCTACGCTGGCGTGCGCCGCAGCCTGTTACGCCCTGGCAGGATGTGCGCCAGGCGGATTGTTTCTCCTGCGCCAGTTGGCAGGATATTACCTGGTGTCGCGAACTCGGCGGCGGCGATCCGGGAAATTTTGCTGAAGACTGTCTCTATCTGAACGTCTGGGCTCCCGCCGTGCGTCATGAACCGTTGCCGGTCATGGTCTGGCTACACGGCGGCGGTTACACCATTGGCGCGGGGAGTTTGCCGCCCTATGACGGTCAAGCGCTGGCGAAGCGCGGCGCGATCGTGGTGACGGTCAATTATCGGCTTGGCCATCTGGGCTTTTTCGCGCATCCGGCGCTGGAAGGCGAAGGGGCGGAGTGTATTCATAATTTCGCTTTACTCGATCAAATCGCTGCGCTGCGTTGGGTGCAGGACAATATTGCCGCATTTGGCGGCGATACGCAGAATGTGACGTTATTTGGCGAATCCGCCGGCGCCCGCAGCGTGCTGTCGTTGATGGCTTCGCCGTTGGCGAAGGGGCTTTTTCATAAAGCGATTATTCAGAGTGGTTATACGCTGCCGGATACGCCCCGCGAGGTGGCGCTAAAAAAAGCGTTGCGCTGGCGGAACATCTTGGTTTAGCCCATGCCACTGCCGAACAGCTACGCGCTTTACCGGCAGAGACGTTTTGGCCGCTGGACGCGCCTTTTAAAATTGCGCCGACGCCGATTTCCGGCGACGTCGTGCTGCCGCATCCGATGCTGGAAACCTTCTTTGCGGCGAAACAGCATCCCATACCGGTGATGATCGGCTCGAATAGCGATGAAGCCAGCGTATTGGCCGTTTTTGGCGTCGATATTGCCGGTCAAATTCAAAAAATGCGCCGTGAGCGGCGTGTTGGTCTGGGGTTAATCCGGCTGCTTTATCCTGGAGTGAAAGGCGACGAAGCGCTAGGGCGGCAGGTCTGTCGGGATATGGTATTTACCACGTTGGGTTATGTCGTCATGCAAGCGCAGCAGCGGATCGGCGAACCGTGCTGGCGTTACTGGTTTGATTATGTCGCCGAGGCGGAGCATAACACCTACGCGAATGGCGCCTGTCATGGCAATGAAATACCGTATGTATTCGATACGTTAACGCGGGCTGAGCCCACATGCCATTATGTGAATGAGAATGACCTGGCCTTTGCCTCGCAGGTGGCGGATTACTGGGTGAATTTCGCTCGTCATGCCAGCCGCACGCGCGACGTGCTGCACGGCCCGGTTCGCTGGCCCGCCAGCATTCGGGGGCGAGATCGTCTGTTGCGGATTGGGCTGAACAAACTTGCCGGTTTTAAAGTGGAAAACCGCTTTATGCGTGCGCGTCTGGCGCTGTTTAAACGAGTCATGAAACATCACGTTAGTCTGGAATAAACTTTTCATAACCTGAAGAATGCTGCGTGAGGTTTACATCCGATTCGGTCGGTTCTTATCGACATAAAATATTTACGCTTTTGCACAGTTTCCAGGCGACCAACAATTGGATTATTAATGAATTTTGTCTAGAGTGAGCGGTCAGAAACGGGCACATTCTTGCTGCTGAAAAAACCAGCGCGGGACCATTCACAAGACCAGAAGGACTCATTTTCAGGTATGAATCGTAGACGATTTATTAAAGGTTCAATGGCAATGGCCGCCGTGTGCGGTTCCAGCGGTATTGCTTCACTCTTTTCTCAGGCGGCGTTTGCCGCGGAATCCGATATTGCGGATGGTAAAATTGTCCGTTTTGATTTTGCTGGTCTGCAATCAATGGCCCAGGCGTTAGCGAAAAAGCCCTGGGGTGGCGCGCCGGGACCCTTGCCGGATACGCTCGCCAATCTGACGCCGCAGGCCTATAACAGCATTCAGTATGACGCGGCGCATTCACTCTGGAACGGTGTTGCCAACCGGCAGCTCGATATTCAGTTTTTCCACGTAGGGATGGGCTTCCGTCGTCGCGTACGCATGTTTTCCGTTGATACGACGACGCATCTTGCTCGCGAGATTCATTTTCGCCCGGAACTGTTTAAATACAACGATGCCGGCGTTGATACGACGCAACTGGAAGGGCAGAGCGATCTCGGTTTCGCCGGTTTCCGTGTCTTTAAAGCGCCGGAACTGGCGCGGCGCGATGTCGTCTCCTTCCTGGGCGCCAGTTATTTCCGGGCGGTAGATGATACTTATCAGTATGGCCTGTCGGCTCGCGGGCTGGCGATAGATACCTATACTGACGGTCAGGAAGAGTTCCCTGACTTCACCGCATTCTGGTTTGACACCGCGAAGCCGGGCGATACTACGTTTACCGTTTACGCTCTGTTGGACAGCGCTAGCGTGACGGGCGCGTATAAATTTGTGATCCATTGCGAAAAAACGCAGGTGATCATGGATGTAGAAAACCATCTCTACGCCCGTAAAGATATAAAGCAACTTGGCATTGCGCCGATGACCAGTATGTTTAGCTGTGGGAATAATGAACGTCGGGTATGCGACACCATTCACCCGCAAATTCACGACTCCGATCGGCTGGCGATGTGGCGGGGTAACGGCGAGTGGATTTGCCGCCCGCTGAATAATCCGCAGAAATTGCAGTTCAATGCATATATGGACGATAACCCAAAAGGGTTCGGCCTGCTGCAACTCGATCGCGATTTCTCGCATTATCAGGATGTGATGGGCTGGTACAACAAACGTCCGAGCCTGTGGGTGGAGCCGCGCAGTAAGTGGGGGAAAGGCGCGGTTAGCCTGATGGAGATCCCAACCACTGGCGAAACTCTGGATAATGTGGTCTGTTTCTGGCAGCCGGAAAAAGCGATCAAAGCCGGGGATACGCTGGCGTTTAATTATCGTTTGTACTGGAGCGCGCAGCCGCCGGTACAATCTCCGCTTGCGCGGGTCATGGCGACCCGTACAGGGATGGGCGGCTTTCCCGAGGGTTGGGCTCCGGGCGAACATTACCCGGATAAATGGGCGCGCCGTTTTGCTATTGATTTTGTCGGCGGCGATCTGAAAGCGGCCGCGCCAAAAGGCATTGAGCCGGTAATTACGCTCTCCAGCGGTGAGGCGAAGCAGATTGAGATCCTCTACGTTGAGCCTTTCGACGGTTATCGTATCCAGTTTGACTGGTATCCGACCTCGGATTCTACGGCACCGGTGGATATGCGTATGTTCCTGCGCTGCCAGGGGGAGGCTATCAGCGAAACCTGGCTGTATCAGTATTTCCCGCCCGCGCCGGATAAGCGCCGTTATGTTGACGATCGTATCATGCGTTAGACAGTTTGCCTTCTGTACCGCCACAAAGGCGGTACAGGTTGCGGAAATAGCCCTGACATAAACTCATTCGTGAGCCGCTGTTTTTGTGACACGGCCTTTTCATCGTTCTATTTTTGCAACAGTCCTTCCTGTTTATCCCTCTCGATCCTGCGTACAGGGGACATTAAGATAGCTTCACCTTATTTAAGATATAAAGTGAATATAATGAAAAAGAGTTTTCTTGGTGCTCTCCTGTCTCTGGGTTTATTAAGTGCTGCTCATGCAGATGTATATAAATTTGATAATACGCATACCAATGCGGTATTTAATATCGATCATTTCCAGACCTCAACCAATCATGGCGGGTTTTATGCTATTAGCGGCGAACTGAAATATCAGCCGGAAAAGCAAGTCGCAGAGATGCGTGTGACGATTCCCGTGAGCGCCTTAAATACCGGGGTGGATGCGTTTGATAACCATATCCGCAGTAGCGATATTCTGGATGCGGAAAAATATCCAGAAATGGTATTTAAATCAACAAAATGGCATTTTGAAGATAATAAACCGGTTTCTATTGACGGTTTGCTAACAATGAAGGGAGTAACTAAGCCCGTTACCTTAACCACCACCAAGTTTGGCTGTTATATGAGCCCGATATTCAAGGCGCAGGTTTGCGGTGGTGATTTTGTCACGCAAATAGATCGCACCCAATGGGGGGTAGATTATCTGGTCGATATGGGGATGACGAAAGTTGTCGATATAAAAATCCAGGCAGAAGCGGTTAAGCAATAAAGGGAATAATGATGAAAACTCATCACCTCATTCGGGTAGTGGCCTCGCTGGTAATGTTGGCAACATCAGGCCTGGCTTATGCTGAAGAGTACAAAGCCAGCACGGACGAAAAAGCAATAAAAATGACGAACGTAGCCTCTCTGGAAGCACGCGTTCAGGCCAGAATGGAGAAAGGGGCATTTGGTTATATTCGCGGTGGAGCCGAAGATGAGAATAACCTTCGCAGCAACACCGAAAGCTTTGACAAAAAATATATTATGCCGCGCGTATTACAGGGCATTGAGTTAAAAGAGATCGATTTATCAACGCAGCTACTGGGTATTCCGCTTAAAACGCCTATAATCCAGGCACCGATGGCGGCGCAGGGCCTGGCCCACGCCTCCGGAGAGTTGGCGACGGCGAAAGGCATGGCGCAGGTCGGTTCGATTTTCTCGTTGAGCACCTATGGCAACAAGACCATCGAAGAGGTGGCTAACGTTTCCGGGAAAAATCCGTTCTTCTTCCAGCTTTATATGAGCAAGAATAATCAATTTAACGAATTTATTCTTGCACAAGCGGTAAAACATGGCGCTAAAGCGATTATTCTGACCGTAGATTCGCCTGTCGGCGGTTATCGGGAAGAAGATATTAAAAATAACTTCCAGTTCCCGCTGGGTTTTGCAAACCTGGAAATGTTCGCCAGAAAAAATGACGATGGTTCAAAAACTGGCAAAGGAGCAGGGATAAGTGAAATTTACGCGCAGGCTAAACAAGCCTTTACGCCGGAGGATATTGCCTATGTACATCGTATTTCCGGTCTGCCGGTTATCGTAAAAGGCATTCAGTCGCCGGAGGATGCTGAAATTGCTATCCAGGCCGGGGCCGCAGGAATATGGGTTTCTAATCATGGCGGCCGTCAATTAGACAGCGGGCCGTCCTCATTCGACATGCTTCCTGCGATTGCAAAAGTCGTCAACAAGCGAGTGCCTGTTATTTTTGACAGTGGAGTACGCCGTGGTTCGCACATATTCAAAGCGTTAGCCAGCGGGGCGGATATTGTGGCGGTTGGCCGGCCTGTATTATATGGTCTTAATCTTGGTGGCGCTCAGGGTGTGGCATCAGTGATTGAACAGCTAAACAAAGAGCTGACAATTAACATGATGTTGGGTGGCGCCAGAAATATTGAACAAGTGAAAACGACACGCTTGTTAACTGAAAAAGATCTGCCCCAGTAATATAAAGGTCGGGTACTATACCCGACCTTTTCCTGTATGATTTCCCTCAACAACGCTTTCGGTAGAAAATGACGCGCTCTGTTTCCTCAAATCCTAACGCCTGGTGAACTTTCTGGGAAATTGTATTTTCCGGCGAGGTATCGGAGACCATTTCCCGACACCCTTTATTCGTTCCCCATCGTTGCACCGCTGCAATCAATTGTTTCGCTACGCCGCGTTGACGGAATGAGGGGAGAACAAAAATACCTTCAAGGAAAACCACGGGCGAACTGTCACAGCCATTGACATAATCGTGGCGGATTGAGGCATCCGCAAAGCCAATCGCCACCCCGTCTGCCATCGCAATAAATGATGCCAGATGATCGGCTTGCAGAATTTCTTCGCCGTCCGCCAGATGGGCGTCATCCGGGTGACCAGGCCAGAGCTGTTTTCGCAATCCGCGCCAGAGCTCCAGATGGGTTTTGTTCATTTGCCTGATGTCCATTAACGCGCTCCTGATGAGGGGTCTGGCATGATGAGACGGCACCCCGCCTGCTGATAACGTCGGGCGATAGCAGACGGGAGCGCGCTGTCGCTAAGAATGGTAGTAATACAGGACAGCGTCGCCACCGCATGGGGTTCTACAGTATCAAACTTTGAATGATCGGCCATCAATATGACCTCGCGTGAGCGCTGAATAATGCGCGTTTTGACGCCTACTTCAAACATGGTAGCGTTGGTGATGCCCGTTTCAATCGACAGCGCATCGCAGGAGATAAAGGCGCGTTCAACGGCAAAGGCGTTAATCATCTCCAGCGCCAGACTCTCGCCCACCGAAAAGTAACCGGGGCGAATCAGTCCGCCGATAATGTAACTCTCTACGTGTGGGAAGCCACCCAGTTCATTAGCGATTTTGATGTCATTGCAAATGACTTTTACTTTGGCGTCGACCAGACATTTTGCCAGTTCCAGACAGGTGGAGCCGGAGTCGAGAAAAAAGCAGTCTCCATCCTTGATGAACGTGCGGGCGAGGGCGGCGATTTCGCGTTTCGCCTCGCTTTGTAACGTTCGCTTAACGTCGAAAACATATTCTTTATCTTCCGTACTGTCGTCGAAGTCAATACAACCATGGCCGCGAACCATACCGGGATAACGGCTGGCAATATAGTGAAAATCCCGGCGCACGGTTGCCTCTGCATAGCCAAAAAGCTCAATAGCTTGTTGTGTTGAGAGGTGCCTGTGTTGCCAAAGGTAATGCAACATCTGTTTGATACGGTCGGGGCGCTGTTGGCTCATCAGCATATGACTCCTTTATAGCGCGGTGAATTGTGACAACGTCACATCATAGTTCGCCGTCGTGAATAACGCCCGGCCAATCACCAGATGCTGTGCGCCTGCGGCGGCAAGCAGCCGTGCGGCGCGAAGTGTAATACCGCCGTCCGCCCAGCATTCCGCAGCAGGGAAATGCTCTCTGCTCTGGCTCACTTTTTCACACATCGCGGCGATAAATTGCTGTCCGCGCCCGTCGGGTTCGCTGGTCATGATCATCAGCGCATCCAGTTGCAATGCCAGATAACGATAAGGCAATAGCGGCGTTGCCGGGTTAAGCGCCAGTCCTGCTTTCGCCCCGATAGCGCGAATATCCGCCAGAATCTCCGAGGGGTTTTGTACGCTTTCGGCATGAATGAAAATCCAGCCGGGGCGGATAGCTGCAAGCCAGGGTAACCAGCGTTGCGGTGATGAGACCATCAGGTGAAATGAGAGCGGATGGCGAGTGTGTTGTGCGACTGCCTGAATGGTTTTCATACCGAAGGTAATATTGTTGATGAAACTGGTATCTTCGATATCCAGATGCAGCGAGCCGAGAGGCGCATCGTGTAAAGCGGTCAACGCCTCGGCATAGCGCAGCGGATCGGCGGAGGCCAGTGAAGGGTGCAGGATCATCGAAACCTCCATCAGCGCAATGCGGTTAATTGCGCGAAAAGCACGGCGTCATTTGGCGCATCTTGCAGCATCGCGACGCTTTCCGGCGAGTCGAGCCACTGGCTGATGCGTTGAATGGTGCGAATATGTGCTTCGGCATCCGTGGCGCTGGCGCAAAGCAACAGCCAGATGGGATCGCAATCCGCATTGCCGAAAGCGACCGGCGTTGCTAACGTAGTGACGCTGATTTGATTATGGTTAGCGCCTTGCTCTGGTCTGGCATGGGGCAGCGCAATCCCCGGCGCGATAAGATAATATGGCCCCCATTTAAGGGTGTTCTCAATAATACCGTCTAGGTAGCAGGGGGCCGCCGCGCCGAACGTAATCAGCGGACGAACGGCGATATCCAGCGCGTGTCGCCAGTCGCTGGCATGGCGTTGCGCCTGAACCCACTTAACATCATTAATCATCGATCGTTGACTCCTTGCCGGTTCGGGTTACTCTGGAACCGATCCCCGGCGTGTCTTTTGGCGAAGGCGACGGAGATCGGCAGAAGAGTTATCGCTCTCTGCAGGGGATAAGCGTTTTGCTTATCCCCATTTTATTGTCGGATATGGCGTACTTTCTCCATAAACTTCGCCACGCGCGCCTGGTCGACAAAGTTGGCGAAGACGCCGTCTTTTTTAAACGTGGTTGCCGTTACGCATCCGTCGGCAATGCAGAGCTGCTCCTCGACGTTTTCCAGACACACCCCGGTATTCGCCAGCACGACCGTGTCGGGGACGGTCTCTTTTACCCGCTTCAGTATGGCGCTATCCGTGCGAGCGCCCGCCGTCAGCCCCGAGACGCACAGGGCATCGGGGTTATTGTTAAATACGGTCGATTTCGCAATTGAACAGACATCGCGGTTTCCCAGATACACCGCCGCTTCCGGAACGATGTTAAACAACGTTTTCACGTGGCCTGCGCCGATGCGATGCTGATGGCGAATGGTTTCGCCGACATTCGTATCCCAGACGCCAAAATCGCTGGCGTAAGCGCCGGTGAAAATTTCGCGGATAAATTTTGCGTCGGTCGCCATCGCCAAATCAAACGAGGCCACAGGGTCCCACAACACGTTTACCCCAAACGGTACGCGGATTTCACTCATTAACTGACCGATGATTCTTGCCATCGCGGCGGTCGTTTCCGGTCTGACTTTCGTTAAATAAGGCAGACTAAATTCGTTGGAGAACATCACCGCATCCACGCCGCCATTTTGTAGCGCCATTAAATCGTCATGGGCGCGGTCAATTACCCAGTTCATGCCTTTCCTGGTATCGAACCCGGGATCGCCCGGCAACGCCCGTAAATGGCACATGGCGATGACGGCTTTTTCTGTTCCTATTACCTCTTTTAGCCAACTCATTCTGGGTTGCTCCTTATTCCGGTAGTTCACGTTTACGTAAGACAAGTATGATGCTGGCGACAATGCCGACCACAATAACCACGCCAATCATGCCCAGCGACATCAATTCAGATATTGACCAGCCAAACATATTTCCCACCGACAGCGCGGTAATTTGCGCGTTTTCAGCGGCGAAGCTAAAGCCGCCTTTGAGCGCCATATCGGTAAAGTACGGTGCGAACTGGGTGGCGATCAGCAGAACGGTAATCATGACAATGATGCCGCTGAGCAGAGTACGAATCAGATCGCCGCGATGAATAACCGTGGCCATGCAGATAAAAAACGGCGCAACCGGTAAATCAGCCAGCGGCAGGACTTTATTGCCCGGCAGTATGCTCGCCAGAATTAACATGATGGGAATTAACAGCAGTCCAACCGCGATGGTGGTCGGGTGGCCTAACGTCACTGCGGTATCCAGACCGATAAAGACTTCGCGCCCTTTAAAGTGTTTCTGGAAGAACTTACGCGCGCCGTCGGAAATGGGCATTAATCCCTCAACGATAAGGCGAATCATGCGCGGAAACAGCACCATAATCGCCGCCACGGTAATCATTAAGGTTGCGCACCCTTTAAAGCCTTCGCCTGCGGCAAGTCCGAAGATCAGCCCGAGAACAACGCCAATGATCACCGGGTCGCCAACCATCCCATACCGTTTTTGGATCTCCTGAGCATCAATATTGCGTCCTTTCATAAACGGTATTTTTTCGTATATCGCATCCAGCAATACGAACAACGGCACGGAACTGGAGCCATACCCTTGCGGAATAGAAATCCCTTCCAGACCCACAATGTTCTGTACTCGTTTCGCCGTCCAGTCGGCCATTTTCAACGACAAGGCGGCGTGGCAAATCGCGCCCAGTACGCCATAAATCAGACTGCCGGTCATCAACTGGACGACCGTTCCGGTAATGGCGTAGTGCCAGTAGTTATAAATATCAACGTTCATGGTTTTGGTCAGACGAGTCACCAGCATACCGACGTTGAGCAGAAAGATAACGGGAATGATCATCGCGCCGATGGCCGTCGCATAGCCGACGCCGGATGCGGGCCCGGCGCCGACGTCAAACACATGCAGCGTCAGGCCAAAACGCTCAATCATCACTTTAATCGGCGGACTGAGACTGTCGATCGCCATGACGATCACCAGCCCCATGCCGACAAAACCGATGCCGACCGTCACCCCGGCTTTCACCGCCTGTAGCCAGGGAATACGAAAGATTAAGCCGATGATAATCATAATGATGGGCACAAAAACGGTGCCGCCGAGAGACAGGATGTAATCAAACATAATGCCCCCTTTATTGTGTTAACAGCGCCTTGATTTCTTGTTTTAATGCGTCGTCGTTGATGCCTGTCAGCAGGGCGGCGCCGTTGAGCGTCGGGATGCCATAGTCACTGTGCGTACGCATGGACGTTACGATGAGATCCATACCGTTACAGTTCAACGGGATCTCATTCAGACAGCATTGCGCCGTGGTTGCCGCAATGCCTTGCTCCGCAAGAAAGTCCTGCAGTTTTTGTGCAATCATGGTTGATGTCGACATGCCGGTACCACATGCCACAAGGATCTTCTTCATCATGGTCGTGCCTCTTGTGTAGCGCCTGTTTCAGGCTCAATGGGAAACTGTTCTGGCGACATGTTGGCCAGCGCAGTCAGTAAACGGATACAATCAGCCAGGTCGCGCAGGCTGGCGACTTCGGCTGGCGAGTGGGTATAGCGGCAGGGAATAGAAAGACTGGCGCAGGGAATACCGTCCAGTTCAACCTGAATGTAGCCGGTTTCGGTGATGACGCCTGGCGCGACTTCTCGCTGTACGGGAATATTATTTTCGTGCGCGGTGGTCTCCAGCATCCGCAGCAAACGCGGCGGCGTAATCAGTCCCGCCAACGTACCGCGTCCATGATAGTTCAGACAGGTGATGCCGACGCCGTGGTTGACCCGCACATCCGAGTAATCCTGCAGGTCAGGCGTGTCGCAGGAGGGGGTGATATCAATACCAATCGCCAGGTCGGGGCGCACGCGTCGTAAAACGGGAACAATCCCGCGAATATTGAACTCTTCCTGTACCGACGCGACCAGGAACACCGCGATATCGAGCGGTGTGGAGGCGAGAGCCTCGGCGACGCCCAGTAGCGCCGTACACCCCAGTCTGTCATCCAGCGCCTTACTGCATACCAGGTCGTTGCCCAGACAGTGCGGCGGGTTGTAAAGGGTTACTGGCGTCCCCACCTGAATACCCATTCGTTCGGCATCCGCTTTATCTTTTGCGCCGATATCAATCCAGAGTTTATCGAGCGCGGGAGGCTGGGTGCGCTCGTCACCCTTCGCGAAGTGATATGCTTTAATACCGATACAGCCCATGATATCGCCTGAACGTCCGGCAAGCGTCACGACCGAACCGGGCATAGTAATTTGCGCCGGGCCGCCCACGCGTTCAAAACGTAAAAAGCCGGAGGGTTCGATCTTGCGTACCATAAAACCGACTTCATCCATATGCGCAAAAATCATCAGGCGAAGCGCGTCGGATTTGTCGCTGCCATAACGGGCGACGACATTGCCTAAGCGATCCCGCCAGACGTCTTTGGCCTGCTGTTCAAACGCGTGCTGCATAACGTTTGCAATACTGCTTTCATGTCCTGAAATCCCGTTTAGCCGCAGTAAAGAAAAAAGCGTTTCCTGCACAGAAAAGGTCATTGGCGTCTCCGTGGTGATAAAACAATCAGTCGTTGAGCGTTTTATAGGCGGAGAATGGTTGGATAAGTGTGAAATGTGTCACGCGGAAATACGCTAAATATGGCCAATAAAAAATAATGTGATGGCGATACAATAAAAACGCTCATATCACCTGCGGGTTATCGGTAAACCAGGCTATTTATGTGATTACGACCAACAACGAAGAAGGGCAACGCGATGGTGGAAATTATTCCTGTTAGCACGACGCTGGAACTACAAGCGGCAGATGAAAGTCATGTTCCGGCGCTGCACCAACTGGTACTCAAAAACAAAGCGTGGCTACAACAGTCGCTCGACTGGCCGCAATATGTCACGTCGCAGGAGGAAACGCGTAAGCATGTGCAGGGTAATATGCTGTTGCACCAGCGTGGTTACGCCAAAATGTACCTGATTTTCTGCCAGAATGAGATGGCGGGCGTACTCTCATTTAATGTCATTGAACCGGTAAACAAAGCCGCCTATATCGGTTACTGGCTGGATGAGTCCCTCCAGGGACAAGGGATAATGTCGCAATCATTACAGGCGCTGATGACACATTATGCCCGGCGCGGCGATATTCGGCGCTTCGTCATTAAATGCCGCGTTGATAATCAGGCCAGTAACGCAGTCGCACGGCGCAACCATTTTACGCTGGAAGGCTGTATGAAGCAGGCGGAGTATCTTAACGGCGACTATCACGACGTTAATATGTATGCCCGCATTATTGATGCGGATTAAAGGGAACCGACTAAGGGGGTACGCGTAATACGATCCTCGCCATTGATCACTTTTGGGCCGCGCAGGTGAATAGTATTGCCGTCAAAGGCTATCACCGCCGCCCGTCCGCTAATCTCGACCTGGTGCTCAATCAGAATTTCGCCCTGTATACAGGCATGGCCTTCAATCAGCACGCGGTCGTCCAGTAAAATCGGGCCTCCGCGTACCTCAGCATGTCCGCCTACCAGCACATGATGTTTTAACACACAGTTGCCTTCGATTAACGCATGTTCCGCTACCTGCGAGCTGTAGCGAAGGGTAGGGATCGCATCTTCCTCTGTACCGGCGATAACCCGCGCATGGCCATAGACTTTGGCGCAGTCACAGATCCAGACATTATTGTCTTTGTTGCCTTCGATGAGCGCGAAATCAAAGACCTCCGCCCGGTGCTCAATAAAAGCGTGTGTGATAGTGGCGTCGCCATAAAGCTGTACCTGATGGACAATCCGCGAATGGTTCACGGTGGAGTGATCGTAAATTTGTAAAATCTGCGCATGTTCATGCGTTAGTCCCTGAACGGCGAGAATTTCTGACTGGTTTAACACGCGGGCATCGCCATAAATCGCACACTCTCCGCGCACGGAAGAGGACTGGATGGTGACGTTGTCACTTATCCGCGCGCCATCGCTTATATCAGCGCGATCAATCCAGACGTTATCGCCTATTCGCACGTTATTGTAGAGCGTGCATGGCTGCGTGATACGCGCGTTACCCGTAATTTCCGTGCCCGCAAAGGCCATCGCGTTTTCATCATAAATCCAGCAATCCCCCTGTTGTGACAGCACATTATCGGCATCAACCCAGCCGCCGGAGGTTCCGGCTTTAACATCGTTAAAATCCGTTACGGCAATAACTTGTCGTAATAAGACGCTTTTCTTCTCACCGTCTACCTGATAAGTAAAAGCACGAGGTTCTTCACTCAGTCGATATTTGGTCATAGGGAAATTCCGTGTGAACGATTAAGATAACCGTAGCAAAGGTACTGGCGAAACAACCAGAAATTCCATAAAATGCATTTCAAATATACTTTATAAATTAAACAAAATGCGTAATCACAAGCAGAGCGATCGCGTGCTCAATCTGCCTGCGGGCTATTTTGGCATCGTCCTTGGCACTATCGGTATGGGATTCGCCTGGCGTTATGCCAGCCAGATTTGGGGAATAAGCCACTGGCCCGGCGACATCATGGTGATCCTGGCGATGATTATTTGGGCACTCTTGACCCTGGCGTTCCTTAGCCGTCTGGTGCGCTTTCCCCATAGCGTGATGGCTGAAGTGCGACATCCGGTAATGAGCAGTTTTGTCAGCCTGTTTCCCGCCACCACGATGCTGGTCGCGATCGGTTTCGTTCCCTGGTATCGCCCGTTGGCCGTTGCGCTATTCAGCGTGGGGGTCGTCATACAACTGGCGTATGCCGCCTGGCAGACGGCGGGACTTTGGCGCGGAGCGCATCCGGAAGAAGCGACAACCCCAGGACTTTATCTGCCCACGGTAGCGAATAATTTTATCAGCGCTATGGCCTGTGGAGCGCTCGGTTACAATGATGCCGGACTGGTGTTTTTAGGCGCAGGCGTCTTTTCATGGTTAAGTCTGGAGCCGGTTATTTTGCAGCGACTGCGTAGCTGCGGCGAATTACCGGCGGTGCTGCGTACGTCGCTGGGTATCCAACTGGCGCCCGCGCTGGTCGCCTGTAGCGCCTGGCTGAGCGTCAATGGCGGGGAGGGCGACACGCTGGCGAAAATGCTATTCGGCTACGGTCTGTTACAGCTTTTATTTATGCTGCGATTAATGCCTTGGTATTTATCACAACCGTTTAATGCTTCCTTCTGGAGTTTTTCGTTCGGCGTTTCCGCGCTGGCGACCACGGGGTTACATCTTGGTCACGGTAGTGAATCAGGGCTTTTCCATATTCTGGCCGTCCCGCTGTTTATTTTTACTAACGCTATTATCGCTTTATTGCTGGTTCGTACATTTCTATTGCTGGTGCAGGGGACGTTGCTTATTCGCACTGAGCGCGCTGCACTGTTGAAAACGGAGGAAAAAAATGACCGTTCGTGACGAAAATTACTTTACTGAGAAATACGGTTTAACCCGCACGCATTCGGATGTGCTGGCGGCGGCAAAGGTTGTCGCGCCAGGCCGAACGCTGGATTTGGGATGTGGCAATGGCCGTAATAGTCTGTATCTGGCCGCGAACGGTTATGACGTTACCGCGTGGGATAAAAATCCGGCCAGTATGGCTAACCTTGAGCGTATTAAAGCGGCAGAAGGGCTGGATAATCTGCAAACCGACATTGTCGATCTGAATACATTGACCTTTGACGGCGAATACGATTTTATTCTCTCGACAGTAGTTATGATGTTTCTTGAGGCGCAAACCATTCCCGGTTTAATTGCCAATATGCAACGCTGCACAAAACCCGGCGGGTATAATTTGATTGTTGCGGCAATGGATACGCCGGACTTTCCCTGTACGGTGGGATTCCCGTTTGCTTTTAAAGAAGGCGAATTACGCCGCTATTACGAAGGATGGGACATGCTGAAATACAACGAAGATGTCGGCGAGCTTCACCGCACGGACGAAAACGGCAACCGTATCAAACTGCGCTTTGCTACGATGCTGGCGAGAAAAACGGCCTGACCCATGCAAGTTCTGTAAGTCTCGCTGCGTTCGGCATTTTTTTGTCGGGCGCTGCGCTCAAATTGTGCTGTCGTTACCATTTTTAGTGCATCCAGAATGATTTCGTTTTGCTATTATTTCCTTTGCATCATTGCGAAGACTAAAGGGATCGTTTCATGCGTACTCATACTTTATTTAAAGTTGCAGTGCTTACTGGCTTGCTGGCGTTATCTGGCTGTGCGTCCAAAGTCACACAGCCGGATAAGTATTCTGGATTCTTAAAAAATTATTCGGACCTGCAGGAAACTACCTCCGCCACGGGAAAACCGGTGTTGCGCTGGGTAGATCCACATTTCAATGACTCTAACTATGATAGTATTGTTTACAATCCGATAACATACTATCCCGTCCCCAAACCAACGACCCAGGTCGGGCAGCAAGTTCTTGATAAACTGCTGGCTTATACGAACACTAAAGTAAAATCAGCAATTGAACAGCGCAAACCGCTGGTCACGACGCCAGGGCCGCGCAGTTTGATTTTCCGCGGGGCGATTACGGGCGTGGATACCAGCAAAGAAGGGCTGCAATTCTATGAGGTGATCCCTGTAGCGCTGATTGTGGCGGGCACGCAAATGGCGACGGGCCACCGGACCATGGATACCCACCTCTATTTTGAAGGTGAGCTGATAGATGCCGCGACCAACAAGCCGGTCGTCAAGGTAGTACGCCAGGGTGAAGGTAAAGACCTGAGTAACTCCAGTACGCCAATGGCGTTTGAGACGTTGAAACAGGTCGTGGATGATATGGCGACGGATACCTCTATGTTTGACGTTAACAAAAAATAATTCTGCGGCGCCATCGCAAGATGGCGCAAACCCCGGCAGATTAGCGGTCACCATCAGCCAGACAACGATGGGCGGCGCATTCTCGTTAATACTGCGTAGCCTATCCCGCCAGCGATCAACCCCCAGAATGCCGATCCGATGCCCATCAGCGTTAGCCCGCTGGCGGTGACGAGAAATGCGATAACTGCCGCGTCACGCTCACTTTCGTGGGTAAGCGCCTGATACAGGCTACCGCTAATCGTACTTAACAGTGCCAGACCAGCCAGCATTTGCACCCAGCTAACCGGCAGGGCGACCATCAGCGCGGTTATCGAACCGCCAAACCACCCGGCAAGTAAATAAAAAACGCCTGCGGCGGCGGCCGCTAACCAGCGACGCGTTGGATCGGGGTGTGCGTCCGGGCTTTGACAAATGGCGGCTGTAATGGCGGCAATGCAGATAGAATAAACGCCAAATGGCGAAAGCAGCAGCGCCAGCAATCCGGTAAAAATCATTAACGGAGAGACAGGAAGCTGATAGCCAGACGCCTTCATTGTGGCGACGCCGGGGGCGTTTTGCGATGCCATCGTCACCAGGAAGAGCGGCACCGCGACGCTCAGGCTTTGAGCGAATGAAAAGTGGGGGGGAACGAAGGTGGGCCACACCGGCGCGAAATGAATACCGCTCATCGCCACCTTACCCTGGATGAGCGCCACCGTTATTCCCATCACCATGGCAGCAATAACGGCATAGCGGGGCGCGAATACTTTAAAGAGTAGCCACGCCAATAGCATACCGCCGCACATGACAAACTCTCCGTTGAGCGTCCCGAACGCCTGCAGGCCGAAGCGTAGCAGTATTCCCGCCAGCATTGCGGCGGCAAGAGAATGGGGGATTATCCGCATCAAACGCGCAAACAATCCCGTGACGCCGCACAGCACAATCAGGGCATTGGCGACAATGAATATGCCCACGGCGTCTGGCAACGATAATCCCTGAAGCCCTGTCACCAACAGAGCGGCGCCAGGCGTTGACCAGGCGGTTAAAACCGGCGCACGATACCACAAGGTTAACGTTAGTGTGCTTATGCCCATGGCTATACCGAGGGCGGTCATCCAGCCGGCGATCTCTGCGGGTGTTGCGCCAGCGGCAAGCGCCGCCTGCCAGATAATGGCGGCGGAACTTGCATAGCCGACCAGAACGGCGACCAGACCAGATAATACAGTAGGTAACGGCAGTGATAACAGACGCATGATCGCCTCTTGTGCGTTATAACGGTCAGTCAATGTAGCATTGTGCGTTATAGCGTACAAGTGATACGCTATGGCCTTACAGGGGGGGAAAATGGATAACCTGACACACTATCTGGCGACCACGTTAAGAACGTTACGCCATCAGCGAGGCTGGAGTTTATCGCGTCTGGCGGAGATCTCCGGCGTCTCAAAAGCCATGTTGGGGCAGATAGAGCGTAATGAATCCAGTCCGACAGTCGCAACGCTGTGGAAAATTGCGACGGGCCTGAACGTTCCATTCTCAGTGTTTATTTCGCCGCCGCAGGCCGAATTTCCGCCAACCTTCGATCCCCAGCAGCAAGCGATGGTAATTACACCGCTGTTTCCGTGGGACCCTGAACTCTGTTTTGACTATTTTTCCCTATTGCTGGCGCCTGGCGCGTGCAGCGAATCAGCGCCGCATAAAGCCGGCGTTATCGAACATGTGGTGGTGATTCAGGGTCGGCTGGACATGTGTACTGGTGGGGTATGGCAAACCATAGACGCCGGTAAAGGTTTGCGTTTTGCCGGCGATACGGCGCATACCTATCGCAACAGCAGTGACCAGACGGTTCATTTTCACTCGCTGATCCATTACCCGCGTGATTAAGCGGGAAAACTATTTCGTTAGTTTGCGCTTCTGACTACAATGGCCGCCATTTCGCTGCTATTGGATAAGAAAGACTGTATGCGCCAGCAACCTCACTATCTCGAATTGTTAAGTCCGGCCCGTGACGCCGCAATTGCTCGCGAAGCGATTTTGCATGGCGCAGATGCCGTCTACATCGGCGGACCCGGTTTTGGCGCACGTCATAACGCCAGTAACAGTCTGCGCGATATCGCCGATCTGGTTCCGTTTGCTCACCGTTACGGCGCCAGGATTTTTGTCACGCTGAATACTATTCTGCATGATGATGAGCTGGAGCCCGCGCAGCGGTTAATCACCGATTTGTACAACACCGGGGTGGATGCGCTGATTGTGCAGGATATGGGCATTCTGGAACTGGATATCCCGCCGATTGAGCTTCACGCCAGTACACAGTGTGATATTCGCAGCGTGGAAAAAGCGAAGTTTCTTGCCGATGTCGGTTTTTCACAGATTGTACTGGCGCGCGAGCTTAATTTGAGTCAGATAGCGGCTATTCATCAGGCTACTGACGCCACGATTGAGTTCTTCATTCATGGCGCGCTGTGTGTCGCTTATTCTGGGCAGTGTTATATCTCTCATGCGCAAACCGGGCGCAGCGCGAATCGGGGCGACTGTTCGCAAGCCTGTCGCTTACCGTATACGTTAAAAGACGATCAGGGGCGGGTGGTCTCTTACGAAAAACATTTGCTATCGATGAAAGATAACGACCAAACGGCTAACCTCGGCGCGTTGATCGATGCAGGCGTACGTTCCTTCAAGATTGAAGGGCGCTATAAAGACATGAGCTATGTCAAAAACATCACCGCGCATTATCGTCAGATGCTGGACGCGATTATCGAGCAACGTCGCGATCTGGCGCGTGCGTCGGTTGGTCGGACCGAACACTTTTTTGTTCCCTCCACGGAGAAAACTTTCCATCGCGGCAGCACCGACTATTTTGTTAACGCGCGTAAAGGTGATATTGGCGCATTTGATTCACCAAAATTTATTGGCTTGCCGGTAGGCGAGGTGCTGAATGTGGCGAAGGATTATCTCGACGTAGAAGCTACGGAGCCGTTGGCGAATGGCGATGGTCTGAACGTGTTGATTAAGCGTGAAGTGGTGGGTTTTCGCGCCAATACGGTGGAGAAAACCGGTCATAACCGCTACCGCGTTTGGCCAAATGATATGCCTGCCGACCTGCATAAAGTCCGTCCGCATCATCCGTTGAATCGTAATCTGGATCATAACTGGCAGCAAGCGCTGACAAAAACCTCCAGTGAGCGCCGTGTGGCGGTTGATATCATGCTGGGCGGCTGGCAGGAACAGCTTATTCTGACACTGACCAGTGAAGACGGTGTCTGCATCACGCATACGCTTGACGGGGTATTTGAGGAAGCCAACAACTCTGAAAAAGCGTTGAATAACCTAAAAGCCGGACTGGCGAAGCTGGGACAGACGCCTTACTACGCGCGTGATATGCAGGTGACATTACCGGCGGTGTTGTTCGTGCCAAATAGCCTGCTCAATCAGTTCCGTCGGGAGGCGATTGATATGCTTGACGCGGCGCGGCTGGCCCATTATCAACGAGGTCGTCGGAAACCCGTGGCGCAGCCTGCGCCGGTCTATCCGCAAACGCATCTCAGCTTTCTCGCTAATGTCTACAACCACAAAGCACGGGAATTTTATCACCGTTACGGCGTACAATTGATTGATGCGGCCTATGAGGCACATCAGGAGAAGGGCGAGGTACCGGTCATGATCACCAAACACTGCCTGCGTTTTGCGTTCAACCTTTGTCCAAAGCAGGCGAAAGGAAATATTAAGAGCTGGAAAGCCACGCCGATGCAGTTGGTGCATGGCGATGAGGTACTGACGCTAAAATTCGACTGCCGCCCTTGCGAAATGCATGTCATTGGCAAAATTAAAAACCACATCTTAAAAATGCCCCAGCCCGGCAGCGTTGTCGCTTCAGTGAGCCCTGAAGCGCTGATGAAAACGCTGCCGAAGCGCAGGGGCGTTTAATTAACGAAAATAGCTCTCTGGTTTGCGCGATTTCTGCCAGTTGTGGTGCTCGCGCAAGCCTTCCGCGGATTCTTCCGCTGCCGCCCGTAATTCATCGCTGTCGGCTTCGTGTCTAAGCTGGTGCCCTCCCGTCGCAAACCATACGAATGCGTGGTCTTGCTGTTTCGCCAGTAACTGGCCTGAAAACAGCGCACAGGTCAGTAAAACTACTGATAACGTTTTTGTAAGCATCATGCCACCTTCCAGTTACGTCGTGAGGCTATGATGCCAATAATTTCTTTGAGTTATTATTCCACACTTCAAATTAGCGAAAACGGTTTGTCAATAAGTGCGATAAGTTGTATGAGAAAATATATTTATACTGAGTATGTCAATTATAAAAATAACGAGCCAATTCGTTCCATAGTAAATCCATTATTCCCTGGAAGCATATTTTTAAAGGTATTGTATTAGATGGTTTTGGTATTGAATATGCTGGAAGAAAGTTCCTCTCATGGCCTGCTATGTTTAAACGAGCTTACTGAATATGTAGCGCTACAAGTTCATAACAGCCTTTTTTCTGAAGATTTATCTTCACTCGTTGAAACAACAAAAAATGAGGCTCATTACCAGAGTTGACCACACCATAAATAGTATGGATTTACAATCCCCTGGCAATAGTATCTCATTCTTAAACAAACATGAATAAACAATTTGAGTAACTGAGCTTTGTGCATAATTTGGTTCAAATGCTGCATTCTTTAAATTAGTATTCTCAATAACCTTTGCGGCTATTTTGTTTTTGATAGCATCGTCAATAGCTGTTACACCTGCTTGTGCGATGCCCAGATTAATCCTGGAGGAGATGGCGGCTTTTCTTTCCTGTTCCTTCCAGTCACATAAATTACCCTTTTCTGCCATGGCGATAAGCGTCTCTTCTATATTTTTTAGGTCAACGGAAAATGTTATACCGCCGGATAGCGAGAGTTGTAACCGCTCAGGGAACAAGCAACATAGCGGTTCACAAACATAAGTGCTAGCTTTTATATTAATATCAGAATATCTTTTCAGGTGGGCAGACTGAGTATCAACACAGAGCACTGTTCTATTCATTATCTCATAATAGTAGTGATCCTGACGTATCATAATGCATAACGGAATATCTTCGCCATCTTTAATACAGAGATTTGTATACTGACACTCAGCATCTTTATAGTGCTGAAAATGGAAATTTCCTCTGCATGACGGTGATGATAATTCATATAACGCACAAAATAAATCAAATAAACGTTGCGCGTCAGGCGGAGAGGCAACATCACATAATTCCTTTATATATTGATCGGCAGCGGATCTTCGCGTGCTACAGAAAAAATCTTTAATCTTTTCCCATAGTAACGTAAAGAAGGAGCGTTGAGAGATGGCACTTTGAGAAAACATCTCACTCTTTAAAAATCCTCTCCCGATAGTAATTGGCATAATGTAGACCACAAGTGATTATATGATACTTCATTACTGGAATAGGTGGTATTCGAAATATTATCCCATGTTGCCCATCGGTTTGCCTATCGGTGAAACACCTGATTTTTGCTTTGTCCTGAACCGTCAACATTATTGTTCAATTGTTCAAATCGACCCGTAGCTTTAGTCATGCCCACGCCTCCTGGCCATGAAATATGTCAGATAAAACGAATGAAAGTAAAACGGTTTTCTTAATTATCACATCATCATGTACTATGAGTAATGATTAATTACGCGCTATATTATTTTTAGAGAAAGTAAATAGTTGCTCAACCGTGTAGAAATTGTCTTATAAGAAGTTAAACTAAAAGTATTATTAGGCTAACAACAATGAGAGGTTTAGCGGTAGGGCAGAAGGCCAATACTGATAGTGCTTATGATATAAATATCTTACTCTTTAGTTTTTGTCTTAATTATATTTGTTGTAACGATTAGCTGACGGCTTTGTTTCCAGTTGGGCGATAAAATTATAAAAACCTGCGAGGAGGCTCAAAATGAAGAAATCAGATGGTAAAATTCACGAAAAGACAGCATTCTGGGGCATTTTGCAGTCAGAATGGCTAAGGAAATGTGGACGGCTATTATTGCTGTTACTTTACCGTTTCGTTATCGGATGGGCTTTTTTTCAGTTACTTGCCATGATCGTGGCAGGGATATTTTTGTTAGGCATCTTATTATTTCATCCCATAATATTTGTACAGACTATCGCAATTACTGAGAAGTTAAATCATGCTTCGCTTGATTTATGGCATATCCTTAAGTTATGCCTATGGCATTACGGTATCATCGCAGGGTTTATTTTTATGGCGGAGTGTACGTTAAGTAAAAGTATACGGCAGGTTCAGCGCTTGTCCAAAAAATTTGGGGCACAGGATTTTTCTTCACGCCCGTGATCCGCCGCTGCAACCTGCGGTCTTACTGAATAATGGCTATGACCAGCAGACCGAATTATCTCGGTTCGAGGGGGATTCTATGTGTTTGCACAACTGCAGTGAATCGTAATTTCAGTGCATTATCGCCGACAATCGACGTGTTCCTCACTAATTGCCTTCCTGACTATATAGTGGTCTTATCTTTGGCGAAACAATGTTATTTAGTTATGGAAGGCGACAACAACTGTACTACTGATTATCAAATGACCTTTCTGGTCAGGTAGACTCGCCTTTGTGAAAACACATCGTTATCTGTGCTCCTGGGACTCACTCCCTTGCCGCCTTTAAGCAACTCGAATTATTTTGGGTATAGAACAGGAGGCGCAGTGGTCGTATAAGCAAAATATAAACTCTCCGTTTGTGATAAGGCACAGATTACAGGGGGAATGATGTTTATTTTAACCATCTGTTTAAGCGGTGTCCGCTAATCTTTACCTGCTCAAATACATAATCACCCCTGTGACTCTCGCGAGGTGTAACATATGGTAAAATGCGTATCTTCTTTCCTCCTGTTCAGCCTGTTGTCCGTTCAGGCAATGTCAGCTGAAAACCATATTGATCTCCACCAGCCAAAAGACTTTGTCGATATTACTACGGTCGCCCCCGACGTACAGGTAGACATGCGATACTTCAGTTCCCATAACTTTATTGGTCGCCCCATTAAAGGCTATAACGCGCCTGTTTGCCTGTTAACACGACCAGCCGCGAACGCAGTGAAGCAGGTCGCCGATCGTTTACGCCCCTTCGGACTTACCTTAAAAATATATGATTGCTACCGTCCGCAAAGCGCAGTGAACGACTTTATCGCGTGGGCCAAAGATCCTTCTCAAAACCAAATGAAAAACGAATTTTATCCGCAGGTAGAGAAAAATCGTCTGTTTGAGGAAGGTTATCTTGCCGCCAGATCCGGCCACAGTCGGGGAAGTACGCTTGATCTAACGATTGTTCCACTTGACAGTAAAATACCAATATACGATCCCGGACGACCACTGGTGAATTGTACTGCGTCCGCGGCGCAACGCTCGCCAGATAATAGTCTGGATTTTGGTACCGGCTTTGACTGTTTTAGTCCGTTATCCCATCCCGATAATGTCATACTTACCGCTCAGCAACGCGCAAATAGGTTGTTATTACAAACATTGATGCGTGATGCGGGTTTTACGCCACTGGATACTGAATGGTGGCACTTCTCTCTTACTCATGAACCATACCCGAACACTTGGTTTGACTTTCCCGTTAAGCAGAGACCCTGAAACGGCGTTTTGTTGCGAAATCTAATCATTACGCCTGTTGGAAAGCACCATAACAGTTAGCAAATCATTGTTAATTTTAACAACTGATATACACTGCGGTTGCCACCTGCAAGCAGCGCTCAATGAGATCGAATAATGAAAAAATATCAACGTCTGGCGGAGCAAATTAGAGAACAAATCGCCTCTGGCGTTTGGCAACCCGGCGATCGATTACCCTCGCTGAGGGAGCAGGTCGCCAGTAGCGGCATGAGTTTTATGACTGTCGGTCATGCGTACCAGTTGCTGGAAAGTCAGGGACGGATTATCGCCCGTCCGCAATCTGGTTATTATGTCGCGCCGCATCCGGTTTGTCGGTCAGTCGCGACGGCAGCGCACGTTATTCGGGATGAAGCCGTAGATATCAATACCTATATTTTTGAGATGCTGCAGGCGAGCCGTGATACCTCTGTGGTGCCCTTTGCCTCAGCGTTTCCCGATCCGCGTCTGTTTCCCTTGCCGCAATTGAACCGCTCTCTGGCGCAGGTCAGTAAAACCGCGACGGCAATGAGCGTCATCGAAAACTTGCCGCCAGGTAATGCAGAATTGCGCTATGCGATAGCACGCCGTTACGCGCAGCAGGGGATTACCGTTTCTCCTGACGAGATTGTCATTACCGCCGGCGCGCTGGAAGCGTTGAATCTTAGTTTACAGGCGGTGACGGCGCCGGGAGACTGGGTGGTGGTGGAGAACCCCTGTTTCTACGGTGCGCTACAGGCCCTGGAGCGATTGCGCCTGAAAGCGTTGTCGATACCTACCGATGTTAAAGAAGGTATCGATCTTATGGCGCTGGAACAGGCGTTACAGGAATATCCGGTGAAAGCGTGCTGGTTAATGACGAACAGCCAGAATCCGTTAGGGTTCACGCTGAGTGCTGAGAAAAAAGCGCGGCTGGTTGCGTTACTCACGCACCATAACGTGACGCTAATTGAAGACGATGTTTATAGCGAACTCTACTTTGGCCGCGAGAAACCTCTGCCTGCCAAAGCATGGGATCGCGACGATACCGTGTTGCATTGTTCGTCTTTTTCCAAATGTCTGGTTCCCGGTTTTCGCATTGGCTGGGTTGCGGGAGGAAGCCATGCCAGACAAATTCAGCGTTTGCAGTTAATGAGCACATTATCTACCAGTTCCCCCATGCAATTGGCGTTAGTGGATTATCTCTCGACACGTCGATATGACGCGCATCTGCGACGATTGCGAAGGCAGCTTGCCGAACGTAAACAGCAAGCCTGGCAAACCCTTTTGCGCCATCTCCCGGCGGAAGTAAAAATTCACCATAACGATAGCGGTTATTTTCTTTGGCTGGAGCTACCTGAGCAGCTTGATGCCGGTGAACTTAGCGCCAAAGCGCTTGAACACCTTATCAGTATCGCGCCGGGGAAAATGTTTTCAACGTCCGGCGCCTGGACGCGTTTCTTTCGTTTTAACACTGCATGGCATTGGGGAGAACGGGAAGAACAGGCCGTAAAACAGCTTGGCAGCCTGATTCGCGAGATGCTGAGCGCTAAAAGCCTTGTGTGAGGTGGAATGCGTGTCAGCTCACAACCTGACTAAATTTCCCGAGTGTGCCGGGTGAGCATCTGGCGCGCCGTCTATTTTTAGGAAAGCGGCGGCCCGTTCGCCGGAAATCGATTAATGACGATATGGGAAAATGCTATGCAATATCAATTACTGATTAATGGCGTGCTGGTGGACGGCGAGGGAGAAAGGCAGTCTGTTTATAACCCGGCGACAGGCGAGGTCATACTTGAGATTGCGGAAGCGTCGCCCGCGCAGGTTGACGCCGCAGTGCTGGCCGCCGATAGCGCGTTTGCCGAATGGGGGCAGACCACACCCAAAGCACGGGCGGAATGTCTGTTAAAACTGGCGGACAGCATCGAGCAAAACGCCCTTGAGTTCGCCCGGCTTGAATCGCAAAACTGCGGTAAGCCTTTGCACTGCGTAATTAATGATGAAATTCCGGCAATCGTGGATGTCTTTCGCTTTTTTGCCGGCGCGGCCCGTTGTTTGAGTGGGCTGGCGGCGGGCGAATATCTGGAAGGACATACGTCGATGATCCGCCGGGATCCGATTGGCGTGGTTGCCTCTATCGCGCCGTGGAATTATCCGCTCATGATGGCGGCCTGGAAGCTGGCGCCAGCGCTGGCGGCAGGTAACTGCGTGGTGATTAAGCCTTCTGAAATCACGCCGCTGACGGCGCTTAAACTTGCCGCGCTGGCGAAGGATATCTTTCCGCCGGGGGTGCTCAATGTCCTGTTCGGACGAGGGCAGACTGTTGGCGATGTATTGACCGGTCATGAAAAAGTACGCATGGTCTCTTTAACCGGTTCTATCGCGACCGGGGAGCATATTCTGCGCCATACTGCGCCAGCGATAAAACGTACGCATATGGAACTCGGTGGTAAAGCCCCGGTAATTGTTTTTGATGACGCCGATCTGGATGCGGTGGCGCAGGGCGTCCGGACTTTCGGTTTCTATAATGCCGGACAGGATTGTACTGCGGCGTGCCGTATATACGCGCAGCGCGGTATCTATGATGCGCTGGTCGAAAAGCTAGGGAACGCGGTGAGCAGCCTGAAAATGGGCGCGCCGGAGGATGAGTCGACAGAGCTGGGGCCGTTAAGTTCGCTGGCGCACCTGAAGCGCGTCACAGCGGCAGTAGAGGAGGCGAAGGCCCTCAGCCATATCCGAGTGATTACTGGCGGAAGTCAAACGGAAGGTAAAGGTTACTATTTCGCTCCGACGTTGCTGGCAGACGCAAAACAGGAAGATGCCATCGTGCAACGCGAGGTCTTCGGCCCGGTGGTCAGTATAACCGTCTTTGATGATGAAGATCAGGTTCTGAGGTGGGCCAACGATTCTCGCTATGGTCTGGCATCCTCCGTCTGGACTCAGGACGTTGGGCGGGCGCACCGGCTTAGCGCCAGATTGCAGTATGGCTGTACCTGGATTAATACCCATTTCATGTTGGTTAGCGAAATGCCGCATGGAGGGCAAAAACAGTCGGGATACGGCAAAGATATGTCATTGTATGGTCTGGAAGACTACACCCTTGTCCGTCACATCATGGTTAAGCATTAAGGATCATTTACTGTTCAGAAAAATCATGAAAAAATAGGCGGGTGTCGGCGGAGAGGGGGACCTCCCCGCCAACATGCGCAGCAAGTACTCAAAGGTTGAACACCTCAAGCAAACCAGCCGAATCTCAACGAGATCAGACCCAAAAGTCCTGCAGCAGCAAAGACATTAATCAGCACGACGGTTTTACTGGAAACATTCATTTTCGCCACCTTTCATCATAACCCCTATGGGTATAGTACGGGTTGGCGAGATCCGCAATAATACGTAAACAGGATATTCTGTGAGCGGAGCCGTGCATTGAGAACGTTTTGCTGTTAAGGCTGATAAACCTTGATGTGTGTCAAATAAAAAGAGCATATTGCGCGCGTTTTTTCCTCTGGTTGGCGCGGATGCCTGATATGACCCTCTTTCAAAAGATATTAATTTTTTACGCCGTCATGGCGGTGATATCATCCCTGATCACCTGGTTTTTGACTCATGACAAAAAACGAATTCGTTTCCTGAGCGCCTTTTTGGTTGGCGCGACATGGCCGATAAGTTTCCCCGTCGCATTGCTGTTTTCGCTTTTCTGACCTCAAGCCCGATACAGGTTACCGGGCATGGTTTTTCCGCCAGGTCAGGCTATCAGGGCAATTAATTGCGCTCTGTCTACGTCGGTAACGTCCTGCGGATGTCGATAACCTGCGTTCTCATTGGCCAGGGTATACAGCGCAACAAGCCAGTCATAGACATAGCGGCTGGCGGCGTGAACGGGCTGTTCGTCAAGCTTTGTTAGACGTAACATTGTCGAACGCGGCGTTGCGGCGAAAATGGCTGCGCCTTTCTGAACGCGGCTGGCCGGGCGTTGGGCCTCCTCGATATTTGCGTAGCCGAGCCAGGCGATGAAGTTACCAATGATGGCATGAAGCTGCGCGCCGCTCACCTCCTCGCGCTGCATGGTTTTCTGTAACTGCTGAGGTAAACCGAGGCGATAGCTGGCGGTAATTAAAATCTCCGCCACGGCGTTGAGCATCTGCGGTTCCAGTCCCAGACGCTGCGCATTATCCCGGCAGTGGGCCCACTGGCGCAGATGATTGATCCACATTTTGTGCGCCTGGTAGCCTGTTTCGTGACCTTCTGACGCTGAAGCGCGCGTTGGTTCGTCGGCAAAGAGATCGATCGCGTCATTAAATAAACCGCTGACCTGTTCTTCTCGCGACTGTCGGGTGCGCAGCAACGCTTCGAAATTCTGTACTGGCGGTAACAGCCCGGCCAGCAGGTCGCCATGTCTGGCGGCCTGGGCCTGAAGACGCCGGATCACGGTTTCAACCGGTAGCCGCGCGTCATCAAACATCGGTAACAGATCGCGCACGCGGCCTCGCAGTTGTGCGCGTAACGCCTGTAAGCGCGCCTGTCGCTGTGGTGCCGATGTCGCCTGCGATAACCACTCCACCAAACGCTGCATACTGTGTTTATCCAGCGCCTGCAACGTTCCCCAATGCACGCCAGGTTTACCCATCAACTGCTGGACGGCCTCATCCAGATTTTGCTGGGTGGCAAAACGGGCATCCTGTGGAGTAATAGCCCAGACGACGCCGGGTAACGCTGATTCATGCTGCGGCTGCGTGGCGTTAACCCACTCCAGTAAGTGACGGGCGGCAGTGGACGTTTGCGAGCGAGATGCCAGAGCATTGCAAATCACCAGAACATCGGGCTGTATCTGCTGACGGTAATGGGCCAGCATCCAGCCTAATTTCGCCCGCCATAACGGATGAGGATGACTGTCTGGCGCGACCGGAATATCCAGTAAATCAACGTTATCCAGTACGCTATTTTCAACGGTTAGCACCAGTTCGCGGGTAAGCAGCGCCAGAGAATCAAGCGAAAGGCTGACCGCATTGAGCAGTCGGCCTTCCTTAACCGGATGCACCACCACATCGCTTTGCGTATCGCTGGCGGTTAGCGCCATTTGCGTCAGGAAGTTTTCCGCCGGTAAGCCAAAATGATCGACCAGCAGGCTGAGCGGCGCCGCCAGTTCCCCGGCATGGCCGGTTTGTTGCAACATATGCGCCAGCGCCAGCCATTGCTGGGTGATCTCTGGTTGCTCTCCCCACAGTAATGCCCAGGCGTGCGCCCGTGTCGTGAGATCCAGCGTAGGCAAGAGCGAGGCAAAGTGTTGCCATGTCGCATCATCAATATGTTGTCTGGCGGACGGCAGGCAAGAGCGCCAGAAACTCGCGATGGTCGCTACCTCTTCAGCGGTAACGCCGGGGACGGGCTGCGGTTGGCGAAGCGATTGCCATTTCTCCAGGCGTGATGTGATAATGGATTTTTCGACCTGGCGACAAACGGGGGACGAGCTGGTCCAGGCAATAAAGATCTGCACCAGTTCGGCTTCACTGATCAAGCGCAGGCGCAACGGCCAGCCGCTCTCGTTTGAAAAAATGTCGCGCGTAAAGCGAATAGCCATATTCGCTGGCGCATGACCCGGATTGATGTGGCTGAAATAATCATAGTCACGGTCCGGCGTGATAATTTCCAGCTTGCCATTCTCGTTACCGCATAGCGTCGTTAACAGATGCGCTTTTGCGGATTGCGCATACCCGTACAGACCGACGCAGCCATGTGATGCGCAGGCGGCGTTGAGCGCTGACTCATCCGCTGCGGCAAGCGTAAGTTGCGCCAGCAGAGCGTCGGCTTCATCATCCAGCCGCGTTGCGTAACGGCGCGTGTTGTTAACCCACTCGATAACAGCCTGGGTGGCGTTTAACGGTTTTGTCATTTCAGGTATACACTCCCGCTATCTATCCAGTAGTGGCTGCCGCTGTGGCGACGGTCAGCCAGCGTATTCAATTTTAATGTCAGCGCATCGGCGGCGACCGGCGTCCCGTCCTGGAGCCAGGCATCACTTAATATGAACGATTCCGGGGCGCTATCTTTGCTACTGCCGCGTAATTTCAGTCGCACATTCAGTACGCCGTCGCCAGCGATGGTTTTCGCCAGTTCGGCGGAATTAATGCTCAGGCAATAGAGTGGGGTTGCCGGCCAGCGACTGTTCGCCAGTTGACGGAAACCCAACGTCACGTTGCCGCGTAGCGGAAAATGCAGGCGTGCGTCCAGCGTTGCGCCGGGTTTATCCAAATCGATCTCGTGATACCAGATGTTTTCATCGCGAAGCGTATTAACGGTATTATCCAGTACGCCGAGATAACGCACAGTCGAATACGCGCCGATATCAGCCGCTTTAAAATTGAAACGCGGCAGACGTAAGTCCAGCGCCAGGCTGCATAACATCGCGCCCACCGCGGCAGTGGATTTTGGATTGCCGATACGCCCTTGTTGACTGAAGGGATACCATTCATGTACCTGATACTTATCCATCCACACAATGCGATTAACCGGCACCGGTTGTAAGTGCCGGATGAGCGCCTGTACGCCGGGTAAACAGGTCGGTCTCCCCGTCACCAGCAAGATATCGCAGTGATAGTGGGATATCGCTTCGCAGACCGCATGAAGCGGCGTTGTCAGCGTAAACTGACCGGCCAGCAGAGCCTCCTGAAGCTGGCTAAACTGGATTTGCAACGGCACATTGAATATATCAAATGTCGGCGAACCAGACGGTAAGGCATGATCGATCGCCTGCTGGATATAGTTCATCACGTTGCTCGTTGGGCGGCGGATCAGCAGATCGCCAAATGTCGCATGTAAACCGGCAAACGGATCGTTAATGTCGCTTTGCTCCCAGGCGGAAAGTACCGCATGGCCCAGCGGCATAAATAATTGCAGCGCCGTTTGCTGGCGCAAAATGGCCTGAGTATCAATTCGTCCCGAATCGCCAAATAAGGTCGCCAGCAGGGCGGCGGCATCCGTAACGCCTGCCCGTTGCAACGCCGTTTGCAGGGAAGGGAGTACGCAACGCTGAATGATATCCAATAGCAGATCGTCCCCGGCGACTTTAAAACCTTCGCGAAACAGGAGGTGAGGCGTAATTTTTACATTGGCCCCCACGCCGTCATCTAACTGATAGTGAACGATCGCCATATCCGTCGTGCCGCCGCCGATATCAATCGATGCCACGCGCAACGCGCGTCCGGGGACGACGCCGGGTTCAGGCTGGCGATCCGGTCTGGCCAGCGCATTAAAAAAGGATTCGGTACGCCCGGCGTAATGCGAAATGGCTTCGTTATAAAGCCATACCAGTTGGCCGCAACTTGCTTCGTCCCATTCCATCTGTATTTCTGGTACCGGCACCACGCTTTTTTCACGCTGCTTAGGCGTGGTGAAATCCTCATCCTGCGGATGCCAGCCCATGGCTTTCCAGACCAGCGCCAGTGCTTCAAACATTCGCTGGCGGAAAATTTCTCGCTCCTGTTTCGGCATGGCGGAAGGCAGCGTTAAAATCAGGGTGCGTAGCTGGCGCGGCGAGGCGGGAAAGCCGAGCCGCAGCCGGGTGGCGACGCTGTTAATTTGCCCCAGCGCCTGAGCCAGAATTTCGCACAACATATGCGTCATCAAGGTGCTACGGCTGTATTGCGGCGAAAAAACCGGTAGCCTTTCTTCATGCGGCAGGCGGAATAACGGCTGTCCGTCATCGTTCATCAGATTCATCAGCGGAAACGCGGTGGCAAGCGGTTCGCGCTGCGTTTTACCGTGGATCTGGCTAAAACGCCAGTCCTGCAAGGCGGGGGTTTCATCCCACAGGTAGCGACGCGGGCTGGAGATGCCGCTGCTGCCTTCGGTGCCCACACGCTGCATAGCAAGGGCGCGAGCCTCGTCGCCCACACGCACAATGGAAGGCCAGACAAAGGCGTCGTCTCGTCCGCTTTCGACAGAAAAGTGTTGCTTGCCAAAGCGTGCTTCCGAGAATTCCACCCGGCTGGTAAATAAAGGATCGTTCAGATACTGCGGCTCGCTTAAAGAACGCACCTGAAGCTCTGCCGTCTGGCGTAACCCGTCATTTGCATCGCCATGATCCTCGATCAAGACGCCGCAGGTATGCGTATTGCCGACATCCAGAATCAGATCGACCGGGATTGCGGGCGTGCTTAACGTATGTGTCACAAACTTTACTTCCGGCACCGTAAGCTGTTCGCCTAACAGCGTCAGTAAATTCAACCAGTGCGCCTGATACTCAAAGCTACGCAGCGCTTGTTGTATGGCCTGTTCCGAACGGTTTTCCACCTGTGAGGCATACTGAAGAAACGACTCGCGCAGCCAGCCGTCAATCCATGTCTGGTCAAGAAAATCGGCAACTTCTTCATCCTGCCAGGCGAGCGCAAAACGTGTGCCATTGAGCAGATCGTTTTCGCAAGGCGCCAACGCCGCAGGCATATTTTTTGCCAGCTGACTGTCGAAGGCGAGGGTGATCCGGTGTGTGTTTCCGGCGCTATCTGGCTCGCTGAGTTTACGTACCTGAATGCGCGCCCAGTTATCCGGCCCGTCAATAAAAGTACGCGGCGGATTAAAACGCAGGAACGGCAGGGGAAGCCAGATTCCGTCGAGTACATCCAGAGAATAGTGCAGCGTCTGAGTGCTTTCCGGTTTCACGACTTCGGGTTGGCCGCCAGCACGTCCAGGCAACGTGTAGCGCCCGCTGGTCAGATCAAAATCGAGGCGCAGTAGCGGGCCGTTTGCCGTTTTGCGCACAAAACGTCCGTAGTGGGCCGACTCTTGCGGCGTTAAGCCAAAATCAAGAAACTGGACGCCGCTGTTTGCAATGAGCGTGACGCTCTGTTTGTAATCACACAGATTGACCAACATAAAATCAGGCACCTATCTTTTTAAACGTCAACGGAATTGCCGCGTGGTCGCCATAACGGGCGGTACAGGTTGCGACGTCATTGACGCCTGCTTTACAGGTAATTTCCGGCATCGGATAACGTGAACCGTCGGTGCAGCGCGCATTGCCGCGACTTTTAATCATCAGCTCGCCCGTTTGATGCAGACCAGAGAAAATTTCCGCCCGACAAACCACGTTATCGCCATGTACTACGCGCGCGATACCTTTGTTATTTTGGATCTGATAACGCAGAGAGGGCGGCTTGCCGGTAATCGGATCTTTGACATCCACGCTGACCCGCCAGCTACCGTTTAAAAAGCGCGTGGTTCCAAGCTTCATCTGCGTACTGTCCATCACCAGCGCGTCTTTGGGGATAGCGGTAATGATAACAGGCGCTTCCGGCAGCGGCGCCGCTTTGGGGGCGGGCGTCACCTCAGCGCGATGCAGCGGCAAATGCGCGGCGAGTTCAGGCAATGGGGTAACGTGAGTTTTCGCAGTAGCGACAGGCGCGGCGCGAACAGGAGAGGCCCCGTCAACGGATGAAGATGGCCAGAAAAAAGGCGTGGCGACGGCGGCGATAACCACGGCAGCGACAGGTAAGCTCCACAGCGGTAGACGGCGAGCTCTTTTCGCCTCAGCAACCGGGATAGGTGCGGCCGGCTTCGGCTCGCTAACGATAACGGGCGGCGCAACAGGTTCCTCCGGCATTTTCGGCGGCTCAATGACAGACGTTAACAACGGTTCATCCGCCTGACTAGATGCCGCCTCTACCAACGGCTTTGCTTCGGGTTCCGGCTCCGGCTCGACCAGCGGGATGTCAGGGATTGCCTCGGTTACCCGCAGGCAGTCCAGCATATCATCGCGTGTATTTTCGTTGAGATTAACGAATCCCCAGAAGGTGATAACCGGTTTGCCGTTAACCAGGAAAACATGATTTTCGCCGGGAAATTGCGTCGCTTTCTCAAGTAGCGACCCAAATAGCTGGAGCGCTGTTTTACCGGATTGCAGACTTTTGCGACTGAGTGCAGCCGCGCTTTCAAAAGTGCTGGCTAAATAACGTAAAGCCCGAGAACGTGTCTCTTCGTCAGCCGCTTTCCACGCTATCGCCTGACCTTCAATCGGCGAATACCAGTCAACCCGATCGCCATTATCGTTAAGTTGCGGAATCGCCAGACAGTCAACCATCGCCTGCTGTTTACGCAGACGAAGCGTTTCGCGAATTTGCAATGCTGATTCAAATACGGCCTGACCGCCGCCGCCCACGGCCTGATAATCATCCAGATTGCCGCTGCGCAAGAGAGATTTTGCCACGTTGTTATCCCTTAGACTTCTTCACGCGTCTACTTTACGGGGTCTATACGCAAGCAAACGGCGGAAGAAAGGCAAAAAGGCGCGAATTCTCGGTCTATTAAGCCCCGTGTTTTCACTTGACGTAAGTTAAATCAGGAGGGCAGCGGCGAATTACCGCATCGGGCGACAATAACGCGTATAATAGGCGAATCATGCTGTTACAGAATAAAGAGTAGGAGAGCTTATGTCGCACCTGGAGGAAGTGAGCGCCCGCGTGGATGCCGCCATCGCGGAGAGCGTAATTGCCCATATGAATGAATTGCTGATTGCCTTGAGCGATGACGCTGAATTACGTCGCGAAGATCGTTATGTGCAGCAGCAGCGTTTACGCACGGCTATCGCGCATCACGGCAGGCAATATCAAGAAGATCGGGACGCGCGCCGCGAGCAGCTCACCAAAGGCGGCACGATCCTGTAACCCATTAAAACTGGCGCTTCGCAATCAGCCATGCGCCAATGACCAGCAACAGCGCGCCAAACGCCGGCCCGACCATTGCGCGTAACGTGACGCCGTGGCTACGCGCGATATCCAGCGCCAGTCCGCCGATTAACTGGCTGGCGACCAGTACCGCGATAGTCGTCGCGGCGCCAACGTTCTGATACCCGCTAATGCTGGCAAATACAAAAAATGACCCCAGCAGACCGGGGATCAATGTCCACCAGCGAACGCTGGCGACCAGCTCGCCGAAACCCGCAGCGCCTTGCTTAAACCACAATATCGTCACAAATAAAACGATCCCTACCAGCGAGTTCAACAGCATAGCGATCAGAATCGTCGATGATGTCTGCGTAATACGCACCATAATACTGTTTTGTACCACCAGCCCGACGCCGGCGGCGATCAAAAAGATAAGCGTCAAAGACTGGTTCATCAGCAGGCGTCCGGCGCGGCGTGTTCATCAAGCTGGAGTTGCATAAACGTAAGATCTAACCAACGGCCAAATTTTACGCCGACCTGCGGCATTTGCGCGGTAACGGTAAATCCCAGCGAATGATGCAGGCGTATCGAGGCGGCATTCTGTGACTCAATACCGGCCACCATCACATGTTTGCCGCAGCGTCGGGCTTCGTCGATCAGTCTGCTGAGCAGTTTTCGCCCCAGTCCTTTCCCTTGGTGCGCCGGATGAACATAAACCGAGTGCTCGACGGTATAGCGAAAACCGTCGAAACTGCGCCAATCGCCAAATGATGCATAGCCAGTCACCACGCCATTTTCTTCGCTTACCAGCACCGGATAGCCCAGTAATTGACGGGCCTCATACCAGGCAAGGCGATTATCCGTATCGACCGTCCGATCGTTCCAGATGGCCGCAGTATGTAATACCGCATGGTTATAGATTTCGGTAATCGCGGCGCAGTCTGCTTTATCGGCAAAGCGAATCGTCATAGGGAACCCCAGGGAATGTTTACGATAGTGTTAGAAATACTATTGAAGGCGGCATAAATCAACGAATTAGCGCAAGAATTCATATTTAGCGAGAGGGGGAAGAAAGTCGTTCATAAAAGCGTCCCGCGGTGAAAGCAGCCTGATATCTGAGAGTGTTTAACTCCCTCAGATAGCGAATGTTCGACTATTATTGATGGATTATGCCAGGCATGAGGAGAATAGAATGAAGCAACAGACCAACCGAAATCGTCGTTGGGTTTTGGCCTCGCGTCCCCACGGCGCGCCGCAGATGGATAACTTCCGCCTCGAAGAAGATGACGTCGCGACGCCCGGTGAAGGGCAGGTGCTATTGCGTACCGTTTTTTTATCACTCGACCCTTATATGCGTGGCCGCATGAGCGATGAACCCTCTTATGCGCCGCCTGTGGAACCTGGCTGCGTTATGGTTGGCGGTACGGTCAGTCGCGTTGTCGCGTCGAACCATCCTGATTACCGACCAGACGAATGGGTGTTGAGTTACAATGGCTGGCAGGATTATGACATTTCAGATGGCGAAGGGTTAGTAAAGCTGGGTGATAATCCGCAACATCCTTCCTGGTCATTGGGTATTTTAGGAATGCCGGGGTTTACCGCCTATATGGGGTTACTGGATATCGGCCAGCCGAAAGAGGGCGAAACGCTGGTTGTCGCCGCCGCCACCGGCCCCGTAGGCGCAACGGTTGGGCAAATTGGCAAGCTGAAGGGCTGCCGGGTCGTGGGTATTGCTGGCGGCGCGGAAAAATGCCGTCATGCGACAGACGTTTTGGGATTTGATCTGTGCCTTGATCATCACGCTGATAATTTCCCACAACAGCTTGCGCAGGCCTGCCCGCAGGGTATCGATATCTATTATGAGAATGTCGGTGGTAAAGTCTTTGACGCCGTCTTACCGCTACTGAATACGTCGGCGCGGATTCCGCTCTGCGGTCTGGTCAGCGGCTACAATGCGACAGCGTTGCCGGACGGTCCAGACAGACTGCCTCTGCTGATGGCGACATTACTTAAAAAGCGTATTCGTCTGCAAGGTTTTATCATCAACCAGGACTATGGTCACCGGATACATGAGTTTCAGCAAGAAATGGGGCGTTGGATCAAAGAAGGGAAAATACATTACCGGGAGCAGATTACTGATGGGCTGGAAAATGCGCCAGAAGCGTTTATGGGGCTGCTGGCGGGGAAGAACTTTGGCAAAGTCGTGATACGTTTAGCGGACGATGCGTAAAGAAAAAATGGCGGCATTATGTCGCCATAAAAATGTGCAAATTTTAAAATTGCGGCTTTACTTATATTCATCATTCAGATCGCGGTGGGGCAGCTTATCTCCCTCAGCGGCCTGAACTGGTCAAAAATCTCGATACATGAAGGAATGACGGAGATAAAACGGTTGCCATAAAGAAACCTGTATTGTTGTAAAAGATGAGAATATCACGCAAGTAAATTATCACTTTTATTTATTTGGCCGTTCAGGCCTGGATTATCTTTTTTACAATTAAGTTCCGAAACTTCTTCGGGACTCGATTGCGATGTTGTTCTGCCAAGAGGTGAAGGAAGGAAAATGCCGGGTACGGAAAAAACACAACATATAAGCCTGACCACACAGGTTGAAAATCGGTTAAAGCATCAATTGTCTATTGGCGCATTAAAACCAGGCGCAAGGCTTATCACTAAAAATATTGCTCAAGAGTTAGGCGTCAGTATTACGCCGGTGCGTGAGGCTCTATTAAGGCTGGTCTCTTCCAGTGCTTTGGCGGTGGCGCCAGCACAGGCGTTTATGGTGCCGGAGATCTCGCTGGAAAGTTTGCTGGAAATTAATACGATTCGTACTGCCCTGGAGGAGATGGCGGTGGTCGCCGCTGCGGGTAAGATTACCCCGGATCGCGAGCAGATGCTGAATGCGCTATTAGATGAATTTCAACAGGCGCTGGAAAGTGGCATTATGGAGAAAATTCTTTTGGCCAACCGCGCATTCCGCTTTGAGATCTACCACTACGCGGATATGCCAACGCTGTATGCCATGATCGAGCAATTATGGGTACGCCTGGGGCCAAGCCTGCATTTTTTATATGATAATTTTAAACTTGATGATTATCAAAACGGCGTTAATCTGTACAGAAAATTGCTTAATGCGTTAGTGACTGGTGATAAAGAAGCCAGTCGCCACTGCCTACAGAACGTTTTGCAACAAAACGTAGCGACGATTAAAAATCAGTATTTCATGTAACCTTCATGTAACTATGGCTTATCAATAGCGGGGATTCCCCGCTATTGCCGGATATTTGCCGGATATTTATTCAAATCGCCATGCCAGATTAATCCCCACGCCATAGTTACGCCCTGGCGCTGGCTCATAATATCGGCCATTAGATTCATTAACGATCACCGAACCGATATATTCTTTATCAAATAGATTATCTACCCGCCCAAAAATATCGACGGTAAGCTGGCTGTAATTAAATTTATACCCTGTATTTAGTCCAACAACGGTATACGAAGGCGCTTTGGCGGTATTTTCATCATTGGCCATGATATCGCCCATATACCGAACATCTGTTCCGGCGTACCACCCCTCATCCGGGATAAAACCTAATGAGGCGAATCCCATATTACGGGCGATGCCGGGCATTCGGTTTCCATCACAGTTTTGCCCCTGACAAACGTTACTGCGATAGGTCGCATCCAGCCAGGTCCATGATGCTTTCACCCGCCAGTCGCCGGCGAAGCGCTGGTCCAACGCGAGTTCTGCGCCCTGGCGGCGAGTTTTGCCCGCGTTTTTGTAGGTAGTGCGTCCTCCCATACTACTGGCGACGACAATTTCATCATCGGTATCGGTTTGAAATAACGCGGCGGTCAACAAGCCATTGCCAATCCGCGTTTTACTGCCGACTTCCACCGTATCATTGGTCGACGGTTTGAGATCAAAGTTGAACCCGCTTTGGCCGTCAGCGCGATAAGAAAGCTCATTGATAGTGGGGGTTTCAAATCCGCGACCGGCAGCAAGATAGAGATTCCAGGCGTCAGTTAACGCATATTTTAGCGATCCGGCGGGTAGCCAGTGGTGATAGCTGGCGTCGCCGCTATCATCGCCATTGCCGGGCGCGATATAGTGATCGTTAGAATCGAACCACACGGAACTGTAGCGCACGCCAGCATCCAGCGAGAGTTTTTGCGTAAGCTGCCACTGGGTTTGCAGATAAGGATCGACATTCCACATCAGGTTACGCTCATCCCGCCGTAAATCGCCTTTATGCCCAAACTCAGGGGTGCCGTTGTTGAGGCGGAAGTTATTGTAACCCTTGCGGTTTTCGCTCATGTTTTCATAATTTAATCCGCCAGTGAAGGTGACCGGCACGCCTAATTCTCCCCGGTGAGTCCAGCGGGAATCAATGCCCTGATAGTGGCGTTGCAGTGTAATTACGCCGCCAGCCTGGGCTGGTTTTAGCTGTGCCACCAGGGGAATAGACTGGTATTGCGTGGTTTCCCGCTCTCCGGCGTAGGCCATCACGCTGATATCATCCTGCGCGCTGAGCTGACGTTCATAACGCAATCCTGCCTGAGTTTGTTTGATGGTTTTACGCGTATTGTACTGTTCAGCGCGCGGCGCCTGTTGCGGATCGGCTTTCCATTCAGATTCGGTGAGTCCGCCGGGATCGTCCGCCTTAATGTCCACACTATTAAAAATCAACGAAAGTTTACTGACATCGTCAAGGCGCACGCCCAGTTTGGCATTAGCCAGATTTTTTCGCGCGCCGCTGTGATCGCGGTAGCCGTGGGTGGTGAAACGGGTAGTCGATACCGTGTAATCCACGTCGCCTGGCTGTGTGCCGTCACCCATCGCGCCCGTGGCTTTTAGCCCATAGCGCCAGCTTCCATAACTGCCGTAGTAGCTGCTGGCCTCAAGGGTGGGCGGCTGTCTCCCGGTTTCGGTGGTGACATTTATCACGCCGCCGGAAGCATTGCCGTATAGCGCTGAGAAGGGGCCGCGTAACACTTCAACGTCTTGTATGCTGTTAATATCAATATTCGAAATCTGGCCTTGTCCATCCGGCATGGTGGCGGGAATGCCATCAACATACAGACGAATGCCGCGCACGCCAAAGGCGGAACGCGAGCCAAATCCACGGATAGAGATTTGCAGATCCTGCGCGTAGTTCTGCCGGTTTTGCACCTGCAATCCCGGGACGCTGGTTAAAGACTCAGATAAATTAACGCGCGGCGTCGCCAGACGCATGTCTTCTCCCTCAATGACGCTAACGGCGGCAGGTGTATCCAGCTCGGATACGGTTTGCGGCGTTGCGGTGACTATCATGGTTTGTTCATTGGGCGCGCTGGCGGCCTGAAGGACCGGGGAGAAGGTCAGAGGCAATAAGAGGGCGGGATAAAGTCGCGGTCTAACGGAAATAATTTTCATGAAAATGCCGGATAAATGTAAGCGTATCAACGGAAAACGTGACATTAAGGGTAGTCAATATGTAAAGTTTTGAAATTTTAATCGCACATTAAGTTAAGAAAATGTGCGGTATTTAAGAGCTATGACATTCGCAGGCGAGGAAAAGCTCCACTTTCTGATAAATAATGATTATTATTCTCAACTTATAATAAGTGCGGAACGAAGATCCCGCGCAGCGAAGTAGTGTGAAGCAGCTATACACGTTTTTATCAAAGGGAGTCGTCATGCACTTACGTCATCTTTTTTCGCCGCGCCTGCGTGGTTCTTTATTGTTAGGTTCGCTCCTCGTGGCATCCTCATTTAGCACGCTGGCGGCGGAAGACATGCTGCGTAAAGCAGTAGGCAAAGGCGCTTATGAGATGGCCTGGAGTCAGCAAGAAAACGCGCTCTGGCTGGCTACATCGCAAAGCCGTAAACTGGATAAAGGCGGCGTAGTTTATCGTCTCGACCCGGTGACGCTGGAAATCACGCAAGCGATTCATAACGATCTCAAGCCGTTCGGCGCCACCATCAATGCCGCGACCCAAACGCTGTGGTTTGGCAATACCATTAACAGCGCTGTTACCGCGATTGATGCCAAAACGGGTGATGTAAAAGGTCGTCTGGTACTTGATGCGCGCAAACGTACTGAAGAGGTTCGTCCGTTACAGCCCCGTGAGCTGGTTGCCGATGCGGCGACCAACACGATCTACATTAGCGGTGTTGGTAAAGAGAGTGCTATTTGGGTAGTGGATGGCGAAACCATCAAACTGAAAACGACGATCGAAAATACCGGCAAAATGAGTACGGGCCTGGCGCTCGACAGTAAAGCGCAACGCCTGTACACCACCAATGCGGATGGCGAATTTATCACCATCGATACCGCCAGCAATAAAATTCTCAGTCGTAAGAAGTTGCTGGATGACGGTAAAGAACACTTCTTTATTAACCTGAGTCTCGATACCGCAGGTCATCGCGCGTTTATCACCGACTCGAAGGCGACTGAAGTCCTGGTTGTCGATACCCGTAATGGCAATATTCTTGCCAAAATCGCGGCGCCTGCTTCTTTGGCCGTCCTGTTTAACCCGACACGTAACGAGGCTTACGTGACGCATCGTCAGGCAGGGCAGGTCAGCGTGATCGATGCGAAGACCTATAACGTTGTTAAAACGTTCGATACGCCGACGTACCCGAATAGCCTGGCGCTATCGGCAGACGGTAAAACGCTCTACGTCAGCGTGAAGCAGAAATCGACACGTGAACAGGAAGCGACGCAGCCGGATGATGTTATTCGCATTACTCTGTAAATAGGGTATGGAGGGGGAAACCCCTCCAGTCATCTCTTTAAACGCACCGATACGCCTCGTTACACCCCGCCGATAGCCTGATGATTCTGTGAGAATTACACTGCCTTTTTGCTGTAGTTAACTCATTATATTCACGAGGAAAATATGAAAAAGTTATTTATATGCTCAGGTTTGGGCATGATGTTTTTTATGCTTGCGGGTTGTACAACCAACTATGTGATGACGACGAAGAATGGGCAAACGATCGTAACTCAGGGTAAGCCACAGTTAGATAAAGAGACGGGGATGACCAGTTATACCGATCAGGAAGGCAACCAGCGGGAAATTAACAGCAATGATGTGGCGCAGTTGATTAAGGCTGACTAAGCATTGGGCGCGATGCGGTGTTGGCGGCAACGCGCATTAAACCCGGCAGGCCTGGAGCTGCCGGGGAAGGGGAATGTTATGTCGCTGCTTCTTCTTTCAATACGACACTCTCTGTCGAATCCGCCGTCACTGGCGCAGTTCGATGGATCTCCGCCACGCGACGTCGCACGCCAAACCAGCCGGCGACCAGCAGAATGGCGATCAGCGGCAACGAGGCGATAGTGTAAGTTCCATTCGGGTAGTCAAACGCCATGAGTACCAGCACGCTTAGTAAAAACAGCAGTGTTAGCCAGGAGGTAAAAGGCGCGCCGGGCAGTTTAAAACTGACGTCTGCGGCTTTGCCTTCTTTTATCGCCTGGCGTAAACGCATCTGGCACACCATGATAAACGCCCACGACGCGATAATGCCGAGCGAGGCAAAATTAAGAACGATCTCGAACACGCGGGAGGGGACTAGGTAATTCAGGAACACGCCGACCACGTAAACCACCAGAGTCGCCAGAATACCCGCATAGGGCACATGCTGACGGCTCATTTTCGCCATGAATTTCGGCGCGGAACCCCCCATCGACATTGAACGTAAAATTCTCCCCGTACAGTAAAGCCCGGAGTTCAGGCTGGAAAGCGCGGCGGTTAACACCACGATATTCATAATACTGCCGATATAAGGCACGCCAAGTTTAGAAAAGAAGGTGACAAACGGACTTTGCCCCGCCTGATAGGCGTTCCACGGCAGCAGCAAAACCAGCAATACGACCGATCCTACATAGAAAAGACCAATACGCCAGATCACGCTATTGATGGCTTTTGGCACCATCGTCTGTGGATCTTTGCACTCCCCAGCGGCGGTACCGACCAGTTCAATCGACGCAAAAGCGAACACCACGCCCTGAATCAGTACCAGCGCGGGCAACAGGCCGTGCGGGAAAAAGCCGCCATTATCTGTAATCAGGTGAAAACCGGTGGCATTACCCTCAAGCGGTTGACCGGTACCGAGAAAAATCGTGCCTACCACCAGGAAGATAACAATGGCGAGTACTTTTATCAGCGCGAACCAGAACTCCATTTCGGCAAACCATTTTACGCCGATCATGTTCATGGTACCGACAATGGTTAACGCGCCGAGCGCGAACACCCATTGCGGAACGTCGCCAAATGCGCCCCAGTAGTGCATATATAACGCCACTGCGGTGATATCGACGATCCCGGTCATCGCCCAGTTAATAAAGTACATCCAGCCTGCGACGTAGGCCGCTTTTTCACCCAAAAATTCACGGGCGTAGGAGACGAAACTCCCGCTGGAAGGGCGATGCAATACCAGTTCGCCCAGCGCGCGTAAAATGAAAAAAGAAAAAATGCCGCATATCAGATAGACCAGCGCCAGTGCCGGTCCGGCCATTTGCAATCGGGCGCCTGCACCTAAAAATAAACCGGTGCCAATCGCGCCGCCGATAGCAATCATCTGAACCTGACGATTCCCCATCGCTTTGTGATACCCCTCTTCATGGGCGTTCAGCCAGCGTCGTTTCGCCGCATGTTGTTCTGCGGCGTGCGTAGTCTGTGTTTTCATTACGTTACCTGTTATAGCCTGTCCTGACAGAAAAATTCCTTATGCCGCGACGGGCGCTCACCAATCGATTGCCTGCAATGGCGAATGCCGCTTTTCCCTGATTCTGTGACAGGGATAAAACCGCCGGCGGAGCATCCTACCTGCAATTGTTAAATGACGCAAAACATACGGAAAGAAGAAAATGAGAATGTCGAGTTTATTTGTGTGGTCAGATGTGGTGCGGTGTGGTCACGATTCAGCCAGATAAGACGCCAGCACAAATCGGCAGTGATTGCGTTGCGCAATAATTAATCAGGGTTAATCCCTGCAGGGATTTATGGTCATAGATATGACCTCGAACGATAAACCACCTGACGATATTGAAGCAGCATAAGATCAGGCCGTTGCGCCTGTTATTCTCATTTTCTCCTGAAAATGTATGCCTTTGAGCAATTTTGTTGATTGACATATCGTCATAATGAGAGAGGAGTAGGACATATAAAGCTATTGAGCAAAATTTGAAGGAGCAGGATATGCCATATACATCAGTTTCTACCTATGCCAGAGCTTTATCAGGAAATAAGCTACCTCATGTTGCTGCAGGAGATTATGAAAATAAATTATCAACAAAAATCATGAAAGGCATCTTGTATGTGCTTACCGCAGGACTGGCCTACGGATTTACGCGAGTAATTGAACATTATTGCAATGTTACGCCTAAAGTTGATGAGTTCTGTGCCAATACAGGGAATATCCATAATCACCTTGCTGATGCTGTGTGTGATGGGCTGTATACTATAGATGTCGACCTTTCTGATGGTCGGAGGTTAACATTCGAACAACTCTCGCTGATGGCTGGACGTGAGCCAATCGTCAGGATATCGGATGGCGAACATACCGTTGAGGTTAAGGGGTCCTTTGAAGAGATTTGTATGAGACTGGAAGAGGGCTTTTTTGAAGCGCCAGCGTACTATTATTATGATATTGATGAAAAATATAAAACCGTCAGAGAGCGAATGGCAGCATATAATGCCTTACCTCAGGCATTAGGCGCCATTCCGTGTTTAGAATATTATATCGCTCGGGCCAGCAACATGCAGGAGGCGAAAGCGCAATGGGCGGCCGACATAAAAGCTCGCTACCATAACTATTTGGACAATTATTAAAAAGCGTTTATGTTTAGCCAGTTTTGTTAGAAATCAGACTCGCTGAGCCGGCGTTAAAAATTTTAACACGCCGCTATTTTGGCGGCGTGTCGCAAAGAGATTCTCAGAACCCGATTTCCGTTTGTACGCCAAAATTCCACGTACCTCCGGCGCGACAGCCGGCCTGTCTTATTTTTTTCAAAAGTATCCAACGCTATTCCACGGATAGGGTATCCTGTTGCGCAGCGATATCCGCCTCAGCCTGTGTGCCGAACGCAAGCATTAATGTTAATGGAAGCCTCAGATGACCTCTTTTTTACATGCTTATTTTACGCGATTACATTGTCAGCCGTTGGGGGTTCCTACGGTTGAAGCGCTCAGAACGCTTCACTTAGCGCACAACTGCGCGATTCCTTTTGAAAATCTGGATGTGCTACTGCCTCGTGAAATACAGCTCGATGAAACGGCATTAGAGGAGAAACTGCTTTATGCCCGACGCGGTGGATACTGTTTTGAACTGAATGGCCTGTTTGAACGTGCGTTACGCGACATCGGTTTTAACGTCCGAAGCTTATTGGGGCGGGTCATTCTGTCTCATCCCGCCAGTTTACCGCCACGCACGCACCGTTTGCTGCTGGTTGATGTGGAGGATGAGCAGTGGATCGCGGACGTGGGGTTTGGCGGCCAAACGCTAACCGCGCCGCTTCGTCTGCAGGCTGAAATTGCTCAGCAAACGCCGCATGGCGAATACCGCCTGATGCAGGAGGGGTGCACATGGATTTTACAATTCCGCCACCATGAGCACTGGCAGTCGATGTACTGTTTTGATCTGGGGGTGCAGCAGCAGAGCGATCATGTAATGGGCAATTTCTGGTCGGCTCACTGGCCGCAATCCCATTTTCGTCATCATTTGTTGATGTGCCGCCATTTGCCTGATGGCGGCAAGCTGACATTAACGAATTTCCACTTCACGCGTTACCACCAGGGACATGCCGTTGAACAGGTCAATGTACCGGATGTGCCGTCGTTGTATCAGTTACTTCAGCAGCAGTTTGGTCTCGGCGTAAATGATGTAAAGCACGGTTTTACCGAGGCGGAGCTGGCCGCGGTAATGGCTGCATTTGATACCCATCCGGAGGCGGGAAAATAATTTTTTGCCGCGAGGATTTGCGGGCCTGACAAAGATTAAAAAGTAATGGCCCATTCGGCATGAAACAGAATGACCGCCTGGCCGGAGATGGTGACGTTTTCCGGCTGGTTATCGCGAATGGTGACGGTAACATCAACAGTACCCTCTTTGCCTAAAGCGCGCCCCTGATGGCCTTGAATCTGCAGCGTTTTACCGTCATGCGCCATCAGGCCATGATGGACGAGCCATGCCCCCATCGGGCCATTGGCGTTTCCCGTTACCGGATCTTCCACAATTCCTATCGCCGGGGAAAACATTCGCCCATCGGTTTCGTTTTTTCCCGGACGAATCTGGAAAGGAAAAAAGCCGTTACAGCCAATTTGCTGGCTGATTGCCGTCAGGGCTGCCAGATTAGGAGAAAGGGCATCAATATCAACGTCTGGTTTGAGCAGGATCATCACTTTTGCATGTCCTGTTGAAGCCACCTGAATTGGCGCTCCCGGCTCGATATCATCTTCAGTCAGGTTCAGTGCGGTGATGATGGCAGCCCGAATCTCTCCGACTAGCGGTGGTTCAAAAGAGGGCTGACCTTGTTCCAGCGTGATGCGATAGTCGTTGTGTTCGGCATGAATTTCAACGCGATGACGGCCCGCTAACGAGGTTTGCCAGACGGTGGTGTTTCCCAACCCCAGTACCGTTGCCCGAACATAATGCGCGGCCACGGTGGCATGACCACAGATGGGGACTTCTACTGTCGGTGTAAAGTAGCGTATGCGCACATCACTCTCTTCGCTTTTTAGCAAAAAGGCGGTTTCCGAGTGACGAAGTTCACGGGCAATCAGCTGCATCTGCGCGTCGCTTAGCGTATCCGCATGTAAGACAACGCCAGCAGAGTTGCCGCGAAAGGGTTCGCTGGTGAAGGCGTCAACATGGTAAATCTGCGGTTTCATTGATGTTCTCCTTTGACTGAAGAATCATCATAGCCTGTGCGTTGCCGAATGACGACGCCCAGGCGTTTTTCTTTGCCCGGTAAGCGTACCCCCGGGCAAAGAGAATTAGCGGCGGGTACGAACAATCTGGTAGCGACGGGTGAAATACTCAAACGGCGCGCTCCAGACATGAACCAGGCGGGTGAACGGGAAGAGCAGGAAAATAGTCATTCCCAGCACCAGATGAACGCGGAAAACAAACGCCACACCGCTCAGCATTTCCGAAGACCCGCCGCGGAAGGTGACAATACTTTGCGCCCAGCCCACCAACTTCATCATTTCGCTGCCATCCGGATATTGCGCCGAAAACGGAATGGTGCTCAGGCCAAGCAGGCACTGAATCAGCAAAATGCTCATGATGATAATATCAGGTGTAGTGGATGTCGCCCGCACACGCTGATTGGTCAGACGACGCCACAGTAATCCCGCGCCGCCGATCAACGTTAATACGCCGCACACGCCGCCGAGGATCATCGCCATCTGCTGCTTTACCGCAATCGGCAGGAACCAGGCATACATCCAGTGTGGCGTTAGCATCCCAAACAGATGGCCAAAGAAGATCCCCAGAATGCCAATATGGAACAGATTCGACCATATCACCATCCCACGCTTGTCCAGCATCTGGCTGGACGACGCGCGCCAGGTATATTGTCCGTAGTCATAGCGCAGCCAACTGCCGAGGAAGAATACCGTGGCGCAAATATAGGGGTAGATGTCGTAAAAAAAGACGTTCAGGTACTGTATCATTTCGGGCCTCCCGCGCTGACGTCGACGTACTGCGGCGCCGCGTCCTGGCTAAAGCGTCGTTGATAATGGTGTAACGGTGAACTGTCACAGGTCGTGGCGTTATCTTCGATAAACTTCACCTGTTCTTCTTCCCAGACGGCATCCAGTGCCTGACGGGTATCATCCCGCGATTCCTGAATAATCTGTTTGGTGACACTGTCACTTGTCAACGAACTGCCCGCCAGCGTCAACAGGGCGTCAAACAGTTGATACCACGGCGCTCCTCGCTGTTTCAGACGACCGCCCAGTAGCGCCAGAATAGGGGCAATATTCTGTAATCCCTCGCGCGCTTCCGCTTCCGGCAACACGCTTAAGTACTCCAGATAGAGCGGCAGGTGATCCGGCAGTTCGCGGCAGTTGAGGTGCAGGCCCACGGTTTCATACTGGCTTAACAAATCGACCATCGCCTGGCCGCGATCGCGGGACTCCGCATGAACATGCTCGAATAACAGCAATGAAGTGGCGCGCCCGCGGTCAAACACTTCGCACCATTCTGCTTGTTTATCCAGTAACGGCGCATAAAGCAGCTCGCGCGTGAAGTTGGCCAGCATTGGCGCATCGTGTTGGATTAGGGCAAGCGCTTCATCCCGACATTCCCACAACTCGTCGTCCGGATACTCCATCAACAGGCCAATCGCTTTGAGGATTTGCATTATTCCCCCTCCGCTTTATCACGTACTTCGGTGATATTGATGGCATCAATACGGCTACTGTTGAACAGGTTGAATTTGGTATCCGAGCCGTGACAACCGTCGCCAAAAGTAAAGCCGCAGCCGTTGCGCTCCGGAAAGGCATCGCGCGCCATTTCCCGGTGGCTGGTGGGAATGACAAAACGATCTTCATAATTGGCAATCGCCAGGTAGCGATACATCTCTTCAACCTGTTGTACGCTCAGACCGACTTCGTCAATGGCGCGGGTATCCGTCACGCCTTCAACCGTCTGCGAGCGCATGTAGTGGCGCATCGCCATCATCCGCTTTAGCGCCCGAATGACCGGGCCGGTATCGCCCGCGCTGAGCATATTGGCCAAGTACTGGACCGGAATACGCAGCGTCTCCACCGCCGGCAGAATATTGCCATTGTGCGGCAACCCGCCCGCGTCGGCGTATGACTGGATGGGCGATAGCGGCGGTACGTACCAGACCATCGGCAGGGTACGGTATTCCGGGTGCAGCGGAAGCGCCAGCTTCCAGTCCATCGCCATTTTGTACACCGGCGACCGTTGGGCGGCGTCGATGACGTTTTGCGGGATGCCTTGTTTAAGCGCCTCTTCGATGACCGCCGGATCGTGCGGATTGAGAAACACATCGCACTGACGTTCATACAAATCCGTCTCGTGTTCGGTACTGGCCGCTTCTTCAATCCTGTCGGCGTCGTAGAGCAGAACGCCAAGATAACGAATGCGCCCGACGCAGGTTTCCGAGCAAACGGTCGGCTGGCCGGATTCAATACGCGGATAGCAAAATATGCATTTCTCAGACTTGCCGCTCTTCCAGTTAAAGTAGATTTTTTTGTATGGGCAGCCGCTGATACACAAACGCCAGCCCCGGCATTTATCCTGGTCGATTAGCACGATGCCGTCTTCTTCACGCTTATAAATAGCGCCACTTGGGCAGGTGGCAACACAACTGGGGTTCAGGCAGTGTTCGCACAGGCGCGGCAGGTACATCATGAAGGTGTTTTCGAACTGACCGTACATCTCCTTTTGTATGTTGTCGAAGTTGCGGTCGCGGGCGCGTTTTTCAAACTCGCCGCCGAGCAGCTCTTCCCAGTTTGGCCCCCAGATCACCTTGTCCATCCGTTTTCCGTCAATCAGTGAACGAGGACGGGCAGTGGGCTGATGCTTACTCTCCGGCGCATTATGTAAATGCTGATAATCGAAGGTAAAGGGTTCATAGTAATCATCGATTTGCGGAATCACCGGGTTGGCGAAAATTTTGCTAATTACCCCCATTTTGCCGCCCAGACGGGGCCTTATCTTGCCATTAACATCACGAACCCAACCGCCTTGCCACTCCTGCTGGTCTTCCCAGTTTTTGGGATAGCCGATACCCGGTTTAGTTTCGACGTTATTGAACCATGCGTATTCCATCCCTTCACGTCCGGTCCAGACGTTTTTACAGGTGACGGAGCAGGTGTGACAGCCAATACATTTATCGAGATTCAGTACCATCCCAACCTGTGAGCGTATTTTCATTTTTTCGCCTCCTGTACCTGATCCCGGCCCTCATCATCCAGCCAGTTAATGTTTTTCATCTTCCTGATCATGATGAATTCATCGCGATTCGAACCCACGGTTCCGTAATAGTTGAAGCCGTAAGCCAGTTGCGCATAGCCGCCGATCATATGCGTCGGTTTTGGACAGACCCTGGTCACGGAGTTATGGATCCCGCCGCGCATCCCGGTCACTTCCGAGCCCGGAATATTCATAATTCGCTCCTGGGCGTGGTACATCATGGTCATACCCGGCGGAACGCGCTGGCTGACCACCGCACGAGCGGTAAGGGCGCCATTAGCGTTGAAGGCTTCAATCCAGTCGTTATCTTCAATACCCAATTCACGGGCATCGGCTTCGCTGATCCAGACAATCGGCCCGCCGCGCGACAAGGTCAGCATCAGCAGGTTTTCGCTGTAGGTGGAGTGAATTCCCCATTTCTGGTGCGGCGTCAGGAAGTTAAGCGCTTTTTCCGGGAAACCGTTGGGCGGAATTTCTCGCATTTCGCTGACGCTGCGGGTATCAATCGGCGGACGATATGCCACCAGGCTTTCGCCAAAAGCGCGCATCCACGCATGATCCTGATAGAGTTGTTGCCGCCCCGACAACGTGCGCCACGGGATCAGTTCATGTACGTTGGTATAGCCGGCGTTATAAGAGACATGTTCGCTTTCCAGTCCTGACCAGGTCGGGCTGGAGATAATTTTGCGCGGTTGCGCCTGGATATCACGAAAGCGAATTTTCTCATCTTCTTTATTGATGGCCAGATGGGTGTGCTCGCGCCCGGTCATCTCGCCCAACGCCTGCCAGGCTTTCACCGCCACCTGACCGTTAGTTTCCGGCGCTAAGGCAAGAATCACTTCCGAAGCATCCAGCGCGGTGTCTATTCGCGGACGTCCTTTCGCCGGGCCATCGTGTTTGGTGTAATTGAGCTTACCGAGGAAATCGACTTCATCTTGCGTATTCCAGGCAATCCCCTTACCGCCGTTGCCTAATTTATCCAGCAGGGGACCCAGCGAGGTAAAACGTTCATAGGTGGCCGGATAATCGCGTTCAACCACGACGAGATTGGGGGCGGTTTTGCCCGGAATAAGTTCGCACTCGCCTTTACGCCAGTCGAGAATATCAAATGGCTGCGCCAGTTCCGCCGGGGAATCATGCTGGAGCGGGTGTAGCACCACATCGGTTTCCTGTCCGAGGTGTCCGACACACACTTCAGAAAAGACGCTGGCGATACCTTTGTAGATCTCCCAGTCGCTTTTGGATTCCCAGGCAGGATCGACCGCGGCGGAAAGGGGGTGGATAAACGGATGCATATCCGAGGTATTCATATCGTCTTTTTCATACCAGGTGGCGGTCGGCAAAACGATATCGGAAAACAGACAGGTACTGGACATACGGAAATCAAGCGTGACCAACAGATCGAGCTTGCCCTCAATCGCGGCGGACTGCCATTCCACCTCTTCAGGCTTAATTCCTTCGCTGGAACCCAGCGCTTCGCCCTGAATACCGCTGTCGGTGCCCAGCAGATATTTGAGCATGTACTCATGACCTTTCCCGGAGGAGCCGAGCAGGTTAGAGCGCCAGACAAATAAATTTCGCGGGTGATTATGACCACTGTCAGGCTGTTCGCAGGCAAAACGGATAGCGCCTGATTTCAACGCCTGCACGGTATAATCCGCCGCAGACAGCCCGGCTTTATCGGCGCTCGCTTTCACGCTGAGCGGGTTAAGATTAAGCTGCGGCGCCGAGGGTAGCCAGCCCATACGTTCCGAGCGCACGTTGAAATCGATCAGGTGTCCGGAAAATTTAGCCGGATCGGCCAGCGGCGACAGCAACTCTTGCGCAGTCAGTTTTTCATAGCGCCACTGGCTGGCATGGTTGTAGAAAAACGAGGTACTGTTCATCTGACGCGGCGGGCGATTCCAGTCCAGCGCGAAGGCCAGCGGCAGCCAGCCGGTTTGCGGCCGCAGCTTCTCCTGGCCGACATAGTGCGCCCAGCCGCCGCCGGTTTGTCCAACACAGCCGCAGAACACCAGCATGTTAATCATCCCACGGTAATTCATATCCATGTGATACCAGTGATTCACTCCCGCGCCGAGGATGATCATCGAACGACCGTGAGTTTTATGGGCGGTCTCGGCAAATTCACGCGCAATAGTTTCGATATGTCGACGCGGCACGCCGGTAATCTGTTCGCCCCAGGCCGGCGTGTAGGCTTTTACGTCGTTATAATTATTGGCGCTATGGCCGTCATCCAGACCACGATCCAGCCCATAATTAGCCAGCACCAGATCGTAAACGCTGACGACCATCCGCTCGCTACCGTCCGCCAGAGCCAGGCGTTTCACCGGTAACTGACGTACCAGCACCGGTTCCTGCCGCACGCTGCGAAAATGTGGGTTTTCGTTACCGCCAAAATAGGGGAAAGCGACACCCGCCACGTCATCATGCTGACCGAGTAAAGAGAGCGACAGTTCAGTTTCGACGCCCGCCGCCACCGGTTCCAGGTTCCATTTTCCCTTTTCGCCCCAGCGAAAACCGATAGAACCGTTGGGCGCGACCAGTTCGCCCGTACTGTTGAGCGCGACGGTTTTCCATTCCGGATTATTGGCTTCTCCCAGTCCATCCACCAGATCCGACGCGCGCATCATACGCCCCGGTACATAACTGCCGTCTGCGCGCTCATCCAACAGGACCAGCATTGGCATGTCGGTATAACGGCGGCAATAGTTAAGAAAATAGTCGCTGGGATTATCGAGATGAAACTCTTTTAAAATAACGTGACCCATGGCCATCGCCAGCGCGCTGTCGGTACCTTGCTTTGGCGCCAGCCACTGATCGCACAGTTTAGCGACTTCGGAATAGTCCGGGGTGATGGCGATCGTCTTGGTGCCTTTGTAGCGCACTTCGGTAAAGAAGTGGGCGTCCGGGGTACGCGTCTGCGGCACGTTAGAGCCCCAGGCAATAATGTAGGCTGAGTTATACCAGTCGGCGGACTCCGGCACGTCAGTCTGCTCGCCCCAGGTCATTGGCGACGCGGGCGGAAGATCGCAATACCAGTCATAGAAGCTCAGACAAGTACCGCCAAGCAATGACAGATAACGTGTTCCGGCGGCGTAAGAAACCATCGACATTGCTGGAATAGGTGAAAACCCCGCCACACGATCCGGACCATAGGTTTTGATTGTCCAGACGTTAGCGGCGGCAATGAGCTGATTCAGCTCTTTCCAGTTCGAACGAATAAAGCCGCCATGTCCGCGCACCTGTTTGTAACTTTGGCATTTTTGCGGGTCGTTCATTATAGATTCCCATGCCAGCACCGGATCGCTGTGCCGGGAAAGAGCCTCGCGCCACAGTTCTATCAGCCGCTTACGCACCAGAGGGTATTTCAGACGATTGGCGCTATAGAGATACCAGGAGTAGCTGGCGCCGCGCGGGCAGCCGCGCGGTTCATGGTTCGGTAAATCGGGACGCGTGCGCGGGTAGTCGGTTTGCTGGGTTTCCCACGTCACCAGACCGTTTTTGACATAAATTTTCCAGCTACAGGAGCCCGTGCAGTTGACGCCGTGGGTTGAGCGCACGATCTTATCAAACTGCCAGCGCTGGCGATAACTGTCTTCCCAGTCGCGGTTGGTATGCATCACCTGACCATGGCCGTCGGCAAAGGTATCGCCTTTTTGTTTAAAGTAACGAAAGCGATCCAACAGTTTACTCATGACATTTCTCCTGCTTCGATAAATTTTCCGCCATCCTGTCGATTTGGCGTTAAACCATTACCGGATGGCCGTCCTACAGGTGCGTATGTTGTTATTGTTGTTTAGGCTTACGACGCCCGTAGACCAGCCAGGTCAGCAGGACGCAAGCGAGGTAAAACAGCAAAAAGATTTTCATGGCGCCCACCGGCGAGCCGGTCAAGGCCAAAGAGGTGCCAAACGCTTTTGGAATAAAGAAGCCGCCCACAGCGCCAATAGCGGAGATAAAACCGAGCGCGGCGGCGGTATCCGTCACCGCTTCGCGCTGCGCCTGCTCATCGCTCCCGCCGCGCAGTTTGACGTTGTAGAGCGTGATCTGCCGGAAGATCACCGCAATCATCTGGAAGGTAGAACCGCTGCCGAGACCCGCTGTCAAAAACAGGCCCATAAAAACAAGATAGAACGCGCTAAAGCTGCCTGCGCCGGAGCCTGGCAGCGTGAGGAATAGCAAGGCGGTAAACAGCGCCATAAAGATAAAATTAATGAGCGTTACGCGAACGCCGCCGAATTTATCGGAGATCACGCCGCCTGCCGATCGCGCCAGCGCGCCGATAAAGGGGCCAAAGAACGCCAGTTGCAGAATGTTTACGTCGGGAAATTGCGTTTTGGCGAGCATGGCGAAACCTGCGGAAAAGCCGATGAATGACCCGAATGTCGCCAGGTACAGCAGGCTAAGCAGCCACAGGTGCAGACGTTTTAGCACCGGCAATTGCGAGGCGACAGACGCTTTTGAACTGCCGATATCGTTCATACCAAACCAGGCGGCAAGCGTCGCGACAGCCAGTAACGGCACCCAGATCCAGGCGGCGTTAGTGAGGGCGAGCAGGGAGCCATCAGGTTGCGGCACGCCCTGGACGCCTAAAAAAGTAAATATCGGCAGAAAAATAACCAGCGGCGCAATCAACTGCATCACACTGACGCCAAGATTTCCCAGTCCGCCGTTAATACCTAACGCGCTACCTTGTCTGGCTTTTGGAAAGAAAAAACTGATGTTGCCCATACTGGACGCGAAGTTTGCCCCCGCAAAACCGCACAACAGAGCGATGAGCATAAATACCCCGAAAGGGGTGGCGGGATTTTGTACGGCGAATCCCAGCCAGGCGCAGGGAATAATCAATATTACGGTGCTTAATACGGTCCATTTACGACCACCAAACAGTGGCACCATAAAGGAGTAGGGAACGCGTAATATTGCGCCGGAAAGAGAAGGTAATGCGGTTAATAAAAAGAGTTGGTCGGTGGTAAAATTAAATCCAATTTTATTGAGGTTGACGGCAACAGCGCTAAACAACATCCAGACGCAAAATGCCAGGAGCAAACAACTTACTGAAATCCATAAGTTTCTTCTGGCGATGCCTTTCCCTTTATTCTCCCAGAAGGCTGGATTTTCGGGTCGCCAGTCACTCAAGAGATAACGGTTATAATTCTCGTTTTGTCGTGTCATTTTACCCCTCACATGCGCATATCATTTGAAGAAAAACACAAAAAAGAGACAGAGCGTCACGCGCTCTTTTGAGAACTTATTGAAGTTTTTTTAGAATATTGAGTGAAAGAATAGATAAAAAACCAGGCCAGCGCGGCGCGATGAGGAGATATGATGTTTCTTAATTGTTACTATTTGTAAATTAAAAGCGATTTTTATTAAATTATTTGTAACTTTACGCAAAGAGTTCAAGCGTAATCATACGATCCAGATGGAATTTAAACGCGGGATCGGCCATTTCCGGAATCCCCAGTACATACATACCGTCCAGCCCGCACACCAGTGCGATAAGCCGCCAGGCGATATCCGTGGCGTTAGCAGTAAACGTAAATTCTCCTGCCTGTTTGCCCTGCTCGATAATTGTGACCGTTTCCTCATGCCACATCTGCATCGTGAGGAGATAAGCATCTCTGATGTGCGGATCCCGGTCGGCCAGAATTTGCGCCTCTCGCCACAATTTTATGTAAGGCTCAAAGCCGCCGTCTTCGCTACCCAACATAGCGTGAAGCCGTGCACGCCAGGTGGCGGGCGGCGGAACTTGCCCGGCATCAAGCAGGGTGCGGATCAAATGGACAAAGGCCAGCGCTTTGAGCTCGCCCGCCGAGCTGAAGTGGTGATGCACCTGGCCGGCGGCGACATCGGCTTCTGATGCGATTCGTCGCACCGTCATGGCGGCAAACCCCTCTGCCAGCGCCACGCGCATCGCCGCTTGCAGGATCACTTCGCGGCGTTCATCCCGGTTAAGGTAACTCATATTTTCCCCACATTAGCCAATGCGCGCAGTGTAACAAAAAGCTGGACATTCGTTCAACTTACCGTAGGATCCTGAAGCTGGACAAGCGTCCAAATTTGAGTTTTTGAAGGGAGAGTTATGTTTCGTCAGTGGTTAACGTTAGTCATTATTGTGCTGGTCTATATTCCTGTCGCCATTGATGCCACGGTCTTGCATGTCGCCGCGCCGACACTGAGTATGACACTGGGGGCCAGCGGCAACGAGCTGCTGTGGATCATTGATATTTATTCTTTGGTCATGGCTGGCATGGTGTTGCCGATGGGCGCACTTGGCGATCGTATCGGTTTTAAACGCCTGCTGATGCTGGGCGGGACGCTCTTTGGCCTGGCGTCACTGGCGGCGGCGTTTTCGCATACCGCCAGTTGGCTTATCGCCACCAGGGTATTACTGGCTATTGGCGCGGCGATGATTGTACCAGCGACGCTGGCCGGGATACGCGCCACCTTTTGTGAAGAAAAGCATCGCAACATGGCGCTGGGCGTCTGGGCAGCGGTAGGTTCGGGCGGAGCGGCGTTTGGGCCGCTCATCGGCGGCATATTATTAGAGCATTTTTACTGGGGATCGGTTTTCCTGATCAACGTGCCGATTGTGCTGGTCGTCATGGGCTTAACCGCACGCTATGTTCCTCGCCAGGCGGGCCGTCGCGATCAACCGCTCAATCTTGGCCATGCGGTGATGCTGATTATTGCCATTTTGCTGTTGGTCTATAGCGCTAAAACCGCGCTGAAAGGACATCTGTCGCTGTGGGTCATCTCGCTTACCCTGCTTACCGGCGCGTTGCTACTGGGACTCTTTATCCGCACACAGCTTGCGACATCGCGTCCGATGATTGATATGCGACTATTTACCCATCGCATTATCCTGAGCGGCGTCGTGATGGCAATGACCGCGATGATCACGCTGGTGGGTTTTGAGCTGCTGATGGCGCAAGAGCTGCAGTTTGTTCACGGACTATCGCCTTATGAGGCCGGGGTATTTATGCTGCCGGTGATGCTCGCCAGTGGATTCAGCGGGCCGATTGCGGGCGTGCTGGTCTCGCGTCTGGGACTACGGCTGGTCGCGACGGGCGGCATGGCGTTAAGCGCGCTGAGTTTTTATGGCCTGGCGATGACGGATTTCAGCACCCAACAATGGCAGGCCTGGGGGCTGATGGCGCTGCTGGGATTTAGCGCCGCCAGCGCATTGCTGGCTTCCACGTCGGCAATTATGGCCGCTGCGCCGGCAGAAAAAGCGGCGGCGGCCGGCGCGATAGAAACGATGGCTTATGAACTGGGCGCAGGACTGGGCATTGCCATTTTCGGCCTGTTGTTAAGCCGTAGCTTCTCCGCGTCTATCCGTCTGCCTGCCGGGCTTGAGGCGCAAGAGATTGCCAGAGCATCATCTTCAATGGGGGAAGCCGTGCAGTTGGCGAATAGCCTGCCGCCCACGCAGGGGCAGGCAATACTGGACGCCGCCAGACACGCCTTTATCTGGTCGCATAGCGTGGCGTTAAGCAGCGCCGGGAGTATGCTTCTTTTGCTGGCGGTAGGGATGTGGTTCAGCCTGGCAAAAGCCCAACGCCGATAACATAACGCCTGATGAGATAAGCGCTTAATGCGCTAGCTGGCAGGGGGAGTCCATTTCCTCAACCTCTTTACCGCTGAGGCGTGCGTATTGCCCCGTCAGTCGCCAGAAGGCAGGCTGGGTTTCGGTATAAATTTCCGCAGCCAGAATCAGCCGACGGCGATCAACTTCGTTCAGCTCCAGTAAGGTCCAGGGAATAAAATAGCGATCGGTATCGGTAAGCCGGAACCACAGCGGACACCCGCAGCCGGAACAGAAGTAGCGTTCGCCGCGCGAAGAGGATGAAAAGTATGGCGGTTCCGGGGAAAGGGGGGCTAGCTGTGGTTGCCCGCAGGCTTCCAGATACATGGCTATTCCACCCGACCATTTTTGACACAGCGTACAATGGCAGGCATAGACATCCAGCATTTCGACGTCAACGGTAAAATGGCTCTGTCCGCAAAGACAACGACCAGTGAACGTCTGCACGGCATACTCCTTATGACCGAGTCTACATCAAGAGAAAAAGCCAGCCCTGAAAGGACTGGCTTTGTATTCAGACTACAACAAAATTAGAACTGGTAGTTCAGACCAACAGCAACGATGTTGTCGGTAGACACTTTAGCCGCTTTGGTGAAGTCGCTGTCGTCCAGCAGGTTGATTTTGTAATCAACGAAGGTGGACATGTTTTTGTTGAAGTAGTAGGTTGCGCCAACATCGATGTACTCAACCAGATCCTGGTCGCCGTAAGTACCCAGGTTTTTACCTTTGGATTTCAGGTAAGCGATGGACGGACGCAGACCGAAGTCGAACTGATACTGAGCAACCGCTTCGAAGTTCTGGGTTTTATTCGCGATAAACGCATCACCCGCTGCATCTTCACCAAAGGTGGTCATGTTCAGCGTTTCGGAGTAGGTGGTCGCCAGGTAGATGTTGTTCGCATCATATTTCAGACCAGCAGCCCAGACTTCAGCGTTTTTACCCGCAGCATTCAGGTTGCTCGCTGCTTTCACCTGGTTGTTAGTACGGTCAGACTTCGCATAGGCCGCACCTACGCCAAAACCTTCGTACTCATACGTTGCGGACAGACCGAAACCGTCGCCGTTAGACTCGTACGCGCCGTCACGGTCGTTTTTGCCCTGGTACTGCGCGGCGAAGTTCAGACCTTCAACCAGGCCAAAGAAGTCAGTGTTACGGTAGGTGGCAACACCAGTAGTACGGCCAGTCATGAAGACGTCAGTCTGAGTCCAGGTATCGCCACCAAACTCTGGCAGAACGTCGGTCCATGCGCCGATGTCGTAAGCAACGCCGTAGTTACGACCGTAGTCGAAAGAACCGTAGTCAGCGAATTTCAGACCAGCAAACGCCAGACGGGTTTTGTCTTTGTCAGCGCCCTGGCTTTCAGTACGGTTGCCTTTGAATTCATATTCCCACTGGCCAAAACCGGTTAACTGATCGTTGATCTGCGTTTCGCCTTTGAAGCCCAGACGCGCGTAAGTTTTGTCACCATCACTTCCGTTATCATCAGAGAAATAATGCTGAGCGTGAACTTTACCGTACAGATCCAGTTTATTGCCGTCTTTGTTATATACCTCGGCTGCATTTACAACGCCTGCTGCCAACAGGGAAGTCACTGCCACTGCCACTAACTTAAGTTTCATTTTAATAATCCTTATAATTTTCTTAGCGTGTTTCCTCAACCATTGTTAAACGAGGCGTTTGTCAATGGCAGACTATTTTTAAATGACGGAGTGGCATAAGTTCAATAATAAGTTTCATAAGATTACAAATTATTTTAATTTGTGTGATCGAGATCTCCTTAATACATTTGAGAGTATTAATTCAATTAGGGACTGTCTAATAAAATATATTTTCGGAGGGGACTATTTGGCTGTTTATGGTTTTATTTTTGGTAGTAACGATTGATTATTATATGCACTAATACAGTTGCCAGCTAGCGTTAATTATATATTTGTTAATAAAATTATATCATCAAATTAACATATTTAACTATTCTATAAAATCCGTATTTTTTACCAGCGCAATCCTGGTATGGCGCAGGGGGAGCACGTGAAAATGGAAAATCGTCAAATACACACAGGCGATAGATAAAAGCGTAGTTGTGTTGTGAAGGGTGTCAAGGTGCAGTGGGCGGATTTTATATCAACATCGGCCCGCCCGTCGCTTAGCGCCGCCGCGTTGCCAGCCAACAAAGTAGCGAACCTACGCAAACCATGACTGCGCCTTGCCAGAAGGAGAATGACAGTGGCGAGCTGAGTAACAGCGCGGCCAGAGCAGAGGACATGACGGGGGTAAAATAAGACCCTACGGCCATGATAGTCACATTGCCATGAAGTATGCCCACATTCCATGCGGCGTAGGCAAACCCTAACGTTAATGCCGCGGTAAAAAGTTTAGCAATCACCGGTAGGCTAAATATCATGGCAGGTTGCGGCGTAAGAAAATAGTGGAACCACAGCGCCACGGCGGTGAGTAACACAAAGACTGTGATACCGTTAAAACCACGCGCATATTTATTTGTGACCGTGCAGTACGTCGCCCATATAAACGCCCCAAGAAATGCCAGTAAATAACTTAGCGGACTGGTGGCGACATTGCTGATAATTTCTCCTGGATTAAGACCATTCTCGCCCCCCAGAACCCAGCAAACGCCAGTAAGTGCAATAAGCAATCCAGGAACAATAAGCCAGTTAGTTTTTTGCCCATTAAAAAGAATGGCAAACAGAATGGTCAGGCTGGGCCATAAATAGTTAACCATGCCGACTTCGATAGCCTGATGGCGAGTGGCGGCATAACCGAGAGAAAGCGCCAGGCATATTTCATAACTGACAAACAGTACGCTGCCTGCGATGAGGTATCGCCCCGGGAAACGGCGGATATCAGGTAATCCGACGGTAAAAATCAGCAGCAGACCGCTTAATGAATAGATCATGGCTGCGCCGCCTACCGGTCCAAGACCTTCGCTGACGCCGCGAATTAACCCAACCATCGTGCTCCACAGAACGATGGCAACAAGCCCTATTAGCGTTGCTTTTTGTGATGTCATGCTTTGTGACTGTCCTGAATACTGCGCAAAATAAACTGCCACTTATAGCACTTTTTCCGAGGGCGATGCCATGCAGTGTCATTTTTTAGTACCTCCCTGGAGTTATTGCAGTTTAAAAATAGGGCTATTTAATAGCGGAACCGTTTCAATATTGATTTGACGCAAAAAAGTTATCGATTTTGCTGTTAGTTTCCTCGCGAAGTTATACACGCATCCTGGGCTGAGGTTTTGCTGCAGTTCGAAGGAGGCGTGCATCCGTGGAAAAAAGAGGAAAGCAATGGACGTCAGCCGCAGACAATTTTTTAAAATCTGCGCGGGCGGTATGGCGGGAACAACGGTGGCCGCACTGGGTTTTACCCCTAAAATGGCCCTGGCTCAGGCGCGAAACTATAAGCTGTTGCGCGCAAAAGAGATCCGTAACTCCTGCACATACTGTTCCGTAGGTTGCGGGCTATTAATGTATAGCCTGGGAGATGGGGCAAAAAACGCGAAAGAAGCGATTTACCATATTGAAGGCGACCCGGATCATCCGGTAAGCCGTGGCGCGCTGTGCCCGAAAGGGGCCGGTTTGCTGGACTATGTTCACAGTGAAGATCGCCTACGCTATCCGGAATACCGCGCGCCGGGTTCCGACAAGTGGCAGCGCATTAGCTGGGATGACGCTTTCACTCGTATTGCTAAATTAATGAAAGCCGACCGCGACGCCAACTTTATTGAAAAGAATGAGCAGGGCGTCACGGTTAACCGCTGGCTCTCTACCGGAATGCTGTGCGCCTCGGCGGCCAGCAATGAAACGGGTATGCTGACGCAGAAGTTTGCGCGTTCTCTCGGTATGCTGGCGGTAGATAACCAGGCGCGCGTTTGACACGGACCAACGGTAGCAAGTCTTGCTCCAACATTTGGTCGCGGTGCGATGACCAACCACTGGGTGGATATTAAAAACGCCAACGTCGTGATGGTGATGGGCGGCAATGCCGCAGAAGCGCATCCGGTGGGTTTCCGCTGGGCGATGGAAGCGAAAAACAATAACGATGCGACGCTGATTGTCGTTGATCCACGCTTTACGCGTACGGCGTCGGTGGCGGATATCTATGCGCCAATACGTTCCGGTACAGACATTACCTTTCTGTCCGGCGTTTTGCTGTACCTGATCGAAAATAACAAAATCAACGCTGAATACGTTAAGCATTACACCAACGCCAGCCTGCTGGTGCGGGATGATTTTGCCTTTGATGACGGTCTTTTCAGCGGCTATGACGCCCAAAAGCGTCAGTACGATAAATCCTCCTGGAACTACCAGTTCGATGAAAACGGCTATGCCAAACGTGATGAAACGTTGACGCACCCACGCTGTGTGTGGAATCTGCTGAAGCAGCACGTTTCGCGCTACACGCCGGACGTCGTGGAAAACATCTGCGGTACGCCGAAAGCGGATTTCCTGAAGGTGTGTGAGGTGTTGGCCTCTACCAGCGCGCCGGATCGCACTACCACCTTCCTGTATGCGCTGGGCTGGACGCAACATACCGTCGGGGCGCAGAACATCCGTACTATGGCGATGATCCAGTTGCTGCTCGGCAATATGGGGATGGCTGGCGGCGGTGTGAACGCCTTGCGCGGCCACTCTAATATTCAGGGTTTAACGGATTTAGGACTGCTCTCCACCAGCCTGCCGGGCTACCTGACGCTGCCATCGGAAAAACAGGCCGATCTGCAAACTTATCTGGCAGCGAATACCCCCAAAGCGACGCTGGCCGATCAGGTCAACTACTGGGGTAATTATCCTAAGTTCTTCGTCAGCCTGATGAAATCTTTCTATGGCGATGCAGCGCAGAAAGAGAATGACTGGGGCTTTGCCTGGCTGCCTAAGTGGGATCAGTCCTATGACGTGATCAAATATTTCAACATGATGGATAGCGGGAAAGTCACCGGCTATTTCTGTCAGGGCTTTAACCCGGTGGCGTCCTTCCCGGACAAAAACAAAGTGGTGCAAAGCTTAAGCAAACTGAAGTATCTGGTCGTTATCGATCCGCTGGTGACTGAAACGTCAACGTTCTGGCAGAACCACGGCGAATCTAATGATGTCGATCCGACAACGATTCAGACCGAAGTCTTCCGTCTGCCGTCTACCTGTTTTGCGGAAGAGGATGGCTCTATCGCTAACTCCGGTCGCTGGTTACAGTGGCACTGGAAAGGTCAGGACGCGCCGGGCGAAGCGCGTAACGACGGCGAGATTCTGGCCGGTATTTACCATCGTCTGCGTGAAATGTATCGCGCAGAAGGCGGTAAAGGCGCCGAACCACTATTGAAGATGAGCTGGAACTACAAGCAGCCGGATGAACCGCATTCGGAAGAAGTGGCGAAAGAGAACAACGGCTATGCGCTGGAAGATCTCTATGACGCCAACGGTACACTGCTTGCCAGGAAAGGCCAGTTGTTGAGCAGCTTTGCATTACTGCGCGATGACGGTACGACATCCTCCTCCTGCTGGATTTATACCGGTAGCTGGACGGAGCAGGGCAACCAGATGTCCAGACGTGATAACGCCGACCCGTCAGGGCTTGGCAATACACTGGGTTGGGCGTGGGCGTGGCCGCTAAACCGTCGCGTATTGTATAACCGCGCTTCGGCGGACCCGCAGGGTAAACCGTGGGATCCAAAACGGATGCTGATCCAGTGGAACGGCGCGAAGTGGACAGGGAACGATATTCCGGACTTTAACAACGCGGCGCCGGGGAGCGGGACCAATCCATTTATCATGCAGCCGGAAGGGCTGGGACGTCTGTTTGCTATTGATAAAATGGCGGAAGGACCGTTCCCTGAGCATTACGAGCCGATGGAAACGCCGCTGGGCACTAACCCGCTGCACCCGAATGTGGTCTCGAACCCGGCTGCGCGTCTGTATGAAGAAGATGCGCTGCGCATGGGTAAGAAGGAGCAGTTTCCGTACGTGGGCACGACTTACCGCCTCACAGAGCATTTCCATACCTGGACCAAACATGCGCTACTTAACGCTATCGCTCAGCCGGAACAGTTTGTGGAGATCAGTGAGACGCTGGCGGCAGCGAAAGGTATTGCTAACGGCGACTATGTGAAGGTGAGCAGTAAACGCGGGTTTATTCGCGCGGTCGCGGTGGTAACTCGTCGTCTTCGCACCCTGCATGTCAACGGTCAGCAGGTTGAAACGGTGGGGATCCCGATTCACTGGGGCTTTGAGGGTGTCGCGCGCAAAGGCTATATCGCCAATACTCTGACGCCAAATGTCGGTGATGCCAACTCGCAAACGCCGGAATACAAAGCGTTTTTAGTTAACATCGAGAAGGCGTAAGGGAGGCGAACATATGTCTATGGAAACGCAGGACATTATTAAACGGTCCGCAACAAACGCCATCACGCCGCCTCCGCAGGCGCGTGATTACAAAGCTGAAGTCGCGAAACTGATCGACGTCTCCTCCTGTGTCGGCTGTAAAGCCTGCCAGGTAGCCTGTTCTGAATGGAACGATATTCGCGATAACGTTGGCCATTGTGTCGGGGTGTACGATAACCCTGCCGATCTCAGCGCCAAGTCCTGGACGGTGATGCGCTTTACCGAAACCGAGCAGAACGGCAAGCTGGAGTGGCTGATTCGTAAAGATGGTTGTATGCACTGTGAAGATCCAGGCTGTCTTAAAGCCTGTCCGTCTGCCGGGGCTATCATCCAGTACGCGAATGGGATTGTTGATTTTCAATCTGAACACTGTATCGGCTGTGGTTACTGTATCGCCGGGTGTCCGTTTAATATTCCGCGCCTCAACAAAGAGGACAACCGCGTTTATAAATGTACGCTCTGCGTCGATCGCGTCAGCGTGGGCCAGGAACCGGCCTGCGTCAAAACTTGTCCGACCGGGGCTATTCACTTCGGCACCAAAAAAGAGATGCTGGAACTGGGCGAGCAACGCGTGGAGAAGTTAAAAGCGCGCGGCTTTGAACATGCCGGTATCTACAACCCGCAGGGCGTCGGCGGTACGCACGTCATGTATGTGCTGCACCATGCCAATCAGCCGGAGTTGTACCACGGCTTGCCGAAAGATCCGCAGATCGATACCTCAATCAATCTGTGGAAAGGGGCGCTAAAACCGCTGGCCGCAGCGGGCTTTATCGCCACTTTCGCCGGTCTGATTTACCACTACATCGGTATTGGCCCGAATAAAGAAACGGACGACGATGAGGAGGATCATCATGAGTAAGTCGAAAATGATTGTGCGCACGAAATTTGTCGACCGCGCCTGTCACTGGACGGTGGTGATCTGCTTCTTCCTGGTAGCGCTGTCAGGGATTTCGTTTTTCTTCCCGACGCTACAATGGCTGACGCAAACCTTCGGCACGCCGCAGATGGGACGTATTTTGCACCCGTTCTTCGGTATTGCCATTTTCATCGCGCTGATGTTTATGTTCGTGCGTTTCGTCCACCACAACATCCCGGATAAAAAAGATATTCCGTGGCTGAAAAATATTGTCGAAGTATTAAAAGGCAATGAGCATAAGGTGGCGGATGTCGGTAAATACAATGCCGGACAGAAGATGATGTTCTGGTCCATTATGAGCATGATTTTTGTGCTGCTGGTGACTGGCGTGATTATCTGGCGTCCGTATTTCGCGCAGTATTTCCCCATGCAGGTGGTGCGTTATAGCCTGTTAATTCATGCGGCGGCGGGCATTATTTTAATGCACGCGATCCTCATCCATATGTATATGGCGTTTTGGGTGAAAGGCTCGATTAAAGGCATGATCGAAGGGAAGGTCAGCCGTCGCTGGGCGAAGAAACATCATCCACGCTGGTATCGTGAAATCGAGAAGGCGGAAGCAAAAAAAGAGAGCGAAGAAGGTATTCAGTAATTCTTTCGCAATCTGATAAACAAGGCGCTATCCTGGTAGCGCCTTGTTTTCATCTGCTGTCTGTATACTCAGACGACCACAGCAAATCGTTTAACGACGGAAATCGATGACCATACGGCCACGAATTTGTCCCTGTTCCATCTCTTTAAAAATAACGTTGATATCTTCAAGCGGACGTAAAGCGACTTTTGGCACGACTTTTCCTTCCGCCGCGAACTGGAAGGCTTCGGTCAGATCCTGGCGTGTCCCCACCAACGAACCGACAACCTGAATGCCATCCAGCACCAGGCGAGGGATATCAAGGTTCATGGCTTCTGGCGGCAACCCGACTGCCACCACGCGGCCTCCGGCGCGAACGGCATCTACTGCGGAATTAAACGCCGCCTTAGCGACCGCGGTAACCACCGCTGCGTGCGCGCCACCGGTTTTTTCCTGCACAATTTTAGCCGCATCTTCCGTACGTGAATTAATGGTCAGATCTGCGCCCATTTCCTCGGCCAGTTTCAGTTGTCCATCATTGACATCAATGGCGATCACTTTCGCATTGAAAACGTTTTTCGCGTACTGCAAGGCCAGATTACCCAGACCGCCCAGACCGTAGATGGCAATCCACTGGCCAGGTTTAATATGAGAAATCTTCACCGCTTTATAGGTGGTAACGCCCGCGCAGGTAATACTACTTGCCGCTGCAGAGTCCAGACCTTCCGGTACTTTCACCGCATAATCCGCGACGACAATACACTCTTCGGCCATACCGCCATCTACCGTGTAACCGGCATTTTTCACGTTGCGGCATAAGGTTTCATTGCCCGTATTGCAATACTCACAGTGTCCGCATCCTTCATAAAACCACGCGACACTCGCGCGATCGCCGGGTTTCAGCGAGGTGACACCAGGACCGACTTCCGCCACGACGCCAATGCCTTCGTGTCCCAGAATAACGCCGGTTTTGTCACCGAAATCGCCGTTTTTCACGTGTAGATCGGTATGGCATACGCCGCAGCACTCCATTTTTAGCAAAGCTTCACCGTGGCGAAGGGGACGCAGCGTTTTCTCAGTAACATCAACCTGATGATCTTGTGTGACAACAGCAGCTTTCATAACCTTCTCCTTTTATTAATAGTGAACTGCATAGCAGGTAAGTAATAGCAGGTAAGGCGCTATTACCTCTTAGGATTAATATTTCTGATGAGTTATGCAAGGCGGCAGAAATACAATGTAATAGTTTAGCCAGGATTATCCTGATAAATCCCCGTTCAATACATAAAGGTGCCTAATATTAGTAGCTTGACAAATAAGCAGGGAAAGGAATTCAGGTGTGTCGACAGACTCACCAAAACTAAAAAAGAAAGTGATATCCGGCGGCATTCACCGCCGGGTACGTATTAAATGGAAGTCCGACGGTAGTCGCGGTATTCCGGTTTCCAGAAGTTATCGTCAATCGCCTGTTGCAGCGCTTCCGCAGAGGTTTTCACCGCTACGCCTTGTTGCTGCGCCATTTTACCTACGGCAAAAGCGATAGCGCGCGACACGACCTGGATGTCTTTAAGCGCTGGTAACACTAATCCTTCGCCGTTATTCACCAGCGGAGAATGTTTCGCCAGCGTCTCACTGGCTGACATCAGCATTTCATCAGTAATGCGCGATGCGCCGGAAGCGATAACCCCAAGTCCGATGCCGGGGAAAATATAGGCGTTATTACATTGTGCGATCGGATAAACCTTATCTTTCCAGATGACCGGCGAGAATGGACTGCCGGTTGCCACCAGCGCGTTGCCTTCCGTCCAGGCGATAATGTCCTGTGGCGTGGCCTCCACGCGAGAGGTGGGATTAGAGAGCGGCATGACGATCGGGCGAGGGCAATGCTTATGCATCTCGCGGATGATCTCTTCAGTAAAGAGCCCGGTCTGGCCGGAAACCCCGATCAGAATATCCGGCTTCACGTTACGCACCACATCCAGCAGCGACAGCACGTCATTTTCGGTATCCCAGTGCTGGAGATTGTCGCATTTCTGCACCAGTTTTGCCTGGAACGGCAATAAATTAGGCATCCGGTCCGTCAACAGGCCGAAGCGATCGACCATAAAAACGTTCTGTCGAGCGGCATCTTCGCTTAAACCTTCACGCTGAGTCTGCGCGATGATTTGTTCAGCAATCCCACATCCGGCGGAACCCGCGCCGAGGAAAACGATTTTCTGCTCGCTAAGCTGACTGCCGGCAGCGCGGCTGGCGGCGATCAACGTACCGACGGTCACGGCTGCGGTGCCCTGAATATCATCGTTAAAGGAGCAAATCTCATCACGATAGCGCGTCAACAGCGGCATTGCGTTTTTCTGCGCGAAATCTTCGAACTGTAGCAGGATATCTGGCCAGCGCTGCTTAACGGCCTGAATAAACTCATCGACAAACGCATAATACTCATCGTCGGTAATGCGCGGATGACGCCAGCCCATGTAAAGCGGATCGTTGAGTAACTGTTGATTGTTGGTGCCGACATCCAGCACAACGGGAAGGGTATAGGCCGGACTAATGCCGCCGCAGGCGGTGTATAATGACAGCTTACCGATAGGGATCCCCATCCCGCCGATGCCCTGATCGCCAAGCCCCAGAATCCGCTCGCCATCCGTCACCACAATAACTTTAATGTTGTGGTTAGGCACATTCTGCAAAATGTCGTCCATATTGTGACGGTTCGGATAAGAGATAAATACGCCGCGCGCCCGGCGATAAATCTCAGAGAAGCGCTCACAGGCCGCGCCCACGGTCGGGGTATAGATAACCGGCATCATCTCTTCAAGATGGTTTTGCACCAGTCGATAAAAGAGCGTTTCGTTGGTATCCTGGATGTTACGCAGGTAAATATGCTTATCGATTTCTGTTTTAAACCCCTGATACTGGAGCCAGGCGCGTTCGGCCTGTTCTTCAATCGACTCGACGACCTCTGGCAGCAGCCCTGACAAATTGAAGTTGCGGCGCTCTTCTACGCTAAAAGCGCTGCCTTTGTTTAACAGGGGGAATTCCAGCAATACAGGGCCAGCGTAAGGGATATAAAGGGAACGTGCTTTCTTGGTTGTAGTTTCCATGTTACTCACTCTTTTTCGAATAACTGTCCCTGGCACCGTCGTTTATCATCATATATTGCCTTCCACCAGGGAACCGACCCTGAGTATAAAGCATTGTGAGACGTTAAGGTCATTCCTGTAAACAAAAACACCATTGCAGATGCAATGGTGTTTAACGTCATTTCAGGACTGTACGATTACTTTTGGCTATCGGCGCGGCGCTTTCTGCCGGTTGGGTTATTCACCACGCTGTTGGTGTCGCCTTCAGTAACAACCTTACGCTGGTTGGAAATTCTGTAATCCAGTCCAAGTATATGACGAGCCTGACGGTTCGATTTCATGTTAACTCCTCAATCCTGTTGCTAGTTTTAAGGACAAATTCGCTTACGCGAAAGAAACGTAACCCCTAAGGTTGCCGATACAGCATAGCAGGTTTTACAGAGTCGGGTGCTGCCCGCTTACCACATAGTTGATGGTCTGCTGGTAGATGTCACTGAGGATGTCATTGTCGGAAGCCTCAACCCATTTGGTCAGCTCCATTAAAATATCATCTTCGGTGACAACGCCTAACTCCGCGCGTAATCCTTGTTCAATCGCGTTGACCAGGGCCGGTTGTGCTGCTGAGGTATTTGCTGAGTGATAAGTAAACATATAATGCCTCCGTGAAAATGTATTTATTTAGTACGGCTCGCAGAAAATTAATTCGTATTCAGCATGGCAAATATTTTTGCGGCTGTGGTTAAGATTAGTCCTGGAGTTATTTTAACGCAACGCGGAACTCTAATTGTTTACCCCAGAAGAAAATATATTACGTTTGCCCATTACATATCCTCATACTAGTAGTGGACAATAAATATACATTTAAAAGGCTACTTATTGCGATTTTTATCCTTTATTACAACGAGATAAGACAAATCTTAATTTGAATGAAAATATACATAATGGAATACGCTTCCGGAAGAAAAAGTAAGGATAAAAGGAGGGATATATTCTTTAAAGAAAGGGAGGCCTGTTGGTTTAATATCCATCACTGAAAAAGCATACAACTATTTTCTATATCTGAAGTGCGGGTAATCGACAACATGCTACATCCATCGGCATGGACAACGCAGATTATCAGCATAGTCTATACTTTATTTTTTGAGCCAACAGGAGAGCAAAAATGACAATCCATAAGAAAGGTCAGGCACACTGGGAAGGCGACATCAAACGGGGTAAAGGTACTGTATCAACAGAAAGCGGCGTGCTTAATCAACAACCGTATGGATTCAATACCCGGTTCGAAGGCGCGCAGGGAACCAACCCGGAAGAGTTAATCGGCGCCGCACATGCGGCCTGTTTCTCCATGGCGCTATCACTTATGCTGGGAGAGGCTGGATTTACGCCGACATCCATTGACACCACCGCTGACGTATCGCTTGATAAGGTGGAGGCGGGCTTCGCCATTACCAAAATTGCGCTACAAAGCAAAGTCGCGGTAGCAGATATTGATGCTTCAACTTTCGATCAAATCATCCAGAAAGCAAAAGCCGGGTGTCCGGTTTCGCAGGTTCTGAATGCGGAAATCACCCTCGACTACCAGCTTAACGCCTGATAACCTCGCCAGCCCGGTAACGATGGGTTGATCGGGCTGATGAATATACTTTCAGGCGGAGGGCTCGCTCCCGGTCTATCTGAGATCCTGCCGTATTTCTATCACCTCAACGCGCCGTAGACCACGTCTGCGGCTATTGTCGTGGCCTACTTTTTCGCCTTAAAATCTGCTCGCCATGTTGCTTTATTCATCAAACATCAAAATCAGTCAACGTAAATATCAATAATAGCCATATCACGGAGGGTGATCTTTATTCCTGAGAGAGGAGGGGTATTATTTTCTGTGTTCTACATTAACGGGTTAACGCGCAGATGTAGAGGTTATTTATATAATTATTGGAGCAACAACAATGAATAAATTCTCCCTTGCTACAGCAGGTATTATCGTGGCAGCGCTGGTAACCAGTGTTAGCGTGAATGCGGCAACAGATACTACTAAAACAAACGTTACGCCTAAAGGTATGAGCTGCCAGGAGTTTGTTGACCTCAATCCGCAGACGATGGCGCCAGTCGCTTTCTGGGTGCTGAATGAAGATGAAGATTTTAAAGGCGGGGACTACGTAGATTTCCAGGAAACTGAGACGACAGCAGTGCCGCTAGCCGTTGAGCTTTGTAAGAAAAACCCGCAGAGTGAATTAAGCAAAATAAAAGACGAAATCAAGAAAGAACTCTCAAAATAAGAGTAAACTGATATCAAAACCCGGCCTGTGTGTCGGGTTTTACTATTTGTGACACCGTCACAAATAACATCTTTCATTTCTTCTACCAATCACGTGGTATTGCACTATTTTCATTAGAGCCCTTTCACTATATGGAGACCTAATGAAAATTTTACCGCTGGCACTCTTTATCATTCCTTTTCTGGCCGGATGCGGCGCCAATAATACGCCGCCGCAAACACCTATTCCCGGGGAAAAAACCTCTGCCAAATTACGTACCCTGGAAACAGGCGCGGCGGCTATTCAATCCAGACCACCTGTCGATGCCATCAGTACCTACCTTGACGGGTTCCATTTTTATAGCGGTGATAAAAACGGACAGATGGAAGCGCACCATTACGTTACCGTCCTGAACGAAGATGTCATGCAGGCGGTGATTTACGACGGCAATACGAAAAACGCGCGCCTGATGGGGGTGGAGTACATTATCAGCGAACGTTTATTTAAAACGCTTCCTCCCGAGGAGAAAAAACTGTGGCACAGCCACCAGTACGAGGTGAAATCCGGTAGCCTGGTGGCGCCTGGCTTACCGCAGGTCGCTGATAAAGCGTTGATGAGTAAGATTGTTAATACTTATGGCAAGACCTGGCACACCTGGCATACCGACCGGGATAAAACCCTGCCAATGGGTATCCCTGCGCTGATGATGGGCTTTACTGGCGACGGGCAGCTTGACCCCGCGCTGCTGGCCGATCGGGATCGCCGTCTGGGAATTGATACCCAGGCCATTAAACGCGAGCGGCAGGATCTGCCTGAACATCCCGTTGTTAAGGGGGCTAACGCCTGGGAGCAGGGGGAGGTTATCCAGCTACAGCGTGTTCAGGGCTCTGGCGAACACGGGCGAGGCGATACCGCGCACTTCGGTACATCTGAGCAATCCCGACAATAATTCCACGGTTTTACACGCAGATAGGAAAAAGAATGCCTGTTAAGTGACAGTGTCACGTAAAAATTAGCCCCATAGTCTATGCTTGTTTTTCGGATGCTGTAGAGGTTATGGGTTAAACGGAGCGACAAATGAGTTCAAAAATTTTTTGCAAAAGCTGGGGGGCTGAATATATCGCCGCTGATGTTGTCCGCTTTCGTCTTTGGGCCACCGGTCAGCAAAAGGTTATGCTCAGGCTTGCGGGTAAAGACCAGGAAATGCAGGCGAGCGGTGACGGCTGGTTTACGCTGGACGTCTCCGGGGTGACGCCAGGTACGGAGTATAACTTTGTACTCAACGATGGCATGGTGGTCCCCGATCCGGCTTCCCGCGCCCAAAAAACTGACGTCAACGGTCCGTCATATGTGGTTGATCCAGGCAGCTACACGTGGCGCAACACCGGGTGGAAAGGTAGCCGTTGGGAGCAGGCCGTGGTGTATGAGATGCATACAGGCACGTTCACTCCGGAAGGCACTTTCCGCGCCGCAATAGCAAAGCTGCCTTATCTCGCTGAACTCGGCGTTACCGTTATTGAAGTGATGCCCGTTGCGCAATTTGGCGGCGAGCGCGGCTGGGGCTATGACGGCGTACTGCTTTACGCGCCGCATTCTGCCTATGGGACGCCGGATGATTTCAAAGCGTTTATTGACGCCGCGCATGGGTATGGTCTTTCCGTCGTCCTGGATATTGTGCTGAACCATTTCGGCCCGGAGGGAAATTATTTACCGCTATTGGCGCCGGCGTTTTTCCACAAAGAGCGCATGACACCGTGGGGAAATGGTATCGCCTATGATGTCGACGCCGTGCGGCGCTATATCATCGAGGCGCCGTTATACTGGCTGACAGAATACCATCTCGACGGCTTACGCTTTGACGCTATCGATCAGATTGAGGACAGTAGCGCCAGGCATGTGCTGGTTGAAATCGCACAACGTATTCGGGAAGACATTACCGACAGGCCCATTCATCTGACTACCGAAGATAGCCGCAATATTATTTCTCTGCATCCCCGAGATCAGGATGGCAATGCGCCGCTGTTTACCGCCGAATGGAATGACGATTTTCATAATGCCGTCCACGTTTTTGCGACCGGAGAGACCCAGGCCTACTACAACGATTTTGCTGATGCCCCGGAAAAACACCTCGCAAGAGCGCTGGCCGAAGGATTCGCTTATCAGGGAGAAATTTCACCGCAAACCGGCGAACCTCGCGGCGTAAAAAGTACCGGACAACCCCCGGTCGCTTTTGTGGATTTTATTCAGAATCACGATCAGGTCGGTAACCGCGCCCAGGGCGACAGACTGATAACCCTGGCGGGTGCTGAACGAACAAAAGTATTGCTCGCCACGTTGCTGCTTTCACCGCATATTCCGCTGCTTTTTATGGGCGAAGAGTATGGCGAAAGCCGTCCTTTTCTTTTTTTTACCGATTTCCATGGGGATTTAGCCCGCGCCGTTCGTGAAGGTCGCGCAAAAGAGTTTGCCGATCATGCAGGGGAAAATGTTCCGGACCCGAATGCGCCAGAGACCTTTCAACGCTCAAAACTTAACTGGAAGCAACAGCACAGTGAAGAGGGTAAAGCGTGGCTAGCGTTTACCCGCGAACTACTGCTTTTGCGCCAGAAGCATATCGTGCCGCTGCTGTCCGCTGCCCGTGAGAGCTCAGGAACGGTATTGCAAACCGCGCCCGGATTTATTGCCGTTAGCTGGCGTTTACCGGGAGGAACACTGTCACTGGCGCTGAATATTAGCGCCACGACGGTATTGCTGCCCGATTTACCGGGTAAGACCCTCTTCGCCTGGCCGAATGAATCCACCGGGTCGCTTTCCCAACATTCTCTTATTGTCCGCTTAGCCCAGGGAGAGTCTGCATCATGATCCCAACTGCAACGTATCGCCTTCAGTTTCGCAATGGCATGACTTTCGATCGCGCTGCGGCGCTGGTGCCTTACCTTAAAAATCTGGGTATCAGCCATCTTTATGCCTCACCCATCTTTACCGCCACCAAAGCGTCAACGCATGGTTATGATGTCACCGATGCGAATGAGATTGAGCCTTCTATTGGCGGGCGTGAAGGATTTGAAAGACTGGTGGCCGAACTTAAAGCGCAAGGGCTGGGATTGATCATCGATATTGTGCCTAATCACATGGCCAGCTCGCTGGAAAACGCCTGGTGGCGCGACGTGCTTGAATATGGCAAGGAGAGCCGTTACGCGCGCCATTTCGATATTGACTGGTCGCGCCGACTGACGCTGCCTTTTTTAGGCGACACGTTTGACGCCGTGCTGGAAAACGGAGAAATTGCGATCAAGCCCGATCCCGCTACGGGTAAACCCACGTTCGCCTATTATGATAACTATTATCCGCTTGCGCCGGCGACGTGGCAGGGGCGCGAGGCCGAAATACTGGCGCTTACCGATAAAGCCGCTATTGCTGATTTGCATGAGCGCCAGCCGTGGAAATTAATGTCCTGGCGCGATGCCGCTCGCTCGCTTTCATATCGGCGTTTCTTTGAGGTCACAGGGCTGGTAGGAATGCGGGTGGAAGATAAAACCGTCTTCGACGATACACATCGGCTGATTCTGGAGCTGGTCAGAACGGGGGCGGTTGACGGTTTACGTATCGATCATATCGACGGCCTTGCCGATCCGAAAGCCTATCTTGCGCGTTTACGTCAGGAAGTGGGGCCGGCGTGCTATATCACCGTGGAAAAAATTCTCGCTAAAGGCGAGCAACTTCCTGATGACTGGCCGGTTTCCGGCACCACAGGCTATGAATTTATCGCCTCGCTGGCGGAGGTGCTGGTTGACGATGAGCAGATAGACAATTTGCGCCAGGCTTACGAGACCGTTAAAGGCGCGCCAGTGGATATGCGGGCGGAATTACGGGCGGCTAAATTGCTGATGGTCGATCGCAATTTCGAGGGGGAATTTACCCGGCTGCTCGCGCTTGCGCTGTCGATTGCCAGCGAGCTACAGATCGCACAGGAAGAGAGCGTCGTTCGGCAGGCGTTACGCGAGTTATTAATTGCCTTTCCCGTATATCGCACTTACGGCACGGCAGAAGGGCTACCGCCGACCGATATTTGCCTGTTACACCGTATTGTGGAACGGGTAAAGACGCTTGAAAACCCTCCGCAGCCAGAAGCGCTTACATTTCTGAGCCGTCTTCTTACCGGCGATGTTCCCGCCTCCAGCCAGGAGGAGGCGACACAGTTTCGCGTTCGGTTCCAGCAACTCACCGGTCCGCTGATGGCGAAATCGGTAGAGGATACGCTTTTCTTTCGTCAAAACATGGGACTGGCGTTAAATGAAGTCGGCGCCGAGCCCGTCACGCATCACTTCTCCATCGAACGCTTTCACCATGAGATGAAAACCCGACAGGCGCGACAGCCTGATGCGTTATCCGGTACGTCGACCCACGATACCAAGCGAGGCGAGGATGCGCGAGCACGGCTGTATACGCTTACCGAAGCGCCGGAGCAGTGGAGCGAATGCCTTGCCCGCTGGCGGCAGATGAACCAGACCCATGTCAAATTTTTGAATGATGGCACTGCGCCAAAATCGGCGGATACGTGGATGTTATATCAGGCGCTGACCGGCGTCTGGCCCCCGACGCTACAACCACAGGACGAAACAGGTTTAAACGCGCTGAAAATACGCTTTGAAGCCTTTGTGGAGAAAGCGCTACGCGAAGCGAAGCTACGTACCGATTGGGTGGACAGTAATGAGGCTTACGAAACGGCAATGCTTGATTACGCCCGTTATTTACTGGCGCCGGATAATCAGACATTTTTGCAGGATTTTTATCGTTCCTTGCAACCCTTCATCCGCGCAGGACTGGTTAACAGCCTGACGCAGACCGTTATCAAATTAACCGCGCCGGGAGTACCTGATATCTATCAGGGGAGCGAGGCGCTGAATTTTAGCCTTGTCGATCCCGACAACCGCCGCGAACCGGATTTCGCCACGCTGGCGCAGCAGTTAGACCAACTGACGCCGGGAGTTTTCTCGCGCGAGGAGAGTTGGCTGGACGGGCAGGTGAATCAGTATGCCACCGCCGCCTTACTGCGTTTGCGTCAGCAGAATCATGAGCTCTTCCGTTTTGGCGACTATATACCGCTGCGGGCTGTTGGTCAGCGTGCCGACAAGGTCATCGCTTACGCCAGAGTCAATCATGATGATGCGCTGATTGTTGTTGCGCCCCGACTGGTGTTCGCCGAATGTGACGGCTTATTGTCACAATCGCATAGCGGTTTCTGGTCAGGAACCGACATTATTATACCCGGACAGCTTAATCAGCATCGTTATCGCAATGTGCTTACCCAGGAGAGGTTAATGCCTGGTGAACGCCTGTCGTTGGCCTCACACCAGGGCGGCGTACTGGTTTTAATGAGCGACTGAGTTTATGTGTTGATGTGCCGTGACAGGACAACGTTTACCGTGGGTGGAGAAAGAGAATGACAACAAACAGGGCTTTTGAAATCAGAGCAGGATACAGCCATACGCTTGGCGCAAATTATGACGGCGAAGGCGTGAATTTCGCTATTTTTTCCGCCCATGCGGAACGCGTCGAGCTTTGCCTTTACGATCCGAGCGGGGAGCATGAAATCGCTCGTCTGGAGTTACCGGAATATACCGACGAAATATGGCACGGCTATGTCCCGAAGTTGCAGCCCGGCGCGCTGTATGGGTACCGCGTTTACGGTCCTTATGACCCGGAAAATGGTCATCGTTTTAACCCCAACAAGCTGCTTATTGACCCTTATGCCCGTGAGCTGGTGGGCGATATTCAGTGGAACGATGCGCATTTCGCGTATCAATTACTTCATGACGATAAAGATTTGACCTTTGATGACCAGGATAGCGCGCCATTTACGCCTAAATGCCGGGTGATTGATCCGGCTGAGGCGAATTGGGAGGATAGACAACGGCCTTCCATACCGTGGTCGAACGCCATTATTTATGAAACGCATGTAAAAGGCTTTACCCAGCTTAATTCCGCGATCCCTGAGCCTCTACGCGGTACGTTTGAGGGCATGGGGCATAAAGCCAGCGTGGATTACATTAAAAGTCTGGGTATTACCTCCGTCGAGCTTTTACCCGTTCACTGGTTCCCGGACGATCAGCATCTGCTCGATAAAGGACTGAAAAATTTCTGGGGATACAACTCGCTGGGCTTTTTTGCGCCGGCGACGCGCTACTATGGTCCAAAAGGTATTCAGGGATTCCGCGATATGGTGCGCGCTTTCCATGATGCCGGCGTCGAAGTGATACTGGATGTGGTCTATAACCATACGGCAGAAGGGAATGAACTTGGTCCCACGCTGTCATTTAAAGGTATCGATAACTTCTCTTACTATCGCACCATGCCCGATCAGCATCGCTATTACATTAACGATACAGGGACAGGTAATACCGTCAATACCTCTCATCCACGGGTACTGCAAATGGTGATGGATTCCCTTCGCTATTGGGCGGAGTCAATGCATGTCGACGGCTTTCGTTTTGATTTGGGCACCATTCTTGGTCGTGAGCCGGAAGGCTTTGATCAGAGAGGCGGCTTTTTTGATGCGGTAACGCAAGACCCGGTGCTGGCAAAACTGAAACTGATTGGCGAACCCTGGGATATCGGACCGGGCGGCTATCAGGTTGGCGGCTTTCCACCAGGGTGGGGCGAATGGAATGATAAATACCGCGATACGGTACGCGAATACTGGAAAGGTGACAACGTCACAAATGATTTCGCCGCACGCCTGCTGGGTTCCGGCGATCTCTATGATTTGCGCGGCCGTCGCCCCTGGTCAAGCGTTAACTTTATTACAGCCCATGACGGCTTCACGCTGAACGATCTGGTGTCTTATAACGACAAACATAATGAAGCCAATGGCGAAGATAATAATGACGGGCATAATGATAACCGCTCCTGTAACTATGGCGCAGAAGGGCCAACCGACGACGAAGGCATCAATGCGATACGCGAGCAACAGAAACGTAATTTCCTGACCACCTTGCTTTTCTCGCACGGTACGCCAATGTTATTAGCGGGCGATGAGTTTGGCCGCAGTCAGATGGGCAATAACAATGGCTACTGTCAGGACAGTGAAATATCGTGGGTCCACTGGGATAATTTGCCGGAAACCGCCAATGCGCTACGGGAGTTTACCCGTCATCTGATTCAACTGCGCGCCACGCAACCGTTGCTGCGCCGGGAGAGCTGGCGTGACGGTCTGGAGATCCGCTGGTTTAACGCCGGCGGAGGGGCGCAGCAATCCGAACAATGGGATGAGGGATCGACGATAGGCGTATGTATTAGTCGACCCGATCTTCAGCCGGAAGCGGGGATCTGGCATGACGCCTTACTGCTTTTCAATCCGTTTGAAGGCAGCGTACCGTTCCGTATTCCGATGTGGGGAGAAGGCGGCTGGGTACTTGAACTGACGACTGCCGATAACGCGCAGCAGGGAATGCGGATTACCGAAGAAATGGATTTCGATCTGGCCGGGCGCAGTATCGTGTTATTCAGACGCCCCTGATAGTAAAACCGCGCTCCGGACCCAACCGGCCTTGATGGCCGGTTTTTTACTGGCGCTCAGGCGATATCATGCCGCAGAAATAACACCGGTGTTAGTTTACCGCCCGAAAAATTCATCCGCCTGTTGGTATTCCTTTGATTGTCTTCACCGATATTCGCTTCAGGCCGTCTATTGCCATTTCAAGGTAGGTACGTGGACATCCCAGATTTAAACGGATAAATCCGCTGCCCGCCGGGCCAAAGCCGCTGCCCATTGAAGGAGCAATACCCGCGACATCCGCCATCACCCATTTTAGCTGTTCGTCATCCAGTCCCAGTTTTTTACAATCCATCCATAATAAATAGGTTCCCTGCGCCGGGACAATTCTTGCCCAGGGAAGGTGCTCTGTCGCCTGTTCAACAAACCAGCGGCGGTTTTCCGCCAGGTAATCCAGTAGCGAATCCAGCCACTGTCTGCTTTCATTCCATGCGGTAGTCGCCGCCTGAACGGAGAGGGCGTTAAAGACGTCCAGCCCATGAGCGTCCAGACGAGACAGGAATCGCTGGCGAAGCGTAGGATCGGGAATGAGAAAATTAGAAATTCGCAACGACGATAAGCCAAACGTTTTGCTGGCCGCAGTGGCGGAGATGACCCGTTTATGCCAGCGCTCCCCTAAATGCAGTACCGAGGTAAAGGTTTCGCCGGGCAGCAATAGATCGGCCCATATTTCATCCGAGATGAGAGTGACATCATAAGCTTCACATAATAAAAGCAGTTGCTCCAGCTCGTTGGCCGACCAGCAACGCCCGGTTGGATTATGTGGATTACACAAAATCATCAGCGGAGGGCGCTCATGGCGAAACAGCCTTTCCAGTTGGCAAAAATCCATCTGGTAGCCGTCGTCCGGCGACTCGCTAAGGGGATTCTCCAGCAGTTTTCTACCATTAAGCGTGATTATTTTGGCGAAGGAGCCATAGTATGGCCCCTGTACCACTACGCCGTCGCCTGGATGCGTCAACATTTGCACCAAGAGTGCCAACCCTGGTACGACGCCTTCCACGCTGCATACCCATTCCTGTTTTAACGTGAGCTGGTGGCGTGACGAAAACCAGTGAAGCAGGGCGTTAAAATAGGCTTCATCACGATCGCTATAGCCAAATACGCCGTGCTCGATTCGCTGATGCAATGCCGCCTGAACCTCAGGCGGGCAGGCAAAATCGAAATCAGAAACCCACATCGGCAGCAGTTTCCCAGCGCCGTCGCCAAAGTGACGCTCAATAAAATCCCACTTTACCGAACCAGTATTGTTGCGATTGATAATCTGGTTAAAATCCATCTTGTTTCCTTATTATTTCGTCACTGACGTTTGCGGCGACTTTTCTGAAGCGGAGGCAGTTCTGGCAATACCAACTCCGCTAAAACCATAAATTAATGCGAAGAAGATCGCCGCATAGCACTGGATAGCCCAAGGCAGAAGATCAAGCGTGCTAACGCCCAGCGTGGTCGCCATGTAGACGCCAGCCGAGGTCCATGGCAGGAGAGGTTCGATAACGGTACCGGCATCTTCTATCGTCCGTGAAAGGTTTTTAGTATCCAGCCCCATACGACGATAGGCATCTTTAAACAGTTCGGCGGGAACTAACAATGCCAGTTTACCGTCGCTGGTCGCTCCTGTGACCAAAATTGTGGTGCCGATAGTGGCGGCAATGAGTTGACCAACGCTATGAATAATGGTCAGCAGTCGGTTAATGATGATCGTTAACGCGCCGGTTAACGTTAGCGCTCCGGCAAATGAAAAAGCGCAGAAAACTAACAGTATCGTTCCCATCATCGAGAACATTCCGCCCCGGTTTAGCAGGCGTGGAACATCGGCCACGACACCTTCTGCGCCTTGTGGGAACATGGCGATATCAAATCCATCAATGAAAGCGTCCAGTCCCTGTTTGATGCTCAGTCCCTGCATGATGACGCCAAGGAATAAGGCAAGTACGCAGGCGCTTAACATTAATGGGATGACAGGCTTCTTGCGAATTGCGCCCCACAGTACGATCATCGGCGGCAAAATAAGAACAATATTAAAATGGTATAGCGACTCCAGCGAGTGGATGATGTCCGTAACGCGCTGCGGCGTGGCCACCTCGCCCAGCATATTACTGTGTCCGGCGATAAGATAAACCACGGCGGCAAGCAGGAAACTTGGCAGGGTCGTCCAAAGTAAATGCTGAATATGCTCAAACAGAGTAGTGTCTGCGACAATCGCGGCAAAGTTAGTCGAGTCGGACAACGGTGAGATTTTGTCGCCGAAATAAGCGCCAGAAACGACGGCGCCAGCTGCTGCTGCAAGAGACACGTCCAGCCCGGCGGCAACCCCCATTAACGCAACGCCAACCGTCCCGGCGGACCCCCACGATGTACCGGTACAGACGGAGACCACGCTGGTTAAAAAGAAGGCTGCAATCAAAATATATTCCGGGCTTATGAGTTTTAGCCCCCAGTACACCATGTAGGGAATGGTGCCACTAAACATCCAGGTGCCAATCAAACCGCCCACGCAGATCAGGATCATGATAACCGGCATTGCCTTAGCCAGTTTATCCACCACTGAGTTGATGATGTCTTCCCAACAGTATCCTTGCCACCATGCAATGCCTGCCGCTACCGCCGCAGAGCATAGAAGGAGCGGTTCGATACGTAGCCCCATGATGCCGTAACCGATAATCAACAATAGCAACATGGAGATGACTGGGATTAGCGCTAAACCCAATGACAGCGTTTTCTTCTTGTTTTGTGATGCACTCATAATGGAGCTCCGGTCAGTAAGGTAGCTCAAGGGTAGGGGGATACGCTTTCCACTACTGTGATCCATTACTTTCGTCCATGTAACCGATTACATGAGAAGGGTTAATTTGACAGCCATCACGGTTTTTACTGTTGACGACGCATTCACCGTGAAAAATAGGGCGCGACAGAATCGCGGATCACCAGTTCGGCATTGAAATGATTGCTGCTGGGCGGCGGCGTAATGCCCTGGTATAACTGTATCGCCAGTTGCGCGGCACAACGCGCCATTTGTTCGACCGGATAATGCATTGTTGTTAACGCCGGATAAAGATACCGGGCCAGCACCACATCATCAAAGCCGACAATAGAGAGCTGTTGCGGAAGCTGAACGCCGCGTTGATGAAGAATACGCATAATGCCAGCGGCCATCACATCGTTAAACGTGACCGCTGCCGTAAGGGGAAGCCCGCTATTAATAAGTTGATGCGCGGCCCGCTCGCCGCCTTCTTCGTTAAACGGAACGCTAATCACCCAGCGAGGGTCTGGAGAAATACCATATTCTTCCAGCGCCTCACGGTAACCATCAAGGCGTTCCTGACGATCAATAATTGGCAAGTCAGATGTCACACAGGCAATGCGCCGATGCCCGTTCGCCAGGAGATATCGGGTCGCTTCCCTGGCGGCGCTGCGATTTTCCAGCCAGATACACCGGTTGGCCATACCGGCGATATAACGATTAACAACAACCAGCGCTGGAAAGTGGGCTGCGTAGCGCAGCAGCTCTTTATCCGGTAATCGGCTGGCGTGTACAACAATAGCCTCACAGCCTTGATTAACCAGAAAATCCAGTCCCGCTTTTTCCATTTCTTCGTCGTGGCCGCCGCTACATACCATCAAGCGATACTGCTGCTTACGAGAAACATCTTCTACGCCGCGAGCAAGGCGGGCAAAAAAAGGATCTGCCAGATTGCCGGTTAACAATCCGAGCATATCGCCGCTACGTTTCGCCAGCGCGATAGCGGCGGCATTCCGGCGATAATTGAGATCGCGCATGGCTTTCTCTACACGTTCGCGCGTGACGGGTTCAACCCACGCGGTCTGGTTAATGACGCGTGATACAGTCGCGGTTGATACACCGGCCATGGATGCAACATCCTTTATTGTCGCCATGTTAAGCTCATATTTGTTCGTTTAAAGGGTATCAAAGCCATTGATTATCATGTTACGTGGAAATCAGTGCAATCACTGCGGCGCAGCCTGAATTTATAAACATTTTTAAAATCATCCTAAATCCTGGTAACTGCAAATTTTAGTAGCTACCTCAATGAGTTATTGACCACTGAATTTTCTACGATAACATGACTAACAATATACACATGATAAGAACCACTACACTGGGAAATCGTTGCGTGGTGGTTCGGAGATAGATGATGAGTAGTATTACAAAAAGCATACAGAATGAATATGTTTTATTGATGGAAAACGCTTTTTCTGAAAAATATAAATATGCATTCAGAAATTTAGAACTAAAAGAATTACGTAGATTCATCCTGAAAGAGCTAATTAGCTCTCCCGAGTTAGATAATCAACTTACAAACCTAATCGTGTTGCTAAATAAATTTTGGGATACTCACGCCGCGGCGCTTATAACAGAAGTGCGGGCGTCTAAAAGTTATCGATTATTACTTCCGATTCAACGCTTTGGTTATAACATATCTAATCACCTTAGATCTCTGGGGATTTATTTTGATAGCATCATAATATCTCATCCGGATTAATTTTTGCAGGAACAGCCACGTTAGGTATAGCTTCTCTTGCCATGCCGCAACTGACATTACTTTCAGCAGCAGCAACGGGAATTGGCCTGGCCTTTGGAGGTAAAAGTCTGGCAGATATTTTTAGTGAACATAAAGCACATAAAAATGAAATCCAGATGTTAGAAAAAACACCAGTATCGCTTTTGTATGGGGCATATAAAAAGAAATAGTCATACTGTGTATACCGTCTGGTAGCGGAAGTCAGTTTTTGTAGCAATTGTCGTAAAGTTACTCAAACAATCACATTGTTCAGAAAAGCCTGTGAGGAAATGGTTGAGAATAGGGGGTCTTCCGCTGATTCCCCGAACTATCCACCAGTTCACGCAAACGCTGTGCTAACTGGTCTACCGTTTTTCCCCGGTAGCTGCTTCGACCGTCAGATTTTCCAGTGTATTGTCAGTATCATAACGATCTGGACGCCGGCGAATTATCTGAGGAGTAAAAAACATGGCCGCGTATGACATCGAAAAAGACATCGGGCCGCGGGTTCAGATTATCCAGGAGATACACGAATTAATTCTGGCGGGTGAAATGGAAGTCGCCAAAGGGATGCTGCGCACGCTGATTAAAGTCACGTTCGCTTATCCTGCGATTTTTGACGAGGTTCGGCAGGAATGCCAAATCAACAATGCGCATGTTGTCGCCGGATGTGGATCCGGGTATCAAAGCGTTTATAGCCGTTGTCAGAGCTGCAGAACATCAGTCAGAAAAAGCAGCGGACCAGGGTAAAACCCACTGAGCAAAAACCTGCGCGACGAACCGGTCACAGTGGCCGGTTTTTTTATGTCTGCGTGGCGTGTGCTGCGTGAAATCGTGTGCAGGATAAGCGGGTGCAAATCAACAGAATTCGCGCAGCGTCACGGCAGGGAAGGGATCAAACTTATGGGCCAGAAGTTTTTTGACATACACGAATCCAGCCGTTTTAACACGTCTTTTAAAATGCCCTGATGCATTTAACATAATATACATTATGCGCATCAACATTGTAGAGGCTCAATGCTAATGTCTATTTGTGGCTCATTTATAGGAATGTCCAGGCTATAGTTCTCAGATCTGCATGTCTAGACAACGACTCGCATTTTCCTGATGAGGCGTTTTCTATGGCTATACATGACGCCGGGATGTTCACCGTGAAAGGAATCAACCGCCTCAAAATCCTTCAGGATGCCATCGACCGCAATTTACATCCCGGTCAGGCTGCTGAGATGCTCGGCATTACGCCACGCCATTGCAGACGGCTGCTGAAACGTTATCGCCAACTCGGACCACTTGGCATGAACAACCATAGTCGTGGCCGCGTTGGTAACCGTCTGTTGCCAACTTCACTGATAGATCAGGCACTCTGTATAATCCGGGAGCACTACCGTGATTTTGGCCCCACGCTGGCGCTGGAAAATCTGGAGGAAGTTCACGGTCTGGTTCTTGGCAAGGAAACTATCCGACGCCTCATGATAAAAGCCGGAATCTGGATCCCTCGCAGATAACGCGCGCCGAAAATTCATCAGCCTCGTTACAGGCGGCCTTGTACTGGCGAGCTGATACAAATTGATGGCTGCGACCACCACTGTATCGAAGTCTGGCATTATCCTGACGGGCATAAGGAACTGCGGCTGAATGGCGTTCTGCTCCCCTATTCCACCTTCGACCGGTTGTCGGAGGTGGACCCCGTCGCAATTGTTGATAATAAAAGACTAGGTCATGTGCTTGGAGTTGCGCGCCAGGCCCAGAGAAAACTGGACAATAATCGCTCACTTAAATAAAGAGATGTCGTAAAAATGCCAGCTCAGGCCTGCGCTGCGCCAAAAAATCAACTAACGGATTGAACCACTCTGGACGCTGCCACTGCGAAAAGTCAGGACAATTCGCTGTCGTCATCGGGCTATTCATCAATGGATGTTCAATCATTGGTGTACTTAACCCTTGACGTGCTCGCCAGTTTTTTACCGCCTGATATTCAAATGGCCAGAGTAATAGATCCTGACGCTGAATTTCATAGCCAGTCAAGCAACAATGCTTATCGCTATTATGAAAATCGGTCCACTCAAGATGCTTATCACATAGCGTAATTAATCCGGTGCGGACTAGTTCATCATCTGATGACAATAAAATGTTTTGGCAAAAGTCCAGATAGACAGGATCAACACGCACTTGCATTGCTTCCCAGTTGATTGTATCCCCCCGTTCACGCGCCATTATCTCCATCGCCAGGATACCCAATTTCTGTTCACGATAAAACGGAACAATTTCTTTCAATACGCCGCTTTGAAACCCGCGCTGAATGGCCGGATAGCAATAAGGAACTAAAGAGAATTGATTGCAGGCGAATAGTGTTAACCAACTCTCTCCCTGCTCGCTAAACTTCGTGGTATGTCCCCGCTCTTCCCGAATATCAAAATGATCACAAGCTAGCTCGATACTCCATAGAGCAAGATTAGTACAAAGCAATGAGTTATCTGCTTTCCCTGTTTTATAGCAACCATCAAAATAGAGCGTGCCATTAGCCTGCAAGAAACAAAATAATTGAGTACTGATAAGCACCATTAGATCATCTTTAGCTTGATAAATTTTATCCAAACGCTTCTGAACCAGTTCAGGATTGAGCCGATAATAGCGTTCAAAATACTCTTCTTTCCACAATACATGTTTCTTAACATGGTTCACAACTTGTTTATAAGTGGGCATGGTGTCACCTAATAGTCCATTATTTTAGCGTTCAATATATATCTTTATAGAGCGTAAGGCTCTATAACTTGTTAGGGCATATAGCCTTGACAATAATGACGGAGAGCGGAAAGCAGCCCCCAGCGTGAATCAGTCATACAACCAGCGACCAGCCCTGGCAGACGCAATGAGCATACCTATAGTGAAATCCGGCACCTGAGGAATATCGTTTTTGCGAAACGGATTAAGCAAATGCTTTAGCGGTGGTTCTGGCGGATAGTATGTTGTGATCGAGAAACTCCCTCTATCTACATTAAATGTCGTAAAAAAATCATCCATCAATGCCAGTGCTTCATCATCTTCCAGCTGTAGATCTGAATCCAAATCTGTTGACGGTGTCAGTTCTTTTTTCTTAAAAAGGTAAATTCCATCATGGCTTCTTACCAGTTCATAAATCCGCTGTTCAAGAGTATCACTTACCATATTTTATCGCTTCCTCTGGCAATACGGTTGTAATCCCTGACTGTACGATCTGCAATCTGCGACACGTCAGAGGCCAGAATAATCCATCCGACTGTTCAGCAAGGCCACCAAGTAAAATAATATCACCATCTGCAAGGCTGACTTCGGTTGTTACATCACGCTTGATAAGGGTTGGCGAGTTATTGACGCCCGTTTCAGTGGTCATAAGTTAGGTTCTGGACATCTGAACTTAGCCTTGAAAAAACCGTCAGCAGCCCGCATCCCTGACTGGGCTGGCGCTGAATCTCTTTCTGGAAGGATGCTTTTATTAGTACTATTAAAGGTGCTATATTTAGTCATCAACCAGGAGATAAATTATGGCATTTCAAATTTTAACGACTACTGCAGCAAGCATTACTGAACTGAAACGTGACCCAATGGGAACTTTCAATGCCGGAGATGGCGCTCCAGTTGCCATTCTTAACCGTAATGAACCGGCTTTCTACTGTGTGCCTCCGGCACTTTATGCTCATCTTATGGATATTCTTGAGGATGAAGAACTCGGTCGTATTATCGATGAGCGTGCGAATGAACGCGTCATTGAGGTCAACATTGATGACTTATAAGCTGGCATTTAACGAATCTGCACTAAAAGAGTGGAAAAAGCTGGGACATACTATACAGGAACAGTTTAAAAAAAAGTTACGGGAACGGCTTGAAAACCCTCGGGTTCCGGCTTCTCAATTACATGGAAGAAAGGATCAGTACAAAATTAAGCTGCGTGGTGCAGGATACAGACTGGTGTACAGCGTCGAAGATGAAATTATCACGGTAACTGTCATTGGCGTTGGAAAGCGTGAAAATGATGCCATCTACAAAGTGACACGACACAGAAGCTAATCACTCAGAAAATGCTCTCTTTCCCGTCAAGCGATACGACAAACAGGCTCAGTTCTTTTATGTGACGGCACCTTGACATATGCCACATATATGAAACTATGGCCTACGTTGTGTATGTGACATTCATTTTATTCCCGCCCGGAGTGTTTACGCTATCTGAGGATAACATTATGACGCAACGTATCGCGGTTTTTCCTGCCGGCCGCCATTCTCTGTATGAGGAACATGGGTATTCCGCAGCCATCCGTTCTGGTGATTTATTGTTTGTTTCAGGCCAGGTAGGCAGTCACACAGACGGCACGCCGGAGCCTGATTTTCAAAAACAAGTGAGGCTTGCTTTTGAAAACCTGAAAGCAACACTGACTGCAGCAGGATGCACATTCGATGACATAGTGGATGTCACCACCTTCCATACCGATCCAGAGCAACAACTTAACGACGTGATGGCGGTGAAACAGGAGATATTTGCCCATCCCCCTTATCCTAACTGGACCGCTGTTGGCGTTACCTGGCTGGCTTTGATTTCGAAATAAAGGTTATTGCCCGAATCCCCTGATGCTTATTCTCGGTAAAACCGGTAGCATTATATGTACCGGTTTTATTTTATTCATCCCTGCCCTTCATCCTGTATGATTAACATGCAATCACCAAACATATCGAACTGACATGACTGGATATGTTCTGAGGTATAGGCCTTAATGAGTAGATCAACCCCAGCAAACTGACCAGTTAACACCATATGCGTCGTTTTTGGCTGATGTAAGTTCGTTAGCAGGCAGTCAACCACTTTCAGTTGATAGCCTGGATGTATATAAAGCGCAGTCCAGCCAGAACTTGCTTTGAGGCAATTGTGTTCCCTCGAATACGCAGATTCCAGACATCGTGTAACGGTAGTTCCTACGGCAAAAATACGTCCGCCATTTTGCTTCGCAGTATTAATGATATCCGCTGTTGCTTGCGGAACCTCGTAGTATTCTTCGTTGATAGTCACTTCCTCTACACATTTTGTTTGTATTTTTCTGTTGGACAACATTTCTGTTGATGCAACATGTAAAGTGATGAAGGATATTAACCCACCTTTATCTTTGATTCTTTGGATAAGATCCCAGGTAAAATGAATGCCGGCAGAAGGTATTTCCAAAGAGCCATACTTTTTAGAAAAAACGGAACGGTAAGCATCTGGATATTTATAAAACAAGCTGGAGTCCACATACTCATCAAGACGCTCACCATGACTGGCTAAATAGCAAATTAAGGCCTCATGATTTTCTACAACGGCCCGGTACTGGCTCTCCTCGCTAAACCTTTGCTCTATCTTAATGGAAATTTCAGGGTTATCAACCAAATAGAAAACATCATTCGCGTTAAGCCTTTCTTTTAAAAGTCCGGAAATAATTACTCTATTATTTGGTAAAAATCCCTCTAAAACAATTTTAATTAACCTATTCTGTCTTGTTTTACAGATAAACATATGGTTTATTATAGTACTGTCGTTAAAACAGATTACATCACCTTCTTTGATATAATCTGTTACTTTACTAAAGTCTACCTTATGAATTTCCCCTTTACTCCGGTTGAGGACAAGCATTTTACACTTTTCCCTGTATGAATCATTGGCTATCCAATGAGGTCTGAGTGGGATAGTCATCTGATCGGTAATGCGAAAATCATATTTTTCGGTAAGCATATATTTACCCTTTGAAAAACCATTGATACGGCGATTGTTATATAGCCGTATTCTGCAGTATACGTTGGCCTTTCAAAGGGTGAAAATTAACTCGATAAATGTTGTTGTTATATTTACTTTGCTGGCTATTTAATCAATGTCAGATACCGATATTAGCCTGGACGATCGGATTTGACCGCCCTTTTCTTTTGCTTATTCCGGCATTGAAGCATCGCTATCCATTGCATCGGCAAACTTTTGCATTAGCCGAACAAAGACATCAAGTTCATCCTGAGGCCAGTCTTTAAAAACAACTTTGCCCATTTGCTCTCGCGCAGCGTCTATACGCTCCGTCATCGCCTTTCCTGTACGGGAGATAACGGCCTCGCGTATACGACGATCGATGGCATTATGCTGCCGTATTATCAACCCCAGCTTCTCCAGTTTGGCGACCTGTCGGCTTACCGTCGTATAATCACGACCGGCACGTTCGGCTAACTCAACAACGCCAATCGGCCCTAAACGTTCGATACTAATAAGGATCGAAAATAGCGCACGATCGAGTTGTATCCCCGCCTCTGCAATTAATTTCTCATCATTACGAGGCCGGTTAAGCGCGCTCACCACGCGAATCAACGCACCGTGAAGCGCCTTCATTTGCTCGGAAATGTGTGTATCTTGCACATTTTTATTTTCTGACATAGCATGTCTCCTCTTATGTGCATAATACACATATCGGAGAGACGATGACAAGATACACCACTACAGATGTACTGATCTGCGGCGCTGGCGTTACCGGGCTTACTTTAGCCATCGAACTGGCGCGTCACGGGGTCTCATTTCGCCTGATTGAGAAAAGAACGACGCCTTTTATCGGCTCCCGCGGTAAAGGTATTCAGCCGCGAACGCAAGAAATCTTCGAGGATCTTGGAATACTCAATAAAGTGGTCGCCGCCGGCGGGCTCTATCCCCGACTACGAACCTACCGTCATGACGGAAGCTACGTAGATTCAGATATTGCGCATCATACAAAACCGACCCACGCCGAACCCTACCATCTGCCATTGATGGTTCCACAGAACGTGACAGAAACGATTATGCGAGAGCAATTAAAAGCATGGGGACATCGGGTGGAGTTCGGCTGCGAGTTACGACATTTTGCGCAAACCCCACGCACAGTCACCGCGTATGTTGCCGGGCCGGCTGGAGAAGAGGTCATCATCGCGCATTATTTGATAGGTGCGGATGGCGGCGGAAGCTTTGTCAGAAAAAAATTAGGCGTCAGCTTCCCCGGTCGTATGTTGGGAATCCATGCGCTTGTGGCTGACGCTTCACTTTCCGGTCTGAACCGGGATGTATGGCACCATTTTAACGATGGCGATATGACGCGGATGATAACGATTTGCCCTCTCGCCGGCACGCAGCTCTTTCAAATCCAGGCGTTGTTGGCCCCGGACGACTCGCAGAATTTCTCAGCCGACGTGCTCACGGCTTTTCTTACTGAACGAATCGGGCGGACGGATGTTCGCATCCATTCGATTCCCTGGGTATCGAAGTACCAGATGAATGCGCGCATAGCGGAACATTACCGTGTGGGTAAGGTATTTTTAGCCGGTGATGCCGCTCATGTGCATCCGCCGACGGGTGGGCAAGGATTAAATACCAGCATCCAGGATGCCTATAACCTGGGGTGGAAAATGGCAGCCTCGCTGCGGGGCGCAGGAGAAGAGCTTCTCGATAGCTATGAACAGGAACGCCGCCCGGTAGCCGAATCACTGCTCCACCTTTCGACCCGATTACTTGACTCTCAAAAACAGGGTGGCATCAAACGAGAACGCGACGTTCAACAACTTGACATCCAGTATACCGACTCCCCCTTAGCCCACACGTTGCCCGAACGTCAGCATGGGTTACAAGCGGGAGAAAGAGCTCCGGATGCTCCTCTTTTGGGCGCCGGCGGCCAATCATTACGATTATTTCAGTTACTACAAGGTCCGGACTGGAATCTGTTGGCCTACGAAACCCACGGTAAGGTCATCAATGCGCGGCGAGGACTGCGTATTCATCACATTGGCGAGCAGGACGAGCTCATCGATACCCTGGGGCACTTCCGGGAGTCCTATCAACTGGCGCCGGGTCAATGCGTGCTGATCCGACCCGATGGCTATGTCGGCGCATTCTTTCACGGCAAACAGAGCAACGATATTGAAAATTATCTCTCTCGTTTTGCCATAGGGATTAAAGATGAATACTAATGTCTATGAGAACACCGACAGCGAAACTATCACCCCGCTCAACAAGCGGCGTATTTTGCCTGTTTTCCTGCTTGTCGGCCTTTATGCCGCCAGTACAGCGGCTGTAATGTCGGTACTGCCTTTTTATATCCGCGAGATGGGCGGTTCGCCGCTTATCATTGGAATCATCATCGCCACTGAAGCTTTTAGCCAATTTTGTGCGGCGCCCCTGATTGGCCACCTTTCCGATCGCGTTGGCCGCAAGCGAATACTGATTGTCACGCTGGCTATTGCGGCGATAAGTTTACTATTACTCGCCAACGCGCAATGTATCCTGTTTATCCTGCTCGCCCGCACGCTTTTTGGCATTAGCGCCGGGAATTTGTCAGCCGCCGCAGCCTATATTGCCGATTGTACGCACGTCAGAAATCGGCGTCAGGCAATCGGTATCCTCACAGGCTGCATTGGTTTAGGCGGTATTGTCGGGGCAGGCGTTTCCGGGTGGCTATCGCGTATCAGTCTGGGCGCGCCGATCTACGCCGCCTTTATACTTGTCCTTGGGTCTGCCCTGGTCGCGATTTGGGGGTTAAAAGACCCTTCCACAACATCACGTACCACAGATAAAATAGCGTCGTTCTCTGCCCGCGCTATTTTAAAGATGCCAGTCCTTCGCGTCTTAATCATCGTAATGCTTTGTCATTTCTTCGCCTATGGCATGTACTCTTCACAATTACCTGTTTTTCTTTCTGACACCTTCATCTGGAATGGGCTTCCCTTTGGGCCAAAAGCGTTAAGCTATCTGTTAATGGCGGACGGGGTTATTAATATTTTCGTTCAGCTATTTCTGTTAGGTTGGGTGAGCCAATATTTTTCGGAGCGAAAGCTAATTATCCTCATCTTCGCCCTTCTTTGTACTGGATTTCTCACTGCGGGTATCGCCACGACCATACCTGTGCTTGTTTTTGCTATCGTTTGTATTAGCATCGCTGATGCGCTAGCCAAACCCACTTATCTTGCCGCCTTGTCCGTCCATGTATCGCCTGCCCGACAAGGTATCGTCATCGGAACGGCGCAGGCATTAATCGCAATCGCTGATTTTATATCCCCCGTATTGGGCGGATTTGTCCTGGGTTATGCTCTGTATGGCGTCTGGATCGGTATAGCTATCTCTGTCGCCATTATTGGTCTGGTGACGGCAATGATTTACCTTTCAAAAAGTTCAGTGCTAATAGTGAAACCAGAAACAGAATAATGTGACAACGTCACAAACATTATTGTTCCCTTCTTCCCTTATTTATCAAAAGTATTGTACTTATATTGAATGTTTAAGAGGTATTTATGGAAATTATGCTGGCTGGCATTTGCCCTTGTAAAGCGCGGGGAAAGCATGAAAAAAACATATCTCGTTGTTATCGTACTGTTTTTCATTTCTACAAAAGTTTATACACTACTTCATAACAACATCTTCTTTTGTCGAAACAGCCCGGAGTGTGATTTGTCTCATGTTCTCCCCGACTACCGGGAGCAGATTTCAGGCACACCGCTAAAATATACCTTGATTAATACAGCTCCATTAGCACAGGTGGTAGTCAGACACTATGAATTATTATCGCAACACTGGTCGCCAGATGACATGGTAACCCCTGCGCAATGGCGACATAACGTTGATATTTATATCCCTGAAACGGCAAAAGAGCACCATGCTTTGGTGGTTGTAAACAACGGAATTAATTATGATAAAGGCGTACAAATCACTGGTAAACCCGGTGATCTCCCCCAGGAAACACTGGCAAGCATCTCCCGTGATACGAATACCATCGTAATATCAGTGAGTGATATACCTAACCAATATTTAACCTTTCAGGATGATAAAAAACCACTGAAAGAGGACGAAAGCGTTTCCCGAAGCTGGGCATTATTTATGGAAGCGCCGGAGCAACGTAAGTTAATGCCTTTAAATATTCCTATGGTCACTGCCCTATCGCAAGCGATGAGATTAGCAAAAAAGGAGTTAACGCAATGGAATATAAATTCCTTTATCATTACAGGTATTTCAAAGCGTGGGTGGACCACCTGGTTGTCAGCTATTGCCGATCCTGATGTTGAAGCAATTGTTCCCTTCGCCATTGATCTACTTGATATTGATGCTTCACTTGAGCATATTTATCAATCATACGGTGGAAATTGGCCCATTACATTCTACCCCTACTACCAGCAAGGCATAGATGAGAAAATAAAATCCCCCACATTTACCCAGCTAAGGCAAATAATAGATCCGCTAAGATATCTCAACACTATTTATCAACCCCGCCTTGCAATACCGAAATATATTATTAATGCAAGCGGCGATGATTTTTTCGTACCAGACAATACTCGCTTTTATTATAGCAAACTTCCTGGCGTAAAATCATTACGTATAGTGCCTAATATGAACCACTACTCAATTAACCAGTTCGCTGAAGAAAGCCTCGTTCCTTTTATTAATAGGTTTCAAAGTAAAAAAACATTACCACAGTTGATCGGCCTTATTCACCACCATCTTCTTACGGTCTATTTCTCAGAAGCGCCGGTAAAAGTCGTTCGCTGGATAGCCAACAATCCAAATGCGCGTGATTTTCGTTATGCCTGTGGCATCCGCTATCAGCCACTTACAATAGATATCCCCGCCAACAATAAGATCAGTATTACGTTAAATGAACCGAAGACAGGTTGGGAAGCTACCTATATCGAAGCCACTTTTAATGATGGCTATGTCGCCACGAGTCAGGTTTATATTACGCCCGATGAAAAATACCCACAGACAGCGCCACCTTCTGTTAACGCTGCATGTCAAACGTTACCGGGGCGTGGATTAGGGGAAAACGATAGTCTCGATTGAATTTTCAAGTAATTGTCTGATTTTAAAGAACTTTATCCATCACGCTTGCGATGGATAAAAATCCTCTGCGATAAATTTTTGTTATATTGATCACGTTCTAACCACAAGAGAGGTGATTTGAAAATAACCTTAAAATATTGTGGTCAGGCCGCTAGACCACAATAAGAGGATTAATCATGAAAAGAAAAACAATGGGATGGCTTATCGTTTTTCTTCTATTTATAGTTTACATGCTCAACTATATGGATCGTTCAGCATTGTCGATAACTGCCCCCTTGATCGAAAAGGAGTTAGGATTTAACGCCGCGGAGATGGGAATGATCTTCAGCGCATTTTTTATCGGATACGCCCTGTTTAATTTTATTGGTGGCTGGGCCAGCGATAAAGTTGGGCCAAAAACGGTTTTTCTCATCGCAGCGTTACTATGGTCTGTATTTTGTGGCTTAACTGGTTTGGTCACCGGATTGTGGACAATGCTTATCGTGCGCGTTCTTTTCGGTATGGCTGAAGGACCGGTCAGCGCTGCCGGAAATAAAATCATCAATAACTGGATTTCCCGAAAGGAGTCTGCCACGGCGATCGGAATTTTTAGCGCCGGTTCCCCGCTCGGCGGCGCGGTGTCCGGGCCGATTGTGGGCCTGTTGGCGTTATCCTTAGGCTGGCGCCCCGCATTTGGCATTATTTTCTTATTTGGCCTGGTCTGGGTACTGCTGTGGTACTTTATCGTTAGCGATAAACCAACAATGAGTAAACGCCTGGCGCCGGAAGAACGCATTGATTTTGAAAATCATGAGGACGTTATTTTATCTGATGATGGCCGGGCTACACCTTCACTCGGCTATTACATGAAACAACCAATGGTATGGGCGACAACTCTGGCTTTTTTCAGCTACAACTATATTCTTTTTTTCTTCCTGACCTGGTTCCCAAGTTACCTGAACCATTCGTTACATCTCGATATTAAAGAAATTAGTATCGCCACGGTAATTCCCTGGGTCATCGGTGCCATTGGTATGGTGCTCGGCGGCGTCTGTTCTGATGTAATTTATCGGATTACCGGTAATGCTCTGCTCTCACGTCGACTTATTCTGGGCGTATGTCTGGCAGGCGCGGCGGTATGTGTTGCCGTTTCCGGTACTGTTAGCACTATTGGTAGCGCAATTACGCTCATGTCAGTTTCACTCTTCCTGCTCTATTTAACAGGCCCAATTTATTGGGCGGTTATTCAGGATGTTGTTCATAAAGATAAGGTAGGGAGCGTCGGCGGAGCCATGCATGGCCTGGCTAATATATCCGGTATTATCGGTCCGCTTGTCACCGGTTTTATCGTTCAATTTAGCGGTAAATATGACTATGCGTTCTATCTGGCTGGTGCTATCGCTATCGTTTCAAGCCTGTTGGTCTTCGTGTTTGTAAAAAGTAAAGGATTCAAAGCCAATGAAAGTCAAAGCTGTGTTCATTAATAAGCCTGGTGAAGTTGAAACCCGCTGGGTGGATTATCCCCATAAGAAAGAAAATGAAGTATTAATTAAGGTTGATGCTGCAGGCATTTGCGGATCGGATATCGGGGCTTTTCGTGGAACGAACCCACTGGTTACTTACCCAAGAATTATTGGGCATGAAGTGACCGGAATTGTTCTTCAGGAAGGTACCGGAATGCCGGACAATATTAAAAAAGGCGACCGCGTGATTGTTGACCCCTATATTTATTGTGGTCACTGCTACCCTTGCTCTGTCGGCAGAACTAACTGTTGTGAAAATTTAAACGTCATTGGCGTGCATGTCGATGGCGCAATGCAGGAGGTGGTTACTCATCCCGCACATTTAATTCATAAAATACCAGATAATGTGCCTTCTGAAATGGCGCCGCTGGCAGAACCGCTGACTATCGCTCTGCACGCGCTGCATCGGGCAAACGTTAAGGCTGGGGAATATGTTGCCATCATCGGCGCGGGGGCCATTGGTCTTATGGCGGCATTAAGCGCGCGTCATTACAAGGCAACGCCTATTCTGATCGATATTGTGGAAGAAAGGCTACGCTATGCGCAAAAGCTTGGCGTTCCCTATGTGCTGAACGCCGCTGACGATCAGGTTATCGACGCTATTAAAAATATCACCCACGGCACCATGGCGCAGGTCGTGATAGAAGCCTCCGGCGCAAATAGCGCTATTCGAAATACGCTTGATTTAGCATCGTTTGCTGGTCGTATTTCGTTTACCGGATGGCCAAAACAGGAAACGTCGCTGCCGACGAACCTGATCACCTACAAAGAACTGGATTTACGCGGTTCCCGCACCAGTGCCGGTGAATTTGATGAGGCATTACGCATGCTGTCAACGCTGGAGATTAATCCGCAAGATGTTGTCAGTAAGGTCGTCAATCTTGATGAGATCCCTGATGCAGTTAAAGAACTTGATCGCTATCCGGAGCGCTACTTAAAGATTAATGCTGTTTTCCATTGATTTACGGCAAGCTCCACCGCATGGCATATCCGCCATGCGGTGTTATTTACCGACAAACTTAGCCGCCGACAATCTTTCTCACATAGCGTAAATGTTCCAGAGATCCCTCATAGGCGCTGTCAGCATCAGACTGGCGCATCGCATCCACTATCGCTTTATGTTGTTTGTTGAGATTAAGTAAAACATTTCTGTCTCCAGACTGCTCATCAAGCCCGGCATAAGGGATATTAATCCGTTGTTCCCATAACATACGGGACATATCGAACAACACCCGGTTACGGCTGGCCTCAGAGATCGCAAGGTGAAACTCTTTATCCAGCGAGTAAAAGCCGTGGACGTTATTATCGTTAATGGCTTGATCCATACGATGATAAATCGCCTCTATTTGGTTGATGACGTCAACGTTATCGTTTTGTGCGGCTAAGCGCGCACAATGGCTATCGACCAGCTCGCGAGTAGAGAGAATTTCTTCAATGGTATAGTCGCTGGCAAGGTGTTTTTTATCTGAAACGATAACCCCATTACCGGACTGAATCACGATCCATCCCGAGATCTCCAGTACAATAAGGGCTTCTCGCAAGGAGGCGCGGCTCACGCCAAGCTGTTTTGCCAGTTCGCGTTCTGGCGGTAAAAAAGTTCCCGGTGGAAAAATATTATCATTGATCAGCTTAATGATGAGGTTGGCTATCTTCTGATAGAGCCTCTCCTGCCTGACCTCAGGTATAACCATGCGCCCTCCAATCCATATCCAGGGGATTTTGAATGGATTTAGCATACCATCCTGGCGCTGGTGATCGTGATAATTAATTACCGTGCATGATAAAGAGAAGCAACCGCCGGTAGCCTCCATTACCTTCGCCGAGACTACCGGGGAAACTAAACAGAGACGAGCGGTTTATCCTTTGACGTTGATTTTCTCGAACACGGGCGCAGTCGCGTTCTTAAACTGAGAAAGGGACCAGGTTTTATAGTTGATATCATTGTAGCCGCGCACCATCATCTCACCGTGCGTCAAGTCAGACAGCGTTGTCCAGACCGTATATTCTGAGACCGGTTTGCGGGTGGCGTTGCCTTCCCCTTCACTCCCCATATAATCAACCGTAATATTTTTCGGACGATCGAAACGGCTCATAATATGCGCAAGCGTATTCATTGCATCGTGGGCGGATGTCGCTTGCGGCGCATATGTGGTGTAATAAACGCCGCGTATAAAACGGGAAACCGACGTATCGGACGATGGCAAGTCTGCAATAGCAATCCCGCTATCAGGCTGCATCACTTTTATCCCGCCCAATGTGCCTGAAGAGCGGTCCACATTGGTTAATTGCGTATAATTATTCAGATTTGTCAGATGCCAGGGGAATGCGGGACCATTTGTCATCACGCGAGTGGGATTGTCATAGACATGGAATTTGCCATTTTCCACTTCAACGACAATGCTTCCTCCTTTCTTGTCGTAAAACGCGTAATGAAATGGCGATTTCAGATCGCCAAACCGATGCAGCTCCGGTGACCAGAATTTGCCCTCTTTTATTGCCTGTTTTACCTCGCCGACAGTAGCAAAACGGGCCAGCGCCCATTCTCCCAACGAGGTGACAGGAATTGCCTGTTTATATTCACTCGCGGGCAATGGCGGCAACTGCGCATTCATGATCATGTTTTCACTAAATGACAATCCCGCGCTATTCATGCCTTCAAGTATGTCTCTGCTATCGCCATCAGTAATGGTGGAAGTAATGGCCAGTATCGGATACTTCGCCTGATAGCTTATCCCCTGGCTGCCATCCGGCGTTTTTTTATCAAACTGTGTTCCCGCCGGGTAATACGTTAACCATGAGGGTAAATCCTGCATATATTCCAGCGTACGCCCATGAAAAATATCGCCTTGTTTATCCTGAATAGCAAGGGTTGTGCAGGCCTGTGCCGCCAGGGCGTATGAAAACAGCGCCGGAGCGATAAATAACATTGCTTTACTTTTTTTCATCATGCTCTCCTTGTTTGTAAAATGGATTGGATGAATATGTTAAATTAAACCTATCAATGGTTATGCAGCACGTAATTAATTGTGATCTTATTTTACAAGCTAATAAATTTAACTGACGGGTTTAAAGGAGAGTTAAACACAGCGAACTAATATGAAACGCGTTATCCGTGTGACCATTTAAAAAAATCCCATCATGTTATAAATAAAAAACACGGTTTCTTATCAACATTAAGAGATGCCATCACAACGCTATATTTACTCAACATCACCAATAACATTAAATTAATTTATGTTTTTGAGTAATGTGAGTAGCACACATGTAATCAGTTGTTACGAATTAGAAACATAATTGCTACTAAAACACGTTGAGAAAGACAAGAAATGCAACATATGATGCCCACACTAACTATAGTGGTTTGGGATAAACGTTATGCAAACACAAGATACATTTTATCAAGTTATGCGTAGACACGGCGTGACAAGGCGTAGCTTCCTCAAGTTTTGCAGCCTTACCGCAACGTCTTTAGGCCTGAGCAGTTCGATGATTCCTCAGATAGCTTATGCCCTGGAGAATAAACCGCGTACGCCAGTGATATGGCTGCATGGTCTTGAATGTACCTGCTGTACCGAATCTTTCATTCGCTCTGCGCACCCGTTGGCAAAAGATGCCATTTTGTCGCTCATTTCCCTGGATTATGACGACACCATTATGGCCGCCGCAGGGCAACAAGCTGAGCAGGCGTTGGCGGATGTGATGCGTGAGTACAAAGGAAATTATATCGTTGCCGTGGAAGGTAACGCGCCGCTGAATGAAGATGGGATGTTTTGCATACTGGCTGGCGAGCCGTTCCTGGAGAAGTTAAAACGCGTCAGCGCGGATGCTAAAGCGATTATCGCTTGGGGGTCCTGCGCATCATGGGGCTGCGTGCAGGCAGCCCGTCCCAACCCAACTAAAGCCACGCCGGTTCACAAATTAATTACCGATAAACCCATTATTAAAGTGCCAGGCTGCCCGCCTATACCTGAAGTGATGTCCGCCGTTATCACCTATATGCTGGCATTTGATCGCATCCCTCCCCTTGATCGTCTTGGACGACCAAAAATGTTTTATGGCCAGCGAATTCATGACAAATGCTACCGACGCGCGCATTTCGATGCCGGTCAGTTTGTGGAAGCGTGGGATGACGAAGGCGCCAGAAAAGGGTATTGCCTGTACAAGATGGGCTGTAAAGGCCCGACCACCTATAACGCCTGTTCAACCGTTCGCTGGAATGATGGCGTGTCTTTTCCTATCCAGTCGGGTCATGGATGCCTCGGATGCTCGGAAGATGGATTCTGGGATTACGGTTCTTTTTACAGCCGGGCAACGGGCATTCCGCAAACCGGCATTGAGGCTACCGCCGATAAAATCGGACTGGGCGTTGCTGGCGTCGCGGGCGCTGCCGCCATCGCTCACGCCACGGTGAGCGCCATAAAACATGCCCGCAATAAAAACAACACGTCATCAGAAAACGCTCCGGAAGAGAAAAAATAATTATGGCATATCCTTATCAGACTCAGGGTTTTACGCTGGACAATAGCGGACGGCGAATTGTGGTCGATCCGGTTACTCGCATCGAAGGGCATATGCGTTGCGAAGTGAATATCGACAGTAATAATGTTATTACTAACGCCGTGTCGACCGGCACCATGTGGCGCGGCCTGGAGGTTATCCTGAAAGGTCGCGATCCGCGAGACGCCTGGGCATTTGTTGAACGCATTTGCGGCGTCTGCACCGGTACACACGCTCTGACCTCAATCCGTGCCGTAGAAAATGCGCTGGGAATCGCGATTCCGGACAACGCAAACTGTATCCGTAATATGATGCAGGCTACGCTACACGTTCACGATCACTTGGTGCATTTTTATCATCTGCACGCGCTGGACTGGGTTGATGTGGTTGCCGCCCTGAAAGCCGACCCGCATCAGACCTCCGCCATCGCGCAAAGCCTTTCCGCATGGCCGCTATCCTCGCCGGGATATTTCCGCGATTTGCAAAATCGACTGAAGCGGTTTATCGAGTCCGGTCAACTTGGCCCTTTCCGTAATGGCTACTGGGGACATCCGGCGATGAAACTTCCGCCGGAAGCCAATTTGCTGGCGGTCGCCCACTATCTTGAAGCGCTCGATTTTCAAAAAGAGATCGTAAAAATTCACACCGTTTTCGGTGGTAAAAACCCGCATCCTAACTGGCTGGTGGGCGGCGTTCCTTGCGCCATCAACCTTGACGAAACGGGCGCGGTCGGCGCAGTGAATATGGAACGCCTGAACCTTGTCAGTTCCATCATCCAAAAAGCTCGCCAGTTCTGCGAACAGGTTTATCTTCCGGACGTCTTGCTGATTGCCAGTTATTACAAAGACTGGGCAAAAATCGGCGGCGGGTTATCGAGCATGAACCTGCTGGCTTATGGCGAGTTTCCGGATAACCCTAACGATTATTCCGCCAGTAATCTTCTGCTTCCGCGTGGGGCTATCATTAACGGTCGTTTCGACGAAATTCATCCTGTCGATTTAACCGCCCCCGATGAGATTCAGGAGTTTGTCACTCACTCCTGGTATACCTATGGTAACGGCAATAACGATAAGGGCCTGCATCCGTGGGATGGTCTGACCGAACCGCAACTGGTCATGGGCGAACACTATAAAGGCACAAAAACCTTTATCGAACAGGTGGATGAGTCCGCTAAATATTCATGGATTAAATCGCCGCGCTGGAAGGGACATGCGATGGAGGTAGGTCCGCTGGCGCGTTATCTGATTGGATATCATCAAAATAAACCGGAATTTAAAGAACCCGTGGATCAACTGCTTAGTGTATTAAAGCTGCCTAAAGAAGCGCTCTTTTCTACATTAGGACGTACTGCCGCGCGTGCGCTGGAATCCGTATGGGCAGGCAATACGCTGCAATATTTCTTCGATCGTCTGATGCGTAACCTCAAGTCCGGCGATACGGCGACGGCAAACGTCACGCTCTGGGAACCCGATACCTGGCCTACATCGGCAAAAGGCGTTGGTTTCAGCGAGGCGCCGCGTGGCGCGCTGGGGCACTGGATAAAAATTGAAAATCAGAAAATCGACAGCTATCAGTGTGTGGTACCGACAACCTGGAATGCCGGGCCACGTGACGATAAAGGTCAAATTGGCGCGTACGAAGCGGCGTTAATGGGGACTAAACTCGCCGTTCCCGATCAACCATTGGAGATTTTACGTACTCTGCACAGCTTCGATCCCTGCCTGGCCTGCTCCACCCATGTTATTGATAATCATGGAGGGGAGCTGGTCAGGGTTCAGGTACGATGACGACGATTCGGAGGTCTCAATGCATCTCAAAGAAATAACCAGCCAGGGGTACTATATCTATGAAGCGCCGGTCCGTTTATGGCACTGGATCACGGCGTTATCCATTGTCGTCCTGGCTGTTACAGGATATTTCATTGGCCGCCCCCTGCCATCGATTCAAGGTGAAGCGACCTTTATGTTTTGGATGGGCTGGATACGACTGATCCATTTTACCACGGCGTATATTTTTACTGTCGCGCTGCTGTTTCGTATTTACTGGGCATGTGTCGGCAATGAGTACGCCAGGGAGATGTTTCTGGTTCCGTTCTGGCGCCGCGCCTGGCGTAAAGGCGTTATCAGCGAAATCCGCTGGTATTTTTTCCTCGAAAAAGAGGCCCATCGTTACTATGGACATAATCCGGTAGCGGGACTGGCGGTAATGTTCTATTTCTGGATGTCCGTACTGATGGTGTGTAGCGGCTTTGCGCTCTATGGCGAAGGGCTTGGAACAGACAGTTGGGCGTATCAATGGTTTGGCTGGATGATTCGCCTGACTGGCAACGATAGCCTCGCGCTGCATTTCTGGCACCGGCTGGGCATGTGGTTCATTATCGCCTTCGTCATTGCGCATGTTTATACCGCTATCCGCGAAGACATTATGAGCCGACAAAGCGTGATTTCCGTCATGATAAGCGGCTGGCGCTGGTTCAGGTGATAACAATGGCAGAAGTAACAATCTTAGGGCTTGGCAACCTGCTTTGGGCAGATGAAGGGTTCGGCGTCAGAGCGGCGGAAAAGCTGTTTGAACAGTATGCCGATAACGAGAAAGTTGACGTTGTTGATGGCGGTACGCAGGGGCTGGCGCTGCTGCCCTGGCTGCAACAGACCGAAAAACTGTTAATCATGGATGCTATCGATTTTGGTATGGCGCCAGGTTCGCTGGCGATGTTTCGTGATGAACAGGTTCCCGCCTATCTGACGGCGAAAAAACTCAGTTTACATCAGACCAGTTTTTCTGAAGTGCTGGCATTGCTGCAATTAACCGGCGGCCAGTTATCGGAGATTGTGCTGATTGGCGTGCAGCCGGAATGTCTGGATGACTATGGCGGGAGTCTTACGCCGCAGGTAAAGGCGCAACTGATGCCTGCGGTCTATCTCGCGCAGGAAGTGCTGGCGCAATGGGGTATCACCGCCTCTTCAGCGGCCTTGCCCACTGAAAGACTCAATCATTACAGCCTGTGTATGGAACGCTACGAAGATGAACGCCCAGATGCGCAAAGCGCTTGCCGGGTCGGCGATATTCGGGTGCTACAGAGAGAGAAATCATAATGTGTATCGGCGTTCCTGTGCAGGTTATTTCACCCGGTCAGTGGTTCGCCAAATGCCGCGACCGACACGGCGAGCTTATCGACGTTGATATTCGGCTTGTGGCTCCCCCCTTAGCAGGCGCATGGCTGCTGACATTTGGCGGCGCAGCACGACGAGAAATGGACGAAGCGGAAGCCGCTGAGGTACTGGCGGCGCTGGACTCACTGGAACAGGCCATGCTCACGCAAAGCGATCCGCTGACCGGTTTTGCCGATTTATTGTCTCGCACGCCTGAATTACCGGAGCATTTAAAAAAATGACTATCTCACCCCAAAATCCTGTTTGTCCACTGGCGGATAAAGGCTTTCTGGTTACCGATGCGCAAACGCTCCCGTCGTTGATTAATGCGCATCCGACTCTGCTGGTTTTGCTGCAAAGCGACCCCAACAAACATCCGGAAGTCGCCGACAGTTGGGTCATCATCCCGGAGATCCTCAAGCAATTTCCGGCGACGTCTTATACCGCGGCATTTGCGGATAGCGAACAGAGTGAACTGATCGCCCGGGAGTATCGCATTCTGAAATATCCGGCGCTGCTTTTCTTTCGCCAGCACCGTTTTGTCGGCAGTCTGGCGGGATTATATAGCTGGCAAGAATACTCTCAGCGGGTGGCCGCATTGCTGACCACACCGGGCTATCGTCAGGATATTCCCGTTATCACGCAATAGAATGAAAGGTAACACACGTGAATCATTCCAGAACTATTCCAGTCGTTAATATTGCCGGACCAGGCTCGCAGCCAGAAGAGGAAGACTTTAACTTTCTTCCTATCCCCGCCGGCATTAATCTCCCGCTGACGCCGGTTTTACCGGAACAGGCGCTGCCCGCTGAGCTCCGTGTTGCCAGACACATCCTGACTACGCTTATTCGCGATATGGATAACCCAGTGGCAACGCTCCCCTTTCCCCTGAGCTATAAGCTGAATGCCACTGAGCAACAGAATAGCGGTTTATTGGATCAACTGCTCGGCGAAGGTGAAATCTCCGCCCGGGTACTATTATCCGATGGAAAAGAACAGCGTATTCAGGAGACGGTTTTTACGGGCGTCTGGCGTGTGCGTGAATATAACGCTGACCAGCAACGGGTTGCCGATGAAATTATCATTGGCCCGATCCCGGAGAGCATCAGGCAGACGCATCCGCAGCCGCCGATTACGCCAGAATTGCCGCCACAACCGGCGGGATTGATGAATGGCGCCTTTATCGCGCATGAAATAGCCGAGCGCGTAAAACAGCCGGTAAAAGAGCCGCATATCATTAACTTAACGCTGTTGCCAGTAAACGATGCCGATCGCGAGTATCTGGATCATTTTTTAGGCGAAGGCTGTAGCGCTATTTTTTCACGCGGATATGGTAAATGCCGGATTGTAAGCACGCATTTTCCCGGCGTATGGCGGGTCAATTATTTCAATGACATGAACACATTACTGCAAGATATGATTGAGATAGCGGACATTCCTGATATCGCCGTTGCAGGCATCGATGATATCGAAGATGCCTACGCGGGGCTAAAAAATACGTTGGAATGGTTGAAAGAATACCCGGTTACAGAAAATGAGCCAGTGGTGCGCATGGAGTGCAAAGTATGTTGGTGGGTTTACGACCCTGCGCTGGGCGATGATGTATGGCAAATTCCACCCGGCGTGCCCTTCAGCCAGTTACCTGATTACTGGTGCTGTCCGGTTTGCGAAACCAGTAAGTCCGGGTTTATGGTGATCGATGAAGGTAATAGTTCGTGCAAAGATTGACCGTCTATTCTCACCCGCTACGGATTATCTGGCAGGAGGCGCCGATCGGTCGTTTGTTACAGGGCGCAACGCCGGTATACGCAAAAACGCTTATTTCACGTTTGTTTACGTTGTGCGCTCAGGCGCACAGCGCGGCGGCGGCTTTACTGTTGTTTCCTGAAGAGAAGCCAGATATGCAGGCCGCACAACAAGAGCTGGCGCGAGAAACACTCCGTCGCGCGTTGACCGACTGGCTCCCCCTGTTTAGCCACCGACAGGCAACCGCTGAAGAATGGGCGTTGTTACGTTGCGGAGAGTTATCCCCGCTGGCAAGCACAATCTTTTTTGACGATGATCCTCAGACCTGGCTTGCCGCTGGCGTAAAGGGCTGGGAAGCCTGGTTTTTGCAAGAGCGTTCTGAAACCGCCCGCTGGCTGGCGGCAGTACAGAATATCATTACACCTACACTACCGATGGCATCGTCCCCGGACCATACGTTAATAACCCATGGTCCCCTGGATGTCTCGCCTCTGGCTATCGAATATCCGCTACTGTCAGCCTGTTGTCTTAGCGGAAAAACGACTGCGCTACGTCTGCTGGCCCGCTGCATTACGCTCGCCCGAAGTTTGAGCGCCCTTCCTACCCTGCGCTGGAATCGTTTTGATGATGGCGAATGGAAAATAGCGGTAGTGGAAACCGCGCGAGGATGGTTAGTTCATCAGGCCAGACTGACGACGTCAGGCAATATTCTTGATTACCGTATTATCTCGCCTACCACACGTCACGCCCAATCTGACGGCGTCATTGCTCGCGAACTGGCCACTATTCCACTCTCATTGTGGTCGCAACAGTTACAGGTAATTGATCCTTGTGTCGCCGTAAATATTGTTGAATGAAGGAGCTGGCCCATGCATGAATTAGCCCTGGCGCAAAATATTATCGAATTGCTGGAGGAACAGGCAGTAAATCACCAGTTCAGCAAGGTAAAGCAAGTCTGGCTGGAGATTGGCGTTATGGCCTGTGTTGAGGTGCCGGCGCTGCATTTTGGCCTGGACGTCGCCTCTCGTCATACCCTTGCTGACAATGCGAGTTTCCACATTACTATCGCACCGGCGCAAGGTTGGTGTCTGTCCTGTAATCAACCCTTCACCTCTCAAACATCCACACTCTGTTGTCCCTTTTGTCATTCAGGCAAAGTGCAGATAGATGACAGTAGCAGAATGCGCATTCGCGAGATCGAAGTCGAATAGTCAACGAATAGTCAATAAAAAAGGACGCCAGAAGCGTCCTGAAATAATAAAAGAATAAATTAACAATAATAAAGGTTAAGCAGTGACACAGTTTTGGGAAAAGGAGGGTATCCCTAAACTGTCTTAATCAGCAAGTTTTATCAAAACTCGTAGACTAAGCCGAGCGCCACGGTGTTGTCTGTATTAGGATTCGATGGGTTGCCATCTTTTAGCAGATTGATTTTGTAGTCAACATACGCGGACATATTTTTATTGAAGTAGTAATAGGAACCCACATCAATATATTTCACAAGGTCGAACGAACCCAGTCCATCAACATCATTGGCTCTGGATTGCAGGAACGCCAGTGACGGGCGTAAGCCATTATCAAATTGATATTGCCCTACCATTTCCCAGTTATCGGTTTTATGTGCAAAGCCGCCCAATGTATCGCCCATATAGGTCATATCATAAGTACGGGTGTAGTTTGCCGCCAGGTAAATATTATTGGCATCATACTTCACGCCGCCAGTCCAGGCTTCAGCGCGGTCGCCATTGTCGTATTTATCTTGCGTCATCTGATCAAGCGTGCGTTTGGAACTGGTATAGGCTGCCCCCAGGCTCACCCCCATGCCCAAATCATATGTCGCTGATGCCCCGAAACCATCGCCATTCTGGTACGCGATACTTTTTCTGGCATTATTACTTAAAGGATCGCCTTCTTTCGACAGGCCGTCATTTTTACCCTGATACTGCAACGCAATATTCAGACCATCAACCAGACCAAAGAAATCATTATTGCGATAAGTCAGAACGCCATTCGCGCGTCCGGTCATAAAATTATCGGAAGCTTCATACGAATCATTACCAAATTCAGGCAGTACGTCAGTCCATGAACCAATGTCGTATAACACGCCATAGTTACGACCATAATCAACAGACCCCATATCGGCAAATGCCAAACCAGCAAAACCGAGACGCGTCCAGCTTTGCGGGGAACCGCTGGAGTCACCATCTTCCGGACGATTGGCGTTGACCTGATACTCCCACTGTCCAAAACCGGTTAGTTGATCGGTAATTTGAGTCTCGCCTTTAATACCCATACGGATATAAGATTGATCGCCATCCGTACTATGATTACTGGAAAAATAATGCAGGCCGTCGACCTTGCCATACAAATCCAGCTTATTGCCATCCTTGTTATAGATTTCTGCTGCGTTGGCGGCTCCAGCCATCATTACGGCTGCGGCTACCGCAGATAACACCACTACTTTTTTCATTTTATATGCCTTATTTGTCTTATTTTTGGACTTTCCGCAAAACCTGCTCGCGGAACTGTCCAGGACAATATCACTAACAATTACCGTGCGTTAAGTTTCAAAGTGTAATATTAGCTTGCTATGTATTAGTGATGTTAAAATGCAAGTTAAGCATGGCTACATCAATGGTGTGCCCTGTTTTCTGCTGTAATAACAAGGGGGTTACCAGTAGAGAACTGGCTTATGGTCGGGGATGCCGAGGTGAGAATGGCACTGAACACTCTGCTGACATTCGTTAAGACGGAATCATAATCAAGAAAGTTGAGGTCATAGCCCTCCTTATTTTTGTGTATAATTTGTTACGTTTACATTTATTTTTAAATTAGCGTTATGAAAATATCAGTACTACTGAAATAGCACTTCTTCGCTTCGTGTATTTTTACTATGGTTAATTATCACATAGCGCAAACGGTCATTTGTGTATCACTATTCATAAGATTAACTATTTACCAGCGGTAATAAACATAAAAGTAAGTCAATGGACAACAACAATACTGAAACTCTAAATGTTGATATTTTGAGTCATGTCGTTACAAACAAATACGATATTCTTAATTGCACTACTCCCTTTTCGGGGTAGTTTTATAGAAGGATGTTTTTTATTGTTCGTGAGCCATGCTCCTTTAGTATAAAAGTGAACGTAACAGGAAAGATAAAGCGTCTCAAAAACAGACCATATGGGTATAACTATTATGCAAAAAACGTCACTATTGTTTTCGGCCGCCGCGATAACGTTAACTCTGATGGTGTCATCGGCATCAGCGGCAACGCCAACCGCCGCACAAAATGAAGCTACGTCGACCGTTAAACAAGAAATTACAGAAGGCATTAACCGTTACCTTTATTCAATAGATAAGGCAGACCCAACGTTAGGCAAGCAGCTCTTTTATGTTTCACCGGAAACCAGTTTTATTCATCCACGCGGTCACGAACGCGGATGGTCGCAGATCGCTGAAAATTTTTATGGCACCACTATGGGTAAAACTTTCAGTAAACGCACGTTAAAACTGGACGCTCCCCCTGCTATTCATGTGTATGGCAATGCCGCCGTTGCAGAGTTCGACTGGCATTTTACCGCGGTACGCCGTGATAATGGGCAGACTCAACACACGACAGGCCGCGAAAGCCAGGTGTGGGCGAAGATACCAAACACAGGATGGCGAATCGTTCATGTCCACTACTCCGGTCCAGCCAAAACCGGCGTTGGAGAAGGCTATTAAGCTTTGCTCTTCAGGTTATGGCGCAGATGAACATTCTGCGCCAGTTAAGACGATCTCAGGTCAGTTGATAGTGCTTATCCGGTATCCGTTTTGCCGGAATATCCCTTTCATCATTCATTTGCAGTAAATCGATTTCTATCGCATTGCATATCGCATCCAGCGGTAAATCATTATTTTCAGTACCGAACGGATCTTCCAACTCTTCCGCTAACGCATCCAGCGCGATAAACGTATAAGAAATAAGTACCGAAATAAACGGCGTCATATAGTGCAGATCAACCACCAGTGCAAATGGCAACATAATGCAGAAAAGATAAACCGTACGATGCAAAATTAACGTATAGGCAAAAGGCACCGGCGTGTTGGCGATGCGTTCACAGCCGGCCAACACTGACGACATATCATTTAAACGGTTGTTGAGGCTATGAAATAAAATATCGGAAAGCTTTCCGCTGCGGCGGCGAATCGCCAGCCACTCTCCCATCAGCAATAAGATACGGTTAGCGGGGGAATGGGAAGCGACAACTTTCTGTAACGCCTCCTGGTCAAGATAGTTGCCCAGAACTTGCGTTTGAGGCTGTCGACGCAATGTCATACGCAAACAGTGGGCAAAAGCGATTTGTAACCGAACAAAATCCTCGATACCGCGTTCATCAGGCAAGGTTGTTTTCACCTCTCGCAGTATTGAGCGTGAAGCGATCATCAACTGCCCCCACAAATGTCGCGCTTCGACGTAACGCGCATAACAGGCATTATTGCGAAACCCAAGAAAAATGGCGATAGCGACGCCCAGTATGCTAAACGGCGCAAGGGTAAACTTAATACCCAGCATTGTGTACCAGGGCAGCATGATAATAACGGCGATAGAAAGAAGAAAGTTAAGGAGCAGTCGTGAAAAGATTTTAGATAACACGGAACCATGCCAGACAAATATCAGGCGAATCCAGTGCTGTTGTGGTCTAACGATCATGATTATCTTCAGCAGGTGAAAAAGCACTGTCATTAAACGTGATCCAGATCAAGGTTGCAAGCTTCTGGCGATACACGGGTTCCCTGCCCTGTAGAACATTTTTTTGCACAGTGCTGACAGGCGTTGAAAAAAAACAACTAACTGTATGTTGTAACTAAATATGCGCTTCAGCGCATGAGATATATGACGGTCAACGGCTGCTATCAGTGGTATGAGGGTAATTTATCAGGGAAAGCGTCAGCAACGACGCGCTGCTCTACCGCTGATTCATTTGTATGACCAGCCAGTAATGGATAACGCTGACAATATACTGTTGCTGCGCTTTACTCAGCGGTTCTCCCTGAGGTATCTGGTGCCACTTCGCCAGGCACCCGCGACAGCAGGTTGCCGTCGCATGTTGCGCGATAAATACCGGATGGCCCCGCATCGGCGTTTGCTTACCATCATTCGCCGGGTGAGCTGGCGCCAGTCGCTGGGCGATAAAATCGGCGGCGTGTTTATCAATCACCTCCGCGCCTTTATCCCAGCAATATTGTCTTTCTTTTATCCCGAGACGAAAACGCGAACGAAATGTCGATCGCGCCAGGCGGGCAAAGAGCGGTTCAAGCGCATTCATCAGTATACCGAACGTCCTAACGTTTGTGTTAATTGTTCAAGCGCGGCGATACCTGCCAGAGAGTTTCCCGCAGGATCCAGCTCCGGACTCCAGACGGCAATCGCCATTTCATGCGGCACAATGGCGACAATACCGCCGCCCACGCCGGATTTAGCGGGCAATCCCACCCGCCAGGCAAACTCTCCGGCATTCTGATACATCCCGCTGGTCGCCATTAGCGCATTAATTTGCCGGGCCTGCATGGGGGTCACTACCGGCTCGTCGAGATGAAACGCCTCGCCCTGATTCGCCAGAAAGACAAACGTCCTCGCCAGTTCCATGCAGCTCATTTTCAACGCACAATAGTGGAAGTAATTTTGCAACACGGTAGGCACATCATGATGAAAATTACCGAATGATTTCATCAGCCAGGCAATAGCGGCGTTACGGGCGGAATGCTCAAATTCAGAGCGCGCGACCGTAGCGTCATACGTAATATCCGATACGCCGCAAAGCGCGCGCACAACTTCCAGCATCCGCTGACGCGGCGCGCTAAGCCGGCCTTGCAACATGTCGCATACCACCAGCGCGCCCGCATTAATAAATGGATTACGCGGGATGCCTTGTTCCATCTCTAACTGAACCAACGAATTGAACGGCGAGCCGGAAGGATCTTTTCCGACGCGCTGCCAGATCTCCTCTTCCGGATAATGACGCATCGCCACCACCAGACTGAGCACTTTCGAAATAGACTGAATAGAGAAGCGTTCGTGCGCATCGCCCGCCTGATAATGCTGCCCGTCCACGGTACAAATCGCTATCCCCAGCTTTGAACCCTCGACGGACGCTAATGCCGGAATATAGTCAGCGACTTTGCCCTGGCCAATGAGGGGGCGAACGCGCTGTAAAATCGTCTCTAAAATTGCATTATCCATGGCCCTGGCCACAACATGCTCCTTGCTCGCAGGTCTGAAAAGGCCTGCGAGTATAGCAGAGGGCGCCACGCGACGTCAGGGCGATTAGACGCGGTTCTTCCAGACGGTCTGCACATTACAAAATTCGTGTAAACCAAAGTGCGAAAGCTCGCGACCGAAGCCGCTTTTCTTCACCCCGCCGAATGCCACACGCGCATCGCTGGCGCTGTAACCATTAATGAATACCCCACCGCACTCAAGACGCGCCGCCATCTCCGCGGCCAGCGTATCGTCGGCGGTAAAGATCGTCGCCGACAGGCCAAACTCACTGTCATTCGCCAGCACGAGGGCGTGCGCCGCATCTTTTGCAACGGTAATGGCGGCAACAGGCCCAAAAAGCTCCTGACGAAATGCAGTCATGTCAGGTGTGACATCCGCCAGAACGGTCGCGGCATAATAGTTGCCCTCCCCGGCGATTTTCTCCCCGCCCAACAGTAGCCGTGCGCCTTCGGCGACGGAAGCCTGCACCTGTTGATGGAGTTCATCACGCAAATCAAAGCGCGCCATCGGCCCCAGGTCATTCTCTTCAACCAGAGGATCACCTATCTTTAATGCTGCGGCAGCCGCCACAAAGCGATCGGTAAACGCCTGCGCAATGCCCTCTTCGACAATAAAACGTTTGGCGGCGGCGCAGACTTGTCCGGTGTTTTGATAGCGTCCGGCAACCGCGGCTTTTACCGCCAGCTCGAGATCGGCATCATTGAGTACAATAAACGGATCCGAGCCACCCAGTTCCAGTACGCACTTTTTCAGCGCCGCCCCAGCCTGAGCGCCAATCGCCGCGCCGGCGCGCACGCTACCGGTCACCGTCACCGCCGCGATTCGCGGATCGTTAATCATCTGACTCACGCCCTCATTATTGGCGTTCACCCATCCATAGACGCCAGCGGGAGTACCGGCTTCCGTCAAGATTCGGGCTATCATCTGCGCGCAACCCGTGACATTGGGCGCATGTTTTAACAAGTAGCTATTCCCCGCCAACAGTATCGGCACTGCCCCGCGTAACACCTGCCATAAAGGAAAATTCCACGGCATTATCGCCAGGATGACGCCCAGCGGACGGTATTCAATCACCGCCTGCTGATTTTCTACCAGCGTAGGCTCAGGATTCAGCATTGCCGGGCCATGTTCCGCATACCAGTCGCATAACGCGGCGGATTTCGTCACTTCCGCACGCGCCTGCTTTATGGGTTTACCCATTTCACGCGTAATACATTGCGCCATCTCTTCTGCATGAGCGCGAAGCGCCTGACCAATATCGCGTAATGTTTGCGCCCGTTGCGCTACCGATGTCAATTTCCACTTTTTGAAACCGCTCGCCGCCAGATTCAGCGCATGTTCAATCTCTTGCGCGTTAGCCCAGGGCATTGCCGCCAGCGTCTGGCCGGTCGCAGGATTCACGGATAACGCCTGTGTTGCAGTCATCATGGTCATGTTCTTTCTCTCGTTATCAGGGGAGTTGTACCATCATGACGCCCTTTACCCTTTCTGAAAAATGAATAATATTAACCAGACTATTCACGAACTGAGAAAACCATGGACCTGACGCAACTGGAAATGTTTAACGCTGTCGCTCTGACGGGCAGCATTACGCAGGCGGCGGCAAAAGTACACCGCGTTCCGTCCAACCTGACCACGCGTATCCGCCAGCTTGAAGCCGACCTGGGCGTCTCTCTGTTTATTCGCGAAAACCAGCGACTCAGGCTGTCACCAGCCGGGCATAACTTTTTACGTTACAGCCAGCAGATCCTGGCGCTGGTCGATGAAGCCCGCATGGTGGTTGCCGGAGAGGAACCGCAAGGACTGTTTTCACTCGGCGCGTTAGAAAGTACTGCCGCCGTACGTATCCCCGCGCTGCTGGCGGGTTATAACCAGCGTTACCCTAAAATTCAGTTCGCGTTAACGACCGGTCCTTCCGGCGCCATGCTGGATGGCGTGCTCGAAGGAAAGCTGAACGCCGCCTTTATTGATGGCCCGCTAATGCATCCGGGGCTGGAAGGTATACCGGCTTACCAGGAAGAGATGATGATCGTCGCGCCACACGGCCATTCCGTCGTTTCGCGGGCCAGCGAGGTGAATGGTTATAACATCTATGCTTTTCGCGCCAACTGTTCTTACCGACGGCATTTCGAAAGCTGGTTTCATGCCGATGGCGCGACCCCCGGTACGATTCACGAAATGGAGTCATATCATGGAATGTTGGCGTGCGTAATTGCCGGCGCAGGTATTGCGCTGATGCCAGCAAGTATGCTCAACAGTATGCCAGGACATCATCAGGTGGAAGCCTGGCCGTTGGCGGAGAAGTGGCGCTGGCTTAACACATGGCTAATGTGGCGGCGCGGGGCGATGACGCGTCAGCTTGAGGCCTTTATTGAGTTACTTAACGCCCAACTGGCGAGCACCGACTGAAGACGAAACGGCCTGCGAAGTAAATGAGAAGCAGGTCACAAAATGATTGTCTTTTCGCCAGTAAACGTTTTAAGATCGCGGTCTCACCTTCTCGCAACTAACCCGAAATATTTTTATGACAATCAATCCAGTTTCCCGCAAGGTCGCGTGGCTACGGGTAGTTACGCTTGCTATTGCCGCTTTTATTTTCAATACCACAGAATTTGTGCCAGTTGGTTTGCTATCAGACATTGCTGAAAGCTTTCATATGCAAACCGCGCAGGTCGGCATCATGCTAACCATTTACGCCTGGGTAGTTGCCGTCATGTCGCTGCCTTTTATGCTTCTTACCAGTCAAATGGAGCGCCGTAAGCTACTCATTTATCTGTTTGTTTTGTTTATTGCCAGCCATGTGCTCTCCTTTCTGGCATGGAACTTTACCGTGCTGGTCATTAGCCGTATTGGTATCGCTTTCGCCCACGCTATTTTCTGGTCGATAACCGCCTCGCTGGCGATCCGCCTGGCCCCTGCCGGGAAACGCGCGCAGGCATTAAGTCTGATAGCGACCGGCACCGCGTTGGCCATGGTGCTTGGGCTGCCCATAGGTCGCGTTGTTGGTCAGTATTTTGGCTGGCGCACCACCTTTTTTGCCATCGGCATGGGCGCATTAATTACGCTGCTATGTCTGATTAAGCTTCTACCGAAATTGCCGAGCGAGCATTCCGGCTCACTAAAAAGTTTACCTTTGCTATTCCGACGCCCGGCGCTAATGAGCCTCTATGTACTAACCGTCGTTGTGGTGACTGCGCATTACACAGCTTATAGCTATATTGAACCGTTCGTTCAGAATGTCGCCGGGCTCAGTGCGAATTTTGCTACCGTCCTGTTACTGATCCTCGGCGGCGCCGGGATCATCGGCAGCCTTGTGTTTGGTAAACTGGGTAATCGTCATGCCTCGTCGCTCGTCAGTATCGCTATTGCCCTGCTGGTTGTCTGTCTGCTTCTGCTGCTGCCCGCGGCGGAGAGCGAAGCGCATCTGGCCATACTGAGCATTTTCTGGGGCATCGCGATTATGGTGATAGGGCTCGGTATGCAGGTGAAAGTACTGGCGCTGGCCCCGGACGCGACCGATGTCGCAATGGCGCTATTTTCAGGCATCTTTAATATTGGTATTGGCGCTGGCGCGCTGGTAGGCAATCAGGTGAGTTTGCACTGGTCAATGTCGGCCATCGGCTATATTGGCGCCATACCCGCCTGTGCCGCGCTGGTATGGGCTGTGCTCATATTCCGCAAATGGCCAGTGACGCTGGAAGAACAACCGCATTAAGACATTCGTCTGCCGGGAACAGGTTTTCGGCAGACGACAATGCGCCTTAGTGGTACGTTTTAATAATTTCCAACACGCCGTTGATAATAAATTGCACGCCCATACACACCAGCAGGAATCCCATTAAGCGGGAGATCGCTTCAATCCCCCCTTTACCCACCAGCCGCATAATAGCGCCAGAACTGCGTAAGCATCCCCACAGGATCACCGCCACGGCAAGAAAAATAATCGGCGGCGCGACCATAATGACCCAGTCGGGAAACTCGCCGCCATGACGCACCGTGGAAGCGGAACTGATGATCATTGCGATGGTCCCCGGTCCTGCGGTGCTTGGCATAGCCAGTGGAACAAACGCAATATTGGCCGTCGGTTCGTCTGCCAGCTCCTCCGATTTGCTTTTCGCTTCCGGCGACTCATGCGCCTTCTGCTGCGGGAAAAGCATTCTGAAGCCGATAAACGCCACGATTAACCCCCCGGCGATCCGTAACCCTGGAATCGAAATACCGAAGGTGTTCATAACTAACTGCCCGGCGTAGTACGCCACCATCATAATAGCGAAGACATAAACCGAAGCCATATAGGACTGCCGGTTGCGTTCCGCACTATTCATATTGCCCGCAAGGCCAAGAAACAGCGCCACGGTGGTTAGCGGATTGGCTAACGGGAGCAGTACGACCAGCCCCAATCCAATCGCTTTAAACAAATCCATCATAATACTATCTCTTACCCATCAGCGTTTCATGAACCGGAAGTATAAAGTGAAATTGCCCAGGCGCGCCATTTCGCCAGTGTGCAAGTTAATATCCTCTACAACCTATAACCTGTAATTATCAATTAGTTACAAGTTATCACAGCACAATACCCCGGACGCCTTTTAGCAAATCGTGGCATCGGCCAATTCATTTAGTTGACTTATATTTGCCTGGGCAATAGTATCTGACGAAATTAATTACTTGCCGGGGCAACCATTTTGAAAAGCACCAGTGATCTGTTCAATGAAATCATTCCGCTGGGTCGCTTGATCTACATGGTAAATCAAAAAAAAGATCGCCTGTTAAATAACTATTTATCCCCGCTGGATATCACCGCAACACAGTTTAAAGTGCTGTGCTCGATACGCTGCGCGGGATGTATTACCCCGGTTGAACTTAAAAAAGTGCTGTCTGTCGATCTCGGCGCATTGACGCGGATGCTCGACCGCCTGCTGTGCAAAGGCTGGATCGAAAGACTGCCGAATCCTAATGACAAACGCGGCGTACTGGTGAAGCTAACGCCGGACGGCGCGGCAATTTGTGAGCAATGTCATCAACGACCAGGGCAAGACCTGCATCAGGAATTAACAAAAAACTTAACGGCGGACGAAGTGGCAACGCTTGAGTATTTGCTCAAGAAAATTCTGCCGTAGACAAAAAAGAGGTATGACGATGTCCAGACGCAACACTGACGCTATTACTATTCATAGCATTTTGGACTGGATCGAGGATAACCTGGAGTCGCCGCTCTCACTGGAAAAAGTGTCTGAGCGTTCAGGATATTCCAAATGGCACCTGCAACGGATGTTTAAAAAAGAGACCGGTCATTCATTAGGCCAATACATCCGCAGCCGTAAAATGACGGAAATCGCGCAAAAATTAAAAGAGAGCAACGAGCCCATTCTCTATCTGGCGGAACGCTATGGCTTTGAGTCACAGCAAACATTGACCCGGACGTTCAAAAACTACTTTGATGTGCCGCCACACAAATACCGGATCACCAATATGCATGGCGAATCACGGTATATGCTGCCACTGAACCATGGCAACTACTAGTTTGTTTATGCGCCACGCGAAGAGCACCATGAAAATGCTGTTTCCCGCCCTGCCGGGTCTGTTACTTATCGCCTCCGGATATGGCATTGCAGAACAAACTTTGTTACCTGTGGCGCAAAATAGCCGCGATGTGATGCTTCTGCCCTGTGTAGGCGATCCGCCAAATGACCTTCACCCCGTGAGCGTGAACAGCGATAAGTCAGATGAATTAGGCGTGCCCTATTATAACGACCAACACCTTTAACCTCTTTGCCCCGTTTTGCGGGGCATTTTTTTAGTACCGTCTGGCTATGACAAGTCCGCCGCTATTACCCCGCGGCATGGTCTGAAATTAGCGTTTGTCTTCTTAGTAACATAATGCCTCATCCCCTGACACGCGCAGTACGGCGCACACGAAATCCAAATACATTGATATAGAGTCCAGCCATAATCAGTACTGCGCCCGCAAGCTGCATCCCGGTCAACGTTTCCCCGAGTAACACCGCGGCGCTCGCCAGCCCGACTACCGGCACCAGCAATGATAACGGCGCCACGCGCCAGGTCTCATAACGCCCCAGTAACGCGCCCCAGATGCCGTAGCCAAGTATAGTGGCGACAAAAGCCAGATAAAGCAGCGACAATATCGTCGTCATATCGATGGTAATAAGGCTTTGCGTAATGTGATCCGCCCCCTCCAGTAGCAGCGATGACAGCAGGAACGGCAGGATCGGGATCAGCGCGCTCCAGACCACCAGCGACATCACCGCCGGGCGCGGACTATGTTGCATAATTTTTTTATTAAAGATATTGCCGCAGGCCCAGCTAAATGCCGCCGCCAGAGTCAGCATAAATCCCGAAATCGCTATATGCTGTCCGTTGAGACTGGCTTCAATCAATACCAGTACACCTATAATCGCCAGGGCGATCCCCGCCAACTGCTTACGTTGTAACCGCTCGCTAAAAACAAACGCCCCTAACGCCATGGTAAAAAAGGCCTGCGCCTGTAATACCAACGACGCCAGTCCTGCGGGCATACCAAACTTTATCGCGCAAAAGAGAAAGGCGAACTGCCCAAAGCTTATCGTCAGGCCATAGCCCAGCAACAGCGTAAGCGGGACTTTAGGCCGGGCGACAAAGAAAATTGCCGGAAACGCCACCAGTAAAAACCGTAATCCTGCCAGCAATAATGGCGGCATATGGTGCAGGCCGACTTTGATGACAACAAAATTGAGCCCCCATACGACAACCACCAGTAACGCCAAAAAACCGTCTTTACGCGACATCATCGGCCCCTGTCATTATTAAAATTTTGTAAAAAGGTAAGTTATCGGAAATCAGTGCGCCATAACAGGACTTTTCTTTTTACCGTGAGCATGGCATTGAACAACACACGATGGGCAAAATCCTGCGTTATGGTATGTTAAGACTACGCTATAGCGTATAGACATCATGCTTTTGCGGGCACGGTAGATTAAAACGTCCCGATACGTAACCTCCATTTCAGGCAGGAAAAATGAATCCAGGATTGAGACGTTCGACGTTGGCTCTACTCGCCTCATCGCTGTTATTGACAATTGGACGCGGCGCCACGCTCCCCTTTATGACCATCTATCTTAACCGTCAGTACGGTTTAGGCGTGGATCTGATTGGCTACGCGCTGACCAGCGCGTTAACGATTGGCGTCGTCTTTAGTCTTGGCTTTGGGATTCTGGCGGACAAGTTTGATAAAAAGCGCTACATGTTACTCGCGATTATCGCCTTCGCCTGCGGATTTATCGCCATCCCAATGGTGCATAATGTCGTACTGGTTGTCCTGCTTTTTGCGCTTATTAACTGCGCCTATTCGGTTTTTTCTACCGTCCTGAAGGCCTGGTTCGCCGATAATCTCACCGCGACAACAAAAACACGGATTTTTTCGCTCAACTATACCGTACTCAATATCGGCTGGACGGTTGGCCCGCCGCTCGGCACGCTGCTGGTGATGCAAAGCATCAATTTACCCTTCTGGCTTGCCGCCATCTGCTCCGCATTTCCGCTGGTCTTTATTCAGGTATGGGTGACACGTTCGGTTGCCGCCAGCGAGGGGAAAAATGCCGCTATCTGGTCTCCCTCCGTTCTGCTGCGCGACAAAGCATTATTGTGGTTTACGCTTTCGGCATTTCTGGCATCCTTTGTGGGGGGCGCCTTTGCGTCCTGTATTTCACAGTACGTTATGGTCGTTGCCGATAGCGGCTTCGCGGAAAAAGTGGTAGCCGTCGTCCTGCCGGTTAATGCGGTTATTGTGGTCAGTTTGCAATACGCCGTGGGCCGTCGACTTACCGCCGTCAATATTCGACCAATGATGACGACCGGCACCGTCTTTTTTATCGCCGGGCTCATCGGATTTATTTTTTCAGGCGACAATCTGTTTTTTTGGGGGCTTTCAGCGGCAGTATTCACGATTGGCGAAATTATTTATGCCCCCGGCGAATATATGTTAATTGACAACATTGCGCCTGCCGGGATGAAAGCCAGCTATTTTTCAGCGCAATCGCTGGGCTGGCTGGGTGCGGCGGTAAACCCGCTGGCCAGCGGCGTCATCCTGACGACGCTTCCCGCCTGGTCGCTTTTCGTTGTCCTGATAATCGCCATTGTGTTCGCCTGGGCACTGATGTTAAAAGGAATGCGGATTACCCCTACGCAGCAGGCTATCACCTGTTAATTATCTGCAGCCAGTGATGTGCGCAGTTTCTGGCGCACTGGGTTAACCCTATATATTGCAGGCTAATTATCTGCTGTCATTGCGGTAATTCAGGAATATTCCTGGGCGCTGACGAAAATATTCTAATGCTTTACCCTTCCAGTAAAATAAATACGCAATTCAGACTTTGCTTAAGTATAAATTAGTACTATAGTCTGTACGAGGTTTTTTAAAAAAGAGGATGCACACTAAAATAAGGAGAAACGAGATGTTAGGCAGTATTAACCTTTTTATCGTTGTATTAGGAATTATTTTATTTTCCGGATTTCTGGCCGCCTGGTTCAGTCACAAATGGGATGATTAATGAACGGAGATAATCCCTCGCAGAGCCGGCCCCTTGCTGCATCGTTGCGCAAGGGGCCGCTTTTGTCTGGATGGCAGGCAAAAAAAACCGCCGGTTCACCAGCGGTAAATGCTTGCATGGATAGATTTGTGTTTTGCTTATACGCTACCGGGCAAATTCTTGCGAGGATAACGGATCGCTAACGACTGTAGCACCGTCAATATCAATGAAGCTTAAACGATACGCAACCAGACCTGAATAAGACATTATGGGACCTTTTGTCCCCCAGGCGCTTTTACAAGACCCATGGTATCAGGCCAGCCGCATGCCCCGTATGGCTGACCTGGAGATTGCCGGTTAGCGCGCGTTATTTTTGCAGTCGGTTCACGCGAACAAGCGGTTCCTTCGCTTTCTTGTCCAGACTACCGTTAATGTTGATCATTTGATCCGGCTGAACTTCCCGCCCATCAAATACGGCGGAAGGAATTATCACGTTAATCTCGCCGGATTTATCACGAAATACATAGCGATCGTCGCCTTTATGATCAATAAGGTTGCCGCGCAGCGAAACGGTCGCGCCATCATGCAGGGTTTTTGCCTGTTCGATGGTCATTTTTTCTGCATCATCCGTACCGCGATAACCATCCTCAATAGCATGAGGCGGCGGCGGTGCCACGTCTTTTTTTAATCCCCCTTGATCATCCGCTAGCGCGTAAGGCATTATCAGAAAACTTAAAAATGCAGCCACCTGTAGTTTCATGCTCTCTCCTTAATAACGTCTATTTGACGTATTAAGTCTGGCCGCTATTTTTAGTTTTTACAAACATGAATTTACCCGCAGAATATTAAGCAATAAAATCAACCCATCCGGATTAATATGCAACCGATATCAGCGCCGGTGAGCGCGAAAGCGTAACGGCGTAATAGTTAACTTGCCACATAGCTGAAGTCATATGCATCAACGTCTGGATAGCAATTCAGAATAATCGGCTTTATTTTTTGAGGATAATGGCCTTACGCATAATCAATGACAGTCATCGCCGTAAGAAAGTAAGCAAGTTATGGAACAGCGGGTTTGTTGGTAACTGGATAAAATAATCATTCACTGCCAATGTCATAAAATAAATATGCCATACTTGAGAAGAACGAACATATTTCATTTGTCTCTGTAACGGAAAAATAAACGATGAGATTAGAACAGCACGATATTGTCACCCTTGATGAAGCCGAATCCGTCGATAGCCTGACAAAAAAACTTGGTGATTTACTGGTTAACCAGAAACTCCGTCTGACCACTGCAGAATCCTGCACTGGCGGGAAACTGGCTTCAGCATTGTGCGCAGCAGAAGATACGCCCTCATTTTACGGTGTGGGTTATGTCACCTTTACTGATGAAGCCAAAGCAAAAATCTTACGCGTACAACGCCACAGTCTTGCCGAACATACCGCCGTCAGCGAAGCGGTCGTTACTGAAATGGCACAGGGCGCTAAGGATCAGGCTGAGGTCAATATCAGCATAGCAATCAGCGGCTATGGCGGTCCGGAAGGCGGCGAAGATGGCACGCCGGCGGGCACAGTTTGGTTTGCCTGGAATATTAACAATACAACTTTTACAAGCCGACAACATTTCAACGGAGATTGTCAGGAAGTATTGGAAAAATGCGTACGCTTCGCCCTCGCTGAATTGCTTTTTCTGTTAACGAAGAAAGCATAAACAATAATTTCATCTGACCGGTCAGAACAACTCCCGGTCAGAATAAAAAAATGCGAGCCTATGGCCCGCATCGTATGTGCAATATTTCAGAATATATTTACGAAATATCAGGAGTAAAATTAATTGCCGGATTTCCGTCCGCCACTGTGGCTATTCTGGCCACCTTTTTTACCCGCTTCAGATGCACGTTGTGGGTCGTTTTTAAAGTTCCCACCACTATGCTGGCCGCCTTTACGACCTGCTTCTGAGGCTTTCTCTTTATCTTCTGCAAAATTACCGGAACCGCCGCGATGTTCTGCCATAATATAATCCTCATGATGATGTTGCGTTTTAAATATGATATGTCTTCTCATATCATGTGATACAGTTCTAAATCTAGTCGCCCTGTGCGCAGTGTCAAATTCATTTCTGCATTATTTACATAATACCACCACATGGCGGAAAATATATTTTTTGAAAACATCAACAGCGAAGCGGTAATAAATCTTTGGCAATCAAGCCACCACGAGAAAATAAGTAGAAAAATCCGAATGCACACCCTTGTTATATTCAGACAATTTAACCCCATAAATTTAACTGGCTGTCATCAGAAGTGCAGGATTCATTTTCAGGCGGTTGTTCGACAGTGCCGAACAACCGTATCAGCTTAGCGATCGAGCCCACGATATTGCAACATGGGGTCAATATGCGGTTCATGTCCACGCCAGTCTGAATAAAGCGTTTCTAAATCAGTACTATTCCCCCGGGAAAGGATAGCATCACGAAAACGCTGCCCGTTTTCACGCGTCAGGCCGCCCTGCTCTACAAACCATTGATAACCGTCATCCGCTAACATTTGCGTCCAAAGATAGGCGTAGTATCCCGCTGCGTAGCCGCCGCCGAAGATATGGGCAAAATAACTGCTGCGATAGCGGGGCGGCACCGCCGGTAAATCAAGATGCTCGGCGGCCAGCGCCTGCTGCTCGAACTCAGCGACAGACTGCTCTGCTACGCTCTCCTCCAGCATATGCCAGCGCATATCCAGCAATGCGGCGCCGAGCAATTCAGTCATATCGTAACCTTTATTAAATAAACTCGCCTTGCGCATTTTTTCCTGTAAATCAGCAGGCATTTTTTCACCGCTGTCGACATGACGCGCGTAGCGTTCGAACACACGTGGATGGCTCGCCCAATGCTCATTAATCTGGGAGGGAAACTCGACAAAGTCGCGGGGCGTATTGGTACCTGAAAGCGTGGCATAGCGCTGGACGGCAAACAAACCATGTAACGTATGACCAAACTCATGGAAGAGCGTAATAACGTCGTCCCAAAGCAGTAATGCAGGCTGCCCATCAACCGGTTTCTGATAGTTACATACATTGTATATAACGGGCCGGGTTTCATTGAGTGTGGATTGCTCAACAAAATTCCCCATCCACGCGCCGCCGCTTTTCGAGTCCCGCGCGAAGAAGTCGCCATAAAATAACGCCATGCCGACACCATCGGAGTCGAAAATCTCCCACACCCGAACATCAGGGTGATACACCGGAATGTCAAAACGCTCGACGAAGGTGATGCCGAATAGCTGGTTGGCGGTCCAGAAAACCCCCTCTTGCAACACCGTATTTAAGGCAAAATAGGGCTTCAGTTGCGCTTCATCTAACGCATATTTTTCCCGCCGTACCTGTTCGGCATAGAACATCCAGTCCCAGGCCTGAACGGTGTAGCCGCCCTGCTCACCATCAATGACGTTCTGAATTTCCGCCTGTTCATTGAGTACACGCTGACGCGCTGGCGGCACAATGCCACGCATAAAGCTCAGTGCGGCTTGCGGCGTTTTCGCCATCTGATCGGCCATTTTCCATGCGGCATAATTGGGGAAACCCAGCAGTTTTGCCTGACAGCGACGAATCTCTACCAGACGCTGAACGATAGCGCGGGTATCGTGGGCATCTCCTTTTTCCGCCCGAGTCCATGACGCTGCGAATAAATTTTCGCGGGTCTGGCGATCGCGCAGCGTAGCAAGCGCAGGCTGTTGCGTCGTATTAAGGAGCGGAATGAACCAACGCTCCTCCAGGCCTTTTTCACGCGCCGCTTCAGCAGCGACGGTCATTTCTTCCGGGCTTAATCCTGCCAGGCAATGCGCGTCATCGACCGCCAGCCCGCCCGCTTTACTTGCCGCCAGCAGACGCTGATTAAACTGACTCATTAGGGTCGCGGATTCAGTATTCAATACTTTCAGTCGCGCTTTATCCTCTTCGGCAAGCTGCGCGCCTGCCAACACAAAACGCTGATGGATAACATCGACCAACCGTAGCGACTCATCATCCAGCCCCAGTGAGTGACGCTGTTGCCAGACGGCATCCACGCGAGCGAATAACGCGCTATTCAGATAAATATCGTTGGAGAGCGCCGCCAGCTCGGCAGAAAAGGCCTCATCCAACCGCTGGAGTTCATCGTTAGTGTGCGCGGCCGTCATCGCGAAAAAAACGCTGGTGACGCGTGACAGAAGCGCCCCGCTTTGCTCCAGCGCCAGAAGCGTATTCGTAAAATCAGGGGCCGCCGGATGATTGACGATGGCCTCGATTTCCACGCGTTTTTGCCGCACGCCCTCATCAAAAGCAGGACGATAATGGCAATCTTTGATCCGATCAAAACGCGGTGCCTGATAGGGCAACATACTCTGGTCTAACAAAGGATTCGTCGACATTTTTCACTCCTGAAAATAGGTTGATCATAAGAGTAAGCTTCCCCCTAGGCTGACCGCAACCGTGTTAACCAGGATTACCCTTTCATAAACGCCGCGTGCTATGGTAATACAACACAAAAAGCGTTGAGGAACTGTGTGATGATCGTTTTAGTAACTGGAGCAACCGCAGGGTTTGGCGAGTGCATTGCACGCCGTTTTGTTGAGAATGGACATAAAGTCATTGCCACGGGACGTCGTCATGAACGCCTGCAAGCGTTAAAAGATGAGCTTGGCGAGAACGTATTGACCGCCCAACTGGACGTGCGCAACCGCGCGGCCATCGAAGAGATGATGGCCTCTCTGCCTGCGCAGTGGCGCGATATTGATGTGCTGGTCAATAACGCCGGTCTGGCGCTGGGTCTTGAACCGGCGCATAAAGCCAGCGTAGAAGACTGGGAAACTATGATCGATACTAATAATAAAGGCTTAATTTATATGACCCGCGCCGTGCTGCCAGGAATGGTCGAACGTAATCGCGGTCATATCATTAACATCGGTTCAACCGCCGGCAGTTGGCCTTATGCTGGTGGCAACGTCTATGGCGCGACGAAAGCCTTTGTGCGCCAGTTTAGCCTGAATTTGCGCACGGATTTACACGGCACGGCGGTTCGCGTGACCGACATTGAACCGGGTCTGGTTGGCGGTACCGAGTTTTCCAGCGTCCGTTTCAAAGGCGACGATGAGAAAGCGGGTAAAACCTACGAAAATACCACCGCGCTCACGCCAGAAGACATTACCGAAGCGGTATGGTGGGTGGCCACACTCCCCGCGCATGTGAATATTAATACCGTTGAAATGATGCCTGTTACCCAATCCTTCGCAGGGCTCAGCGTCCACCGTAGCTAAGGGGTTATACCCGGTCTGCGGGCCGGGTAATCCCTGGCAAACGTATCTGCAACCAGAAACATGATCGGTATAGACCACCACGGAAAAGTGGTAGAGTATCCGGGTCAACCGCCTAAAAAGTAAGAATGAATGACCGTCGAAACGCAGCTTAACCCTACACAGCCTGTCAACCAGCAAATTTACCGTATTCTTCGGCGTGATATCGTGCATTGTCTTATCCCGCCTGGCACGCCGCTATCAGAAAAAGAGGTCTCAACCCGTTTTAACGTTTCGCGTCAACCGGTGCGCGAGGCTTTTATAAAGCTGGCGGAAAATGGGTTGATTCAGATCCGCCCTCAGCGCGGTAGTTATGTGAATAAGATTTCGCTTTCTCAGGTACAGAATGGCTGCTTTGTTCGGCAGGCGATCGAATGTGCGGTGGTCCGCCGTGCGGCGGCGATGATCACCGACAACCAGTGCTATCAACTGGCGCAAAACCTGCACCTGCAACATATTGCCATCGAGCGCAAACAGATTGATGATTTTTTCCAGCTTGATGACGATTTCCACCAAAAGCTGGCGCAGATCGCCGATTGCCAGTTAGCGTGGGATACCATTGAAAATATCAAAGCGACAATCGACCGGGTTCGCTATATGAGTCTGGATCATGTTTCTCCGCCGGAGATGTTGTTGCGCCAGCACCATGATATTTTCTCCGCGCTGGAAAATCGTGACGGCAATGCGGTTGAGAGCGCAATGACCCAACATTTGCAGGAAATTAGCGAATCCGTCCAGCTTATTCGTCAGGAAAACAGCGGCTGGTTTAGCGAAGAGTAACTCCCTTTAACGTCGGGGTGAGACGCCTTCTCACCCTGCACATTCCCGCCTAAAAAGCCGTGAGCTTGATCAAAAACAAAAAAAATTCGCAACGATAAGCGTATTTATATGTCGCCCTTCATGCGGGGAAACCTGCGGGCTTTGGCTGTAAGTTTGAAAGGAGAAAACACCATGATGACATACGATCGTAACCGTAACGCAATCACTACCGGTAGCCGGGTCATGATAAGCGGCACGGGTCATACCGGGATTATCAAAGCCATTGAGAGCGAAGGTCTGGATGCAGGTCAAATTCGCCGCGGCAAAACGGTGATTGTCGAAGGTTGTGAAGGTAAATTCGCGCCGGTCGAACTGATTCGTCTTGGCATGAACTGATACCACTGGCCGCTAAGAACCGCTCCGGCCTTCCCGGTAGCATAATGCTACCGGGTCTCTGTTGCGCTACTTCAACCGCTCGGCATATTTCGCCACGCTCGCTTTCGCGCCATATGTCAGTAAACTGTCATAGGCTTCTTGCACTTTTTGCGTAAACCGCGCCGCCTGCGGCAAATCGTTGCCGAAAATTTCAGCCATTCCCAGCAGCGCCTTAACACGACTGGCGCCTTCTTCACTGTTTGCCACGGCGCGCTGAATAACCGGCAATAGCGGATCGCTAATGTCGATGGCCTTGCCCTGTTCATCCACGCCGCCAACGTAACGCATCCACCCCGCTACGCCCAGCGCCAGCAAATCAAAATCGCTATGATTAGCAAGATGCCAGCGAACGGAGTCCAGCATACGCTGCGGAAGTTTCTGGCTGCCATCCATCGCAATCTGCCAGGTACGATGACGCAGCGCCGGATTACGGTAACGCGCAATCAACTGATCGGCATAACGCTGTAAATCTACCCCCTGGACTTTCAGCGTGGACGCCTGCTCGCGTAACATTAACGCCTGCGCGGTCAGACGATAGTTGTCGTCAGCCATGCAGTCATTAATATGCTGATAGCCGGCAAGATACCCCAGATAAGCCAGGAATGAATGACTGCCGTTAAGCATTCGCAGTTTCATCTCTTCAAACGGAACCACGTCGGCGACCAACGTCGCGCCCGCGTTTTCCCACAGCGGACGACCCGCCACAAACGTATCTTCTATCACCCACTGACGAAACGGTTCGCAGGCGACGCCCGCCGGATCGCGCACGCCGGTCAGTTGTTCGATTTTATCCAGCGTCTCCGGCGTGACCGCAGGGACAATCCGATCAACCATCGTTGACGGAAATGTCACGTTTTGCTCGATCCATATCGCCAGTTCCGCATCCACCTCCCGGGCGTAAGCCGTCACAACCTGACGCGTCACATGCCCATTTTCCGGCATGTTATCGCAGGACATCACGGTAAATGCCGGTAAGCCTGCGGCTTTACGACGCGCTAACGCTTCGACAATAATACCCGGTGCCGTTAGCGGTTGATGCGGATTTTGCAGGTCGGCGGCAATCATGGGATGTTCCAGCAGAAGTTGGCCCGTGGCTGGCGAATGACAATACCCTTTCTCGGTAATGGTCAGAGACACAATCGCTATTTGCGGTTCGCACATCGCCGCCAGCACACGTTCTAGACCATCAACCTGGACATGCAACGCCGCTTTGACGACGCCCACCACACGCGCCGTCCAGGCTTCCGCCGACATCTCCGCCACGGTATAGAGGTTATCCTGCTGCTTTAGATCGGCAATCTGCTGTTCGCCGCCAATAAGATTAACCTCATAATAGCCCCAGTCGCTATGCTGCTCCGCAGCCAGAATATCTGTGTAAACCCCCTGATGCGCGCGATGAAACGCGCCAAAACCGAGATGGACCATCCGCGCCGCCAGCGCCGCGCGATCGTAATCAGGAAGCGTCGCCTTTGCCGATAAAAGCCTGTTTTGCATTTTATAACCTCTATATTCTGAAAGCGGAGCAGTCGCAGAGTAACGCCTGCCCTGGTGCATTTGGATTTACACTGATTAAACAAAAGTGACCGGACAGCATGGCCGAAACCGCATTAGCGTTCCGGCCATACCGTCGACACGATTTAACTCGTCTGGGTTGCGGAGTGGCGTAACTTCTCTGCCGCTGTCGCTTCCGCCGCATCCTCAGGCAGACTCAGGTCGCGATCTCTGACCTCCGGCATCAACAGCGCAGAAATCAGACCAATACACGAGTAGAACACCAGCATAATTAAGATGGGCAGCCAGGAATCGGTCATGTTACAAAAGATCCCTGCGAGGACGGGGCCAAAGCCAACCGCCACCAGCCCCCCAGCCTCTTTTGAAATCGCCATCCGGGTGAAGCGATTACGCGATCCGAAAATTTCCGCCATGGTGATGTTTTCCAGCGCAAATAATCCCAGCACGGCAAAGTTATGAATAACAATGAGCGCTGCCATAATAACGCCAGGGCTATACGTTTTATCTACCACAATAGACAGCATCGGCCAGGCGAGAATAATCGCGGAGATATTCAATATTATATACGGCAGCCGACGGCCGTATTTATCGGACAACCACCCTAATAGTGGGATAGTGATAAAACCAATTACGGAACTTATCATTAACGCATCGGTTGGGATAGATTTGTTAAATAATAACGTCTGAACTAAATATCCGGCAAGGAAGGTTTGAATAAGTCCGGAATTCCCCGCTTGTCCAAAACGTAAACCTGTGGCCAGCCAGAAAGATTTGCTGGTAAACATCGCGCCCAATGTATTTTCTGACGCAGGCGTTAACGCTGGCGATTTTTCACCTTCGCTTACTTTTTCGAATACCGGACTTTCTTTCAGATTCATTCGCAGCCAGATCGCGAATATCATAACAACGACGCTCGCCAGGAAAGGAATACGCCATCCCCAGGCGATCAGTTGTTCGCGTTCAAGCGCAAAGAACATCACCGCCCAGATCGCCGTCGCGCTCAACGTACCGCAATTGGTGCCCATCGCGACCAGCGAGGAAATGATGCCACGCTTTCCTTTCGGCGCATACTCGGCCAGCATGGTACCCGCGCCGGAAATTTCCGCCCCGGCGCCCAGCCCCTGTATAATTCGCAATGTTACCAGTAATACTGGCGCAAAAATGCCGATTTGCGCATACGTCGGCAGTACGCCAATCAGCGTGGTGCAGATCCCCATCATGGTGATAGTAATAAACAATACTTTTTTTCGTCCGATGCGGTCGCCCATTTTACCAAAAACAAAGGCGCCGATAATTCTGGCTATATAACCTGCACCATAGGTGCCCATTGCCAGAATAAGCGCCATCGCGGCAGACTGTTCCGGGAAAAATATCTCATGGAAGACCAGAGCCGCGCCTAGTGAATATAACTGAAAATCCATAAATTCAAGCGCGGTGCCTAACCAGCCAGATACGGCAGCGCGCACTAAATCCTGAGTCGATCGTTCATGCTTTATTTGTGTCATATAGGCAATCTCTAAGAGGTAAGATGCGTACCACTTACTCGCAATTATTTATATTATTTCACAAACGTGAGTAAGACTTTGCAGCATTGACGCTGGTCTTTCTCGAAAAGCTCAATCGCGTCGGTGACATGTTGATAATCAAATGTATGCGTTATCAGCTTATCCGGATCAATAAGCCCTTTATTCAGCCAGTCAATCACGACCGGGAATTTATTGGCATTAAGACGCGATGAATAAATAGCCAGCTCTTTTCCGGTAATACCCTGCTGTACAATCTCACACGGGTCGCTGGAAAATCCCATCAGGACAATGCGTGCCGCAGACGATGCAAGTGTAATCGCCTCTTGCAGGATCGCGGGATGACAGGCGGCATCGACAATCAAGGTCGGCTTTAGCGCCTTCTGCTGTAGAAATTCCGCCAGTGAATGTTGACCATTATTGAGGGTCCAGTCAGCGCCGCTCTGCTTCGCCATCGCTAAACGCTCTTCAATGCGATCAACGACTATGACCGTTTTAACCTGATAAACCCCCTTCAGCGCCTGTACGGTCGTCAGTCCCATCGGGCCTGCGCCATAGATAAGCGCCACGTCCTGCTCGGTCGGATTCACTTGTCCCGTCACATTTGCCGCAATGGTAAACGGCTCAACCATGACGGCATGATGATCTGCGATGTTGTCCGGTATGCGATGAGCATTACGGGCCGGCGCCACCGCATACTCGCTGAAACCGCCGTCACGATGCACGCCCAGCACCACCAGCGAGGTACACACATTGGGTTTACCGACTGAACAAGGGTAACAATGCCCGCAACTGATCACCGGATCGACGGATACCCGTTCTCCTATCCGATCGTGATTGACGTTGTCGCCTACCGCGTCGATGACACCGAAAAATTCATGGCCTATGACACGGGGATATTTTGCAAAGGGATTATGTCCCCGATAAATATGACTGTCGGAACCGCAGATACCCGCCAGTTTCACTTTAATGCGAACTTCGCCCGGCGCAGGCTGCGGAAGCGCGCGCGTTTCGATAGTTAATGTATTCGGTTTTTCGATTACGATGCTTTTCATTTTTCGTTCCTTACCAGTTCCACAGTGTGCCGTCTTCCAGGCGGGCCACCGGCAAATAGGCTGGATCGTACGGATATTTCGCCGCCAGTTTTTCATCGAACTCAATGCCCAGTCCTGGCTTGTCGCCCGGATGCATATAGCCGCCCTCGAACGTCCAGTTATGCGGGAAAACCTCCAGCATCTGTTCGGAGTAGCCCATAAACTCCTGCACACCAAAGTTAGGCACCCACAGGTCGAAATGTAATGCAGCGGCCATACAAACCGGCGACAGATCGGACGGCCCATGCGAACCGGTACGCACCTGGTAGAGCGAGGCAAAATCAGCAATGCGGCGCATCCCGGTAATACCACCGGCATGGGTAAGCGTGGTGCGGATATAGTCAATCAATTGCTCTTCAATGAGCTGTTTGCAATCCCAGATACTGTTAAAGACTTCGCCTACGGCAATCGGCGTGACCGTATGCTGGCGGATGAGGCGGAAGCACGCCTGATTTTCAGCCGGCGTCGGGTCTTCCATCCAGAACAAACGATAGTCTTCAATACTTTTGCCAAAGCGGGCAGCCTCAATAGGCGTCAGTCGGTGATGCATATCGTGCAGAAGATGTTCATTAAACCCGAACGTATTACGCACGGCGTCAAACAGCTTTGGCGTAAAATCGAGATACTTTTCCGTTGACCACAATTGTTCTTCCGGCCACTGGCCTTTTGTCGCGGGCTCATAGGCCAGCCCCTTGCCTTTCGCCATGCCGTAGGTGGTTTTCATTCCCGGAACGCCGCACTGCACGCGGATTGCTTTGAACCCTTGCTCTTTATGACGCGCGTAGTCTTCCAGCACATCGTCGATGGTGTGGCCTGTGGTATGGCAATACACCATGACGCCTTCACGCGAAGCGCCGCCGAGTAACTGATACAACGGCATATTGGCGGCTTTGGCTTTAATATCCCATAGCGCCATATCAACCGCGGAAATGGCGGACATGGTGACAGGGCCACGGCGCCAGTACGCGCCTTTGTAGAAGAACTGCCAAATATCTTCGATGCGGCGAGCATCCCGCCCGATGAGCTGTGGGCACAGGTGATCGGTAAGGTACGAGGCCACCGGGAGCTCGCGTCCGTTCAGGGTGGCATCCCCCAGACCGGTGATCCCGTCTTCCGTGGTTATCTTTAAGGTGACGAAGTTACGCCCTGGACACGTAACAAAAACTTCAGCCCCTACAATCTTCATTTTTATTCCTTACATCGCATTATGGGATGCAGGAAATTTACCCAACTGAGCTACTACCATACAAGTATATTGATGTAAAAAGCGCTGCCAGATCACAAAATGTTCTGGTCGCGCGGCAATGTTACGTACGTCCCCATCCGACGACGATAATCAGCATTCCACACAGCGCGATCAGCGCGCCGCACCAGTCATAAACCGTGAGCCGGACGCCATCGACAACACGTAACCACAGGAGCGCAGTACAGACATATACCCCACCGTAAGCCGCATAAACCCGCCCACTCGCCGCCGGATGCAAGGTCAAAAGCCAGACGAATAACGCAAGTGACGCAGCGGCGGGCAGAAGCCACCACACGCTGGCGCCGCGCTTAAGCCATAGCCAGGGAAGAAAACATCCAATGATTTCACAGAGGGCGGTGACAAAGAAAAGCAGAGTCGTCTTTAGCATGAGATTCATTTGGTTACGAAATGATAAGTGATAATACAACAGAATATCGTTACGGTTATCCGGCCATTCTTGTGTATATGCCAGGCATAAGGATTGGTGTAGAATTTACAGGTGGTTTACCGCTTTTTCCCCTCTAATGAAAGGATGTTGTGATGAACAATACGCTGAGCAAACGCCTGTGCCTGACGGCAATGCTTACGTTGGCGGCCGTTGTATATACTACTTCCGCATTCGCTGAAACCAGTAAACTGGTGATTGAATCGGGAGATAGCGCACAAAGTCGTCAGGAAGCGGCGATGGAAAAGGAACAATGGAACGACACTCGCAGTCTGCGCCAGAAAGTGAATACCCGCGCAGAAAAAGAGTGGGACAAAGCCGATGCCGCCTTTGATAACCGCGATAAATGCGAGCAAAGCGCCAACATCAACGCCTATTGGGAGCCCAATACGCTGCGGTGTCTGGATCGTCGTACAGGTCGCGTTATTACGCCCTGATGCAGGATAACTAAAAGGAAGTGTAAGGATACAGTATGACAAGTGACTACAAGGTCAGACTGCGCCCGCTTGAGCGTGAAGATTTACGATTTGTCCACCAGCTTGATAATAATGCCAGCGTTATGCGTTACTGGTTTGAAGAGCCGTATGAGGCTTTTGTCGAACTGTCGGATCTCTACGACAAACACATCCACGACCAAAGCGAACGGCGCTTTGTCGTCGAATGCGACGGTGAAAACGCCGGGCTGGTAGAACTGGTGGAAATTAACCATGTGCATCGGCGGGCGGAATTTCAGATTATTATCTCGCCGGAGTACCAGGGAAAAGGCCTGGCGTCACGCGCGGCCAAACTGGCGATGGATTACGGATTTACCGTACTCAATCTCTATAAATTGTATTTGATCGTCGATAAAGAGAATGAAAAAGCGATTCACATCTACCGTAAACTCGGGTTTAGAGTAGAAGGCGAGCTGATTCATGAGTTCTTCATTAACGGCGAATACCGTAACACCATCCGCATGTGTATCTTCCAGCAGCAGTATCTGGATGAACATAAAACGTCCGGTTCTACGCTCCTGAAACCCACCGCGCAGTAAACGCGGCGCGGTAGTCACGGAGAGTCGCACCGCGCCCGGTTTAGTAGTAATCGATACGATTTTTAATGGTGTAATGGTGGGACACTGCCGGCTTAACGCTCTCATCGACGATAACAAGCCGGCAGTCAACAGGGTTCGCGTACGCATCATATTCGCAGCTCTGTGTGACGTTGCCGACCTGTCGATCATCCACCCGGCTGACTGCCGTGTAATCCAGCTTTTTACGCGGGTCTGCGGAGGGTTTTGCCGTCACAGAGAGCGTATTCTGCGAGTTTATGGTTGTCTTACCTAGCGGATAGCCTTCGCTATCATAGCGATACTCGACTTTCATCTCTTTGCCCGTCGCCGATACCACAAAACCGTTGTCGTCCGTTTCCCAGGTCACGCCCGCCGAAGGCAACGCCGCCAGCTGGCACTTCCCCTGTAACTGCACCTTTTTTTCCAGCGTCTGAGCATCCCGGTAATAATTGGCATCCAGCACGAGCGCCAGCTCCGTATTATTCTCCAGATCGTGTAACTCAAGCGTATCAAAACAGCCTTCTTGTGAAAGCGTACCGGTGACCTGCTTCGCCACTTCGCCATTCTCACTCATCAATGTCTGGCTGAAATCCTTTACCGGACCACGTAATGGATCAAAATCAAATTCGTTCGAAAAACTGGCCATTTCCGGCGTAAAAGACTCAAGGGATTTCGGGTTATCACAACCTGCCAGTATCATGCACAATAACGTCAGTAAAAGAGGTTTCTTCACACGTGTCACCAGGATGAAAAGATATTTATCATCATATTAGCAAATACAGTTATTTACACGAAAAATGCTAAGCTTAGAACATCGTCATTAATCACAGGAGTTCATGATGAAAATCGCAACTGCAATAGCCGCTCTGGCGTTAGTTAGCGCCCCCTCGCTGGTGATGGCGGCACCGGGATCGTGCGAGAGAGTAAAAAGCGATATTGAACAACGTATCATCAATAACGGCGTGCCGGCGGATAATTTTACGCTCACTATCGTTCCTAACGACCAGGCCGATCAGCCGGACTCACAGGTGGTGGGCCATTGCGCGAACGACACGCATAAAATTCTTTATACCCGCACCAGCAGCGGCAATGCGCCAGCCAATACCTCTCCCGCTCAGGACGGTTCATCCGCCGAACCGCAATAACCTCCTCCTGCCCTCCGGGTCCGGAGGGTAACGCTCTTTGACATGGATTAATAATCCTTACTCCCAAAGGGGTAAACTCATTACATCATTAGCATGTTAATAATTTCGTTATAGTTATCAATATATAGCGAAATAATAACGACAATGGAGTGAGTGATGCCCGGAGAAAAGCAACAAACAGGCGTTAGCCGCAGGACGTTAGTGAAATCAGCGGCGCTTGGCTCACTGGCGCTGGCTGCCGGAGGCGTATCTTTACCGTTTGGGATGCGTACCGCGGCCGCGGCGGTGCAGCAGGCTATGCGCAACGAAGAAGATAAAATCGTCTGGGGCGCCTGTTCGGTCAACTGCGGCAGTCGCTGCGCCCTGCGTCTGCATGTAAAAGATAATGAAGTCTGGTGGGTTGAAACTGATAACACTGGCGACGATGTCTACGGCAATCATCAGGTTCGCGCCTGCCTGCGGGGCCGTTCAATCCGTCGGCGTATTAACCATCCGGATCGCCTTAACTATCCCATGAAACGCGTTGGCCGCCGCGGCGAAGGCAAATTTGAACGCATTAGCTGGCAGGAAGCACTGGACACCATTAGCGCCAGCCTGAAAAAGACCGTAGAGACCTACGGCAATGAAGCCGTTTATATCCACTATTCATCCGGCATCGTAGGCGGCAACATAACCCGCTCGTCGCCTGCCGCCTCGCCGGTGAAGCGTTTGATGAACTGCTACGGCGGTTCGTTGAATCAATACGGCTCATACAGTACCGCGCAAATTTCTTGCGCCATGCCCTACACCTATGGTTCCAACGACGGCAACAGCACATCTGATATCGAAAACAGTAAACTGGTGGTCATGTTCGGCAATAATCCGGCTGAAACACGCATGAGCGGCGGCGGCATTACCTGGTTTCTGGAGCAAGCGCGTGAACGCTCAAATGCGCGCATGATCGTGATAGATCCGCGCTATACCGATACCGCTGCCGGACGTGAAGACGAGTGGATACCGATTCGCCCCGGCACCGACGCCGCGCTGGTGGCGGGAATTGCCTGGGTATTAATTAACGAAAATCTCGTTGACCAGCCTTTTCTCGACAACTATTGCATCGGCTACGATGAAAAGACCCTTCCGGCTGACGCGCCCCCCAATGGCCATTATAAGGCTTATATTTTGGGCCAGGGCGAGGACGGTATCGCCAAAACGCCGCAGTGGGCATCACACATTACCGGCATCCCCGCCGATCGGATTATCAAACTGGCGCGCGAGATAGGCAGCGTCAAGCCGGCCTACATCTGTCAGGGTTGGGGCCCGCAGCGTCAGGCGAACGGCGAACAAACCGCTCGCGCCATCGCCATGTTACCGATTCTGACCGGCAACGTCGGCATTCATGGCGGTAATAGCGGCGCACGCGAATCCACTTACACCATTACCATTGAACGTCTGCCGGTCCTGGAGAATCCCGTTAAAACCGCTATCTCCTGCTTTAGCTGGACGGACGCCATTGCGCGCGGCCCGGAAATGACCGCCCTGCGCGACGGCGTACGCGGCAAAGATAAGCTGGATGTCCCGATCAAATTTCTATGGAACTACGCTGGCAACACCCTGATTAATCAGCATTCGGATATTAATAAAACCCATGAAATTCTTCAGGATGAAGCAAAATGCGAAATGATTGTGGTCATCGACAATTTTATGACCTCTTCCGCGAAGTACGCCGATATTTTACTGCCGGATCTCATGACCGTCGAACAGGAAGATATCATCCCCAATGATTACGCCGGCAATATGGGATATCTGATTTTTATCCAACCGGCGACGACGCCTAAGTTCGAGCGCAAGCCCATCTACTGGGTACTCAGCGAAATCGCCAGACGCCTCGGCGACGATGTGTATCAGCGGTTTACCGAAGGCCGTACCCAGGCGCAATGGCTGCAATATCTGTACGCCAAAATGCAGGCAAGAGATCCGGCATTGCCCGCGTATGACGATCTAAAAAAAATGGGCATCTATAAACGTAAAGATCCCAACGGCCATTTTGTCGCCTATAAAAAATTTCGTGAAGATCCGCAGGCCAATCCGTTAAAAACGCCGTCCGGTAAAATCGAAATCTACTCAAGCAAACTCGCTCACATCGCCAGTACCTGGGAGCTGGCGGAAGGCGACGTGATAAGCCCACTGCCGATTTATACCCCTACTTTTGAAGGATGGGACGATCCGAAGCGGAGCACCTTCCCGCTACAGCTGTTTGGCTTTCACTATAAATCCCGTACCCATTCAAGCTACGGCAATATTGATGTTCTGCAGGCCGCCTGTCGCCAGGAGGTGTGGATAAATCCGCTCGATGCGCAAAAACGCGGTATCGCGAATGGCGATAAGGTTCGCGTCTTTAACGATCGTGGAGAGGTGCGTCTACCCGCCAAAGTCACGCCGCGTATTCTGCCGGGCGTCAGCGCGATGGGTCAGGGCGCATGGCATAATGCGGATATGGCTGGCGATAAAATTGACCACGGCGCCTGCATCAATACGCTCACGACGCTGCGTCCTTCCCCCCTGGCAAAAGGGAATCCTCAACATACAAATCTGGTGGAAATCGAAAAAATCTAAGCCGCCTGCTCCGGGACGTTTTTACGCGCCCGGAGCTCCCCGTTTTGCGAACACAACAACATTTAAAACTCTTTTTTGGATGAGCATAGTGAGCTGTTATGAAAATCACCAACCCTGAGGCATTAATGGCGGCCAGTATCAGCCGACGAAGCCTGGTGAAAACCTCCGCTATCGGTAGCCTTGCGCTTGCCAGTAGCGCTTTCACCCTTCCGTTCTCCCGCATCGCCCACGCCGCAGCAGACCTCGCATCTGGCAATGTGGCAGAAAAAGCGGTCTGGAGTTCATGTACCGTTAACTGCGGCAGCCGCTGCCTGCTGCGCCTGCACGTAAAAGATGACACCGTATATTGGGTTGAGTCGGATACCACGGGCAACGATGAATATGGCAACCATCAGGTACGCGCCTGCCTCCGCGGTCGTTCTATTCGTCGCCGGATGAATCATCCCGATCGCCTGAAATATCCGATGAAACGCGTTGGTAAACGAGGAGAAGGCAAATTCGAACGTATCAGTTGGGATGAAGCGTTGGATACCATCGGCGATAACCTGAAACGTATCCTCAAGGACTACGGCAACGAAGCGGTACATGTCCTTTACGGTACCGGCGTGGACGGCGGCAATATTACCAATTCTAACGTACCGTATCGCCTGATGAACGCCTGCGGCGGCTATCTCAGCCGTTACGGTAGCTACAGCACCGCCCAAATCAGCGCGGCCATGAGCTATATGTTCGGCGGCAACGACGGCAATAGTCCGGATGATATCGCCAATACAAAACTGGTGGTGATGTTTGGCAATAACCCCGCGGAAACACGTATGAGCGGCGGCGGCGTGACATACTATGTCGAACAAGCGCGCGAGCGCTCCAACGCCCGGATGATCGTCATTGACCCGCGTTATAACGACACTGCCGCCGGCCGCGAAGACGAGTGGCTGCCGATTCGCCCTGGTACCGATGGCGCGCTGGCGGCGGCAATCGCCTGGGTGCTGATTACCGAAGATCTTATTGATAAACCGTTTCTGGATAAATACTGCATCGGCTACGACGAAACCACTCTGCCCGCCTCGGCCCCGCGTAACGCGCACTATAAAGCCTATATTTTGGGTCAGGGCGACGACGGTATTGCTAAAACGCCGCAATGGGCCGCGCAGATTACCAGTATTCCGGCGGAAAAAATCATTCAACTGGCGCGGGAAATCGGCTCGGCGAAACCGGCTTACATTTGCCAGGGCTGGGGACCGCAACGCCACTCTAACGGGGAGCAGACCGCACGCGCAATCGCCATGCTGTCTGTACTCACCGGTAACGTCGGCATAAATGGCGGTAATTCCGGCGTGCGCGAAGGCACCTGGGATCTGGGCGTCGAATGGTTTTCTATGCTGGAGAACCCGGTAAAAACCCAGATTTCGGTCTTTACCTGGACCGACGCTATCGATCATGGCGCGGAAATGACCGCCACACGCGACGGCGTGCGGGGAAAAGACAAGCTCGACGTGCCGATCAAATTTTTGTGGTGCTACGCCAGTAATACGCTGATCAATCAGCATGGCGATATCGCCCACACCCACGAGGTGCTTCAGGACGACAGTAAATGTGAAATGATCGTCGGTATCGAGCACTTTATGACCGCGTCGGCAAAATATTGCGACATTCTGCTGCCTGATTTAATGCCGACCGAGCAGGAAGATCTGATTTCCCACGAATCCGCAGGCAATATGGGCTATGTCATTCTTGGTCAGCCCGCCACCTCGCCGAAATTTGAAAGAAAGCCCATTTACTGGACGCTCAGTGAAGTGGCTAAACGGCTTGGTCCGGACGTATACCAGACCTTCACAGAAGGCCGCACGCAGCATGAGTGGGTCAAATACCTGCACGCAAAAACCAAAGCGCGTAACCCGGAAATGCCGGATTACGAAGAGATGAAACAGACAGGGATTTTCAAGAAAAAATGCCCGGAGGAGCACTACGTCGCTTTCCGCGCCTTCCGCGAAGACCCTGCCGCCAACCCACTGAAAACGCCGTCCGGTAAAATCGAAATCTATTCCGAGCGTCTGGCAACCCTCGCCAACACGTGGGAGCTGAAGAAAGATGAGATTATCCATCCTTTACCCGCCTATACGCCAGGCTTTGACGGTTGGGACGATCCGCTTCGTCAGCGCTACCCGCTACAGCTAACCGGCTTCCACTATAAAGCGCGTACCCACTCCAGCTACGGCAATATCGACATCCTGCAACAGGCGTGTCCGCAGGAGATCTGGATCAACCCGATTGATGCGCAAGCGCGCGGCATTCAGCACGGCGACACCGTGCGGGTCTTTAACCAGAACGGACAGATGCTCATTCCGGCAAAAGTCACGCCGCGCATATTGCCTGGCGTCACCGCTATCGGCCAGGGCGCTTGGTTAAATGCCGATATGTTTGGCGACAAAATCGATCGCGGCGGCTCCATTAACATTCTGACGTCGCACCGGCCTTCCCCACTGGCGAAAGGTAATCCGTCACACAGTAATCTTGTTCAGGTTGAAAAGGCGTAAGGAGTAACCGATGACAACCCAGTATGGATTTTTTATTGATTCCAGTCGTTGCACCGGTTGCAAAACCTGCGAACTGGCCTGCAAGGACTACAAAGATTTGACCCCGGATGTCAGCTTCCGCCGCATTTATGAGTATGCGGGCGGTGACTGGCAGGAGGATAACGGCGTCTGGCACCAGAACGTGTTTGCCTATTATCTCTCCATTTCATGCAACCACTGCGAAGACCCGGCCTGTACCAAAGTCTGCCCGAGCGGCGCGATGCACAAGCGCGATGACGGTTTTGTGGTGGTGAACGAAGAGGTCTGTATCGGCTGCCGCTACTGCCACATGGCCTGCCCGTACGGCGCGCCGCAATACAACGCCGCCAAAGGTCATATGACCAAGTGCGACGGCTGTTATGACCGGGTGGCGGAAGGCAAAAAGCCGATTTGCGTCGAATCCTGCCCGCTGCGGGCGCTGGATTTCGGCCCGATAGACGAACTGCGTAAAAAACACGGTGAGCTGGCTGCCGTCGCGCCGCTGCCGCGCGCGCATTTCACGAAGCCGAATATTGTGATTAAACCCAACGCCAACAGCCGCCCGACCGGGGACACCACCGGTTATCTGGCCAATCCGAAGGAGGTATAAGATGGGAAGTGGATGGCATGAATGGCCGTTGATGATCTTCACGGTCTTTGGTCAGTGCGTGGTCGGCGCGTTAATCGTTAGCGGAATGGGCTGGCTGACGGCAAAAGACGATACCATCGCCCGTCAGCGCATCGTGCGCAGCATGTTTTTTCTGTGGCTGGTTATGGGACTGGGATTCCTCGCGTCGATTATGCATCTCGGCTCGCCGATGCGCGCGTTTAACTCGCTTAACCGCGTAGGCGCTTCCGCACTGAGTAATGAAATCGCCGCAGGATCGGTGTTCTTTGCCGTAGGCGGCATCTGGTGGCTGGTGGCGGTACTCGGTAAAATGCCCCCGGCGCTGGGTAAAGTGTGGCTGCTGGTCAGTATGGCGCTCGGCGTTGCATTCATCTGGGCAATGACGCTCGTTTATCAGATAGATACCGTGCCAACCTAGTATAATGGCTACACCACGCTGGCCTTTTTCCTCACGGCATTCCTGTGCGGTCCTGTGTTTGCGGCGCTACTGCTACGCATCGCGCGCGTCCCATTTTGCAGCGTGACGTTTGCCAGTATTAGCGGCCTGGCATTGGTGGTGTGCGTGGCGGTCATCGTACTACAAGGACTGTCTCTCTCAACCATTCACAGTTCCGTGCAACAGGCCAGCCATCTCGTACCGGATTACGGTATGCTACAGGTCTGGCGCATTGTCTTGCTTGCTGCCGGATTAGGCTGCTGGCTATGTCCGCTAATCCGTCGCCGCGAACCGCATACCGTTGGTTTGCTGCTCGGTGTCGTGCTGGTGCTGGCAGGCGAAATTATTGGCCGCGGACTTTTTTATGGCCTGCATATGACCGTAGGTATGGCCGTCGCAGGTTAATTTATGCGTGCGGGGCGACCCGCACCTTTCGGGATTGTTTGAATGACCACTTTTTTACAACGTGATGATTTTTCAGTAACGGCGCGTGTTCTTGGCGCGTTGTTTTATTATTCGCCGGAAAGCCACGAAACCGCTCCTCTGGTTCAGGCGCTATTAACCGACGACTGGCAGGCGCAGTGGCCGCTTGATGCCGAGGCGCTTGCGCCTGTGGCGGCTATGTTTAAGACCCACAGCGAAGAGTCGTTGCCACAGGCCTGGCAGCGTCTGTTTATCGGCCCTTACGCTCTGCCGTCTCCGCCGTGGGGTTCCGTCTGGCTGGATCGTGAGAGCGTATTATTTGGCGATTCTACGCTGGCGCTACGTCAGTGGATGCGCGAAAACGGAATTCAGTTTGAAATGCAGCAAAACGAGCCAGAAGATCATTTTGGGTCGCTGTTGCTGCTGGCGGCCTGGCTTGCCGAGAATGATCGTCATCATGAATGCGAACAACTCCTGGCCTGGCATCTGTTTCCGTGGTCGTCCCGCTTTCTGGACGTATTTATCGATCATGCCGGGCACCCGTTTTATCAGGCGTTGGGGCAACTGGCGCGTCTGACTCTGGCGCAATGGCAAGCTCAACTTATTATTCCCGTCGCTGTAAAACCGTTATTCCGTTAATCCCCACAAAAGGCAGGATTTTACCTGCCTTTTCTCTCATTGCGGCCTATTTTTATCTACAAAAAGTGACAACGTCACACCACGCTTCTATTTTTAAGATAATTCTTTATCGTGAATGTTCACCCTAAGCCGCATAAGGGCAAAGCATAATTGTTAATAGATGTTTAATAGTGTTAAACATCACGCTTCGCTGGAATCCTTCCCAACCTGTTGCTATAGCTCAAAGTACCCTGCCGGAACATGGCATAACAACACGCGACTCTTAACGTCGCCATAACACATGCAAACAGGGAGACACACCGCAATGCACACCCACACCCTAAAACGCGTACTTGGGTTCACTATCGTCATTCTGCTGTTACTGGCGCTGTTTATCTGGGGAATCGGTCTGGAGACGCTGAAAGCGCGTCAGGTCGATCTGCTGTATCTCGGACAACGGCATTTGATGCTGGTATTTACGTCCATGTTTTTTGCTTTACTGGTCGGTATCCCGAGTGGGATTTTACTCAGCCGTCCTGCGGCAAAGGGATTTGCTGAATATGTCATGCAAATCTTTAATGTTGGTAATACCTTGCCGCCGCTGGCCGTCCTGGCCTTAGCGATGGTGATTATCGGGATCGGCGATACGCCCGCCATTGTCGCGCTATTTCTGGCCTCCCTTCTGCCTATCGTCCGCAATACCTATGCGGGCCTCTGTTCCGTTCCCGCCTCACTGATTGAAGCGGCGAACGGGATTGGGATGACAAAATGGCAGCGGCTTCGCCAGGTAGAGCTACCTAATGCGTGGCCAGTGATTCTGTCCGGTATTCGCATCGCGACCGCCATCAATGTCGGCACCGCGCCGCTGGCCTTTCTAATTGGCGCCAGCAGCTACGGCGAGCTGATTTTCCCGGGAATTTATCTCAACGATTTTCCGACGTTGATCCTCGGCGCAACGGCCACGGCGTTATTCGCGCTGATTCTTGACACTCTGCTTGCCTGGTTTGGGCGACGCCTTAGCCCTCATACCGTCTGAACGCATAAATAACAATAAGGAGCGTTAAATGAGATTCAAAAAACACCTGTTGGGATGGCTTGCCGCAACGCTGTTGTTCAGTAGCCAGACGCAGGCCGCGCCGCTGGTTCTCGCCACCAAAAGCTTTACCGAGCAGCATATTCTTTCCGCTATGACCGTTCAGTATTTGCAGAAGAAAGGCTTTCAGGTTCAGCCGCAAACCAATATCGCCGCGGTGATTTCACGTAATGCGATGGTGAATAAACAAATTGATATTACCTGGGAATACACCGGTACATCGCTGATTATTTTCAACCGTATCGATAAGCGCATGAGTCCACAGGAAACCTACGACACGGTAAAACGCCTGGATGCGAAGCTGGGCCTGGTATGGCTCAAACCGGCTGACATGAACAATACTTACGCGTTCGCGATGCAGCGCAAACGCGCCGAGTCGGAAAATATCACCACCATCTCGCAAATGGTGGCAAAAATCGAACAGGTCCGGCAGAACGATCCTGACCACAACTGGATGCTCGGTCTCGATCTGGAATTTGCCGGGCGCAGCGACGGGATGAAGCCCCTTCAGCAAGCCTACCAAATGCAGCTTGATCGCCCGCAAATACGACAGATGGACCCAGGGCTGGTCTATAACGCCGTTCGGGATGGGCTGGTTGACGCCGGGCTGGTCTATACCACCGACGGACGGGTGAAAGGGTTTGATCTGAAAGTGCTGGAAGATGATAAAGGCTTCTTTCCAAGTTACGCTGTCACGCCCGTGGTGCGTAAAGAGGTGCTGGAGGCCAATCCTGGCCTTGATGACGCCTTAAACACCCTTTCCGGCCTGCTCAATAACGATGTGATATCGACCCTAAACGCCCAGGTCGATATCGAGCATCGCACGCCGCAACAGGTAGCCCATCAATTTTTGCAGGACAAAGGTCTGCTGTAAGGAGCGCCTATGGATACGATACATTATATGCTGGATAACGCAGGCTATCTCGCCAGCCTTACCTTTCAGCATCTCTGGCTGGTCGCGCTGGCCGTCGGTCTGGCGATTATCATCGGCGTACCGTTAGGCGTTTTGATTGTACGCCACAAATGGCTGGCAACGCCGGTACTGGGCGCCGCCACGCTACTTCTTACCATTCCGTCTATCGCGCTGTTTGGATTAATGATCCCGCTCTTTTCGCTGATCGGACATGGTATTGGCGTTCTGCCCGCCGTGACGGCCGTTTTTCTCTACTCTTTACTGCCGATTGTGCGTAATACCCATACTGCGCTTGATAGTTTGCCGCCCGGTCTGCGTGAAGCGGGACGCGGCATCGGTATGACTTTCTGGCAACGGCTGCGCTGGGTCGAAATCCCAATGGCCCTACCGGTTATTTTCGGGGGTATCCGCACCGCGGTAGTGATGAATATCGGCGTAATGGCGATTGCCGCGGTGATCGGCGCCGGCGGTCTGGGACTGCTACTGTTAAACGGCATTAGCGGCAGCGATATTCGCATGTTAATTGCCGGCGCGCTGATGATCTGTCTACTGGCGATTGTGCTTGACTGGCTGTTGCATCGTCTGCAAGTCGTACTGACACCTAAGGGGATACGATAATGATAAAACTGGAAAATCTCACCAAACAATTTGTACAGAAAAAGGGTCAGCCGCTAAAAGCCGTCGACAACGTCAACCTGAACGTGCCGGAAGGCGAAATGTGCGTACTACTTGGCCCCTCCGGCTGCGGCAAAACCACCACGTTAAAGATGATCAACCGGCTGATCGCGCCCAGCAGCGGTAATATTCTTATCAACGGCGAGAATACCAACGATATGGATACGGTAACGCTACGCCGCAATATTGGGTATGTTATCCAGCAGATCGGCCTGTTTCCTAATATGACGATTGAAGAAAATATTACCGTTGTGCCGCGCATGTTGGGTTGGGACAAAGCGCGCTGCAAGCAACGCGCCGAAGAGTTGATGGACATGGTGGCGCTGGATGCCAGAAAATTTCTGCATCGCTATCCAAAGGAGATGTCCGGGGGACAGCAGCAGCGCATTGGCGTGATCCGCGCTCTGGCCGCCGATCCGCCGGTACTGCTGATGGATGAGCCCTTCGGCGCGGTGGACCCCATTAACCGCGAAGTGATCCAGAACCAGTTTCTGGATATGCAGCGTAAGCTAAAAAAGACTGTGATGCTGGTCAGCCATGATATCGACGAAGCGCTAAAACTCGGCGACCGTATCGCCGTGTTCCGTCAGGGGCGAATTGTACAGTGCGCCAGTCCTGATGAACTGCTGGCCAAACCGGCTAACGAGTTTGTCGGGTCGTTTGTCGGTCAGGACAGAACGTTAAAACGTTTGCTACTGGTCTCCGCAGGCGATGTGACCGACCAACAGCCAACCATTACCGCGCGGCCTTCCACGCCGTTAAGCGAGGCGTTCGGCATTATGGATGATCACGATATTCGCGCCATTACCGTCATTGACAACGACGGTAAGCCACTGGGATTTGTGAAGCGCCGGGAAGCGCGGAACGCCAGCGGAATCTGCGCCGATATCACCCATCCTTTCCGTATTACGGGCAAAGCGGAAGATAACCTGCGTATTGTGCTGTCCAGATTGTACGAAAGTAATACTAGCTGGATGCCGATCGTTGATGAAGACGGACGCTATAACGGTGAAATCTCTCAGGATTACATCGCCGATTATCTCAGCTCAGGCCGCACGCGTCGGGCGCTAAATATTCACGAAAGCAGCTAACGTTGCCGCCGGATGGCCTCTCGCTATCCGGCAGTATCATTATTGTACGCAATATTATATCGCACATAGTGCTTTTGCGTCTGACGCCATTTCCCCGCAGAATAGGCTATCCTGAAACTCCCTGTTTACCCGCTCATGCATCGTTTACACGCTTACCCGGATCTGCGCGCGATGTTTCGTCGCCTGCTGATCGCTACGCTCATCGGTATTCTCGCGGCGCTGGCTGTCGCCGCCTTCCGTCATGCGATGCAATTGCTGGAGTGGATTTTCCTGAGTAATAACACCGGCAGTCTGGTGAATGCGGCTGAGGGGCTTTCGCCCTGGCGACGGCTGATTACGCCGGCGCTTGGCGGGCTGGCCGCTGGCCTGTTGCTGTGGGGGTGGCAAAAAATGAACCAACAGCGCCCCCATGCGCCCACTGACTATATGGAAGCATTGCAAACCGACGGGCAATTTGACGTTGGCGCCAGTCTGGTGAAATCGCTGGCCTCGCTGCTGGTCGTGGTCAGCGGCAGCGCAATTGGTCGCGAAGGCGCAATGATCCTCCTCGCCGCGCTGGCGGCATCCAGCTTTGCCCGACGCTTCACGCCGCGTGAGGAATGGAAATTATGGATCGCCAGCGGCGCCGCTGCGGGCATGGCGGGCGCTTACCATGCGCCGCTGGCGGGCAGCCTGTTTATCGCGGAAATCCTGTTCGGTACCTTAATGCTGGCTTCCCTCGGCCCGGTTGTCGTTTCCGCCGTCGTCGCCCTGCTAACCACCCATCTATTAAACGGTAGCGATTCACTACTCTATACCGTACATCTGACCGTTGATCTCCACGCGCGGGAGTACGTCATGATAGTCAGTACCGGCCTGGTCGCCGGTCTGTGCGGCCCATTGCTGATGTGGCTGATGACGGCCAGCCATAATAGTTTCTTACGCTTAAAACTGTCCCCGCCCTGGCAACTGGCGCTGGGCGGGCTTATTGTCGGATTACTGTCGTTACTCACGCCCACGGTATGGGGAAACGGCTATAGCGTCGTACAATCATTTCTGCTCTCCCCGCCGCTATTCTCGCTGATTGGCGGAATTTTTGCGTGCAAAATCCTGGCGGTGCTCGCCAGCAGCGGGTCTGGCGCGCCGGGCGGCGTCTTTACGCCAACATTATTTGTCGGATTATCAATTGGAATGTTTCTGGGTCGGATATGGGGATTCTGGCTGCCAGGCTCGGATGAAATAGCGATTTTATTGGGGCTGGCGGGTATGGCGACGCTACTGGCGGCGACAACCCATGCGCCGATAATGTCCACCCTGATGATTTGTGAAATGACCGGCGAGTATCAGTTACTCCCCGGTCTGCTGATTGCCTGTGTAGTCGCGTCAGTGCTCTCGCGAACGTTACGCCATGATTCTATCTACCGCCAGCACGCTGCCGAGCATTGACAAACGAATATACTGCCCCAGCTCACGCTGCTCGGCGCGCGGCAGGTACGGTAGCTCGCCAATCAGCGGCGCTGGCAGTTTTTTCCCAAGCACATCAATAATTTCAGCATAATGCGCCAGGCCAGGATTGATACGATTCGCCACCCAGCCAATTAAGGGCAGTCCATCATTAGCGACAGCTTGCGCAGTCAGTAGCGCATGATTAATGCACCCCTCCTGAATCCCTACCACCATCAATACCGGTAACTGTTCCTGTACCACCCATTCGGACAATGGGCGTAAATCATTCATCAAACTACGCCAGCCGCCAGTACCCTCCACAACCACGTGGTCCACTTTATCGCTCAGGCTCGCCAGACCGTTGGACAGCAAGGTGTAATTTATAGGACAGCTATGCGCGACGCTGCTTTCTTCTTCGCTTAACGCGATCGGATTAATCGCCTCATACGGCAACTCCAGCGAAGAGACGCTTTGCAATACCAGCGCATCTTTGTTGCGCATCCCTTCTGCAGTCTCTTTGCTCCCTTTAGCGACAGGTTTATACCCTGCAACGCTCTTACCACTCGACGCTAACGCTTGTAGTAATGCGCGGGAAACCACCGTCTTCCCAACAGAAGTGTCTGTACCTGTAATAAAGAAACGCTTCAGCATCACTAACTCCACCGTTATGCTTCGAAAATATAAGCCAGGAAAATAATACAGTGGAGAAAGTCTAAGATATGGCAAGGGCAATCAGCTTGAGTTAGCGCAAATTTTTGTACAACAGTTAAAAAATGTTAACCCTGTAATAGACGAATCAACAAAGAGCCGTTATACATCGCGTCTTTTACCAACGCCGCCCCGGCCATCGTACCCTGGTTGGTAAACTGCGTGCTTTCCACAACCGTATTCCTGCTGTAGGCGGGCAGCGCCTGTTGACGGATACTGTCAGCAATGGCTGGAAAAAGGATATCAGCCGCTTTACTTAGCGGCGAACCAATAAGAATTTTTTGCGGATTAAATAAATTCACCATGATAGCCAGAATGCGTCCGACATGCGCGCCAACGCCGCTAATAATATCTTTTGCTAATAGATCTCCCTGCATCGCCGCCTGACACAGTGAATCTACCGTTAACGGCTGGCCGTGCAACATTGAACTCATCGACTGATTAAGCCGAAGCTGCGTAAGTTCCAGCACGCTATCGACGCTGGCGATGGTCTCCAGACAGCCATGATTACCGCAATAACAGCGCTTACCATAAGGATCGACCTGGGTATGCCCAATCTCTACCAGACTGCTACTACCCGCATGAAGCAAATGACCGTCGGTGATAACGCCCGCCCCCACATTATGATCAATCACCACCTGGATAACGTCGCGCGCGCCGCGTGAGGCGCCAAAAAGCGCCTCTGCCATCGTCCAGGCGCTAATATCATGCTGAATGTAAACCGGTACGCCGGTGTGCCGCTCCAGCGCATCTCCCAAAGGCATCTCTTTGACATCTTCGTAATACGGCATCCGGTGCACAACGCCGTTTTCGGTATCGATAATGCCCGGTAACGTAATGGCAATGGAGGTCAGACGCTCCAGTTTCTGCTGATGGCGGGTAAAAAACCGATCAACGTGCGTAATAATTCGCTCAAGCAACGGCGTAGCTTCGTTTAACGGCAGCGCCAGACACTCTTCTACCACCAGTTTGCTGCTAAGATCGCGCAGTGCAAGGAAAATTTCGCCACGGCTAATACGAATAGATAAATAGTGCCAGGCTTCCGTTTCCACCATCAGCCCGACGGCGGGGCGTCCACGACTGCCCGCCTCTTTAATTTCAAGTTCCTGAACCAAATGCGCTTCCAGCATTTCGCGAACAATTTTCGTAATACTGGCAGGCGCTAACTGCGCCAGACGAGACAGGTCAATTCGCGATACCGGTCCGAGCTGATCAATCAGGCGATACACTGCGCCAGCATTGGTCTGCTTAATTTGATCGATATGCCCAGGCTGACTATCAGCAACCACCGCTCACTCCCTTTATTTTCGCGCTCCGAAATAATCTGTGTGCTATGGTGAAACACTTCAATACTCGCCGTCAACTTTTTGCTTAGCCGTGTGATTAACTGCACATTTTCACCCTTTTTAAGCGTAATTAATCCTGTCGGGCAGCCAGTAATAGCAGTTGGCAAAACCGCTGTACGGCATGACTCTGTTCATGATGCTTCGGCCATACCAGCCACATTTCAGATACGGCGTCCTCTTCTGCCAGGGGAACCCAGCGCATCTCGCTCATCTGTACACGCTTAAAGGATGCCGGCAGAATCGAGACACCCAGTCCCGCCGCCACCAGACCGATAATGGTCATTGCCTCGCCAACCTCCTGCGTGATGGTCGGCGACAGGTTATAGCGCCGCATCAAGCCGAGAATATCGTCGTAGAGGCCCGTCCCGACATGCGGATCGAAAAAGACGAAAGGTTCTTCCGCCAGTTCTGTCAGACTGACGACCGGCTTTTGCGCCAGCCGATGTTCGCGCGGGATCATGGCCATAAGCGGCTCATGCAAAATCACCTCGCGATTAAGTGTGTCGGGCAGCGGCGTATTCCGCAGCAAGCCAATATCCAGTACGCCTTCGTTGAGCGGCGCGATTTGCTCACGCGTATTCATTTCACGCGTTTGCATATGCACTCCCGGATAGGACTGGCGGAACAGCGAAAAGGTATGCGATACCGCCCGAATAAAAGGCGCTGAAGACGTAAAGCCAATACGGATTTCACCCGCTTCGCCCTGATGCAACCGCTCGGCGCGAGCGGCGGCGTCGTTTACCAGACTCAGGATGTGTCGGCTATCCACCAGAAACTGTCGCCCGGCGGCGGTTAACGCTACGCTGCGGTTGGTCCGCGCCAGTAATCGCGCGCCGACCTGCTGCTCCAGAATTTGTATCTGCTGACTCAGCGGCGGCTGCGAGATATTGAGGCGCGCGGCGGCGCGACCAAAATGCAGCTCTTCTGCTACCGCCACAAAGTAACGTAAATGACGTAATTCGATATTCATATTTTTAACGTCTTATTTGAGACAATTAATATATTAGACAGAATATTTTGCTTTTTCTATGCTTTACATGTCGGTTATACCCGTCTCCTGTTGACGGAGATGTAAAGCAAGGATTTAACGTGAGTCGTACAACTATTCTCGATGACGCCACGGCGAGCGATATCGATGAACAACGCCATTCTCAGCCGGTTCAATTTATTAAACGCGGTACAGCGCCTTTCATGCGCGTCACGCTGGCCCTTTTTTCCGCGGGCCTGGCGACTTTCGCGCTCCTTTATTGCGTCCAGCCTATACTACCGGTACTTTCCCAGGAGTTTGGCGTCTCCCCCGCCAGCAGCAGCGTTTCACTTTCTATTTCTACCGCCATGCTGGCTATCGGCTTACTTTTTACCGGCCCGCTTTCTGATGCGATAGGCCGTAAACCGGTGATGGTCACCGCCTTGTTATTAGCCTCCTGCTGCACATTGTTATCAACCATGATGACCAGCTGGCATGGTATTCTGATTATGCGCGCGCTGATCGGTCTGTCGTTAAGCGGCGTCGCCGCGGTGGGAATGACCTACCTGAGCGAAGAAATCCATCCCAGCTTTGTCGCTTTCTCTATGGGGCTTTATATTAGCGGTAATTCCATCGGCGGGATGAGCGGGCGTTTATTAAGCGGCGTCATGACCGACTTTTTTAACTGGCGCATCGCGCTGGCGGCCATCGGATGCTTTGCGCTGGCGTCCGCGCTGATGTTCTGGAAGATTTTACCCGCCTCGCAACATTTCCGTCCCACGTCGCTACGGCCTAAAACGCTATTTATTAATTTTCGTCTCCACTGGCGCGATCGAGGGTTACCTCTGCTGTTTGCGGAAGGCTTTTTACTGATGGGCGCGTTCGTCACCCTGTTTAACTACATTGGCTATCGCCTGATGCTCTCCCCCTGGGAATTAAGCCAGGCCGTGGTCGGACTGTTATCCGTAGCCTATCTCACCGGCACATGGAGCTCGCCGAAAGCTGGCGCAATGACCTCACGCTATGGCCGGGGGCCGGTGATGCTGTTCTCTACCGCAGTAATGCTGGGTGGGCTTTTACTGACGCTTTTTACCTCGCTTTGGCTGATTTTTGCCGGGATGCTGCTTTTTTCCGCCGGCTTTTTCGCCGCGCACTCCGTGGCCAGTAGTTGGATTGGCCCGCGTGCGCGCCGGGCGAAGGGACAGGCCTCGTCACTTTATCTTTTCAGCTATTATCTGGGGTCCAGTATTGCCGGGACGCTAGGCGGCGTATTCTGGCATAGTTACGGCTGGAACGGCGTAGGTGGTTTTATCGCGCTAATGCTGGTGCTGGCCATCCTGGTCGGGACGCGGTTACATCATCGTCTTCACGCCTGAAAAGAAATAATCCGGCGATAGCAACGTGCGCTATCGCCGGGCTGGTTTCACGCCACGACTCACTGTTCACCACAGACCTGTCAAGCTTGATACGCCCATAACTTCTCTGATTGCATCCAGCGCCAGAAGCGTAAATACCACCCAGATTATCGGATTCATATACGGTGTGCCTGTTATTCTGGATGGCGGATATTACCGACTCTGCGACCAAAAATAACGGCCGGTAACGTAAAGCTACCTATTATGGTGGGGGCTGACATCGCGTTACCGGGGGATTGTACATAACGTTACATGCCGAAACCAATCACTCACGGAAGCCTTTTGATAACAGCGATATAGTCATTTCACCGGCCCCGCAGTGGGGTTGAATGAAAACCAAATCGAGGGTATCAAAATGAAAAAAGTATTAGCTCTGGTTGTTGCCGCTGCAATGGGTCTCTCTTCCGCAGCATTCGCGGCTGAGACTGCAACGCCTGCGAAAACCGCAGCGCCTGCCAAAACAACCCAGACCACCCAGCACCACAAAAAACAGCATAAGAAAACCGTTGAGCAAAAAGCGCAGGCGGCTAAAAAGCACCAGAAAAAAGGTGGTAAAGCGCCAGCCAAAACCACGTCAAAACCAACTACTCAACCGGCTGCGTAAGTCGTAACATGCTGCGGCGCGCCCCCGCGCCCGTTTTTACGGCGCTAAATTGTTCTGGTTTAGCGCCGCCTTCCGGGAGGGCAAAAAAGTGTCTCGCTACCGCTTTGAGCTCATTCTTATCGTGCTTATTTTATGCGCCGCTATTGCCACGCATTTCTATCTTTCCTGAGTGTAGTTATCTGATTTTACTCCCACTTTCTTACCGTCACGTCTATAGTAGTACTGAGGGTTTGTTGTTAATAATCATAATTACCCACCAGAGTGTGATATGCATAAAACCATTGCTGTATTACTGGGCATAGTGTGTTTTTTACCGGTTATGGCGAAAGCCAGGGGGGCTGAAACAGACGCCACGGATGCCAGCGACGTTAAAACGCTTTTTTTTAACCATGACGATCGGGTGCCCGTCGCCGATCCTACCCAATCGCCGTGGGATGCCATCGGGCAACTAGAGACCGCCAGCGGTAATTTGTGTACGGCAACGCTTATCTCCCCGCATATCGCCCTGACAGCAGGTCACTGCCTGCTAACGCCTCCGAAAGGAAAACCAGACAAAGCGGTTGCGCTGCGTTTTGTGGCGCGAAAAGGAGTATGGCGCTATGAAATCCACGGCATTGAAGGCCGCGTTGAACCGTCGCTGGGCCGACGCCTGAAAGCGGATGGCGATGGCTGGATTGTGCCGCCTGCCGCGGCAAGCTGGGATTTTGGTCTGATAATATTGCGCTACCCACCTTCCGGTATCACGCCGGTGCCTTTATTTACCGGCGATAAAGCGGCGCTCACTGCGGCGTTGAAAGCCGCAGACCGAAAAGTCACGCAGTCTGGTTATCCGGAAGATCATCTGAATGCGCTCTATTCCCATCAGGATTGCGTCGTGACCGGCTGGGCGCAGAATGCCGTACTCTCACACCAGTGCGACACGTTACCTGGCGACAGCGGCTCGCCGTTATTATTGCACACGGATAGCGGATGGCAGCTCATTGGCGTACAAAGCTCCGCCCCTGCGGCTAAAGATCGCTGGCGCGCCGATAACCGCGCTATATCCGTCACCGGCTTTCGCGATAAGCTGAAAGCCCTGGCGCAGGACTAATACGCGAATCGCTGCCTGACCGGCAGCGATCGTCTCAGGCAAATTTGATCATGACCATTCCGGCGAGCAGCAATATCACGCCAACCCAGCCTTTGGGATTTAAGCGCTGGCCGAAGAGCACCCAGCCCGCCGCCAGCGTGGCGGCAATACCAAAACCGCCCCATAACGCATACGCCACCGACAGGTCTATCCCTTTTACCGCCTGGGAAAGCGCGCTGAAGGCGGCCAGAACAGCGGCAAGCGATAAGATGCCATAGCATTTACGGCGAAAGCCGTCCGAAAATTTCAACAGTACGTTAGCCGCGATTTCCAGCATTATTGCCAACCCAAGCCAGGCGCCGTGTATCCATTCAAATTGTTGCACGAGTCGCCTCCTTCACCGGTTTGCCGGGTTTACGCGTCCCTGATTTGATCAATACGATGCCGGCGACCAGCGTCAGCAAGCCGGCAATCTTCATGGTTGATAATGCTTCATCAAATAGCAGCACGCTAAAAATGGTAATAAATAAAATGCCGATCCCTTCCCATAAGGCATACGCTACACCCAGGGCAATTTTTTTTACCGCAAAAGAAAGAAATATATATGACAGCGTGATCATCACCAGCATTAAAATAAAACCCGCATTGCCATTACCCACGCTAGCCCATTTCATTGAGAGCGTGCCGGTAATTTCAGTCGCGATAGCCAGAGCTAATAAAATCCAGTAAAACATGACACTTCTCCTGCATGAGAATATACTCTTTCGAGTCTGCTGCACGCAGCAAACTAAAAAATAAAATCAGTTAGCACAGCGCATTGCGCCAGCTCAGGCAGAAGTGAGAGACTAAAGTGCGTTACGCCAGTGCTGCTCGCCGATAAGCAGGAAAAAGGAGGTAGAGTGAAGATGCGTTTGCGTGGAGAAAAAAGCGCTGAACATATTGTCCATAATATTACAATTATCCGCAGTGTTGCTTCTCGTCATCGCGGATGATAATTGTCCTCGGTAGTTGAACACGCCTGATTTGTATCATAAGCCAGGAATTAACTCAAAATATTTTCACTTCTTTACCTGAAGTATTTGATTTTAACCAGAACAGGTCGACCGACATCACATTATTATTCGTGTCGGCATCAGAAAACAGGGACTGATATGGCAAAACCGATCATCACGCTCAATGGTCTAAAAATCGTCATTATGCTGGGAATGCTGGTGGTTATTCTGAGCGGTATCCGCTTCGCCGCAGATATCATTGTTCCCTTTATTTTGGCGTTATTTATTGCAGTCGTTCTCAATCCCGTTGTGCAACGGATGACCCGGTGCCGAATTCCGCGCGTTATCGCCGTATCATTGCTCATTGTGATTATTGTTATGTTAATGGTACTGCTACTGGCCTATTTGGGGACATCATTAAATGAACTGGCTCGTACCCTACCGCAATATCGCTCCTCATTGGTGATACCGTTGCAACGTATCGAACCGTGGTTGCAGCGAGCTGGCATTGGCGTGTCAGTTGATGAGCTGGCGAAATATATCGATCCAAACGCCGCCATGACTCTGGTAACGAACCTGCTCACCCAACTGTCCAATGCCATGTCATCCATCTTTTTATTGCTATTGACCGTGGTATTTATGCTGCTGGAGGTTCCACAGCTGCCTGAAAAACTGCAGCAGATGATGAGCCGTCCGGTGGAGGGCATGGCGGCAATTCAACGCGCGCTTGATAGCGTTTCCCATTATCTGGTGTTAAAAACAGCGATCAGTATCGTGACGGGGCTGGTCGCATGGGGCATGCTGGCCGCGCTGGATGTCCGCTTCGCCTTTGTCTGGGGTCTACTGGCCTTCGCGCTGAACTATATTCCTAATATTGGATCGGTGCTCGCTGCCCTGCCACCCATTATTCAGGTGCTGGTATTTAACGGGTTTTATGATGCGCTGCTGGTGCTGGCAGGCTATCTGCTGATTAATCTGGTCTTCGGCAATATCCTTGAGCCACGAATTATGGGACGTGGTTTAGGTCTTTCAACCTTAGTGGTATTTTTGTCGTTAATTTTCTGGGGCTGGTTATTAGGTCCGGTGGGCATGTTGCTCTCCGTTCCGTTAACCATCATTGTCAAAATCGCCCTCGAACAGACCACCGGCGGGCAGAGTATCGCCGTTCTGCTTAGCGATTTAAACAAAAGATAAAATGCAATACATACACAAAATCATTCAAGATGCATCGCGGCGGCAAGGGAAGAAATCCCCGGGAGCATAGATAACGATGTGACCGGGGTTTCTGAGTGCAGCCAACAAAGAGGCAGCGTAAAGGATGAAGTGTATAAAAACGGCCTCCGAAGAGGCCGCCGCACGTTTAAAAGATTAAAGCGCTTTCAGAATCGCATCCACGCTGGCTTTGGCATCGCCAAACAGCATTTGCGTATTCTCTTTAAAGAACAGCGGGTTCTGCACACCAGCATAACCGGTATTCATTGAACGCTTAAAGACCACGACATTCTGTGCTTTCCACACTTCGAGAACCGGCATACCGGCGATCGGGCTGCGGGGATCGTCTTGCGCCGCCGGGTTCACCGTATCGTTCGCGCCAATCACCAGCACGGTATCGGTATCGGCGAAATCATCATTGATCTCGTCCATCTCCAGCACGATGTCATAAGGCACTTTCGCCTCCGCCAACAGCACGTTCATATGCCCCGGCAGGCGACCCGCCACCGGATGAATGCCGAAACGCACGTTGATCCCGCGCGCGCGCAGTTTTTCGGTGATTTCCGCCACCGGATACTGCGCCTGCGCCACCGCCATCCCATACCCCGGCGTAATAATGACAGAGTGGGAGTTTTTCAGCATCTCAGCGGTCTCTTCCGCCGTGATTTCGCGATGTTCGCCAGCTTCCTGATCGTCGCCCGTTGAGGAGCCGTCAGTACCGAACCCACCAGCAATAACGCTGATGAAAGAGCGGTTCATCGCTTTACACATAATGTAAGACAGGATCGCGCCTGACGAACCGACCAGCGCGCCGGTCACAATCAGCAAATCGTTGCTCAACATGAAGCCAGCCGCCGCGGCAGCCCAACCGGAATAGGAGTTCAGCATTGAAACAACCACCGGCATGTCCGCCCCGCCGATAGAAGCGACCAGATGCCAACCAAACGCCAGCGCGATAATGGTCATCAGCAGTAGCGCCAGAACCTGTAGACCCACGCTTTCGGTACGGACAAAAACCAGCAGCAACAGGAAAGAAACAACCAGCGCCGCCAGGTTCATTTTGTGACGGTTAGGCAACATCAACGGCTTAGAAGAGATTTTGCCGCGCAGTTTACCAAACGCTACGATCGATCCAGTGAAAGTGACTGCGCCAATAAAGATACCGAGGAAGACTTCGGTCAGATGAATATTCACCAGCACCGGCGCCAGACTGGCGTCATGGTACAGATAGCTGTTAAAGCCAACCAGTACCGCCGCCAGGCCCACGAAACTGTGCAGAATCGCGACCAGCTCCGGCATCTCGGTCATCTCAACTTTTTTCGCCATGCGGATGCCAATCGCGCCGCCAATAATCATGGCGACCAGAATCCATGCCACGTTGCCGGTATCCGGCCCGAAAATGGTCGCCAGCAACGCGATCGCCATCCCGGCAATACCGAAGTTATTCCCCTGGCGGGACGTTTCATGCTTTGAAAGCCCGGCAAGACTGAAAATAAACAGGATCGCGGCAACAATGTATGCAGCTGTAACTAATCCTCCAGACATGTGTTACCCCTTAGTTTTTCCGGAACATTTTCAGCATACGCTGAGTCACGGTGAAGCCACCGAAAATATTAATGCTGGCGATAAGCACCGCGATAAAGCTCAGGAAGCTGACCCAGCCGCCCTGACCAATTTGCAATAATGCCCCGACAACAATAATCCCTGAAATTGCGTTGGTCACCGACATTAATGGCGTATGAAGCGCATGAGACACGTTCCACACCACGTAATAACCAACCACGCAGGCGAGCGCAAACACGGTAAAATGGCCGAGGAACTCTTTTGGCGCGACATCGGCCAGCCAGCCAAAAAGAATGATCGCCAGCGCCATTAACGCATACTTCCGCCAGGGTGAAGCGGGCTTTTCCGGCTCTTTTGGCGCAGGTGCTGCTTTAGGCGCGGCTTGTGGCTGCGCGGAAACCTGGATTGGCGGCGCAGGCCAGGTAATGTCGCCGTCGCGAATCACCGTCACGCCACGGATCACGACATCGTCAAAATCCACGTCAATATTGCCGTCTTTCTCTTTGCACAGCAGCTTCAGCAGGTTAACCAGGTTGGTGCCATAAAGCTGGGATGACTGCGTCGGCAAACGCCCCGGTAGATCGGTGTAGCCAATCACTTTTACGCCATTGTCCGTCGTCACAACCTGATTGGCGACGGTATATTCGCAGTTACCGCCATTCTGCGCGGCCAGGTCGACAATCACGCTGCCGGCCTTCATAGAATCGACCATATCGCGGGTAATCAGCTTCGGCGCAGGTTTGCCCGGAATCAACGCGGTGGTAACGATGATATCGACCTCTTTGGCCTGGGCGGCAAAGAGCGCCATTTCCGCTTTGATAAACGCCTCGGACATCACTTTGGCGTAACCATCGCCGCTACCGGCTTCCTCTTTAAAATCCAGTTCGAGGAACTCAGCCCCCATACTCTGGACCTGCTCTTTGACTTCAGGACGAGTGTCAAACGCGCGGACAATCGCCCCCAGGCTGTTTGCCGCGCCGATAGCCGCAAGACCGGCAACGCCCGCGCCAATCACCATCACCTTCGCCGGTGGCACTTTCCCGGCGGCGGTGATTTGCCCGGTAAAGAAGCGCCCAAATTCATGTGCGGCCTCTACAATGGCGCGATAACCCGCGATATTCGCCATTGAGCTTAACGCGTCGAGCGACTGCGCGCGGGAAATACGCGGCACGGAGTCCATCGCCATCACCGTAACCTTACGTTCGGCAAGTTTCTCCATTAACCCAGGATTTTGCGCAGGCCAGATAAAACTGACCAGCGTAGTTCCGGGGTTCAGTAAAGCGATTTCATCTTCTTCAGGCGCATTAACCTTGAGAATAATTTCCGACTGCCAGATAGCATTGCCGTCTACAATATCCGCGCCAGCCTGCGCAAACGCTTTGTCGTCAAAACTTGCCAGTTGACCCGCCCCGCTTTCGATAGCGACGCTAAACCCCAGCTTCAGTAGCTGCTCTACCGTTTTCGGCGTCGCAGCGACACGGGTTTCATTGGGTAACCGCTCTTTTGGTATGCCAATTCGCATAAATGTTCCCTTCCATCGATATTTTTGATGATGGTTTGTCAGTAAGCGCGAGAAGCGTACGCCTGCCCGCGTTTGAGGTAAATGTTACCCCAGCAGAATAAAACCGTTACAAACTCTCTATAACCTACTGAAAATAACGCCTGTGATCTAGCGCCAAAAAACAGAATTTTTTATCAAATTTGCAAAACATGAACGATTCAGCCGCTAAGCAGCCATAATGCCTTGAAAATGGCCTGCGAGGGCTGATAATTCGCTCAAATTTGACAGCAAAACATCATTAAACCCCTGGCGCGATCAAGAAATTAACATTAAATTAACTTATTAAATTTATGCGCTTCATTAGCTTAGCCGCCCGGACGCCGTTTTTTTCGACATATCGGCAAATGTTATCATCAAAGATAGGATACATGACACGATGCGTGAAAAATCCCGCAGACATCCATATGGTTTAAATGCAATAATCAGCCACGTTTCTAGTCAATAACAATACCAGTACCTGGTTTGCGCAAGGCGAAGGATTATTTTTATGAAGCTTAAGAACACTCTCCTGGCGTCGGCTCTGCTTTCTGCGGCTGCTTTTTCTGTCCATGCAGCAACAGAACTGACGCCGGAGCAAGCGGCTGCACTAAAACCTTATGACCGCATCGTTATTACCGGTCGTTTTAATGCTATTGGCGATGCGGTCTCCGCCGTGTCCCGCCGCGCAGATAAAGAAGGCGCAGCCTCCTTCTATGTTGTCGACACCTCGGAGTTCGGCAACAGTGGTAACTGGCGTGTTGTGGCGGACGTGTATAAAGCCGACGCGCCGAAAGCCGACGCGCCCAAAAATCGTGTCATTAATGGCATCGTGGAATTACCGAAAGACCAGGCCGTACAATTAGAACCGTATGATACCGTCACCGTTCAGGGCTTCTACCGTAGCCAGCCGGAAGTTAACGATGCCATTACGAAAGCGGCGAAACAAAAAGGCGCATATGCTTTCTATATTGTTCGTCAGATAGATGCGAATCAGGGCGGAAACCAGCGCATCACTGCATTTATCTATAAACAAGATGCGAAAAAACGCATCGTCCAGAGCCCGGACGCTATTCCGGCAGACTCTGAAGCTGGCCGCGCCGCGCTGGCTCAGGGCGGCGAAGCTGCGAAGAAAGTCGAAATTCCAGGCGTCGCCACGTCAGCCTCGCCGAGCGCCGAAGTAGGCCGTTTCTTCGAAACGCAATCCTCCAAAGGCGGGCGTTACACTGTCACACTACCGGATGACACAAAAGTTGAGGAGCTGAATAAAGCGACGGCTGCGATGATGGTGCCTTTCGACAGCGTTAAGTTCACCGGCAACTACGGCAATATGACAGAAATCTCCTACCAGGTCGCCAAACGCGCGGCGAAGAAAGGCGCTAAGTATTATCATATTACGCGTCAGTGGCAGGAGCGCGGTAATAACATCACCATCAGCGCCGACCTCTATAAATAAGGCGCGCGTCGCCATCAGGCTTTCTCGCCGGATGGCGGCATACCTGCCTTATCAGGCCTACACGATCGTTCAACGGCAGGCCTGATAAGCCACCATCCGGCACTTTCTCGCGGGATGCCAGTTCCGTCAAATATCGCGATGAATCTCACTTTTCGCTTTTTTGGCGATAAATCTTATCCAGGCCGTTGCATGCGGTCCCTTCTCTCCGTAAAATCCCGCGCCTTAGTGGCTTTCACCATTTTTATGCGTTTTGCCATAATAATTATTCTTCCAATTTCATTTTTATAGCTGGATACCAATGGAAAAAAAACTGGGACTGAGCGCGCTGACCGCGCTGGTTTTAAGCTCAATGCTTGGCGCAGGTGTTTTCAGTCTGCCCCAGAATATGGCCGCCGTTGCCAGTCCGGCTGCGTTGTTAATTGGCTGGGCCATTACCGGCGTGGGGATACTCTTACTGGCATTCGCCATGTTAATCCTTACGCGCATTCGCTCCGAGCTTGACGGCGGTATCTTTACTTACGCCCGCGAAGGCTTCGGCGAACTGATTGGCTTTTGTTCTGCCTGGGGCTATTGGCTGTGCGCGGTCATCGCCAACGTATCCTATTTGGTTATCGTCTTTTCAGCGCTGAGTTTCTTTACCGATACGCCTGCCCTGCGTCTGTTTGGTGACGGTAATACCTGGCAGGCTATTGTCGGCGCTTCAGTCTTGCTCTGGATTGTCCATTTCCTCATCCTGCGCGGCGTACAAACGGCAGCCAGCATCAATCTGGTTGCGACTCTGGCGAAACTGTTACCGCTCGGCGCGTTTATTGTGCTGGCTATCATGATGTTCAAACTGGATACCTTCACACTGGACTTCACCGGTGTTGAACTCGGTATTCCCGTATGGGAACAGGTCAAGAACACCATGCTTATTACGCTGTGGGTGTTTATTGGCGTTGAAGGCGCCGTCGTCGTCTCGGCCCGAGCGAAAAATAAACGCGATGTAGGCCGCGCCACGCTACTGGCAGTACTCGCAGCGCTGGGAATATATCTCCTGGTCACGCTGCTTTCTCTTGGCGTTCTTGCGCGTCCGGAACTGGCGGAGATGCGCAACCCGTCGATGGCCGGTCTGATGGTGAAAATGATGGGGCCGTGGGGAGAAATTATTATTGCAGCGGGACTGATTGTGTCTGTCTGCGGGGCTTATCTAAGCTGGACTATCATGGCGGCAGAGGTGCCGTTTCTGGCGGCAGCCTATAAATCCTTCCCGGGCATCTTCGCGCGACAAAATGCGCAAGGCGCGCCTTCTGCATCGTTATGGCTCACCAATATCTGTGTGCAAATCTGTCTGGTGCTGATCTGGCTGACCGGTTCGGACTACAACACGCTATTGACGATTGCGTCAGAAATGATTCTGGTGCCCTACTTTCTGGTCGGCGCATTTCTGCTGAAGATTGCAACGCGTCCCCTCCATCGGGCGGTCGGTATCGGAGCCTGTATTTATGGCTTATGGTTATTATATGCGTCGGGCCCTATGCACCTGCTGCTGTCCGTCGTGCTGTACGCACCTGGATTACTGGTTTTCCTGTATGCGCGTCGGACGCACAAGCATGACAATGTATTAAATCGTCAGGAAGTCGTGCTGATTGGTTTATTGCTGGTCGCGGCGGTTCCGGCTACGTGGATGCTGGTGGGTTAACAACCTCCCCATCGTAATATCCGTCTGTATTACGATGGGGAAACCACGGTCTTTGCCAATATTAATGCCATTTAATCCAGCAAAAAATCAGCAGCCACGCGCTTAGCCCCCAGCAGACCACCGCACCGCCAAGCGCGACGGGCAGACGCATCACGCCGCTGAAATACCATAGCGTTGCAAGATAAATGAAATAAGGAATGATCGACCACATGCTAAAGACGATGGTGGTACGCATCGCGTCGATGCCCCGCTCGCTGGCCACGATATAGTGCGCGATAAGCGCAAACGTTGGAAACAGAGGAATTAATCCGGCGATATAATAATTTTTTGTTTTTGACAGCAGACCAATCAATACGACGACCAGCGCCCCCAGGGCAGCTTTAATCACGAGTCCCATTACCTTGCCTTAACATGCTAATAACAACAGCGTGTAGCATAACGGAACCGCTCTCGTTTAGAAAAGATTTATGGAAGGGAAAACAGAGGCGGTGTATGTTGGCGTTTTCTATTCTCCATTTATAATATGAACCGCATTGTATTTGTTGAAGACGACGCTGAAGTGGGTTCTCTCATTGCCGCTTATCTGGCGAAACATGATATTGATGTCATTGTTGAGCCGCGTGGTGACCGGGCGGAGGATCTTATCCTCACCACTCAGCCCGATCTGGTTTTACTGGATATTATGCTTCCAGGTAAAGATGGCATGACGATATGCCGCGATCTGCGCCACCGCTGGCAAGGCCCGATTGTCCTGCTCACCTCGCTGGACAGTGATATGAATCATATTCTGGCGCTGGAGATGGGCGCCTGCGACTACATCCTCAAAACCACGCCTCCGGCCGTTTTGCTGGCACGTCTGCGCTTACACCTGCGGCAAAGCGAACAAACGCAACAGGCAAAAAGTCTTCAGGAGAGCGCGCTTACGCCGCATAAAGCGCTGCGTTTTGGCGCGTTAACCATCGATCCCCTTAACCGGGCGGTCCAGCTCAATGGCGATTTCATATCGCTCTCCACCGCCGATTTTGAATTGCTCTGGGAACTGGCGACACACGCCGGACAAATTATGGATCGCGACGCGTTGCTAAAAACGCTGCGCGGCGTCAATTATGATGGTCTGGATCGCAGCGTGGATGTAGCGATTTCCCGCCTGCGTAAGAAACTGCTGGATAGCGCTGCTGAGCCCTATCGTATAAAGACCATTCGCAATAAAGGCTATCTTTTTGCCCCTCATGCCTGGGACGAAACGACGGGATAAGTGAGTCGACAGATTTTACCTGCCTTTATCAAGTCATAGTGGCGATGCTCATCACCGCCACTGTTCAAAAAACAGACATTGTATACATGGATGCTATTTTTATTAGTCGGAACAGCCCCTTTATTACCGTTTTCTCTGCGTTGCGGTTCATCATTACGTCTTTTTCGCTCAAGAAAATTAAATAAAAAAACTCGAAGCCAGTTCACAAAATTGATAACAGAATGTCTGCCCGCTGCTATATTGCCGTCTTTTTTCGCAAATTGTGAAATCAAACAAATCATAGTCATGAATATATAACAACAAACATATTCACCATAAATATATGCGTTTCCGATAGTAACTTTTGTATTAATTAATAACATATAAGAAAAGTTAGCATTTGCTGAAATAATATTATTCAGATTAGGATGCCTTTGATTCAACGAATCTGTAGAAGTTCAATCTTTTGCAAATAAGTTAAGTTTTTAAGGATAAAAAAATGAAAAGAAAAGTATTGGCACTTGTCATCCCGGCTCTGCTGGCTGCTGGCGCAGCACACGCCGCTGAAATTTATAACAAAGACGGCAACAAACTGGACCTTTACGGGAAAGTAGACGGCCTGCACTATTTCTCTGATGACTCTTCTAAAGATGGCGATCAGACCTATATGCGTGTCGGCTTTAAAGGCGAAACGCAGATTAACGACCAACTGACCGGTTACGGCCAGTGGGAATATAACGTTCAGGCTAACACTACCGAAGGCGAAGGCGCTAATTCCTGGACTCGTCTGGCATTCGCCGGCCTGAAATTCGGCGACTACGGCTCATTCGACTATGGTCGTAACTACGGCGTCCTGTACGACGTAGAAGGCTGGACCGATATGCTGCCTGAGTTCGGCGGCGACTCCTATACTTACGCTGACAACTACATGACCGGTCGTGCTAACGGCGTGGCCACCTACCGTAACACTGATTTCTTCGGTCTGGTAGACGGTCTGAACTTCGCGTTGCAATATCAGGGTAAAAATGAAAGCCAAAGCGCTGACGATGTAAATATCGGTACCAATAACCGTAATAATGGCGACGATATTCGTTACGATAACGGTGATGGCTTCGGTATTTCTACTACCTATGATATTGGCATGGGCTTCAGCGCAGGCGCTGCGTATACCACTTCCGATCGTACTAATGAGCAAGTCAATGCTGGCGGCACGATTGCTGGCGGCGACAAAGCGGATGCATGGACAGCTGGCTTGAAATATGATGCCAACAACATCTATTTAGCGACTATGTATTCTGAAACCCGTAATATGACGCCTTATGGTAAAACGGACAAGGGTTATGATGGCGGCGTAGCAAACAAAACGCAAAACTTCGAAGTTACAGCCCAATATCAATTTGATTTCGGTCTGCGCCCGGCGGTTTCTTTCCTGATGTCTAAAGGTAAAGATCTGACCTATAACAACGTTAATGGCGATGATAAAGACCTGGTTAAATATGCTGATGTAGGTGCTACCTACTATTTCAACAAAAACTTCTCCACCTATGTTGATTATAAAATCAACCTGCTGGATGACGACGACCCGTTCTATAAAGATGCCGGTATCAGCACTGATGATATCGTCGCGCTGGGTATGGTTTACCAGTTCTAATTATTCATTAATTCTTCTCAAGCCCGCCGTTTCGGCGGGCTTTTCTTTTTTTATCACCACCGTTCTAAAAACAGAACGCACTGTTCCCTGGGCACAGATTGAACAATTCTTGTTCGCTCTCTATGGTTTGCTTATCGCCCGACAAAAGGAACATGCTAATGATCAGTCTCGTCCCGTCTCTGCTTTCCAGCACCGCGCTTCTCTTTCTGCTCACGGCCACAGGCGCAGCCACCGCCGCCCGCCCGGCAGCGGATATTATTTTACATAACGGTAATATCATCACTCTGAATGATGCCCAGCCGCAGGCCAGCGCGCTGGCGATTTCCGGCTCGCGGATTGTGGCGATTGGCGATGATACGGCGACAAATGACTGGCGCGGCGACCATACCCGTACCATCGATTTACAGGGTAAAACCGTGATACCCGGCCTGACCGATACCCACATTCATGCCATTCGCGGCGGACAAACCTGGACATTCGAAACCTACTGGTACGACAGCCCTTCGCTTAAAGACGCGCTGGATAAATTACGCGCCGACGCTAACCGTCGTCCCCACGATCAATGGGTAGCCGTAGTGGGATCGTGGATACCGGCACAATTTGCAGAAAACCGGGCGCCGACGGTAGCCGAACTGAGCCACGCCCTTCCCGATCATCCGGCTTATATTCAGTATCTGTACGACTATGCGTTAGTGAATCAGCGCGGTATAGACGTACTTGGCCTTAACAACACCCCTCCTCCTGATTTAGCGGGAATCCGCGTAGAGCGCGACGCAAAAGGTAGCGCCACGGGGAAATTATTTGGTGACATCGCCGCGTTCAATCAGCTTTTTGCCAGCATAAGTCGTAACGCCGATCGCGAGGGTGGTCTGCGGCAATTTTTCGCTGATATGAACGCTCGCGGCGTGACCGGCATCATTGACCCCTCTGCCGGGCCTGCCGCCGCTTATGAGCCTTTATTTGCAATGCGAAACCAGGGGGATTTACCGCTGCGCGTGGGGTATCGCATTCCGGTACAGCCGGAAGCGAAAGGTCATGAAGCGCAGTGGTTCAGCAACCTGATGGCCTTTCGCCCGGCGCGTGCCGATGACGGGCAACTGGCTTTTCTGGGTCTGGGGGAAAGCCTGGTGGCCGGAATGAATGACGGCGTGCGGATGGCCCCAGGATTTTCTTCCTCAGAGCAGGACAAAACCGCGCTTCGCCAGGTCGCGACGTTTGCGGCAAAACGGGGAATACCGCTTGAGATCCACGCCTATACCGATGACAGCGCCGACGCGATATTGACGATTTTTGAGCAGGTAGCGCAGCAGTACGATCTGCGCCCTCTCCGCTGGTCTATTGCGCATCTGAATACCGGTTCGCCACAGACACTTGAGCGAATGCGTAAGCTGGGTCTGGCATACACTGTGCAAATGGGGCCTTACTTTGAGGGGCTTGCCATCCGTGACGCCAATCCACCCGGCGCGACGGACAATTCGCCGCCGGTTCGACTGGCGCTGGATAAAGGGCTTGTCGTAGCTGGCGGCACCGATTCGACGCGTATTGGCATTGCCGGTGTCTGGCACGCTATCGAATATCATATCACCGGTATAGCGTCAGGCGGTTCCGTGCGTAAACCCGCCAGCGAGCGGCTCACGCGTCTGGAAGCGCTAGCGTTATATACACGTCATGCCGCCTGGCTCGCCTTTGCCGAACAACACCGGGGCCAGCTTAGCGTCGGAAAACAGGCCGATCTGGCGGTACTCAATCAGCCATTTATGACGATGCCGGAAGACAGAATTGATACCATTCGCGCTATTTTGACGCTTGTCGATGGACGCATTGTTCACGAAAGTCCGGAACTTAACGCCGGACAATGAGGTTGTCAGTTGACGCAAAGCCTGCTTTTATAACCCACCAGCGGCGCTGACGGGAAATCTTTTCCGTCAGCGCGCGATAGAGCTAATGTATTGAGATCCGGTGGGCGTTGATGAAAAAGCTGTTTGTGCAGTTTTACCTTTTGCTGTTCGTCTGTTTTCTGGTCATGACCTTATTGGTCGGACTGGTGTACAAATTCACCGCCGAACGCGCGGGCAGGCAATCGCTCGACGATCTGATGAAAAGTTCGCTCTATCTGATGCGCAGCGAACTGCGGGAAATTCCGCCGCGTGAATGGGGGAAAACGTTAAAAGAGATGGACCTGAACCTCTCTTTCGATTTACGCGTTGAACCGTTAAATCACTATAAGCTTGATGCCGCCACCACGCAGCGACTGCGTGAAGGCGATATTGTCGCGCTTGACGATCAATACACCTTTATTCAGCGTATCCCGCGCAGCCATTACGTCCTGGCGGTTGGCCCGGTTCCCTATCTCTATTTCCTGCATCAAATGCGACTGCTGGATATCGCCTTAATGGCGCTCATTGCCTTTTCTCTCGCCTTTCCTGTGTTTATCTGGATGCGTCCGCACTGGCAAGAAATGCTCAGGCTCGAATCCGCCGCGCAGCGCTTTGGCGAGGGTCATTTGACTGAACGCCTGCACTTCGATAATGGCTCCAGTTTCGAACGTCTGGGCGTCGCGTTCAACCAGATGGCGGATAACATTAATGCCCTGATCGCCAGTAAAAAACAGCTGATTGACGGTATCGCCCATGAGCTTCGCACGCCGCTGGTACGTTTACGCTATCGGCTTGAAATGAGTGAAAATCTGACACCGCCGGAATCACAGGCGCTCAATCGCGATATTGGTCAACTGGAAGCGCTGATTGAAGAACTGCTCACCTATGCGCGCCTTGACCGACCGCAAAATGAACTGATGTTGACCGAACCCGACCTCCCCGCCTGGTTGCTCGCGCATTTGCAGGATGTGCAGAGCGTGAACCCGGAACGTGCCGTAAACCTTCTCACATGTGTAATCGGCGATTATGGCGCGCTTGATATGCGGTTAATGTCGCGAGTGCTGGATAACCTGCTGAATAATGCGTTGCGCTACAGTCATACCACCGTTCAGGTCAGTCTGTTACTCGACGGCAGTCAGGCAACGCTGATAGTCGAAGATGATGGCCCCGGCATTGAAGCGGATGCGCGAGAGCGCGTATTTGAACCTTTTGTCAGACTCGACCCCAGTAGAGACCGGGCGACAGGCGGCTGCGGGCTTGGACTCGCCATCGTACACTCTATCGCCCTGGCGATGGGCGGTAGCGTCGTCTGTGACGAGAGCGAACTGGGCGGCGCAAAATTTAGCTTTCACTGGCCGGTCTGGCACGCGATGTCCAACGTGACCGCTGCCTGACGTATTTTGCACGCTGGTTGAGCGGCGGGAACTGTGCTATACAGATAGTATGTTGTAACTAAAGTGAGTGATACCATGTCCCGCTACGATCTCGTTGAACGCCTGAATGGCACTTTTCGCCAGATAGAACAACACCTGGCGGCGCTGACGGATAATCTACAGCAGCATTCGCTACTTATCGCCCGTGTCTTTTCACTGCCGCAGGTGACCAAAGAGGCGGAACATGCGCCGCTGGATACTATCGAGGTAACGCAACATCTGGGGAAAGAGGCCGAAACGCTGGCGCTACGTCACTATCGCCATTTGTTTATTCAACAGCAGTCCGAAAACCGCAGCAGTAAAGCCGCCGTCCGCCTGCCTGGCGTCTTATGCTATCAAGTGGATAATGCGATACAGTTAGATCTGGAAAATCAGATACAGCGCATTAACCAGTTGAAAACCACCTTCGAGCAGATGGTTACGGTAGAGTCCGGTCTTCCCTCAGCGGCACGTTTTGAGTGGGTGCATCGGCATCTACCCGGCTTAATTACGCTGAACGCTTACCGCACGCTGACGCTTATCAATAACCCCGCCACCATACGTTTCGGCTGGGCAAATAAACATATTATTAAAAATTTAAGCCGGGATGAGGTTCTGAGCCAGTTGAAAAAAAGCCTCGCGTCGCCGCGCAGCGTCCCGCCGTGGACGCGCGAACAATGGCAATTCAAGCTGGAACGGGAATATCAGGATATCGCTGCCTTACCGCAGCAGGCCCGACTCAAGATTAAGCGTCCGGTTAAAGTACAGCCGATCGCCCGCATCTGGTATAAAGGCCAGCAGAAACAGGTGCAACACGCCTGCCCCACGCCGATTATCGCATTAATCAACACGGACAACGGCGCTGGCGTGCCGGATATTGGTGGGCTGGAAAACTATGACGCCGATAATATTCAGCACCGTTTTAAACCACAGGCGCAGCCGCTGCGACTGATTATTCCGCGACTGCACCTGTATGTGGCGGATTAACGTCCCGGCGTCATACTGCCAACCATCAACTCCGGACGTACCCAGGCGTCGAACTCCTCGTCGCTAAGGTATCCTAATGCCACGGCTGAGGCTTTTAGCGTCAGCCCTTCTTTATGCGCCTTCTTCGCAATCTCCGCCGCTTTATCGTAACCGATGTGCGTATTGAGCGCAGTGACCAGCATCAGCGACTCATTCAGCAACTGCGTAATACGCTCGCGGTTTGGCTCGATTCCTGACGCACAGTGTTTATTAAAACTCTCCATGCCATCGGCCAGCAGGCGCACCGTTTGCAGAAAATTATGAATAACCATCGGACGATAGACGTTGAGCTCAAAGTTGCCCGATGCGCCCCCCATATTAATGGCCACATCGTTACCCATCACCTGGCAACATAGCATCGTTACCGCTTCACACTGGGTCGGATTCACTTTACCAGGCATAATGGAACTGCCTGGCTCATTCTCCGGGATAGCAATCTCGCCAATGCCGCAGCGCGGGCCGGACGCCAGCCAGCGAACATCGTTGGCGATTTTCATCAGCGAGGCCGCCAGTCCTTTTAATGCGCCATGCGCCTGTACCAACGCGTCACAGGTCGCCAGCGCTTCGAATTTATTGGGGGCGGTAACAAACGGCGCCGCGGTAATCGTCGCCAGTTCCTCGGCCACGCGCCGGGCATATTCCGGATGGGTATTAAGCCCTGTCCCTACTGCGGTTCCGCCGAGCGCCAGTTCCGCGACGTGCGGTAAACTGTGCTCAATGTGTCTGAGGTTATGTTCCAGCATGGCTACCCAACCGGAAATCTCCTGGCCTAAGGTGAGCGGCGTCGCGTCCTGCAGGTGAGTACGGCCAATTTTGACAATATCGGCGAAAGCGTGGGATTTATCGCGAAGCGTATCCGTTAATGCGGATAATTGCGGGATAAGGTGTTCGCGTAACGCCAGTAACGCCGCCACGTGCATGGCGGTTGGGAACACATCGTTTGAGCTTTGACTCTTATTGACGTCATCATTGGGATGCACCTTGCGTTCCATACCGCGAACGCCGCCCAAAATTTCACTGGCGCGGTTCGCTAACACTTCATTCATATTCATGTTGCTTTGCGTACCGGACCCGGTCTGCCAAATCGCCAGCGGAAACTCATCAGCATGTTTTCCCGCCAGCACTTCATCAGCCGCCTGGATAATCGCGCTGGCTTTTTCCGCCGCCAACAACCCTAAGTCCTGGTTGACCTTCGCAGCGGCGCGCTTGGTCAACGCCAGAGCGTGAATGAGCGAGACGGGCATTTTCTCCGTGGAAATCCGAAAATGCTCCAGCGAACGTTGAGTCTGCGCCCCCCACAGTTTATCTGCCGGGACTTCAATCGCGCCCATTGAATCTTTCTCGCGGCGTACCGTTACCATTACCTGCTCCTTACTCAAGTTGATGAGATCATGTGTCGACATTGCTCACATGTTTGCGGTCTTATGAGTATTAACGATAACAACACAACGGTGTAGACCGGATAAGGCGCTTGCGCCGTTCTCCGGCAAAATAGCGAATCATGTTACCGCCCCGCAGGGCGGCGACATTACTTAACGCAGCGTGCGCACTGCGATGACTGAATCTGCTGGAAGAAATCGTTGCCTTTATCATCCACCAGAATAAAGGCCGGAAAATCCTCCACTTCAATTTTCCAGATAGCCTCCATACCCAGTTCAGGATATTCCACGCACTCCAGGCGCTTGATACTGCCCTGCGCCAGAACGGCTGCCGGGCCGCCGATACTGCCCAGGTAGAAGCCGCCATGTTTCTTACAGGCATCGGTCACCTGCTGGCTGCGGTTGCCTTTCGCCAGCATGATCATACTGCCGCCCTGCGACTGGAGCTGATCAACATAAGAGTCCATTCGTCCTGCGGTAGTCGGCCCAAGCGACCCGGAGGCATACCCTTCCGGCGTTTTTGCCGGCCCCGCATAATAGATAGGATGATCTTTGATGTACTGCGGCAAACCTTCGCCGCTGTCCATCCGTTCTTTCAGTTTAGCGTGCGCGATGTCGCGGCCCACAATAATCGTGCCGTTCAGCGACAGGCGCGTTGATACCGGATACTGCGACAGTTGTTGCAGTATCTCGCTCATGGGACGGTTAAGATCAACGCGCACCGCCTCGCCCTCTCCCGCCTGGCGCAGCGCCTCTGGAATATATTTACCGGGATTGCGCTCCAGCTTCTCGATCCAGATCCCGTCCCGGTTGATCTTCGCTTTAATGTTTCGATCCGCGGAGCAGGACACGCCCATACCTACCGGACACGATGCCCCGTGGCGCGGCAATCGGATGACACGAATATCGTGAGCGAAATACTTGCCGCCGAACTGCGCGCCTAAGCCAAGATTTTGCGCCTCAAGCAACAATTCTTTTTCCAGCTCAATATCGCGGAAGGCCTGCCCGTGTTCATTGCCTTCGGTCGGTAGCGCATCATAGTATTTTGCCGAGGCCAGCTTAACGGTCTTCAGGTTCGCTTCCGCCGAGGTGCCGCCAATGACAAACGCAATGTGATACGGCGGACAGGCGGCGGTGCCCAGCGTACGCATCTTATCGACGAGATAATTTTTGAGCTTACCCGGCGTCAGAAGCGCTTTTGTCTCCTGATAGAGGTAGGTTTTATTCGCCGATCCGCCGCCTTTAGCGATACAGAGGAATTTATATTCATCGCCATCGACGCTGTAGAGATCGATCTGCGCCGGCAGGTTAGTACCGGTATTGACCTCTTTGTACATATCCAGCGCCGCGTTCTGTGAATAGCGCAGGTTATCTTCGATATAGGTATTATATACGCCGCGAGCCAGCGCCGCTTCATCACCTCCGCCAGTCCAGACGCGTTGGCCTTTTTTGCCGACAATAATGGCCGTACCGGTATCCTGGCAGGTGGGCAACACGCCCTTGGCCGCGATATCGGAGTTTCGCAGGAATTGCAGCGCGACATATTTGTCGTTTTCACTGGCCTGCGGATCGCGCAGAATATCCGCCACCTGCTGCTGATGCGCGGGACGTAACATAAAAGACGCATCGTGGAAGGCCTGACGCGCCAACAACGTTAGCGCTTCCGGCGCGACTTTCAGGATCTCTTGTCCTTCGAATTCGGCGACGGAAACATGTTCGCTGGTCAACAAGTAGTACTCGGTATCGTCCTTTTTGAGGGGAAAAGGGTCTTGATAAAAGAAGGGTTTGTTTGACATTGTGCTCTCACTTACCGCTCGGTATGGTTATTCTCTGGGCAGGTGTTCCATTGCCCGACTCAAAGCGAGTAACACTATCCTACACAATTTTTTAACAAAAACTGAGACAAGTACGACTTTTTACGCCCGGAGGTTACTTCATGCGGGTTTCTTGGTTTAATACCTCCCATTGATCTCCACATTGAAACAGGGCTTGATAATGCAAAAACTCATTAACTCAGTGCAAAACTATGCCTGGGGAAGTAAAACTGCGTTAACGGAACTTTATGGCATCGCCAATCCGCAGCAGCAGCCAATGGCTGAACTCTGGATGGGCGCGCATCCCAAAAGCAGCTCGCGAATCACCACCGCCAACGGCGAAACCGTCTCCCTGCGTGACGCCATCGAAAAGAATAAAACCGCCATGCTGGGCGAAGCGGTAGCCAACCGTTTCGGCGAACTGCCGTTTCTGTTTAAAGTACTGTGCGCCGCGCAGCCGCTCTCTATTCAGGTGCACCCGAATAAGCGCAATTCCGAAATCGGTTTCGCGAAAGAAAATGCGGCGGGTATCCCCATGGATGCCGCAGAGCGGAACTATAAAGATCCTAACCATAAACCAGAGCTGGTTTTTGCCCTGACGCCTTTCCTGGCGATGAACGCGTTCCGCGAATTTTCTGACATTGTCTCTTTACTGCAACCTATCGCCGGCGCGCATTCCGCTATCGCCCACTTTTTGCAGGCGCCGAATGCTGAACGTCTGAGCCAGCTTTTCGCCAGCCTGTTGAATATGCAAGGCGAAGAAAAATCCCGCGCGTTAGCCGTACTCAAAGCGGCGCTTAACAGCCAGCAAGGCGAACCGTGGCAAACGATCCGCGTGATTTCAGAGTATTATCCTGACGACAGCGGGCTTTTCTCTCCTTTGTTGCTGAATGTGGTCAAACTGAATCCCGGCGAGGCGATGTTCCTGTTTGCCGAAACGCCTCATGCTTATCTGCAGGGCGTTGCGCTGGAAGTCATGGCAAACTCCGATAACGTTCTGCGCGCTGGCCTTACGCCAAAATATATCGACATCCCTGAGCTGGTCGCGAACGTGAAGTTCGAACCTAAGCCTGCTGGCGAGTTACTGACTGCCCCGGTAAAAAGCGGCGCGGAGCTGGACTTCCCAATTCCGGTTGACGATTTTGCTTTTTCACTGCACGACCTGGCGCTTCAGGAGACGAGCATCGGCCAACACAGCGCCGCGATTCTGTTCTGCGTTGAGGGTGAGGCGGTGTTACGTAAAGATGAACAGCGTCTGGTACTGAAGCCGGGTGAATCTGCCTTTATCGGCGCGGATGAGTCTCCGGTTAACGCCAGCGGCACGGGCCGTTTAGCGCGTGTTTATAACAAGCTGTAGCAACGTACTGAATTTTTTAACAACTCTTGCTAAGCTTATAACAGACGTAAAACTCCTCCAGGCGGTTTAATCCGCCTGGTTTCATTTTTATGGACAATTGATATGAAAAAAACACTGGTAGCTGCAGGTGTAGTAATTGCACTTGGCATCGTCTGGACAGGCGGCGCTTGGTATACGGGGAAAAAGCTGGAGAACCATCTTGCAGAAATGGTGACTCAGGCCAATGAACAGCTCAAGCGTACTGCGCCGGAGGCCGGTGTCGAATTAAGTTATCAAAACTACCAGCGTGGCGTGTTCAGTAGCCATCTGCAACTGGTTGTCAAACCGGTTGCCGGCGCAGACACTACCTGGTTGAAGCCCGGGCAAAGCATTGTGCTGGACGAGTCCGTTTCACATGGCCCCTTCCCGCTCGCCCAGCTCAAAACGCTCAATCTGATCCCTTCTATGGCGTCGGTAAAAACCACCCTGGTGAATAACGATGCGGCAAAACCCCTCTTTGATATCGCGAAAGGCGACACGCCCTTTGTTATCAATACCCGCATTGGTTATGGCGGCGATACCCGCTCCGATATCTCTCTCAAGCCGTTAAACTACGAGAATGCCGGTGAAAAGGTCGCCTTTAGCGGCGGCGAGTTCCAGCTTAACGCCGATAAAGACGGTAATGTGGTTTCGCTGTCAGGCGAAGCGCAGAGCGGCCTGGTCGATGCCGTTAACGAATATAATCAGAAGGTCCAACTCACCTTTAATAATTTGAAAACAGACGGTACCAGTAAGCTGGCAAGCTTTGGCGAACGTGTGGGCGACCAAAAGTTAACGCTGGATAAACTGTCCATCGCCATTGAGGGTAAAGAGATGGCGGTGCTGGAAGGGATGGAAATTGCCGGCAAGTCCGATCTCGTCAACGACGGAAAAACCATTAACAGCCAGTTGGATTACTCGCTTAACAGCCTGAAAGTGCAGAATCAGGATTTGGGCAGCGGTAAATTAACGCTGAAAGTCGGTCAAATCGACGGCGAAGCCTGGCACCAGTTTAGTCAGCAATATCATGCGCAAACGCAGGCGCTGTTGAATCAGCCGGACGTGGCGCAGAATCCTGAGCTTTATCAGCAAAAAGTCACTGAAGCGTTCTTTAGCGCTCTCCCCGTGCTGTTAAAAGGCGATCCGGTACTGACCCTGGCGCCGCTTAGCTGGAAAAACGCCAAAGGGGAAACCACGCTGAATCTGTCGCTGTTCCTCAAAGATCCGGCAACCACAACGGCACAACCGCAAACGCTGGCGCAGGAAGTCGACCGCTCCGTGAAATCGCTGGATGCGAAACTGGCAATTCCGATGGACATGGCGGTCGAGTTTATGACGCAGATAGCAAAGCTGGAAGGCTATCAGCAGGATGATGCGGAAAAACTGGCAAAACAGCAGGTTCAGGGGCTGTCCGCAATGGGTCAGATGTTCCGACTGACAACGCTGAAGGATAATACTATCGCCTCCAGTTTGCAGTACGCCAATGGCCAGATCACGCTCAACGGACAAAAAATGCCGTTGGAAGACTTTGTCGGCCTGTTTGGGATGCCGGCGCTTTCCGTTCCGGACGTTCCGGCGCTGCCTCAACAATAATCGCCTTGCCGGGTGTCGCGACGCTGCACCCGGTCTGCGCCGAACGACGCGCAGCCTCTACTTTTGCGTTACCAGGCGAGCGGCTATCGTTTGACTCCGCACATGGTGCTCGTCGTGAGCATTAGGCGGCACGGAAAACATCGTGAGTCTGGACAACTGCATCCCCCTACGCCTGTCAGTGAAAGATATGTCGTTTGTCGATGTCCAGGCATTGAAGGACAATCACGCGACAGGCATCGTACAGCTCAATCAGCATAATTTGCAGGTAATTATCGGCCCGCAGGTTCAGTCGGTAAAAGATGAAATGGTTGGCCTGATGAATACCGTTCAGGCATAAGGAAGGGATATGTTCGATTTTTCACAGGAAGTTGACCGACGCGGGACATGGTGTACGTAGTGGGATTATGTCGCCGATCGTTTTGGCGAAGCCGATCTGCTCCCCTTTACGATCTCGGATATGGATTTTGCCACCGCACCGTTCGCTGATACCGTCTACAAGCGGGGGGTTGACCCTTTATCCTGAGAGGCGATAACAGAGACAACCCCCGTGAGCTGACCGGGGGCGCGTTACAGAGAATGATACAAAATTTCTCCCGCGCTCTCGCGAAGTTGCAACGTAATGACTCCGTTTTTGCAAAATTTCCAGAGCATTATCAATCTGTAGTATAATGGTGCGCACTTTTATTAAAAATTGAGTGCGCCCATGATTGATATTACGCTTCCTTTGACTGACATCCACCGCCACCTTGATGGCAACATTCGCGCCCAAACAATTCTGGATCTTGGTCGGCAGTTCAACATCGCCCTTCCCTCCCAAACGCTGGAAACGCTGATTCCGCATGTCCAGGTCACCTCAACCGAACCCGATTTAGTGAGCTTTCTCACTAAGCTCGATTGGGGGGTAAAAGTCCTGGCATCGCTTGACGCCTGCCGCCGTGTAGCCTTTGAAAATATTGAAGATGCCGCACGTAACGGCCTGCATTACGTCGAGCTTCGCTTTTCGCCCGGCTATATGGCGATGGCGCATCAGTTACCGATCGCAGGCGTGGTTGAAGCCGTTATCGACGGCGTACGCGACGGCTGTAACACGTTTGGCGTCGAGGCGCGACTCATTGGCATTATGAGCCGTACCTTCGGCGAGGCGGCATGTTTACAGGAGCTTGATGCGCTGCTGGCGCACAGAGAGAAAATCACCGCGCTGGATTTAGCCGGTGATGAGCTGGGCTTTCCCGGCAGTCTGTTTTTGTCGCACTTTAATCGGGCGCGCGATGCGGGCTGGCATATTACCGTTCACGCAGGCGAAGCCGCAGGGCCAGAAAGTATCTGGCAGGCGATTCGCGAACTGGGGGCCGAACGTATCGGACATGGCGTAAAAGCTGTCGAAGATCGCGCGTTAATGGATTTTCTTGCACAGCAGCGTATCGGTATTGAATCCTGTCTGACCTCGAATATTCAGACCAGTACCGTCGCATCGCTGGCAGATCATCCGCTCAAAACCTTCCTTGAGCATGGCGTTCTCGCCAGTCTTAATACGGACGATCCGGCTGTTCAGGGCGTAGATATTATCCATGAATATCATGTCGCCGCGCCAGCGGCAGGATTGAGCCGCGAACAGATTCGCCAGGCGCAGATTAACGGTCTGGAAATCGCCTTTCTGAGCGATAGCGAAAAACGTGCGCTGCGCGAAAAAGTGGCCGCGGCGTAAGATTGCTTTATTGACACTAACGCTCTTCTCCGCCTGCGGTTTAATGCTATCCCAGGCGGAGAAATGCGACATCTCAGGCAAGACACAGCGTCGCGCGATGTTTTGCCGATTCCATGCCCAGTTCAATCAACTCCATAATTTGAATCGCCTGACTTGCCGGCACGGGATTTTCACCGTTACCGTTTAACGCATCGCGGATAGCGGCATAATATGCCGGATAGTTACCCGGCAACGTAAGCCAGTTCTCTTCTTTGCGCGTCTCTCCCTCAACCAGGGTCAATACGCCGTCACGCATGTCGTATCCCCAGTCTTCCTGCGGTAAACGCTCGCCGTTTTTTAACCGTTCTTCCTGGGGATCGAGGCCATATTTAACATAGCTACCGCGCGAACCATGAACGATGTATCGCGCGGATTCCGCCGCGGCCAGCATCGTACCGTGCAAAATCACGCGGCGCTGGGGGTAGGATAAAATCGCGTGGAAATAATCTGTAGATTGCGCGCCCGGACGCAGTTGCGCTAAATCCACCGTCATGCTGACCGGCAGGCCAAAAAGTTGAATGGCCTGATCCAACAAGTGCGGCGCCAGATCGTACCAGATACCACTTCCCGACCCGCCTTGCTCGCGCCAGCGGTCGCGCACCTGGGGACGGAAGCGATCAAAGTGGGATTCAAACAAGGACACCTCGCCGAGCACGCCATCCGCCAGCAAGGCCTTCAGCGTCAAAAAATCGCTGTCCCAGCGTCGGTTGTGGAAGACGGAAAGTACCCGACCAGTGCTCCGCGCAAGCGCATCCAATTCTCGCGCCTGTGACAGTGTCACGGTAAAGGGTTTATCAACCACCACATGCTTACCGGCTTCCAGCGCAGCTTTCGCCAGCGGGAAATGAGTATCGTTGGGCGTCGGGATCACGATCAGGTCGATATGCGGATCGTTAAATAAATGTCGGGGCTCAGAGACCACGGAAACCGCCGGCCAATCTGCTTTCACTTTTGTTTCATCGCTGCTGGATACCGCCGCAAGCTCTAGCCCTGGCGTTCCCATAATTAAGGGCGCATGAAAGGTTTTACTGGCGTAGCCATAACCGATTAACCCAACGCGGATTTTATCATTCATCTCACTGCCTCCGGTTTTAGATATCGCTATTCCACACCATCGTGCGATTAGCCGCAATAGCGTCCTGACCATCAACGTAGCATCAAATGATTAACTTGTTACAGAACAGAGGCTGAAAACGTTTCCCTCCCTCTTGCCGACCGTTCGCCAGGAAAGTAACATTTACCCCCTGTGTTTATGGATAAATCAAAGCAAATGTCGTCAATAATGAATCGTCTTATTGAATTAACTGGGTGGATAGTTCTCGTTATCTCAGTCATTCTTTTAGGTATTGCCAACCATATTGACAATTACCAACCACCAGAGCCCACGGCTTCCGTCCAGAAGAAGTAAGCGTCAGATAATGTAAAGGCATTTTCGCGTGGTACGGTAAGCGGCGCCCCGGGGGGTGCAAAGAAAAGTCAAAAACCGGCAAAAAAAACGAAATATGTCCTATCTGGTCTGACGTTTATTGCCTGTTGTAGGAAAGCGCGTTAACCTTTCGCCCCAGGCGCCATGTGGCGCCTGACTCTTTACCGGTAAGAATATTCCCTTTTTACCTGCACCCCTGACCTCTCACTGGTGCGGTTTTGTTTATTTTTTATCAGTGACTACTCCGTTGGCATTATATTTAATATGGATCAACTTTATATGACTGTTCAGGATTATCTATTAAAATTCCGCAAAATTAGTTCGCTCGAAAGTCTGGAAAAACTGTTCGACCACCTTAACTATACCCTTACTGATGACATGGACATTGTTAATATGTATCGCGCTGCAGATCACCGCCGTGCCGAACTGGTTTCCGGAGGACGCCTGTTTGATGTAGGTCAGGTTCCGCAATCCGTCTGGCGCTATGTGCAATAAAGAAAGTAGCGTTTAACATCAAAAACCTTATAATATTTGCCCCAAAATGAGCGGCATGACCGTTAATGCGCGTAACCCCGGAGAAGATATGACTACAACACCGCCACAACGAATTGGAGGCTGGCTTCTTGGCCCGTTAGCCTGGCTGTTAGTCGCGTTGTTGAGCGCCTCGCTGGCGTTATTACTCTACGTTATGGCGCTTGCCACACCGCAAACGTTCAAGACGCTTAGCGGACAGGAAACCGGTAATTTACTGCTATGGGGCATTTCATTTATTACCGCTATCGCCATGTGGTACTATACCCTGTGGTTGACGATCGCATTCTTCAAGCGCAGACGCTGCGTGCCGAAGCATTACATTATCTGGCTGCTGGTGTCGGTGTTACTGGCGGTTAAAGCATTTGCCTTTTCGCCCGTCTCAGATGCCTTTGCCGTGCGTCAGTTACTCTTCCCACTGTTGGCAACGGCGCTCATTGTGCCTTATCTCAAACGTTCAGCGCGCGTTAAAACAACGTTTGTTAATCCGTAATAACCCTACAGTTAACCTGTTGTCGCCTGTGGTAGTTTGACAGATAATAGGCGGCTTTTTTATTTCAGGCCGAAACATGACTGATTACCTGCTGCTCTTTGTCGGAACTGTACTGGTCAATAACTTTGTACTGGTCAAATTCCTGGGCCTTTGTCCCTTTATGGGCGTATCCAAAAAACTGGAAACCGCCATGGGGATGGGCCTCGCGACGACCTTTGTCATGACGCTGGCGTCGATATGCGCCTGGCTTATCGACACCTGGATACTTATTCCGCTGGATCTGATTTATCTGCGGACGCTAGCCTTTATCCTCGTCATTGCTGTGGTCGTGCAATTTACCGAAATGGTTGTGCGGAAAACCAGCCCGGCGTTATACCGCTTGTTAGGCATCTTCTTACCACTGATTACCACTAACTGTGCGGTTCTGGGCGTAGCGTTACTGAATATTAATCTCGGTCATCACTTTCTTCAGTCGGCGCTGTACGGATTTTCCGCCGCCGTCGGTTTTTCATTAGTGATGGTTCTGTTCGCCGCCATCCGCGAACGCCTTGCCGTGGCGGATGTGCCCGCCCCTTTTCGTGGTAACGCGATAGCATTGATTACCGCAGGATTAATGTCTTTGGCCTTTATGGGCTTTAGTGGTTTGGTGAAGTTGTAATGAATACTATCTGGATTGCCGTTGGCGCCCTGACCCTTCTGGGTCTGGTGTTCGGCGCCATTCTGGGTTATGCCTCCCGCCGATTCGCGGTTGAAGATGATCCGGTTGTTGAAAAAATCGATGCGATTTTGCCGCAGAGTCAGTGTGGTCAGTGCGGCTATCCCGGCTGTCGCCCCTACGCCGAAGCCGTGGGTCTCCAGGGCGAGAAAATCAATCGTTGCGCGCCCGGCGGCGAAGCCGTCATGCTGAAAATGGCAGAGTTGCTAAACGTAGAGCCGCAACCATGCGATGGTGAAGAACAGCAGGCTGCGCCAGTACGTATGCTGGCAATTATTGATGAAAATAACTGCATTGGCTGCACAAAATGCATTCAGGCCTGCCCGGTTGACGCCATCATTGGCGCAACGCGCGCCATGCACACGGTCATGAGCGATCTCTGTACTGGCTGTAATCTGTGCGTCGATCCGTGTCCGACGCACTGCATCGAATTACGTCCGGTGAATGAGACGCCCGACAGTTGGAAATGGGATTTGAACACCATTCCCGTTCGCATCATTCCCGTGGAACAACATGCTTAAACTATTTTCCGCTTTCAGAAAAGATAAAATCTGGGATTTCGACGGTGGTATTCATCCGCCCGAAATGAAGACCCAGTCAAACGGCACGCCGCTGCGCCAGGTGCCTTTAGCGCCGCGCTTCGTTATCCCCTTAAAACAGCACATTGGCGCTGAGGGAGAGCTGTGCGTTAGCGTCGGCGATCGCGTGCTGCGCGGCCAGGCGCTGACCCGTGGACGTGGGAGAATGCTGCCGGTACACGCGCCCACCTCCGGGACGGTTATCGCTATTGCGCCCCACTCGACGGCGCATCCTTCGGCGCTGGCGGAGTTAAGCGTCATCATTGATGCCGACGGCGAGGACCGCTGGATTGAACGCGAGGGCTGGTCTGATTACCGCGCCCACAGCCGTGAAGCGCTCATTGAACGCATTCATCAGTATGGCGTTGCCGGGCTTGGCGGCGCAGGGTTTCCCACCGGCGTTAAATTGCAGGGCGGCGGCGATAAAATCACCACGCTTATTATCAATGCCGCAGAGTGCGAACCTTACATTACGGCGGACGATCGTTTGATGCAGGACTGCGCTGCGCAGATTGTGGAAGGTATTCGCATCCTGGCGCATATTCTGCAACCGCGTGAGGTATTAATCGGCATTGAAGATAACAAACCGCAGGCTATTTCCATGCTGCGCGCCGTACTGGCTGACGCCCACGATATTTCGTTACGTGTGATCCCAACCAAATACCCTTCCGGCGGCGCAAAACAGCTCACCCAAATACTGACGGGAAAACAGGTTCCCCACGGCGGGCGCTCCTCTGATATTGGCGTGCTGATGCAAAACGTCGGTACGGCTTATGCCGTGAAACGCGCCGTGGTTGACGGCGAACCGATCACAGAACGCGTCGTTACCTTAACGGGTGAAGCGGTAAGCCGCCCGGGTAACGTCTGGGCGCGGCTCGGCACTCCCGTTCGTCATTTGCTTAACGATGCCGGGTTCTGCCCTTCTGCTGACCAGATGGTCATCATGGGCGGCCCGTTGATGGGATTCACCCTTCCCTGGCTTGACGTACCGGTCGTAAAAATCACCAACTGCCTGCTGGCGCCATCCGTGACTGAAATGGGAACGCCTCAGGAAGAGAAAAGCTGTATTCGTTGCAGCGCTTGCGCTGACGCCTGCCCTGCCGACCTTTTACCGCAGCAGCTTTATTGGTTCAGCAAAGGGCAGCAGCATGACAAGGCTACCGCTCACCATATTGCTGATTGTATAGAATGCGGCGCCTGCGCCTGGGTCTGCCCGAGTAATATTCCGCTCGTCCAATATTTCCGTCAGGAAAAAGCGGAGATTAATGCGATCAGGCTTGAAGAAAAACGCGCCGCCGAAGCCAAAGCGCGTTTTGAGGCTCGTCAGGCAAGACTGGAGCGCGAAAAAGCCGCCCGCCTTGCACGTCATAAGAGTGCAGCGGTACAACCAGCGGCAAAAGATCAGGATGCCATTGCCGCTGCGCTGGCGCGGGTAAAAGAGAAACAGGCGCAGGCCACGCAACCGGTGGTTATTCAGGCGGGTAGTCTGCCAGACAATAGCGCCGTCATCGCGGCCCGTGAAGCGCGTAAAGCGCAAGCGCGCGCTAAACAAGCCGGTCATCCGGTGGCTGACAGCGCGATATCCGGCGACGATCCACGTAAAGCCGCAGTGGAGGCGGCTATCGCTCGCGCCAAAGCCCGCAAACAGGAGCAGCAGACCGGAAGCGAACCTGCCGAAGCGGTCGACCCGCGCAAAGCCGCGGTGGAGGCGGCCATCGCCCGCGCCAAAGCCCGCAAGCAGGAGCAGCAGGCCGGAAGCGAACCTGCCGAAGCGGTCGACCCGCGCAAAGCCGCGGTGGAAGCGGCTATCGCCCGCGCCAAAGCCCGTAAGCAGGAGCAGCAGGCCGGAAGCGAACCTGCCGAACCGGTCGATCCGCGTAAAGCCGCGGTGGAAGCGGCCATCGCCCGCGCCAAAGCTCGTAAACAGGAGCAGCAGGCCGGAAGCGAACCTGCCGAACCGGCCGACCCGCGTAAAGCCGCGGTTGCTGCGGCTATCGCCCGCGTTCAGGCAAAAAAAGCAGCACAGCAGCAGGTTGTTAACGAGGATTAAATGGTATTCAGAATCGCAAGCTCGCCTTATACCCATAACCAGCGCCAGACATCGCGAATCATGTTGCTGGTATTAATCGCCGCTCTGCCGGGGATTGCCGCGCAGACGTGGTTTTTTGGTTGGGGAACGCTTTTCCAGATCGTTCTGGCAGCCATCACAGCGCTCGTCGCGGAAGCCATTGTCCTTAGACTGCGCAAACAATCGGTCGCCAGTCACCTGCAGGATTATTCCGCGTTATTGACGGGGCTTTTGCTGGCGGTCAGCATCCCTCCGCTTGCGCCCTGGTGGATGGTCGTGCTGGGAACCGGATTCGCCATTATTATCGCTAAACAGTTATATGGCGGGCTGGGACAAAACCCCTTTAATCCGGCCATGATCGGCTACGTGGTGCTATTAATTTCCTTTCCGGTGCAAATGACAAGCTGGTTGCCGCCTTATGAAATAGCCGCAACAACGCCCGATATGCTGGACACGTTGCGGATGATTTTTAGCGGGCATACCGCCAGCGGCGGCGATATGACGCTGCTACGTATCGGTATTGACGGTATCAGCCAGGCGACGCCGCTGGATACGTTTAAAACTTCCTTGCGCGCCGGGCACTCCGTTGAGCAAATCATGCAGTACCCGATATACAGCGGCGCGCTGGCCGGCGTGGGCTGGCAGTGGGTTAACCTCGCCTGGCTTGTCGGCGGCGTATTCCTGCTGTGGCAAAAAGCTATCCGCTGGCATATCCCGGTCAGTTTTCTGCTCACGCTGGCGCTATGCGCAGCGTTAGGTTGGCTTTTCTCGCCCGCTACGCTGGCCTCGCCGCAGCTTCATCTGCTGTCAGGCGCCACCATGCTGGGCGCATTTTTTATCTTAACGGATCCGGTTACCGCCTCCACGACCAACCGTGGACGTTTAATTTTCGGCGCGCTGGCTGGGGTATTAGTGTGGCTGATTCGTAGCTTCGGCGGCTATCCGGACGGCGTTGCTTTTGCTGTCCTGTTGGCGAATATCACGGTTCCTCTGATCGACTACTACACGCGCCCCCGCGTCTATGGACATCGCAAAGGATAAACCATGCTGAAAACGATTCGTAAACACGGTATTACGCTGGCGCTTTTTGCCGCAGGCTCTACGGGATTGACCGCGGTGATTAATCAGATGACAAAATCAACCATCCACGAACAAGCGCTGCAACAACAACATGCCCTGTTCGATCAGGTATTGCCGCCAGATCGTTACAATAATAATCTGCAAGAGAGCTGTTATCTGGTCGATGCGCCCGCCCTCGGCAAAGGCACACACCGTGTTTTTATCGCTCGCAAGGATGATAAACCCGTAGCGGCCATCATTGAGGCCACCGCCCCAGATGGCTATTCCGGCGCTATCCAGCTTATTGTTGGCGCAGATTTCAACGGTACCGTCCTGGGGACGCGTGTGACGGAACATCATGAGACGCCAGGGTTAGGTGATAAAATTGAGCGCCGTTTGTCTGACTGGATTACCCACTTTAGCGGTAAAACCATCAGCGGTGAAAATGATACGCACTGGGCGGTGAAAAAGGATGGCGGTGATTTTGATCAATTTACCGGGGCGACAATAACGCCGCGCGCCGTGGTGAATGCGGTTAAACGCGCCGGGCTGTACGCCGAATCACTGCCCGCTCAGCTCCCCCATTTAACCGCCTGTGGAGAATAACCATGAGCGAAATAAAAGACATTGTTGTTCAGGGGTTATGGAAAAATAACTCTGCTCTGGTGCAGCTACTTGGCCTGTGCCCTTTACTGGCGGTGACGTCTACGGCAACCAACGCTCTGGGGCTGGGTCTGGCCACAACGCTGGTATTAACGCTGACCAACCTTACGGTGTCCGCACTACGTCGCTGGACGCCGGCAGAAATCCGTATCCCGATTTACGTCATGATCATTGCCTCGGTGGTAAGCGCAGTACAGATGCTGATCAATGCGTATGCGTTCGGTTTGTATCAGTCTTTAGGGATTTTTATTCCTCTGATTGTAACGAACTGCATTGTTGTTGGTCGCGCCGAAGCGTTTGCCGCGAAAAAAGGACCGTGGCTTTCCGCGTTGGACGGTTTTTCCATCGGCATGGGCGCGACAGGCGCGATGTTCGTGCTGGGTTCGCTGCGCGAGATCCTCGGGAATGGTACGCTTTTCGATGGCGCGGATAGCCTGCTGGGAGGCTGGGCAAAAGTATTACGGGTCGAGATATTTCACACCGACTCGCCTTTCCTGCTGGCGATGCTGCCGCCAGGCGCGTTTATCGGCCTGGGGCTCATGCTGGCGGTAAAATATCTTATTGATGAAAAAATGAAGAAACGCCGCGCCGAAACCGCGCCTTCCGCTGTTCCGGCAGGTGAAACAGGGAAAGTCTGATGAACAAAGCAAAAAGGCTGGAAATTCTGACGCGCCTGCGCGACAACAATCCGCACCCCACAACGGAACTCAATTTCACGTCGCCGTTTGAGTTGCTGATTGCCGTGTTGCTTTCCGCGCAGGCAACCGACGTCAGCGTGAACAAGGCTACCGCCAAACTTTACCCGGTCGCCAATACACCAGCCGCGATGCTGGAACTGGGCGTAGAAGGCGTGAAATCCTATATCAAAACCATCGGCTTATTTAACAGTAAAGCGGAAAACGTGGTTAAGACCTGCCGTATTTTACTGGACAAGCATAATGGCGAAGTGCCGGAGGATCGGGCGGCGCTGGAAGCGCTTCCCGGCGTGGGGCGTAAAACCGCTAACGTGGTGCTAAATACCGCCTTCGGCTGGCCGACCATCGCCGTTGATACGCATATATTTCGTGTATGCAACCGAACACAGTTCGCGCCGGGTAAAAATGTCGAGCAGGTAGAAGAGAAGTTGCTGAAAGTGGTGCCGAATGAGTTCAAAGTGGACTGCCATCACTGGTTAATTTTGCATGGCCGCTATACCTGTATCGCCCGAAAACCCCGCTGCGGCTCCTGCCTCATTGAAGACCTTTGCGAATACAAAGAAAAAGTCGATATTTGATATGGTCGGAGTGCGTCCGTCACGCCAGCGCGCTCCCACCTTCGGCCTGGATCTATTTTAGCCATCAATCATTCCAGTCTCTGTCCTTTTTCTGATGTAATGTGCTTTCGTTTTCCCTCCACGTCAGGTTAATCATTTTTTTAATCGCAAAAATTTCTATCTATCCGTGATCAGGATCACTTTGATAACTTCATGTAAAATTTAATGACACCTAAGGTTACATTTACAACCGGATAGACTGACGCCCCGTTTTCACTACAAAACATTACTCTGCCATTTTTTCAGATAATGGCCTATATCACTGCTTTTCACCTTAAATAGCAGAAGATATCGCCTTTCACCCAAACTAATGGCCTTTTTGCAGTGTAAAAATCTGCCATTCTTCAAATGAAGAAATTTAACGCTGGATAACATTTCTGACATCGGACGATTCAACCAGAAGAGTTATATGTAACAGATTATTACAAAGCTCTTGTCTGGAGAGGAAAGATAGTGAACATTACCTGCCGTTTCCCCTCCAATATAACAATCGGACGGATGAGTCTGACTCATCACGCGCCAGACAATCCCTGTTAATACGGGGCGTAAAAAAGAGGTAAAAGTGTCTACTGCAAACAAAAAACCAACTGAAAGCGTCAGTTTGAACGCTTTCAAACAACCGAAGGCGTTCTATCTCATCTTCTCGATAGAGTTATGGGAGCGTTTTGGTTATTACGGCCTGCAAGGCATTATGGCCGTCTACCTGGTAAAACAACTGGGTATGTCAGAAGCGGATTCCATCACCCTTTTCTCTTCCTTCAGTGCGCTGGTGTACGGCCTGGTCGCCATTGGCGGTTGGTTAGGTGATAAAATTCTGGGCACCAAACGCGTTATTATGCTGGGTGCCGTGGTGCTGGCTATCGGTTATGCGCTGGTCGCATGGTCTGGTCATGACGCTGGCATCGTCTATATGGGCATGGCGGCTATCGCTGTGGGTAACGGTCTGTTTAAAGCTAACCCGTCTTCCCTGCTGTCTACCTGTTACGCGAAGGACGATCCGCGTCTCGACGGCGCATTTACGATGTATTATATGTCCGTCAACATCGGCTCCTTCTTCTCTATGCTGGCGACGCCGTGGCTGGCGGCGCGTTATGGCTGGAGCACCGCGTTTGCGCTTAGCGTCGTCGGTATGCTGATAACCGTCGTTAACTTTGCTTTCTGCCAGCGCTGGGTGAAAAGCTACGGTTCCAAACCCGACTTTGAACCGATCAACTTCCGTAATCTGCTGCTGACAATCGTGGGTATTGTCGTTCTGATTGCGGTCGCCACCTGGCTGCTGCACAACCAGGATATCGCGCGTATGGTGCTGGGCGTAATCGCTCTTGGCATCGTCATTATCTTCGGTAAAGAAGCGTTTTCCATGCACGGCGCGGCTCGCCGTAAAATGATCGTCGCCTTTATTTTGATGCTGCAGGCGATTATCTTCTTCGTACTGTACAGCCAGATGCCGACGTCGCTGAACTTCTTTGCCATTCGTAACGTCGAGCACTCTATTCTCGGTATCGCGTTCGAACCGGAACAGTATCAGGCGCTGAACCCATTCTGGATCATTATCGGCAGCCCGATTCTGGCCGCTATCTATAACAGGATGGGCGATACGCTGCCGATGCCGATGAAATTCGCCATTGGTATGGTGCTGTGTTCCGGCGCGTTCCTGATTCTGCCGCTGGGTGCCAAATTTGCGAACGATGCCGGCATCGTATCCGTAAACTGGCTGATCGCAAGCTACGGCCTGCAAAGTATCGGTGAGCTGATGATCTCCGGTCTGGGACTGGCAATGGTCGCACAGTTGGTTCCGCAGCGTCTGATGGGTTTCATCATGGGTAGCTGGTTCCTGACAACGGCAGGCGCTAACATCATCGGCGGTTATGTCGCCAACCTGATGGCTGTGCCGAGCGACGTGACTGACCCACTGATGTCCCTGGAAGTCTATGGTCGCGTATTTATGCAGATTGGCATAGCAACCGCCGTTATCGCCGTCCTGATGCTGCTGACAGCGCCTAAGCTGAACCGTATGACCCAGGACGATGATACCGCTGAAAAAGGCTCTAAAGCCGCTACAGTTTAATTTTCCGGGAAACAACATTCAGGCCGCTAACTGTGCGTTAGCGGCTTTTTTTTTGCTCGTCCCCGCACTACCATACTTTAAACCTCAGCAAAAAGGAGTTACCGATGAAACTGTTCTACAAACCGGGTGCCTGCTCTCTTGCTTCCCATATTACCCTGCGCGAAATTGGCAAAGACTTTACGCTTGATGGCGTCGATCTCGCAAAAAAACGCCTGGAAAACGGTGATGATTACCTGGCAGTCAACCCTAAAGGACAGGTTCCGGCTCTGCTGCTGGATGACGGCACACTGTTGACTGAAGGCGTCGCCATTATGCAGTACCTCGCCGACAGCGTTCCCGACCGCCAGCTTCTGGCGCCGGTAAGTAGTCTTGCTCGCTATCATACGCTGGAATGGCTCAACTATATTGCAACGGAACTGCATAAAGGCTTTACCCCGCTGTTCCGCCCTGACACGCCGGAAACACTTAAACCCGCCGTTCGCGCCGGTCTGGAAAAGAAATTGCAGTATGTGGATGAGTCGCTTTCAGACGACCAGTGGATTTGCGGCCAGCGTTTTACCATCGCAGACGCTTATCTGTTTACCGTATTGCGTTGGGCCTATGGCGTAAAACTGAATATGGACGGGTTAACGCATATTGAAAGTTATATGCAGCGTGTCGCAAAAAGACCGACCGTTGCGGCAGCGCTTAAAGCGGAAGGACTGAATTAATGTCATGTTGCCGGATAGCTCGCTGTACCGCCATCCGGCCTCTTTTTAGCAGCAATAATTACAGCCGCGTTGCGCTGAAGTAATGTTCAGGGTTAGCGATCCTGTCCTGGGCCGCCACGACCTGCAGTTCGTACTCCTGCATCGTTTTGGTGGCGATCATAATCTCATAGACTGCCGCCGTAACGTGCTCCAGCGCCTGCTGCAACGTCGCGCCCTGCAAAAGTTTGACCAGCAATAAACCACTGGTGACATCGCCAACGCCAACCGGCTGACGTGAGCCGAAATCCACCAGCGGACGGCTAATATGCCAGGCTTCCTGTGCCGTCACCAGCAGCATTTCAAAGCGTTCTGAACTGTAACCGGCGCGGGCGAGATGTTTTACCAGTACAATTTCTGGCCCCTGAGCAATCAGTTCACGCGCCGCCTGCACGGCGTCATTCACATTATTCACGCTATGTTTGCTGAGAATTTCCAGTTCAATCAGGTTAGGCGCGATAATATCGCTGGCGGGTAACGCATAACGCACATGGAACTCTGCGACGCCAGGCGCCACGATACAGCCCTTTTCCGGATGCCCCATCACGGGGTCGCAGAAATATTTTGCCTGCGGATTTGCCGCTTTAACCTGGCGCACAATACCGAGAATGTGTTCTCCCTGCTCGGCAGATCCCAGGTAACCGCTAAGTACGGCGTCGCAGTGCGCTAACTGGCCAATGTCCGCAATCCCCTGGACAATCTCAGTCAGATGGCTGGGCGGCATGACACAGCCGGTCCATTTACCATATTGCGTGTGGTTAGAAAACTGAACGGTATTCAGCGGCCAAACATTCGCGCCAAGACGGCGCATGGGAAATTCGGCGGCGCTGTTGCCCGCATGTCCGAAAACAACATGGGACTGGATAGCGAGGATATTCTTCATTTTTTTACCTGAACATCAAAAATAAGGGAGTGATTTCTCACTCCCTGTTACTTAATGCCTTATTTCCAGCAAATCAGACAATAGTTCTTTTTGCCGCGACGTAATAAGGTGTAGCGGCCAAACAGACGGTCCTCATCGTTAAAGATGTATTCAGGATCGGATTGTTTTTCACCATTGATAGTGACAGCGTTGGAGGCGATAGTCTTACGCGCCTGACCACGCGACGGCTGGAGTTCGGCGTCTACCAGCGCTTGCATCAGGTCGGCGCCTTTTTCCATTTCAACCATCGGTACGCCGTCTTGCGCCAACTGCTCAAAGTCAGCTTCGCTCAGCGCGCTCAGTGAACCGCTGAACAGGCATTCAGTGATCCGTTTCGCCGCGACCAGCCCCTCTTCACCATGAACCAGGCGCGTCACCTGCTCGGCCAGCACATACTGCGCGCGCGGCGCTTTACCGCTGTTTTTATCTTCTTCTTCCAGGGCATTGATCTCTTCAATGTCCATAAAAGTGAAGAATTTCAGGAAGCGATAAACATCGGCATCTGCGGTGTTAATCCAGAACTGGTAGAATTTGTACGGACTGGTTTTCTTCGGATCCAGCCAGACAGCGCCGCCTTCGGTTTTACCGAATTTCGTGCCGTCAGCTTTGGTGATCAGCGGAACGGTCAAACCAAATACCTGATTCTGGTGCAGGCGACGGGTCAGGTCGATACCGGAAGTGATGTTCCCCCACTGGTCAGAACCGCCAATCTGTAAGGCAACGCCGTGCAGTTTATTCAGACAAGCGAAGTCGTACCCCTGTAGCAGGTTATAAGAGAACTCCGTGAAAGAGATACCCTGATCGTCACGGTTCAGACGCTGCTTCACCGCTTCTTTGTTGATCATCTGATTAACGGAAAAATGTTTACCGATATCGCGCAGGAAAGTCAGCACATTCATGCTGCCGAACCAGTCATAGTTATTGGCCGCGATGGCGGAGTTTTCGCCGCAATCAAAGTCCAGGAATGGGGCAACCTGTTTACGAATTTTCGCCACCCACTCCTGAACGGTCTCTTCAGTGTTCAGTTTACGCTCGGCAGCTTTAAAGCTCGGGTCGCCAATCAGACCGGTCGCGCCGCCTACCAGCGCAACAGGTTTGTGCCCTGCCTGCTGGAAGCGTTTCAGGCATAACAATGGAACCAGATGCCCCAAATGCAAGCTGTCAGCGGTAGGATCGAAGCCGCAATAGAGCGCGATCGGGCCTTGCGCCAGTCGCTCTGCCAACGCGTCTTCGTCCGTCACCTGGGCTACCAGCCCCCGCTCTTGCAATTGTTTAATCAAGTTACTGCTTGCCATCAAAATCTCCATGTATAAAACGACTGCACCTTTGCCGGTACACGACTTTTCGCCAGACGCGAAAGAGACATAGCATAAAACGGCGGATTCATCCGCACCAGTGCTTAAAACAAGATTTTTGCATCTTTAGGGCGCAAGACGGTCGATTTTCCATGCGCCGTCGTCGCGTTGGTATAAAAAGCGATCGTGCAGACGATGTTCGCCGCCCTGCCAGAACTCCATCTGTTCGATACTCACGCGAAAACCACCCCAGAAGCTGGGTAACGGCACTTCGCCCTGTTGAAACTTCTGCTTGAGCTCCAGGAATTTGCTTTCGAGGATACCGCGCGCGGAAATGCGGCTGGATTGTTTAGAGACCCATGCGCCGATCTGGCTGTCGCGCGGACGGCTGTGGAAATACCTCACCACCTCAAGAGTGGAGAGACGCTCGGCTTTGCCTGTCACCATCACCTGGCGTTCAAGCATATGCCAGGGAAATAACAGGCTGATACGCGGATTGTGCTCAATTTGATGCGCCTTGCGGCTTCCCAGGTTGGTATAAAAGACCAGGCCTTTTTCATCATAATGCTTGAGCAACACAATACGCTGGTACGGTTGCCCCTTGTCATCTACGGTCGCCACGACCATTGCCGTCGGATCGGCCAGTCGCGCGTCGCACGCTTGCCCAAGCCAGCGCTCAAATAAGGTTAACGGTTCAGCGGGTAAATCGCGGCGACGCAAGCCGCCTTTCGTATATTCACGGCGCAGATGCGCGATCTGCTGCAATTGGTCGTTATCAGACATGGCGTTGATCAGAAATAATCAGTGGGTGGCGCTATTGTGCGCCCCCATACTGAAAATCTCAACGCTTCGGATTTTGTAACTGACAGTTATTAAGCACAATTCTGTCTCGCTTATAGACCGTGGCGCTCTCGCCTTGCGACCAGAAAACATAAATCCCGTCGGTATAACGCGCGCCCGAGGCCGAGATTCCTTGCTTCAGGGTCAGCAGCTTATTGTCATAAACAAAACTGACCTCTTCACGCGGGTTATTGACTTTAACGGTAAGCGGCTTCTCATCACACTGGTATTCCAGCGTATCCGTTTGCATACGTTCAACAAATTGTTGATAAACGCTACAGCCGGTCAGCAGCACAGGTAAACACATTATTGCGATCTTTTTCATAGGCATATCCCGAAAGCTCTCCTGCTTCTGGAAGGGCAAACGCCCCTTCCTGACCTTGCTAGTTTACCGATATAGGGTCCGGGAAAAATTCAGTTAACTCTGAGTTATTGGGTTAGCCGGGTAAATAGCGCCTAAAACACTGGCTTCTGTAGCCCCCGTCACGGAAGGTAAGTTTCCCGGCAGGCCCGCGAGCGTTCGCCAGGCAAGCCAGGCAAAGGCCAGCGCTTCCATATCATCGCCGCTGATCCCCGCCTTATCGGTGGTCGAAACCTCGATACCGGGCAACAGCGCCGCCAGACGGGCCATCACTAACGGATTCCGGCTTCCGCCGCCACAGACCATCAGCCGCTCGCAGCCGCCGTTGAGCAGCACCTGTTGGGCGATGGAGACCGCCGTCAGCTCCGCCAGCGTGGCCTGTACATCGCGCGCGTCTGCGCCAGGGAAAGCCGCAAGATGGCGCTCTAACCAGCCATAGTTGAAATATTCGCGTCCTGTACTTTTGGGCGCCGACGCAGCAAAGTACGGATCGCGCAACATCTTTTGCAGCAATGGAAGAATAACCTGACCTTCTTTCGCCCATGCCGCGTCTTTGTCGTAGGGCTGCGCGCATTGTCGCCAAATCCACGCATCCATCAACATATTACCCGGCCCCGTGTCGTACCCGCGCACCGCCTGTCCGGGGAAAAGCAGAGATAAATTGGCGATGCCGCCGATATTCAGGACCATACGTTTTTCCGTCGGATGTCCCAACAGCGCGTGATGGAAAGCGGGCACCAGCGGCGCGCCTTGTCCGCCCAGCGCAATATCCCGCCGCCGAAAATCGCCGACCACTGTAATCCCCGTATGGGCGACGATGTGATTATTATCGCCAATTTGCAGCGTATGCGGGGCCTCGCCGGTCGGCTCATGCCAGACCGTTTGCCCATGACAACCAATGGCGACGATATCCCGCGGCTGCAAACGTTGTTGCGCTAACAGCGCATTAACCGCCTGTGCAAAAAGCCGGCCTAACTGGGTATCCAGCTGGCCGAGTTGCGAGAGCGTAAGCGGTTGTCCCTGGCAAATATCGAGAATGCCTTTTTTCAGATGAACGGGAATGGGCCAGGTGAGACTTGCCTGTTGCGCAACCATAGTTTCATCAATTGCCGCCAGTACAACATCCACGCCATCAAGGCTGGTTCCGGACATAACGCCAATAAAACGGCCCGATTTCATACCTCTTCCTTTTAAGCTGGGTTAAGCCTTAACACTCGGCATAACGTATTTTGTAATGCTATGCCCACGTCACGTTTTTTGCCGTGTCGTCCACGGATATCAATGACCTATCTTTTCTTGCTTCCGACTTCGTTTAAGATTGGTTAATTAACTTCTGATTATGATTTTTACATTCTTTCAGCAGAAGATATGACCTTAACTGCATAAATGCCATATAATTTAGCTATAGGGATGCTGACATAGCGTTTCGTGAAGAACAGGAGATGGGTAAATGATTAAACGTGTACTGGCCGTTTCACTGATGGGGTTATCCTTAGCTGGGTGTGTTAACAATGATAGCCTTTCGGGTGATGTTTATACCGCATCCGAGGCTAAACAAGTTCAGAATGTAACGTACGGTACTATCGTTAACGTTCGTCCGGTTCAAATTCAGGGCGGTGATGATTCTAACGTGATTGGCGCTATCGGCGGCGCGGTGTTGGGCGGATTCCTCGGCAACACTATCGGCGGCGGTACGGGTCGTTCACTGGCGACCGCGGCAGGCGCGGTGGCTGGTGGCGTAGCGGGCCAGGGCGTCCAGAGCGCAATGAATAAAACCCAGGGTGTGGAACTGGAAATTCGTAAAGACGATGGCAACACCATTATGGTTGTGCAGAAACAAGGAAATACGCGTTTCTCGGCAGGTCAGCGTGTCGTGCTGGCCAGCAACGGCAGCCAGGTTACCGTCTCTCCACGCTAAACCAGGCTTTACGTGTGGTCACATGGCCACACGTATGCCCCTGCACCTCAATCGTGAGAGTGCAATTCCATAATATTGTGTTCAAGTTTGGCGATAAGTTTAATCAGAAGCTCAATCTCCTCTGAAGAAATCCCAGCCAAAATTTCACCGCGCGTTTTATGAATGACCGCTTCCATCTCAGCGATCAGCGGCTCCGCTTTCTCGGTCAGTTTAATGCGCTTAGCGCGACGATCGCTGGCGCAGGTTTGCCGCGAAATTAGCCCCTTATCTTCAAGTTGATCCAACGTGCGTACCAGCGATGGCTGCTCAATGCCTATCGCTTTAGCCAATTGAATCTGCGACTGGTCAGGCGGCAATTGATGAATATTGTGCAACGTGACCCAATGTGTCTGCGTCAATTCCAGAGGCTTGAGGCGATGGTCAATCAGAGCACGCCAAATGCGCACCAACCGTGCCAGATCAGAACCTAGTGGCGATTCCAATTTCATCTCCTTATAATTAGCTTGCTAAGTTATTATGCTGATTTTAGAATAGTGTGCAGTATTTGTATTCTCAAAACAAATGTATTGCTAAATTTGCTTACCAATAGACATTTTTTCAGACATAGTGCGCACTTGGCACCTGTAGCTTCAGTTTTGGCTAAAACTAAAGCATCGATGTCTGACGCAAAGGAACATTGCTTGTGAAGTGTATACTCAACGCCACAGGATTGCCCTTACAAGATCTCATGTTGGGAGCATCTGTTTACTTTCCGCCATTCTTTAAAGCCTTTGCGCTTGGGTTCGTTATCTGGTTGTTTATTCACCGACTCCTGCGTGACCGGATATACTCTGATGAAATCTGGCATCCCCTGTTAATGGATCTCTCCCTCTTTACGCTTTGCGTATGTCTGGGCCTCGTTTTACTGATCGCGTGGTAAATATGTCGTTAAAAACAATAAAATATTTTTCTACTCTCATTGTCGCCGTCGTCGCCGTTCTGGCCGCGTGGTGGCTATGGAATTACTATATGCAGTCACCGTGGACGCGCGATGGTAAAATCCGCGCGGAACAGGTCAGCGTAACGCCACAGGTTTCTGGCAGCATTACCCAACTCAATATCAAAGATAATCAGTTCGTCAACGCCGGGGACGTTCTCTTTGTCATTGATAAAACGCCCTTCCATATTGCAGAACTTAACGCGCAGGCGCAGTTGGCCAAAGCGCAGTCCGATCTGGCAAAAGCGAATAATGAAGCCGATCGACGTCGACATTTATCGCGTAACTACATCTCTGCTGAAGATCTGGATAGCGCCAATCTGAATGTTAAAGCGATGCAGGCCAGCGTAGATGTCGCACTGGCAACGTTAAAACAGGCGCAGTGGCAGCTTAGCCAGACGGAAGTAAAAGCGCCGGTATCCGGCTGGGTGACCAACCTTTCCACGCGTACCGGTGATTATGCCAGCACCGGTAAGCCACTTTTCGCCCTGGTAGATAGCCATTCATTTTATGTAATGGGATATTTCGAAGAAACCAAACTACGCCACATCCGCGAAGGTGAGCCTGCATTAATAACACTGTATAGTGGCAATGTTAAGTTACAGGGTCACGTTGGCAGTATCGGGCGCGCTATTTACGACCAAAGCGTGGAAAGCGACTCCGGTTTAGTGCCCGATATCAAACCCAACGTACCGTGGGTACGTCTGGCGCAACGCGTACCGGTACGTATCGAATTTGACGCTTTGCCGCAGGATATCACGCTCGTCTCCGGCACTACCTGCAGCGTAGCCATTGGACAGCGGTAATGAAACTCTCCCTGCCGGCCCTGCGAAATACGCCCTGGTTTAAAGCGACCTCCGGCCAGTGGCGTTACGCGTTGCGCAATACCATTGCCATGTGTCTCGCGCTGACATTCGCTTATTATCTCAATCTGGATGAGCCCTACTGGGCGATGACTTCGGCCGCAGTGGTGAGCTTTCCGACCGTAGGCGGCGTAATCAGTAAAAGTCTGGGGCGTATTGCCGGGAGTTTACTCGGCGCGACCGCCGCGTTAATTATTGCCGGCCATACGCTGAATGAACCCTGGTTGTTCTTATTTAGCATGGCCGCCTGGATCGGTTTTTGTACCTGGGCCTGCGCGCATTTTACCAATAATGCCGCTTATGCTTTCCAGTTGTCCGGCTACACGGCGGCGATCATCGCGTTCCCGATGGTTAATATTGTAGAAATCACGCAGTTGTGGGATATCGCCCAGGCACGTGTATGTGAAGTTATCGTCGGCATCCTCTGTGGCGGCATGATGATGATGATCCTACCCAGCACATCGGATGGTACCGCCCTGCTCACCGCGTTGAAAAACATGCATGCGCGCTTGCTGGAACATGCCAGTCTACTGTGGCAGCCGGAGACTACTGACGCTATCCGCTCCGCGCATGAGGGGGTCATTGGGCAAATCCTGACCATGAACCTGCTGCGTATTCAGGCCTTCTGGAGTCACTACCGTTTTCGCCGCCAGAATGCATTGCTAAATGCATTGTTACACCAGCAATTACGGCTAACCAGCGTGATCTCCAGTCTGCGTAGAATGCTTTTAAACTGGCCGACGCCGCCGGAAAACAGCCGCGAAGTCATTGAACAACTCTTAGCTGAGTTGGCAAAACCGCGCGCGGACAGCTACACCGTGGCGCGGATTATTGCGCCGCTACGCCCGCAGGATGAACAGGATTATCGTCACCTCGCGTTCTGGCAGCGATTACGCTATTTTTGCCACTTATATCTGCGCAGCAGCCGCCAGTTATATCTGATCGAAAGCGGCGCGCCGGTGGATCAAATCCATATCCGCCGCACTCCCGGCCTTGCGCGGCATACGGATAACGCAGAGGCCATCTGGAGCGGCGTGCGTACCTTTTGCACGCTCACGGTGATTGGCGCCTGGAGTATTGGCGCGCAATGGGAATCCGGGCCCGGCGCATTAACCCTGGCGGCGATCAGTTGCGTCCTCTACTCCATCGTCGCCACGCCGTTTAAGTCGCTTTCCTTATTGATGCGTACTTTAGTGCTGCTGTCCTTATTCAGCTTCGTGGTGAAATTTGGCCTGATGGTGCAAATCACCGATCTGTGGCAATTCTTACTTTTCCTTTTTCCGCTGTTCGTCACGATGCAACTGCTTAAACTGCAGATGCCTAAGCTGGCGGGACTGTGGGGGCAGCTTATCGTTTTTATGGGCTCATTCATCGCCGTGACCAATCCACCGGTGTACGACTTCGCCGACTTCCTTAACGATAATACCGCCAAGATCGTCGGCGTCGCGATTTCCTGGCTGGCGTTTGCGATTTTGCGCCCCGGTTCCGATGCCGTAAAAAGCCGCCGCCATATCCGCGCGCTACGCCGGGATTTCGTCGATCAGCTTAGCCGTCACCCTTCCCATAACGAAAGCGAGTTTGAATCGCTGACCTATCATCACGTCAGTCAGCTCAGCAATAGCCAGGATGCGCTGGCGCGCCGGTGGTTATTACGTTGGGGAGTGGTGCTGCTGAACTGCTCGCATGTGGTGTGGCAGCTGCGCGCCTGGGAGTCGCGTTCCGATCCGCTTTCCCGGGTGCGGGATATTTGTATATCCCTGCTGCGCGATGTGATGAGCGAGCGCGGCGTACAGCAACGCCCGCTTGCCGTTACGCTACAGGAACTACAGCGTATCTGCGACACGCTCGCACATCATCATCAACCCGCCGCGCATGAGCTGGCGGCGATTATCTGGCGTTTACACTGTTCGCTGTCGCAGCTGGAACAGGCTCCAGCGCAGGGAACACTGTCTCCGGGTTATTTAATGACGCCGCAGGCGTAACGCGTTCCGCCGCCGCCGAGCGGTTTCGGCTGATCGGACATGTTATCGCCGCCCACATGGATCATGAGCGCTTTATCTTTCACTTCATCAAGAGACTTCAGACGCGGCGCAGTAACCGGTTCGGTGGCGATACCATCATTATTAACGACTAACACCGGGAGGTCGCCCAGATGCCCCTGACCTTCCGGTCCTTCATGCTTACCGGTATTTTGTGGGTCCAGATGACCACCAGCGGCTTCTGCGGCAACCGCTTTGCCGTCTTTAATCGCGGGCTGGCAGCTACCTTTGGCATGAATGTGAAAACCATGCTCGCCCGGCGGCAACGCTTTAAGGTGTGGGGTAAATTTTAAACCGCCTTCGGTTTCATCGATGACGACGGTGCCGATAGACTGTCCTACGCCTTGCGCCGTCACCAGATTCATCTCTACTTTCTCGCTGGCGGCCTGCGCACCCGCACAGGCCAGCAGCGTCACCATCGCTAAACTTAATCGCTTCATAAAACCTCCGTTACATGTGGTCGCCTGTTAAGTGTAAACCACTGGCGAAAACATGTACGGAAAGTCAACGAGTTGGCGATTACGGCACGTCATAACCCAGTGCCGCCTTGCGGATTCGGAACCACTGTTGACGCGACAATGACAGCGTTTCCGCTTCTAGTGCGGCACGTACGCGTTCGATTTTACCCGAGCCAATAATCGGCAGCGGCTGCGACGGCAAACGTAAAATCCAGGCATAGACCACCTGTTCAATAGAACTGGCGTTGAGTTCTTGCGCGATAACGGAAAGTTCCTGGCGCAACGGCTGATAAGCCTCATCATTAAACAGCCGACCGCCGCCAAGACATGACCAGGCCATCGGACGAATACGCAGTTGCTGTAATTGATCTAATGTGCCGTCCAGCAACAAAGGCTGGTGAACCGGCGAGATCTCCACCTGGTTGGTCGCCAGGGTGAACGGCAGGCGCGATTGCAGCAACGTAAATTGCGCTGGCGTAAAATTAGAAACGCCAAAATGGCGCACTTTGCCGCTTTGATGCAGATGTTGAAACGCCTCGGCGACGTCATCCGCATCCATTAACGGATCGGGACGGTGAATTAACAACATATCCAGATAATCTGTCGCCAGATTCTTTAATGACTGTTCGGCGCTCAGAATAATATGGCGGCGATCGGTAATATAATGACCGAGCCTATTTTCCGCTCTGGCGGTGATCGCAATACCGCATTTGGTAACGATTTGCAGTTTTTCCCGCAAATGCGGCGCCAGCGTTAGCGCCTCGCCAAACGCCGCTTCGCACTGATAACCGCCATAAATGTCCGCATGGTCAACGGTAGTGACGCCCAAATCCAGATGTTCTTCGATAAAACTCACTAACTGACGCGCGGACATATTCCAGTCCATCAAACGCCAGTAACCCATGACAAAACGCGAAAACTCCGGGCCTTGTGGAGCGATGGTGACACGCTGAACCATAACAGATTCCTCATAGAGAATAATGAGGTTGAGTATACGCAATTCCGCGTTTAAAAGAGTGAAGGTTGTTGAGGATCTTCCGATGGGAGAGGCTTATTTGCGCGTATTTTACGCAAGAAACGCTGGCGACAAAGCCGCAGTACATTTTGTTTCTCGGCATCGCTCATTTTTTGCCAGTTAAAGCGTTCGTCGCGGCTGCGCATACATCCCCGACAAAAGCCACGCTCATCAGACTGGCAGATACCGCGACATGGGCTTGCTACAGGAAAAAACTCCAACTGCTCGGCCACATCCCCTCCTCAACGTTTGGCGCTTATGACTATTGAAGACGCTAACTGACATTATGGCAACTCTGCTTGCAGTAGACCGACTGGTCTACTATACTGCCTGCTATGAATAAGCAAACCGAACACGATACCCGCGAACATCTGCTGGCCACCGGCGAGCAGCTTTGTATGCAACGGGGTTTTACCGGCATGGGGCTTAGCGAGTTGCTCAAAACCGCCCAGGTGCCTAAAGGGTCGTTTTATCACTACTTTCGCTCGAAAGAAGCCTTCGGCGTCGCCATGCTTGAGCGACATTACGCCTGCTATCATCAGCGTCTTACGGCGCACTTCACCTCCGGTCCCGGTAATCATCGCGATCGTCTTCTCGCCTGGTATCAGGAAACGTTAAAGCAGTTTTGCCAGCAAGGCGCCATCAGCGGTTGCCTGACGGTGAAACTGTCAGCGGAGGTCTGCGATCTGTCGGAGGATATGCGCTCTACGATGGATAAAGGGGCGCAGGAGATCATGGCACTGCTTGCACGCGCGCTGGAAGATGGCCGTAATAGCCACTGTTTACATTTCACCGGCCAGCCGTTGCCACAGGCGCAGGTACTTTATGCTCTGTGGCTGGGCGCCAATTTGCAGGCAAAAATATCCCGTAGCGCCGCGCCGCTGGAAAATGCGTTGGCGCATGTTAAGACCATCATTGCAACGCCTGAGCAGTAACAGGCGTTTTTATTTCCTTTATTACAAGACGACCGGTCTACTTATATCAGGAGCCACTATGTCATCAGCAAAACTGTTTACCCCCCTCAAGGTGGGTGCCATCACGGCGACAAATCGCGTATTTATGGCGCCTTTGACGCGTTTGCGGAGTATTGAACCGGGCGACATTCCTACGCCGTTAATGGCGGAATATTACCGTCAACGCGCCAGCGCCGGATTGATCATCAGCGAAGCCACACAAATCTCCGCACAGGCGAAAGGCTATGCCGGCGCACCGGGATTACACAGCGATGAGCAGATCGCCGCCTGGAAAAAAATCACTCAGGGAGTCCATGCCCAGGGCGGCCATATGGCGGTGCAATTGTGGCATACGGGCCGTATTTCACACGCCAGCCTGCAACCAGGCGGACAAGCGCCCGTCGCGCCATCCGCTATCAATGCGGGAACCCGCACCTCTTTGCGTGACGAAAACGGTCAGGCCATCCGCGTAGAGACTTCCACGCCGCGCGCGCTGGATACTCACGAGATCCCCGGGATCGTCAACGATTTCCGCCAGGCTATCGCCAATGCCCGAGAGGCGGGCTTCGATCTGGTGGAGCTGCATTCCGCGCACGGTTATCTGCTGCACCAGTTCCTCTCACCGTCTTCTAATCACCGTACCGATCGGTACGGCGGCGGCGTAGAGAATCGCGCCCGTCTGGTACTGGAAGTGGTTGATGCCGGCATTGAAGAATGGGGCGCGGACCGTATCGGCATCCGCCTTTCTCCTGTCGGCACTTTCCAGAATGTCGATAACGGCCCGAATGAAGAAGCTGACGCCCTTTATCTGATTGAAGCGTTAGGCAAACGCGGCATTGCTTATCTGCATATGTCTGAACCAGACTGGGCGGGCGGTGAACCGTACAGCGACGCGTTCCGTGAAAAAGTGCGCGCGTGTTTCCACGGTCCCATCATCGGCGCTGGCGCCTATACGCCAGAAAAAGCGGAAGGTCTGATCGAAAAAGGGCTGATTGACGCCGTGGCGTTTGGTCGCGATTACATCGCGAACCCGGATCTGGTAGCGCGTCTGCAACGTAAAGCGGAACTTAATCCACAGCGTCCCGAAAGTTTTTATGGCGGCGGCGCGGAAGGCTACACTGACTACCCTACTCTGTAATTTCATTGATAGCGGCCTCACATCGCCGCTATACTTTGAATATCTTGACTATTTTAAGGACAACGAAAATGCGTTTATTGCATACTATGCTGCGCGTCGGCGATTTGCAGCGTTCCATCGCTTTTTACACCAACGTTCTGGGCATGAAATTGCTGCGTACCAGTGAGAATCCGGAATACAAATACTCGCTGGCCTTTGTGGGATATGGTCCGGAAACGGAAGAAGCGGTCATCGAACTAACCTATAACTGGGGCGTTGAGAGCTATGACATGGGCAATGCGTACGGGCATATCGCGCTGAGCGTTGACAATGCTGCTGAAGCCTGTGAACGCATTCGTCAGAACGGCGGCAACGTGACCCGTGAAGCGGGGCCGGTAAAAGGCGGTTCGACCATCATCGCCTTCGTTGAAGATCCGGATGGCTATAAAATCGAATTGATTGAAGCTAAAGACGCAGGCCGCGGTCTGGGTAACTGATCCCCCGCCGGGCGCAGGTCACTGCGCCCGTTGTTTTACTGCATCCCGGCGTAAAATTTGCCATAATACGCGCTGCATTTTTTCGTATTAAGAGACTCAGATGTCCGATAACGCTCAACTTTCCGGTCTGTGCGACCGTTTTCGTGGTTTTTATCCTGTCGTCATCGACGTTGAAACTGCAGGATTTAACGCTAAAACCGATGCGCTGCTCGAAATCGCCGCCATCACGCTGAAAATGGATGAACAAGGCTGGCTGATGCCGGACATGACGCTGCATTTCCATGTGGAGCCGTTCGCTGGAGCCAACTTACAGCCGGAAGCGCTTGCGTTTAACGGTATCGATCCCTCTAACCCGCTACGCGGCGCGGTGAGTGAATATGAGGCGCTACACGCTATTTTCAAAATGGTGCGTAAAGGTATCAAAGACAGCGGTTGTAGCCGCGCCATTATGGTCGCGCATAACGCCACTTTTGATCACAGTTTTATGATGGCCGCCGCAGAGCGCGCCTCGCTGAAACGTAACCCGTTTCATCCGTTCGTCACCTTTGATACTGCGGCATTGAGCGGACTGGCGCTGGGACAAACGGTGTTATCAAAAGCGTGCCTGGCGGCAGGTATGGAGTTTGACGGTGAAAAAGCCCATTCCGCTTTGTATGATACCGAGCGGACAGCGGTGCTGTTTTGTGAAATCGTCAATCGCTGGAAGCGCCTGGGCGGCTGGCCGTTACCTTTGCCGACGGACAAATAACGAGGCTAACAACGCCGCTCTTGCTCACGATGGCGGTAAAAAAGCGACCTTTACAGGTCGCTTTCCCCTTTCACAGATTACTCTGCGTCCGGCTCCTGAGTTTTATATTTTGCCGCAGTTTCTTTAATAAGCTGCTGCAGCTCGCCACGCTGATACATTTCAATCACAATATCACACCCGCCGACCAGCTCGCCGTCCACCCACAGTTGTGGGAATGTCGGCCAGTTGGCGTATTTCGGTAATTCAGCGCGAATATCCGGGTTTTGCAGGATATCAACATAGGCAAAACGTTCCCCGCAGGCTGAAAGCGCCTGAACGGCCTGCGCAGAGAAACCACAGCTTGGCAGTTTCGGTGAACCTTTCATATACAGGAGAATCGGGTTTTCAGCGATCTGGCGCTGAATTTTTTCGATAGTGGTGCTCATTGTCTCGCTTCCTTAAACTACTTTTACGACTGAAGCCTGTCATTGTAACGGGTCAGGCTGGCAACGGAAAATAACATTTTCATCATGCCTTATTATTTTACCGTCTGCGGGAATAAGTTGTATACAAAATATCTTTTAAGTGGGTTGCCGCGCAGTGATTTGTAGATAACGCGTTCGTGTTTAGCATTAATTGCTATTTTTTTACATCTGTTAACGAAACACAGCTTCAGAAACCAAAAGCAATTACCAATCTGTGCTTTTGTAGATTAGAATTATCAGGTTTTGTAAATCATACGCAGGCATGAATCGCCTGCCTTTAACAGAGGATTGCTCAGTGGCGCGGATAAACAAAATCTCGATCACGCTCTGTGCTTTACTTTTTACTACTCTCCCCTTTACGCCAATGGCCCATGCTTCCAGGCAAGCCAAAGCGACGCCTGCTGTTTCTCATGTCACGAAAACGGCAGATAAAAAGAAAAGCACAACGAAAAAGATCAGTAAAACCAGCAAAAAAAACGTAAAAAAAACCTCAAAAACCAGCCGTTCTTCTTCCGCTTCTACGCCAAAACGTACCACCGCCTCCACGAAATCTCGTCATACGACGCATCGTCGTAACAGAACCGCGCCCACGTCAATCGCCGCCCTCGACGTAACGGAAAAATGCACGACGCGTAAAGGCCGTAAGCCGCACTGCGTGAAGGGGAAGGGAACATTGCCGGTCTCTATTGCCGATGCGCATCGTGCAAAAGTACAAAAAGCGACGAAAACCGCGATGTCCAAACTCATGAATCAGATTGGTAAACCGTATCACTGGGGAGGCGCGTCGCCGCGCACCGGTTTTGATTGCAGCGGTCTGGTTTATTATGCCTATAAAGATTTAGTGAAGATCCGTATCCCCCGAACGGCGAATGAGATGTATCACCTGCGTGACGCGGCGCCCATTGAGCGTAGCGAGTTGAAAAACGGCGATCTGGTGTTCTTCCGTACGCAGGGGCGCGGCACCGCCGATCACGTTGGCGTCTATGTCGGCAACGGTAAGTTTATCCAGTCTCCGCGCAGCGGTCAGGAAATTAAGATCACCTCACTGAACGAAGAATACTGGCAACGTCATTATGTCGGCGCCCGCCGGGTGATGACGCCTAAAACAATTCGCTAATATTTTATCCTGTCGTTTAACGACAGGATAACTTCTTCTTTTGCGCCACCGCTCAATTTGCTACCCTATCCTTACGCGCACCAGGGGTATTGTGCGTGCGCAATATTAATAATAAGGAGAGAAGCAATGTCGTTCGAATTACCTGCATTACCGTATGCCAAAGATGCTCTGGCGCCGCATATTTCTGCTGAGACGCTGGAATATCACTATGGCAAACATCATCAGACTTACGTGACCAATCTTAACAATTTGATCAAAGGCACGGCGTTTGAAGGCAAATCGCTGGAAGAGATCGTGCGCACTTCCGAAGGCGGCATCTTTAATAACGCCGCTCAGGTGTGGAACCACACCTTCTACTGGAACTGCCTGGCGCCAAACGCTGGCGGCGAACCGACCGGGAAACTGGCTGATGCTATCGCGGCATCTTTTGGCAGCTTCGCGGAATTTAAAGCGCAGTTCACCGATGCCGCTATCAAAAACTTTGGTTCCGGATGGACATGGCTGGTAAAAAGCGCTGATGGCAAACTGGCTATCGTTTCTACCTCAAATGCCGGTACGCCGCTGACTACGGATGCAACGCCGTTGCTAACGGTTGATGTGTGGGAACACGCGTATTACATCGACTACCGCAACGCCCGTCCAAACTATCTGGAGCATTTCTGGGCGCTGGTTAACTGGGAATTTGTTGCGAAAAATCTCGCCGCATAAGTCTGAGTACGCAGAAGGTACGCCTTCTGCGTTTTAGAGAGGGATAGAATAGAGGAGACGCCCACCCTCAGAAGAGAGGAAATCAGTGCAGAGCGGCCGTTAATCCACCTGCGACAATCACGCCCAGAACAATCAGCGTAGTAATCAACGAAAATTTCAGGTCGGTACTCATCAAGTTTTCTCCTTTTTATTCCCACACAAAAAGTGATATAGCGCATTTTTGCACATTCCCGCACAAAAATCTCTCATGTTTTATATTGATAACTGTTTTTAACGCTTCCCCTTTTCCTCAAGATCAGACAAAATTCCAGGCTTACTGAATTAGCGTAACGGCCATTGACCCCTTCCTGACGTTCCGTGTCGTTTTTCCGGCGTGCCGCAACCCTGACGTTGCGATTAGGGTGTGTGTAGGCAAACGTTTACCTGGCGTTTCTCAGGAGCTTAGCGAGGGTCTGGAGTGAAATGTAATGGCAACAATTAAAGATGTAGCGAAACGAGCAAACGTTTCCACTACAACTGTATCACACGTAATCAACAAAACGCGTTTTGTCGCTGAAGAAACGCGTAACGCGGTCTGGGCGGCAATTAAAGAGCTGCACTACTCTCCCAGCGCCGTCGCGCGTAGCCTGAAGGTTAACCATACCAAGTCGATAGGCTTACTGGCGACCAGCAGCGAAGCGGCCTATTTTGCCGAAATTATCGAGGCGGTTGAAAAAAACTGTTTCCAGAAAGGCTATACGCTGATTTTAGGCAACGCCTGGAATAACCTGGAAAAACAGCGCGCCTACCTGTCCATGATGGCGCAAAAGCGCGTGGATGGCCTGCTGGTGATGTGTTCTGAGTATCCAGAACCTCTGCTTTCCATGCTGGAAGAGTATCGCCATATTCCGATGGTGGTGATGGACTGGGGTGAAGCGAAGGCCGATTTTACCGACACGGTGATTGATAACGCCTTTGCAGGCGGCTATATGGCGGGTCGTTATCTGGTTGAGCGCGGCCACCGGGATATCGGCGTTATTCCCGGCCCGCTGGAGCGCAACACCGGCGCGGGGCGGCTGGCAGGCTTTATGAAAGCCATGGAGGAGGCGCTGATCAACGTGCCGGACAACTGGATTGTTCAGGGCGACTTCGAGCCGGAGTCCGGTTACCACGCGATGCAGCAAATCTTATCGCAGTCACATCGCCCTACCGCCGTTTTCTGCGGCGGCGATATTATGGCGATGGGCGCGCTTTGCGCGGCTGACGAAATGGGGCTTCGCGTACCGCAGGACGTTTCGGTGATCGGTTATGACAATGTGCGTAACGCCCGTTACTTTACCCCGGCACTGACGACGATTCACCAGCCCAAAGACTCTTTAGGCGAAACCGCATTTAATATGCTATTGGATCGCATCGTCAATAAGCGCGAAGAGTCACAGTCTATTGAAGTTCATCCACGCCTGGTTGAGCGTCGCTCGGTCGCTGACGGCCCGTTCCGCGACTATCGGCGTTAATCCCCGCTGTCGGGAGCCTCTTCTGGCTCCCGCAGCCACTCCCGATTCAACGTTTCGCTATCGCCCAAATAGTCCAGCAGCCATGCCAGCGCGGGCGAGGCCTCGTTTTGCTGCCACGTCACGCAACAGGCCGCATCGGGAAACGGATTCTCTAACGTCAGCGCCACCCATTTTCCGCTGTCTATCCACTGGCGGGCAAAATGCGTCGGCACCATTCCCACGCATAGTCCTGCCGACAGGCAGGTTGCCGATGACTCCCAGTCCGGTACGACGACCCTTTTTTGGTTATCCAGCAGCCAGGTAATCCGTTTCGGTAAGGTTCGCGAAGTGTCTTCCCTGACCAGCGACGGCCAGTTGCGCAGGGTATCATCGCTTAACGGCCCAGGCATCGACGCCAGCGGGTGATCGCTTGCCACTACGCAGCTCCAGCTCAGGGTCCCCATATCCCGAAAAGCGTAACGCCCCCCTACCGGAATCGCCTGCGTCGCCCCAATCGCCAGTTCGACACGCCCGTCGGAGAGCGCGTCCCAGACGCCGTTAAACACCTCCTGAAAAACCAGCAGTTCCACATCGTCAAAATGGCGATAGAAATCGACGATCATCTGCCGGGTACGTTCTGGTCTGACGATATTGTCCACCGCAATAGCTAACTGCCCACGCCAGCCATTAGCAATTTGCTGACACTGCTGGCGAGTGATCTGCATTTTTTTGATAACAGAACGCCCTTCTTTTAAAAACCAGACGCCAGCAGGCGTCAGTTCAACATCACGGTGACGTCGTACAAAAAGCGGTACGGCCAGCCACTCCTCTAGCTGACGAACGGTGTAACTGACTGCTGAAGGCACACGGTGCAGTTCCTGCGCCGCCGCGCTAAAACTGCCATTGCGCGCCACGGCGTCAACCACTTCAAGCGAGTATTCCGACCACATAATTTGCCTACAAAAATTTTGAATTCACTGGACAAATATTAACGTTTCACAACCGTAATTTCACTCCCTACACTCTGCGACAATGTCTGTCTGATAAGAAAGAGAAACAAATATGCAACCTGGAAAAGGTTTTTTAGTCTGGTTAGCCGGTCTTAGCGTGCTGGGATTTCTGGCTACGGACATGTACCTGCCCGCGTTTGCCGCCATACAGGCGGATTTACAAACGCCTGCCGCCGCGGTCAGTGCCAGCCTCAGCCTGTTTTTAGCTGGCTTTGCCGTCGCGCAACTACTTTGGGGACCGCTATCGGATCGTTATGGCCGTAAACCGATTTTACTGCTGGGGTTATCTATCTTTGCGCTCGGAAGTCTGGGGATGCTGTGGGTAGAAAGCGCGGCAGCACTGCTGACGCTGCGCTTCGTGCAGGCCGTCGGCGTTTGCGCGGCAACGGTAATCTGGCAAGCGCTGGTGACCGATTATTATCCTTCGCAAAAAATTAATCGTATCTTCGCCACTATCATGCCACTGGTGGGCTTATCCCCGGCGCTTGCGCCCTTACTGGGAAGCTGGATACTGACGCATTTCTCATGGCAGGCGATTTTCGCCACTCTGTTCGTGATTACGTTGTTGCTGATGTTGCCGGCGCTGCGCTTAAAACCATCGGGAAAAGCGCGTACCGAAGGACAGGATAAACTCACTTTCGCGACGTTGTTACGCTCTAAAACCTATCGCGGTAATGTGCTGATTTATGCCGCCTGTTCCGCCAGCTTTTTTGCGTGGCTAACAGGGTCCCCATTTATTCTCAGCGCGATGGGTTACAGCCCGGCAGTGATTGGCCTGAGCTATGTTCCGCAAACCATCGCTTTTCTGATTGGCGGATATGGTTGCCGCGCGGCGCTACAAAAATGGCAGGGCTACCAATTGCTTCCGTGGCTGTTAGGGCTGTATGCGCTGAGCGTTATCGCCACCTGGGGAGCGGGCCTTCTGAATAATGCCTCACTGGTGGAGATCCTGATTCCTTTCTGCGTAATGGCGATTGCTAATGGCGCCATCTACCCTATCGTCGTCGCGCAAGCGTTACGCCCTTTCCCTCAAGCCACGGGGCGCGCTGCGGCGCTACAAAATACGCTGCAACTGGGGTTATGTTTCCTGGCAAGCCTGGTGGTTTCATGGCTCATCAGCACGCCGCTGCTGACCACCACCAGCGTAATGCTCTCTACCGTTGTTCTGGCGGCGTTAGGTTACAAAATGCAGTCTCATGCAGATTGCGCTGAGACCGGATTTCCCCATGCCAATGTCGCCCACGACAAGTCTCACTAAAGACTTGTTAACCGCTGGTAATTAGCACGCTAACAATTTTCGGTTGAATCATCAAAAATTGCGGCCTATACTGATTCCCGGTTGTTTATATTACGATAATTATTAGGCATTAACGGGAACCGGAGCGTTCCCGATTCACCATGGATGGCCTTTTCGGCAAGGGTTCCTCCCTTCCTCTGTTCTACGTCGGATAACTGGCTCACGGAATTGTCCGTGGGATTTCTCACAAAGCCAAAAAAGCGTCTACGCTGTTTTAAGGTTCTGATCACCGTCCAGTGATGGAGAAACTATGAGTTCATCGTGTATAGAAGAAGTCAGCGTGCCGGATGATAACTGGTACCGAATCGCCAACGAATTGTTAAGCCGCGCGGATATTACAATTAATGGTTCCGCCCCGTCTGACATTCGTGTTAAGAATCCCGATTTTTTTAAACGCGTCCTTCAGGAAGGATCGTTGGGGTTAGGTGAGAGTTACATGGATGGCTGGTGGGAATGCGAGCGTCTGGATATTTTCTTCAGCAAAGTCTTACGTGCCGGTCTTGAAAATCAACTCCCCCACCATGTTAAAGATACGCTCCGTATCCTCGGCGCGCGTCTGATTAATCTACAAAGTAAAAAACGCGCCTGGATTGTCGGCAAGGAACATTACGATCTTGGTAATGACCTTTTTTCCCGTATGCTCGATCCCTATATGCAATATTCTTGCGCCTACTGGAAAGATGCCGATACGCTGGAAGCGGCACAGCAAGCCAAGCTGAAATTAATTTGCGAAAAGCTACAGCTACAACCGGGGATGCGTGTGCTGGATATCGGCTGCGGCTGGGGCGGCCTGTCGCAATATATGGCGACCCATTATGGCGTTAGCGTGGTGGGCGTAACGATCTCCGCTGAACAACAAAAAATGGCGCAGACGCGTTGCGAAGGTCTGGATGTCTCCATTCTCCTCGAAGATTATCGCGACCTTAACGATCAGTTTGACCGAATCGTCTCTGTCGGCATGTTCGAACATGTCGGGCCAAAAAACTACAACACCTATTTTGAGGTCGTTGACAGGAATTTAAAACCGGATGGTCTTTTCCTGCTCCATACTATTGGTTCTAAAAAAACCGATCATAATGTCGATCCGTGGATCAATAAGTATATTTTCCCCAACGGTTGTTTGCCGTCTGTTCGTCAAATCGCCGAGGCCAGCGAATCACACTTTGTAATGGAAGACTGGCATAACTTTGGCGCCGACTATGACACGACTCTGATGGCGTGGCACGAGCGCTTTATCAATGCCTGGCCAGAGATTGCGGGCAATTATAACGAGCGCTTTAAACGTATGTTCAGCTATTATCTCAACGCCTGCGCGGGTGCGTTTCGCGCGCGTGATATTCAGCTTTGGCAGGTGGTATTTACGCGCGGCGTTGAAAACGGTCTGCGCGTTCCTCGCTAATCATCTCCCCCGCATTTCATGCGGGGGAATCTTATTTTCCGTTAGCCAATGTCGGCCTGATTTCTGACCGCATTTTCTCGTGTAGCCAGTACGCGTTCTACGGTATCGACAACCGCCTGCGTTTGCGGATCGATCTCGATATTCACACGCTCACCCAGTTTTTTTCTGCCAAGCGTAGTACGTTCCAGCGTTTCCGGAATGAGATGCACGCAGAAGCGCGTTGGCGTTACCTCGCCGACGGTCAAACTGATACCGTCAACGCCGATAAAGCCTTTGTACAGGATATACTTCATCAGGGACGCATCCTGCACTTTAAACCACACCTGATGGTTATTTTCGGAGGTCAGGATTTTCGCGATCTCCGCCGTCGTAATAATATGCCCCGACATCAGATGACCACCGATTTCATCGCTGAATTTGGCGGCGCGCTCTACGTTGACCTCATCACCTACCCTCAACGCGCCCAGATTGGTGATGCGCAACGTTTCTTTCATCAGATCAAAACTTATCTGGTTACCGTTTATTTCAGTCACCGTCAAACAGCATCCGTTATGCGCTACCGACGCCCCCGTCTCCAGCCCCTCCAGCATGTAGTCCGGTAACGTCACCACATGGGTGCGAAAGTTGGGTTTTTCATCAATCGATACCAGTTTCGCGGTACCCTGTACGATCCCCGTAAACATATCTTCAACTCCTGAAATAAATATAAGCAGAACTGTTCAGCACAATAGCAGGTGGAAAAACAGCTTGCCAGCAATGCGCCGTTAACAACTGTTTTTTCACTGGAGAAATAGTAATACCCCGCTACAATAGACTGAAATTTCCCCTGCTATTTCTTTTGGCTGCCACTACGGCGGCTTTTTAGTCTTTCATATAACAACAAAATAAAAGGTGAATACGTGCAGAAGTATACCAGTGAAGCGCGTCAGTTATTAGCGTTAGCGATACCGGTGATCCTTGCGCAAGTGGCACAGACCGCAATGGGATTCGTCGATACCGTCATGGCGGGAGGCTATAGCGCTACGGACATGGCTGCCGTCGCTATCGGCACCTCTATCTGGCTTCCCGCCATTTTGTTTGGTCACGGCTTACTGCTGGCCTTGACGCCTGTGATTGCGCAACTCAATGGCTCCGGCCGTCGTGAGCGTATCGCGCATCAGGTTCGACAAGGGTTCTGGCTGGCGGGCTTTGTCTCCGTGCTGGTGATGATCGTCCTGTGGAATGCCGGATACATTATCCGCTCTATGCATAATATTGATCCGGCGCTGGCCGATAAAGCCGTGGGTTATCTTCGCGCGCTGCTGTGGGGCGCGCCAGGATACCTTTTCTTTCAGGTAGCGCGAAACCAGTGCGAAGGTCTGGCCAAAACCAAACCGGGTATGGTGATGGGATTTTTGGGCCTGCTGGTGAATATTCCGGTGAACTATATTTTTATCTATGGCCATTTTGGTATGCCGGAACTCGGCGGTATCGGCTGCGGCGTTGCGACTGCGGCGGTCTATTGGGTGATGTTTATCGCCATGCTTTCTTACATTAAACACGCGCGTTCAATGCGTGATATTCGTAATGAAAAAGGCTTTGGCAAACCTGATAGCGTCGTCATGAAGCGCCTGATTCAACTGGGGTTGCCGATTGCGCTGGCGCTGTTCTTTGAAGTGACGTTATTTGCGGTCGTTGCGCTGCTGGTTTCGCCATTAGGTATTGTGGATGTCGCCGGTCATCAGATTGCGCTTAACTTTAGCTCGCTGATGTTCGTACTGCCGATGTCGCTGGCTGCGGCGGTAACGATTCGAGTGGGTTATCGTCTGGGCCAGGGCTCAACGCTGGATGCGCAAACCGCAGCGCGTACCGGTTTAGGCGTCGGCATTTGTATGGCTGTGGTTACCGCTATTTTTACCGTTACTCTGCGTAAGCATATTGCTTTGCTCTACAATGACAACCCTGAGGTCGTGGCGCTTGCCGCGCAATTAATGCTGCTCGCTGCGGTTTACCAGATTTCCGACTCTATACAGGTTATCGGCAGCGGTATTCTGCGCGGTTATAAAGATACGCGTTCCATCTTTTTTATCACCTTTACCGCCTACTGGGTGTTAGGTTTACCCAGCGGTTATATCCTGGCGTTAACGGATTTGGTGGTGGATCGTATGGGACCGGCAGGCTTCTGGATGGGGTTCATCATCGGCCTGACCTCGGCGGCGGTGTTAATGATGCTACGGATGCGCTATCTACAACGTCAGCCGTCCGCCATCATTTTGCAGCGCGCTGCGCGATAATACGACGATAGCCGTCGCATGGCGGCTATTTTCTCGACATGTTGCATATTTCCACCGCAATCAGGTGATTTCAGGAAGAAAATTGCGATTTCCCTCTTGCCTCATTGCGGTTGTGACGCTAATATTCGTCCCCGTTGTCACCTACAACGTTGCGTTCATAGCTCAGTTGGTTAGAGCACCACCTTGACATGGTGGGGGTCGTTGGTTCGAGTCCAATTGAACGCACCATCATTTTAATGCGTCTGTAGCTCAGTTGGTTAGAGCACCACCTTGACATGGTGGGGGTCGATGGTTCGAGTCCATTCAGACGCACCAATCCATTATCTTGTTTAATTTTATAATACGCTATCTGGTGCTTGTGCCAGGCTAAAAGCGATTATTTTCAGTCTCTCACCTTTATCGTCAAGCACTGCTCTATACGCTATTACCCTCTTAACCTTCGCAGTGGCCTGAAGAAGCATACCAAAAGCATTTATGGTGTTTCGGTAGAATGCGCATAATCTATCTTCATCACCATACGTAACAAGGCTGCAACGGGTTCAAATAACGTTTCAGGAATTTTATCTCCGCGTTCCACTTCAAAAAATAATGAGCGGGCCAGCTCAACATTTTCAACAACGGGGATGCAGTTGCGTTCAGCGATGTTAACAATATAGTTAGCTTGAGCATCACTGCCTTTTTCCAGGACGCGTGGTATTGGCATATCGGTGGGATGATAGCCAAGACAAACCGCAATATGCGTTGGATTACGCACTACCGCAACAGATTGTTTAACAGATTGAGCTAAACTCCCACTTTGTATTTCACTCTGCATTTCCCGACGCCGTGTCTTCATTTGAGGGTCGCCCTCCAGATCTTTATGCTCTTGTTTTACGTCATCTTTACTCATTTTTAGATCTTTTCTAATCTTATAATATTGAAAAGAATAGTCCAGTATGCCAACGACGATATAAAAAGCCATCACCCCTACCCATAACCATTTTATTAAAGAAGAAACCACAAGCACGCCACAGGCTAACCCACAGTACGGTAGCGCCCGAAAAGTACTGGCATAATAATAAAAGAAAAAGGCAAAGATAAGAGATAACATGATAACTTTTAGGCTGGATTTACATAATTCTACTACGCTATGTAAAGAGAATATCTGCTTAAAATTACTTACCGGATTTATATGCTCGCTTTTAAAACCTATGGCCTTGCTGGCAATAACCACCCCCACCTGAAGAAACACGCTACCCACAGTAGCAACTATTACCCCAGCGCCCAGAAACAGCAGTGCAGAAGTCAGTGACTCTATTAAAGCATGACTCAATTGCGTTAATGCATAAGAAAATGGTTTATTTACTAATTGTAATGTGAAAGTTATTGACTCAATCAGTATCAAAATCATCTTTTCAGTAAAGAAATGAAAATACAAATAAAGCGCAATCAGCTGAAATAATGATGTTATTTCAATACTTTTGACAACCTGCCCTTCCTTACGGCCATCACGTAATTTCTTTTCTGTAGGCTGTTCTGTTTTCTCGCTCATACAGATGGAAACCAGTCTTTTAGATAAATATAAAATTTATCGCTTTCAACCAAATAGTGATGAAGAGCATAAGGGAATGAGATCAGGAGCGTCAGTAGAACCAATATACTTTTGAGCGGCATTGAGAAGAAAAACACATTCAATTGTTGTGCCGACCGATTTAAAAGACCTAAAGCCAGATCGGCTAATACCATACATATTATGGCAGGAAGAGAGAAGCTGATGCATAATTGATAAAGCGTTCTCCACTCTGCCTGGATATATTTTAAAAATTGCCGGTCAAATAATAAAGTACGCCCTGGTGGTAAATATTGATATGACTCATACAGAATGTTTAATATAAACTCCATGCCGCCGCTTATAAAGAAAATAACACACAAGAACTGGCTGAAAAGCAAGCCAAAAAGTGAGGTTTCAGCTTCTATTGTAGAATTGAATATCGTACCCATTGTCGCGCCACGTAAAGTATCAAGCAGAAACCCCGCCATATCAACGGCCCAAAAGGGAACCGCCGCACAAAACCCAATTAAAAAACCAATAATCACCTCTCCGGTGACTAACCCTAACCAGCTGTAATCTTTACCAATATGCATCATAATCTTCTGCTGGTAAATGATTGGTAATATGGGAAAGGTAAGTGACATAAGCACGCCATTACGTAAAATCGCGGACCCTAAACTGCCACTTTTTAATAGGGGAAGTAATAAAGAGAGGCTCAATGGTCGAATAAAAGCCACAGCCAATGCAATAAGCCACTCATTTACCTGTTGTGCCATTCAACCATGCTCTCCAATTCGTAACATTATCTGCCGGGTATAATTCAACAGGATACCGCTAAGCCATGGGTAGCTGACCATTAAGGTTATTGCAATTGCCAATAATTTAATCATGAACTGTAGCGTTTGGTCCTGTATTTGAGTCAAGGCCTGAACAAGGCTTACGATGACACCAACTACCGATGCCACCAACACCACCGGCATAGACGTAAAAAGGACGATCCATAAAAGTTGCGTTACAAATTGCGTCAATTCAGAATCATTCATGAAAAGCTCTGTACCAATTGCGCCAGTGTCAGATCCCAACCGCCTGCCAGTAAAAATATTAGCAGCTTAAACGGTAATGAAATGGTCATTGGCGATACCATCATCATCCCCATAGCCAGCAGTATATTTGAAATAAGCAGGTCAATAGCCAGAAAGGGAAGATAAATAAGTAATCCAATCCGAAATGCCTGCGTCAACTGACTCACCGTAAATGCCGGAATTAATATGAGCAAAGAATCAGGTTTTATCTTTCTTTTTATGTCTTCAGGCCAGGTTCGTTTTATCAAACTCCGAAAATAATTGGCTTCCTTCTCTTCAGAGTTTTTTTGCAAAAACTGTCGATAAGGCGCTAATGCTTTACTGTCCCACTCAGACGTCCAGAAAGGAGCGCCAGCGACCTGAACCGGATGCCAGCGCTCTTTTACAGCTAATAGCGTCGGCCCCATAATGAATAAGGAAAGTACAAGCGCGAGGCCATACAGTGCGATATTTGGGGGAACTTGTTGAATACCCAGAGCATTTCGTAAAATCGAAAATACCACCGCCAGTTTAAGGAAAGAGGTTCCCATGACGATAATGAGAGGCAGTATTGAAAGCAGAAACAATATACCAATCAGTTGCAAAGGCGAATCGGGTAAAGACATACTGTATCTCTCATGACACGACCTGGAACGCTATTATATTGTTCGCATATTATTTTTCTTATCAGGTTTACGCTGTATTTTTGCAAAGATACCAACGTGTAATACGCACCATAAATTCATTGCCACAGGCAATCAACTCACCTTGCCCAATAATACGGTCATTTACTCTTATCGTCACCTCTGGCGCAAAACATCCACCTACAGGCAAAACGTCCCCCGTTTTAAGTTGTCGTAATTGTCCAATTTCCAGACTCGCACGTCCGATCTCAAAGAGCACCTGTTGTGGTATCTGCTCAAGTTCTACTGAAGATGTTCCGTCACTCTTTGACATTGGACTCCCTGACGCAAGTAGCGTTTCGATATCCTGGACTAATTCATCAAATTTCATCGTGTTATCCTCTGTCAGCAACACCCTCGCGTAGATCCCCCCAGGTAGTTGAATAGCAAAAAAACCGAGTCTGATGTCGCCAAAGCAATGAATCCGAACGCCCATGCCGATTTCGATAGACTCAAGTTCAATTAACGTAAGCTGGCACCAGCCTAAATATACAGGGACTACTACAGGAGGGGCAGGATAAATCTGTTGTCGCTCAGCAGAAAGCTCTCCGACTATATTGCGCAAAAAACCCGTTGGCCATGTAAAAATAATGCTATGGAACTCATGTTCTTCAACTGTCCATTTAATATGCAACGCTAGCTGATGTGGTAGATTACTGCAGGATGTTGGCGGCTCGTTCTGACAGAGGGTTGCATCACTGGCTTGCAATAACGGCGCCAGCCCCCATTCAGCTATTCCATATAGCAATTCAGGATCGATAGCCGATCGATTAGCGGTGCCAATTAGCCCTTCACACCAGCGCTGCCAGCATTGTTCTGCAATCCACACCCTACCCAGCTCATTATGATAATGTATGGTAAATAATGTCCCTTGCTGTACTGGATATTGTTGCATACTCAATGTCAGCTCACCAATGGTAGCGCCTTGCGTTGGAAGTATCTCCACCCACGGACGCTCTTCATTCGCTATTCTTAACATAGAATATCTCCAGGGAAATTATATACCCCATATGCAGCAACTGAGACTCCAGCCACTGCTTTAGCGCTTTCATCGAACGGTAAATTTCATGATGAGGGACATTGATTCTTAACTGGATTAGCCCCCCTGATTCACAGACTTCACACTCTACACCGTCAAGATAACCGCCACTAACACGATAACGTTGCGTGAAAACCACGTTCTTATTCAATGCTGCAGGAGGATTATTCTCACCAATGGGTAATGCCTGGTGCATGAGTTGTTCAAAGTCCATACGTTCCGCCTCCGCCTCGTTATCATCCTGATAAGACTGGCATGGCAACCCAAGACTTCCCTCAACTTTGGTAATACGCATCGCTTAATACCATAGTAATTTTTTCTTTCTTTTTCATAAGCGCATTAAAATTCTTCTGTAATTCGCTTCGCCGGGAGACAAGCTGCTGATACTGATTCTCTAACTGCTGCCGTTGCGTCAAAAAGCTCTGCGCCTGAGTGAATAACCCGGCCATTTGTTGTTTCTTATCCAACAATAAATGACAAGATAACGTACCTTGCCAGCCCATTAATTCTTTCAGTCTGGTAGACACTGCTAAAGCGCGCGTCTGGCAAATCTGCTGTTCAGTAATAATCGCCTGTTGCTGCTGATCAAGTACGGTAAGTTTGCCGCGTAATTGCTTTTCACGCCGCGCGATTATCTCCAGCAAAGTTTCCATGATCACTCGGTGAGTATTTGGTGTAATTTTTCTATGAGTAGCTCGGGTCCGCATACTTCATCCTTACTTTGTCGCAAAAATGTGCAAATATCCGGATAGGTATCAATGGCTTTGTCAGTATCTGTATCAACTCCTCGCTGGTATTCCCCAATGCGTATTAATAGTTCAACCTCCTGGTAAAGCGCCAGGCACCGTCGCAATATCGCCGCCAGTTGACGATGCTCATGGCTGGTAACGACTGGAAAAACGCGGCTGAGCGTTGCCAACACGTCAATGGCAGGATAATGCCCCCTCTCTGCAAGCCGTCGGGATAGCACAATATGTCCGTCAAGCAGTGAACGGACTTCATCCGCCAACGGCTCATTCATATCATCGCCTTCCACCAGTACCGTATAAAATGCGGTAATGCTGCCTTTTTCCCCCATTCCTGTACGTTCTAAAAGTCGTGGCAATGCACTAAATACGCCTGGCGGATATTCTCCAGAAACCGCGGTCTCTCCGGCGGCCAGAGCGATTTCCCGTGCGGCCCTGGCATAACGCGTCAGTGAGTCGGCAAGCAAGACGACTCGCTTTCCATTATCGCGAAAAAATTCTGCTATCGTGGTGGCCACAAACAGCGCCCTCACGCGCTCTAAGGCGGGTCTGTCAGAGGTTGCGACGACAATGACACAACGTTTTCGGGTCTCTTCAGACAGTGTAAAATCGATGAACTCGCGGACTTCTCGTCCACGTTCACCAATTAACACCAGAACATTGCAGTCTGCGTCTGGAGCATTACACAGCATCGCCAGAAGCGTGCTTTTCCCCACGCCAGGAGCAGAAAAAATACCCACTCGTTGCCCTTCGCCACAGGTCGCAACGCTATCAATAGCGCGAATCCCCGTCATTAATGGTTGAGTGATAGGCTGTCGAACCATTGCGGGAGGAGGCATTGCATCATAGTCTTTCCAGCAGACGTCGGGCAGTGCGCGGCCATCAAGGGGACGACCAAAACCATCAATGACTCGCCCTAATAACGCTTCGCCCACGGGAACCTGATGGCGTCGCCTTAAGGCCATCACTTGCTGCCCGCAGTGAAGTCCGATAGTACTCGTAAAAGGAGATAGCAAAGCTTTGCTGCCATTAATCCCCACGACTTCAGCAAGTTCTTCCCCAGGCTTTATACAGCACAACTCGCCCATAAATACCCCAGGCAACCACGCATTTAACAACGTTGCGCTGACATCCTGAATTCGGCCCCATCGACAATAACCATCGGGGGGCGGATATTTCAGCCTCAGACGTTGCATCAATTCATTCTTCATTGTCCGCCAACTCCTCTTCGCTAAGGTCAATACTTTCTACCACTTGTATAAGGCTCTCCTCTCCTAATTCCTGCCATGACAAAATCGGTACGTCGAACAAGGTGGCTTCTGTAATTTTTCGCAAGAAACGTCGGGTGTCGACAGAAGTGACAATGAATAATTTGGCTGACTGCTTCAGCGCCTGCTCGATAAGTTGCAGGATCTGCGTCTTATGACGAGACGACAGCGCAGTATAGGTCCCCATTGCCGTCTGGCGAATGGATTCACGCACGAGGTTCTCAATACCTTCGCCGATCCGCAAAATCGGCAGCGGTTTTCCTTCCGGATTAAGACGACGCAGAATATGACGGCGAAGCGCGATACGGACATATTCTGTCAACATCAGGACATCTTTTTCACGTGGCGCCCAATCAATTAAGGTGCCGAAAATAAGACGTAAATCTCTAATAGAAACCCGCTCTGATACAAGCCGTTGCAAAGTTTCAGCGATTTTATTAATGGGTAACTGGCGCTGAAGCTCTTTCACCAGCTCAGAGTAGTTTTTTTCCATCGCATTCATTAGATAACGCGTTTCCTGAACACCAATAAACTCTCCCATATGCCGAAGCAGGACACATTTTAATAAGGCAGAGATACGTTGGCTGCCCGCGAAAACGTCCAGTCCAAAACCTTGCGCCTTATGGGCCATGTCTTTTGTAAGCCAACAGATCTGCCCCATCCCGTTCGGTAACGTCTGGCTGTCACCCACCACACTAGCGTCCGCGCCTATCAATAAATAATCCGCCTGAGCGGGAATAGATAAACTAAATACGGGTTCCTGATATAGCAGTACCGTCAATTTTTCGGTGGGTTCAGGCAAAACCTCAATATTCACCTCAGGGAGAGGGACGCCGGTATCCTCAAATAAAAACCATCTCATGGCGTCAATATCACGAATCAGGTCGGCAGAATGTAACGTCGGGCTAAGACGTAAGATTAGAGGACATGCGCCGGGAACCATACTATCTTTTTCCGGTGCTTCGACGCCATTTGCGGAAACCACAGACTTTTTGCGGCGAATGAGGATAATTGGCAATGCTAACAACGCTGAAAAGAAAGCGAGAGTGATAAAAGGAAAGCCAGGAATTAAAGCGAGGAGCATTAAAACCACAGCGGTTAATATGAGCGACTGAGGTTGTCTGGCAATTTGAGAACTCAACTCTGTCGCCAGGTTCTGGCGTTTCTCACCCGGGACACGGGTGACAATAATTCCCGCGCTAAGGGAAATCAGCAGCGATGGAATTTGCCCACATAAACCATCTCCGATTGACAGTACGCTATAAGTGTGAACAGCCTCACTCATCGACATATCATATTGTACGATAGCGATAATGATACCGCCGATAATGTTCACCAGAACAACAATAATACCGGCAATCGTATCGCCTTTAACAAATTTCATCGCACCGTCCATCGCACCGAGAAAGCGGCTTTCCTGCTGGACATGCTGTCTTAATGTACGGGCATGGTCTGCATCGATAACTCCGGCACGCAAATCGCCATCGATACTCATTTGTTTGCCTGGCATCCCATCAAGCGAGAAACGTGCGCTAACTTCCGCCACCCTCTCGATACCTTTTGTAATGACAATAAATTGCACGATAGTAATGATGGTAAATACGACCAACCCAACGGTGAGATTTCCTCCTACGACAAACTTACCGAAAGCATCCACAATATTACCGGCATTATGTTGTAACAGTACCAGCCGTGATGTGCTGATTGTGAGTGACAAACGATATAATGTAGTAATAAGTAATAAAGACGGAAATACCGATAAATCGAGAGGGTCACTAAGATAAATAGCAATTAAGAGCAGGATCACTGAAAACATAAGGTTGATAGTAATCAGGATATCAACCATCCAGGTCGGCAAAGGTAACAGCATCATCACAATAGCGATTAATAACACCGTCGCCAGAACCATATCCTGCCGACCCGCGCATACACTGAGCCACTGTTGCGCCCTGACTCCCTCACCTAACCATGAACGCATTGCGACTCCAGAAATTTTATTTGTCGATGATGTAATCGTAACCAGAGCTCGGCGGAGCTGGAAAGAGGTGGAGAACAACTCATTGCAAGCCCATCGCGCAACAAAAATAATCGTTGAGGAATACCCTGGAACGCTGCGGGTTTCCAGTTAGCCAACGCTTTAAAAAGCAGTTCTTCGTCTAAGAAGGTTTGCTTGAGTATCTGACATAAGTGAATACGACCGTTATGATAGTTTAGATAGGTTTCATATTGTCCTTGCCGCCAGAACATATTGGTTGCTAAAGGCCGTTCAGCTAATCCTGCTAATTGAATAAAAAGCTGAATATTACGTTCAGTAATGAGATCCCAATCCATCCTGACGCCTCATGATGAGCCAGAAAGCCAATTTACCTAAATATTGAAAGCCAGGTATCAGAATAAAACCTGATTTATCTTTACTTCACGAAGCGTTTCGAGAATTTGTTCACGTTGATCTTCGTCGTTAAAACAGTTATCGGGTATCAGCATAAACTGCGCATCAAGTTGTTGGAGTAACCGATTGAACATCTTCGATGAAGAAACTATAGCGGTAAGTCTATCAAGCAACCAATCACTGAAAAGCCAGCGCTCACAAATGATATCGAGTAGTAGCGGCAGTAATGTATTAGGCGGCAACTGGCAAATCCACTCCTCACGCTGGCACTCTTTTTCAAGGCCAAGGAATAACAGCAAACGACGCAAACGTACTAATGCTGCGGCCAGACGACTTTGCTCCGAAGGTTCGATGCATATGCTAAGTTCAAAGGCTATGGCTCTTAGCAAAATACGGACCCGTTCACAGCGATCCGGCCAGTCTGCCACGCGTCTGAACCACTGCGATAAGGGCATTTCATCGTTGTCTATCGCCTGTTGCATAAAACGTTTCAGAGAGGACAGCGTAGCGGTATCCACTTCGCCAAGTTCCAGTAAACTAAAAACGGCAAGTTCCCATCCCTCCTCCGCTGTAAGCGTATCCAGTTGCGATTGCAAATCGCGTTTTTTCTTTTTTGACAACCCGCCGGCAGTAAGCGCCATTGCAAGAGCGATAATTTGATACGCATTCTGTAAATCAGGATCACTATTCTCTTCGGTAAGCGGACGCAACGTTGCCCCATTATCCTCCTGTATTTGTTTTATCAAACGCAGCAAAGCCTGCTGTCTGCGCTCCAGTTTCTCAGCATCAATGAATTTATTACTTTCGCGCAGTTTACCACTCAGCGCCATTCCTATTTCTTCCATCGTCTCATAGAGCGCTGCCCCCGTCGTTTCCTGTAACTCCTGGAGAGCTAACATTGAAGGCGAAATAACCTCTTGTTCCTCTATAACCTGGCCAGGGGTAAATGCTGTAGGGGGCGTCATTTTTATCTCATTAATTTTAATATTCATCGCGACCTCTTTTATCTTCACCATTACGTAACCATTTCAGTAACGCGTTGAAATGACGAGAAAGTGAAAACTCAACGGCATATCGTGTTGAGGAAAGTTCAGCCTGATCGGGAGAGAAACCAGGCTCGATAATCAACGTAAACCGCTTGCCAAAAGTTTCACGCATCAATGCCTCTTTTTCAGGATGAATACGCAAATAAAGCGCTCCCTCTTCCGCCATAGCCGTGGCCTGGCGTGCCAGACGATGGCACATAACACTGTCTACCGACTGTTGGTCGAACCAGGCCAACAGAACCTGTTCTATACTATTTTTAATATGATGCGCTGCGTGATCGACCAATGAACGAAATTGATTTTCATCGTCTTGTAAATGTTTTACATGCTGTTCCAGCCATTCCACTTCCATTTTTTCCAGCGTATTTTTACGCAAGCACGCTAGTTCTTGTTGCTGCTCAACTTTCTGTTCACGCTGATAACGATAGGCGTCTCGGATGATTTTTTCAGCCTTACGGTAAGCGGAGCTCACAATAGCATGTGAAACGCTCTTAGCTTGTTGCTCTTGCGCAAATAAAGTTAATTGTAATGTTATCCACTGTGACTCAATAATATTTCGAGCGGGTAGCTTATGGTTAATTTCCGTCAGAGGAAGTGAAGTAAAACTCATAGCAAATGCTCCATGAAGATAATCTCGGTAAGAGAAGTCTTCGGCCAAAGTATACGCTGCGGAGGGGGTAATAATACTAATAGCGCATGTAAAACCGCATCGTCATGCGCTTCCCGATTAAGAATGGCGGTACCGATCTGCAATGCAGTTTGTTGCATCACTTGCGGAGGAAGTAATTTGCCATCTCTTTGCCCCAACCAACCATATAGCTGCCAGATCTCATCCTCGCTAAACCACTGTAGAAGCAATTGCCGATACTCTGGTAGCATAAAATAGTCACTACACCTGAGTTTGAATAATCCCAGCCCAAAGGCAAATGCCGATATACGCGGCGCAAGACGAACCTGCCGTTTTTGCCTGTCATTTAAACAGGCTGGAATAACAGAGCTTCCTCTTAGTCTATTTAACGCTCTGTCAAGAAGACGATCCAACTCGGGCCGATCGCCATAACGCCAGCAGTTTGAAGGATGAAAACCCAGCTTATCCAGCCATTCCGGTACAGCGTAACGAGCAGGTTGCCAGAAATAACGATAAAGTTGCAACACCTCGGGATCAGGTCGGCTCAAAAACGGCGTCTCAGGCAAAAATAGCCGATCAGGATGCCCACTCCTAATAACAGTCCTGTCAACGATAACATCAACTGATAAGGGTATTTCATCAACCACTTCTCCACCTTCCCTTTATTGGCGTTGATCACGTCCATAATCCAGAATGTTTGTCTCGCGGGTACATCAGGTACCATTCTGAATTCAGCAGGCTGCATCAAGATACTAATCTTACTGTATTGCAACCCAGGGATTGACATCTCTATTAAATCTTTAATTTTTACCCGAAAGGCCTCCATATTGACCTGAGGTGAATATTTTATAAATACGGCAACTGAGCTCGGAGAAGCGTTACTTCCCTCATCATAAGTCGGTAGCGCAATGGTCACTTTTGCATTAATCACGCCCTCCATCTGACTCAGCATTCCTTCAATTCTTTGTTCTTTTAAAAAATTAATCTTCTGCTGTTCTTCCTGGGGTGATACCACTAACTGATTAGCCGGAAACATCTTATCCGCCGTTGTAAACTGCCTATGCGGATAACCGTTAAGTCTAAGTAGCTCAACCGCATTAATAAACTGCGACTGCTCGACACGTAAGGTTACACCATCCTCTTCCTGTTTTTTTTCCGCATCAATATGATGCTGCATAAGTAATGCCAGCATTTGATTCGCTTCATCTTCTGGCAATGAGCGATAAAGATCCACATCACATGCCGTAAGAAAGAACGTAAGGACAGTAAGAAATACTATACGATGAACCTTCATGCCATGTTATCCAGCTTATTAAGCGCTTGCGATGCTGCGCCTGATATTCTGGCAAGATAATCGACGCCTACCGTTAACTGCATATAATCCATTTGTCTGGTCAACATAACCTGCGGTAATAAAGCACTGGCGTTACTGGTGGATGCTTCATCTTTCAGCAATTGTTCAAAAAAATTAATTTGCTCCTGGCTCGGTTCTGCAGAGGACTTTACATAAGATTGAGTGCTTACAGGCACTACGCTCATATCAGAAATATTCAATTTTCAAACCCCTCATTTGGTGCAGGAAATAACAGACGCAGCGCCATAGCCTCTGGCAAATCAATATCCGATAAAATTTTCGCGGCTTTTAGCGGCTCATTTAAACCCGCCAACAATAATGCCAGACATACCAACTGTAATTTTTTATCCGGAACAATAACCGTTAGCGCTGGTAACATCGCATGTACCTGGGAAATCAGGCTATGGTTAACGCCCGCAAACATGATTTCCAGCAGCAACCGTCGAACATCGTCGCTAATAACTTCAGATTTTAGCAATGATTCCACTAAGCATATCCTTGATCATTTTGATCAGTGAACTTTCGTAATTAATAAATGTAGAATACTGCTGTAAGGCAAATTGCGCTTTAATCATCGATTCTGGGTTGAGCAAATCATTACCATTCATTTTGTCATTAATGGCCTGGCCTGCCTGGTGCGCCATGTGGGAGAGCATATCCACTAATTGTGCAATATCCATAATGCTTTTCCTTAAAATAAATACATCGTAAGGATACTGGCAACATAGCAAAATTTAGAAAGCAATGAACATCCGGTATATACCTGAAAACGATTACTCCGGCGCACGTTGTTCTGGCGTTACCTGAGCCAGCAAACGATATAATGGGCTGCTGACCTGCATACCGGTCATTGCCATCCCATCCATACCGAAGCGAGTAAAACTCATTAGTCCATAGGTAATATCATTAAGACGCTCTAATAAATGAGGCTGTAGTCCCAAACTACCACTCCAGTATGAATGAGTCATTACCGTCGCGGTTAAGGCTAATCTACCGCCCAGGGAGACGGCTTTAGCAATCGCCATACTTTTGCGTTGATTGGCGAAACAATTAGCAATATAAAAAACGGCATTGCCTATACTGTCGTGAGCCATAGGCAAATGATGTTTATGATGGTAGATAAGACAGGCGACATCCGCAATGGCAATAGCAAGGCCAATCCCTGCCAGGGCTACGAGCGGCGCGCCTCCACCACTTAGCACTGTTAATGCTATTCCAGCGGAACAGCATAAAATCTGTCCGCCCAAAATAACCGTTTGCCAACTAAAAATTTCTTTTGGAAAACACTCTATCACTCGTTTCGCAAGTCCGGCCAATAACCGCTCTTTTCCTTGTTGAGGACCTATTCTACCACTCTCCATATTGGTTTCCGGATGTGGCAATGAGGGACATGGAGGTGATTCCTCAGGCGCGTTAACAGGACGTTGCCCTGCTACCTGAGCATTTGGGCTAACAGGTTTCATGGTTCTCCCCGAGATGTATGACCAGAACTGTCCATTAATGCAGGTGCAGTAGCAGATTGACAGAGCGCTGCCATTTGTTCCGCCAATAACGCACTGGGATCGGCATGAAGTTCATCAACAGAATTTTCCTGATCGTCGCCAGAGGGGCGGGCAAGGCAATAATCCAGTACCGCACCTATCGCCGTCAGGCTAACGGAGGTAATTACACTCCCCATGTCCAAAGAGGCCGCAATATTTTCAGCCGCGGGCAGTGGAAACTGTAGGGGTAAAACCAACATAGAAATAGCGATTCCTGAACGTATTAATAAAGAAAGACAATTAGCAAGGGTGTTAGCGCAGTTAAGACTTGCCCCACATTTTAAGGCCAGCGCACTGACCACAAGAGCAACGCTATCACTGGCGGTTTGTAATGGCTCCTTTTGCTGACATATCGATTGATAATTATGATACGCACAGCAAGCATCCCCAATAGCAATCACGAGCGCCGCCCCCGCAAGAATAGCAATGGGTAATCCTGCCCCGCCAGAAATTACCGCTGCAGCAACCGATAACCCAAACACGACTGTCGCACCCAGCGCACGAATAGTATATTGCATAAAATGTATAGCATAATCCCTCTGCTGCCTTATTTGCTCAGGCGTAAGCAGCACAGGGGCTGCGGGGGTGCCAGGCGCTGGAATTTCAGGGGGAGGAAACGATACCTCCTTCGCTTGTATATCGGAAGGAGGACTATTACCATCGACTATATTACTTGCCGCTGACGGAATATGAATTTTCATATTTCGTTCTGTTATTTAAGCAATAAGAGTATCAACCATTATTTGCGCATTCTGGCGAATCTCACTCCATGAGGCATCCGCATAACTCATCTTGATTGCGGTTTGAAAAGCCTCTCTCGCCAACCCGGGTTCCCCCATCATTTTGAGACAGACGCCCGTTTGGTAAACCGGTTCTGGATGGCTGGCATCCAGCATCAAGGCATGTCCATAGAAATTAATGGCCGTCGTGTATTCTTTAAGCATCATCCAGGTGCCAGCCAATGCAATATGGGCACGCCAACTCCATGGCTGGGCCATCACCAGCCAACTAAAATCGATTACGGCGCGCGAATAATCCCCCTCCTGCCATGAGGCGTAACCACTGGCATAAACGGTTTCCGGATCAACGGATAATAGCTGTTTCAGAATGTCTTCGGGTATTTTATTTTTCTGATCTTCTTTCATCATCATACCTATTGATTGTTATTTTCACGTGATAATGATTTACGTCAGGAAGGTCATTTAAAAACGTCGCTGGATAAGATGCTCGGCGGATAAAACTGTCCAGTTATCGCCATCAAGCTGTGTAAAGGTCGCTCCCATTACTGTCAGGATGCGCAATAATTTCCTGCGTAGCATAGCTTTTTTTTCATCCAGAACGTCGATGATTATCAACATCTTTAAACATGTTAACTGCGGGTGATGCACAAATATCCCGCGTAAAAGTCCCAGTAAGTGAAACAATTGCTGTGGTCGAGGTTGCCCGGGCGTCAGGCGTCTAAACTCACAAATAATCATTTCTTTTGCCTCAATACGATAGATCACCAGGTAAGGCGATAATATAAACTGCTGCCCAAGTAATATGGCGGTCTCCCCTAAATATGCAGGCTCAGTAAACACCTGATGCCGACGCAACCATTGCTCTATTTCTTGCACCATATTTACCTCGTTAATGCCCGGAGTATTTCAGCAAGAACCGTGACCAGTGACGACCCCACGCCGATGATTTGCTGCATAATTTCAGTTGCTTTCTCCATAATGTCCGTCAGGGATTTATTATAAGATTGGGCCCCATTTTGTTGCAGGTCGGCAATCGCTTTATCTTGATCACTTTGACGTTGCGCTACACCGGCCCCCAGGCCCATGACTCCCCCAGCGGTGTGTCCTACGGCTTGACCCGCTATAAGACCGGTTTCCCCGCCTACAGCCCCTAATCCTATCGTCAGCACTCCCGACAACATGGCGCCACCCGCAGTAATCATTGATGCTTTAAACGCTTGATCAATTGTTTTCATTTGCGTCTGCAAAACATTGACTTGCAGTTCCCAGGACAGTCGTTGTTTTTCTACGTTATAGCTGCGCATGATATCGCGCAGCTTTTTGGCAAGCTCCATTAGCTTCATCCAGATATCATCAAATAACAGAAGCATTGATTCAGTACCCATTCCCTCCCCGGAGGGAGATGGAGTGGAAGAAGGCGTTAACAAGGAAGGCGCTGGTAATACCAGTGCTACGTTACTCGCTTCCATATTTTTATCCTCAGATTAAGCGCGCCAGCCAGCTATTCTCGCCTGAACGCTACTATAGTGATCAATGGTATCTAATACATCTCTAAGCGCGGCACCGCTACCCTTATAAAGCTCCTCTAAGCGTTTTTGTTCTATCTTTTTTTGGTCATCCGTTTGTTGCATTATGAAATCCAGAAACCGTTGCTGAGTTATTAATTGCTCTATTTTCTTTTCAAGCTTCGCTTTTTCTGTGTTAACCATGCCAGTATTCATCTGATTGGCACCCTCGGTTGCACATCTGATAGCCTGTAAGCCTTTAAATGAACAATCCCTCAGTAAGGCATACAGGATTTTTTTGAACATATTGAAGAGAACTTTATTACGAAAATTTTTTAACAGAAACTTTTCCCCTTCTTGCACACATTTTTCCAGGGCTTCTTTTGCCGCTTCTTTTGCCATGGCTTTCACCCCCTCTTTCGTAAAGCTTTTTCCCGCGCTTCGCGTCATATTATTTTCTACGTTACGAGAAAACTCGGCAGCCTCCTCTGCCATCTCATTCGCCATAGCCATTTCACGTTCAAGCGGCTCAAATTGTTTGGAAAAACTTTCGCTCACTTCTTCGCCAAACTTTTCAGCCAACGCCTCTATTTCTGCTTCCCCTGCACCTACCATACGCTCAACCATTTCCTCGCCAAAACCGGAGTCAAGCACTTTTGCAGCTGCGCCAGATAAACCTCTCGTCGCCATAAAAGCACGGCCAATCTGGAAAACATCCAGTGCCAGCGCGACGGCTTCACAACCAAATTGAATCTTACTTGTCACGTCAATAATCGCCTGACAGGTATCGTGGTCAGCACCGCACATCATTGCCGTTTCGGCTCCGGCTTTAACCATTCCTGCACAACCTGCGGCCATATAAGCTACGCCGCTAGCCATTTCTGCGGGATTACCGGACAGAAAACCTTCCACAACTTTTAAGGCGCCAATCACGGTTTCAAATATGCCGGTAATCCAGTCAAAAATAGCGCCAAAAATGCCCGCTTTACGCGCTTTATCCTCCTGCTCTATCGCTTTCTGGATCTGCTCCTGATACTCCTTTACCTGCTTATCACGTAATGCATTTTGCACCTCAGTTGCCCGCTCAAGCTGTTGGCATAACGATTGAGCGTTATTACCAAAAACGCTGAGTATTAATGTCGTCATCAACATTGATAAAACCGCGGGATTGGTCTGCAAAAAGTCAGGCAATGATGGACGCTTATGATTTCCGGGTACGGCATCAAGCAGTTGCTTCAACGCATTGCTTGCCTCCTGAAGACTAATTTTCCCGGATAGCAGACACGCGGCGTTGCCATCGCCAAAAGTAGAATTCACACGATGCTGGCGCTTTCCCAGCGAACCCGAGGAAACGCAACTGACATTGCTTAAGTGATGATGTGTTAAGGCGGTTACTCCTGCGGCGCTATCGCTATTACTGTGAATTCGATTCATTTTTAGCTCCTGTCAGAAAGTTGCTGTAACATCTTTTCTGCACGCTGTCGGAGAATTTGATGTTCACTGACCTCGCCGCAAATACGCACCACGGCCTTTAACGCTTTGATTGCATAATAGACGTTATCACACGCGAGATAGCATTCCGCTGCGGCCCATGGCGCCTGCGGCGCATCAATCTTAATTTGTGCCGCGCGTCCATAAGCGTATATCGCTTCCCCCCAATGTTTTTGAGCCTGGCAGCATTCCCCTAACCTAAACCAGTAGTCAAATGACCAGGCATCATATATCGTCAACAATTGAAAAAGTCGCGCTGCGCCGGCGAACTCTTTTACCTCCATAAGCTGCATGGCATAGCGATACAGAGTATTAAGCGGCTGTGTAACATCGTCATCCAACAACATACGCAGCGAGCCGCCACGCCGGAAAAACCGCATCGTGTCATGTGCCTGTTGTAGGGTCGGGTCTTTTTTCATGAGTACGTTTTCTGCGCTATCATACTGGAAATTTCCCCCCACTTACTGATAAGCCCTGTCAGTTGGGTAAGGACAGCGTTAAGCTCCTGAGACATTTTTTGAATTGTTATCTGCCCCTGACTCATAAGATCGGTATTCCGGTTGGCGTCATTATCCAAAGCCGCTTTGATCGCCTGTAGGCCACCTTTATCCAGCTTCCCATGATCGCCATATTTAGCCATATAATCATCAATGGTCATACCATCGATGAGAATACCATTATCACGCATGTATTTAATTACATCCTCAGGCACCTCCTCTTTGGTTTTAGCATCCCCTTTGGCTGCTTTAGCAATCACCTCATCCATCTCATTTGACTTTTCCTGGGTATTTCTGGCACGTTCAGCGTTCTTCTGGACTTCAATAAATTTATTATTTGCGATAGCCTGAATAACCATAAGGAGAATAAGCAAAACACCATACCCTTCGGCAAACGGATTTTGCTGGGATAAGTCATCCTGGCTCCCGGTATCAGCGTTGCTGACGCCGAAGCTATTTTTAAACACAATAGGGTTTTGACTTCCCCATAAGATGTTTCCTGAAGACATTATGCTTTACCTTTTTGTTTTTCCTGACGGTATCTCCACCGGGGCTTGAGCATTAAGTTGTTTCAGTCGTACTTCAAGTTGTTTAAACAAACTTACTATTTTCTTTAAATCCTTCTCGGCCTCCTGGTTAACCCCGGCAACGCCTTGTGGAAATAGGTTATGAAGAATACTCTCTGTCTCTCTGCTCTTTTTGGGGCTCTCTGCCCTTTCAGCAAGCTGTTGACTCACCTTAGCCCGGATTTGGTGAAATTTTTTAAGACAGTGATTTAGCTGCATGTAACTTTGCTCTAAATCACGATATTCACTAAACGCAGCCTTTTTCTTTATCATCATTCCCCTCCATATACACGATAGATAATTAACGTGCTAACTAAGAGCCTATCCCATTAGGGCTATTTTACTTGCCATTTTGAACCTGGGCAGTGCTCGCCAAAACGCGTTAGCGTTTTGAACGCCGCTAGCGGCGGCCCGAAGGGCGAGCGTAGCGAGTCAAACCTCACGTACTACGTGTACGCTGCGGTTTTTGCGCGCTATCCGTGTCCAAACTGGCTGCGCCAATTAACGCCTGGTGGGATAGGCTCTAAGATATTTTTACTTTACTCTTGCTCACTCACTACAAGTGCGCTGTTATGGTAACGATAATAAATAATGTTGATGATATTTTCGGCCTGCTCGATCGCTTCAAGCAATAAGGTGTTTTGCTGATATTGCTGCGGATCCTGTAACTTGCCGTTGTTCTCTTCTAACTGTTTCCGGGCAGCCCTTAATTGTAAAATTATGCCTTTGGCCTCTTCACGCGAATGAAGCAGCAAATCTTCTAACCGGGTCAAAGTTGTCATTTTCCACTCACTTAAAATCTAATGGATAGTTAATCAAAGTATCATAATGTTTAATCGTTACCACATCGGCACTCAGATGGACAATTTCTCCCCCATTGGGTAACAATGCCCCTACACGTAAACGCTCTTTATTCGTCAGTAATAAGTAATTACCATGGCGACTCTGTACAAAGCCAGCCACTGGCGCAGGCAGATACTTGCTTTCATCATGGGAAGGCGCAATATCCTGATAAATTAAAGAAAGAGCGGGATCCTTTTTCTTTAATGCTGCTAACGTTTCTTGCAAAATGCGTTGATGAGATTCATCCAGTACACCACTGATAACAAAAGAGCGCCGCATTGGCGTAACATTGACAAGCCCCACTAAACCGTTCTCTATTATCGCAGAAATAATATCATCCCCCTGAGACTGATGAGAGTGACTAATCTGCCAGTGCAATAACCCGGGAATATCTGCAAGTAATGGTTGAACCTTACGCCATTGCTGATCCATTTGTATATCATCATGAATTAACACGCTCCCCGGCCCTTCGCTGGATACTTCAGCATGCGGGTAACCCATTTTTATCAAAACATCCTGCACTTCTCGTACCAATAAGTCATCACAGATTACACCATCCCGATACATGACCCCCCATGATTCGAGAGTCGCTCTCACCTTTTGCATCTGTTCGCTTGACGAGCAATAACCGGACAACTGCAGGCTGCCATCTTCTTTCCATTGCGCCCGCACATAATGAATATTGCTTTTGTCTAATAAAAACTTAACCCGCAAAGGTAAGTCATTTACCGTTTCAGGCTGACCACTAATACTTAACAGGACCCCCATTCCACCGATAAAAATCAAGAATACGCCAGCCAACCACCAGTAGCCTGATCTGGAAACGGGTATTTGATAATCAGCAAGTTCACAATCCTGTTTACCAAACGCGATAGCCACTCCCGCAACCTGCAAAACCCCACTGGATGGTAGCGGCTTATTTGGATTAAATCTGCGGCCATTAACTCTAACTCTGGCTTTCCCGGCATCAACAAATAAATTATCTGCCTGTTCTCTCAGAATAATTTTTTCATTTATAGTAAGCGGAATACAAATATCGCATCCTTTCTCCCCCAGTGACAGGTTACCTTCATTCAGCCATACTTCCCGGCCTTGTAAAACGTGACCTAAAAAACGTATTTTCCAGGAGCTCTTTGGATTAACCATGAGATATGCCATTATTTACTACTGAGGCTTTAATCAAAAAAAGCCTGATTACACTATGTACTTGAGTCGTATCATTGCGAAACAAATGACCTACGACAGGAATATCGCCCAATAAAGGAATTTTATTTTGCGAGTGGATTTGTTTACCTTGTTTAAATCCTCCCAGCAATAGACTTTGCCCGGCCAATAATGTGGCCTGCGAAGCAATTTCAGAATTTTGCACTTCGGGCAGCGGGTCTGTTTCGCTTTGCGTATCACTTTGTTGTCCATCCTGAATATTAAGATTAAGCATTATTTTTTGCGTGCCATTATCATTTAACAAGCGAGGTGTAACGCGCAACAAAGAACCCGTAGTGATGGATTCAAGTTTAGCCACTTTTTCTCCCTGCAGTTTGGTATAGAAAGTAATATTTTTATCCAGCACAGCCTGGATATTATTTAAAGTCACCACAGATGGCTGGGAAAGTACATAAGCCTGAGAGCTTTTTTCCAGGGCATTCAAACGCACCATAAAGTTTGAGGTATCGCTGATTACCGTTGAAAAACCGCTAGCACCACCGTCATTCAAACCTGTATTGAACGCAATTTTCTTGCCACCCAGCGACACTGCCGTTCCCCAGTCGATGCCTAACTGGTTAATATCTCCAGCATTAACATCGATAATTTTCACCGAAATCTCTATCATCTGCTGGCGTTGATCTAATTCTGTGATAAGTTTCCGATACCCGGCCATATTGGCCGCATAATCACGAACGATCACTGCATTCTGGCGTGGGTCGGCAGCAAACATGGGCAATGCCTGTGTAGCGGGTGAACCATTGTTCGTCGATGACGCCGGTACGCTGGTTTTACTCATCTCACGCAATACACTCACGACCCCTGGAACCACGACGGACTGATCGCGATATTGGTATTGGGTATCCATCGCAGTGGCATACTTAAGCGTGTATATACTTACACTCACCGCACTGTCTTTTCGTTTGATTAACGCATTATCCAGCACTGAAGCTAATTGACTAATACGAGTCAGGCAGCTGGGAACACCGCTCACCTCCACAGCTTTGGTACCGGTAATTTCTTTAACCTCGCATCCCGGTGATGAAAGGATATTCTGGCTGCGTAAGTAATGAATGAACCGTCCAGTAGATAAAATATTGAAAGTGATAACCTGATGTTTTAATAACGATGCAGGATATACATATAACATGCTGCCATCAAACCAGGTAAGCAAATCATATTGTGCTGCCAGGTTATTCAAAATATCGACCGGTGGTCCAGGCGGAATTTTTCCACTAAATGTAGCTGTTATCAATGGGCTAATAGTAATAGCCGTATCATAGTTCTCTGAGAGCAGATGTAAAACCTCTGCTAATGGCATTTGTCTGGCATAAAGGGTGAAGTCATTACCTTTCCATGATAACTCATCACTCTTTGCTGTATTGAGTATAAATAGTAAAATTAAGATTAAACGTTTATTTACTACCATTTTATACCCCACCCGAATAAAGTTTATGGTGATTGCGTATTACATTTTTTAAAATGCAAGTTAAAGCCAGGTGTTTTTCTATCTCAATAGCAATAAGCTCAGAGCTACTACTTGTGGTATAATAACCGTTTAACCATCCCCCATCCGCTGTGAGCTGTATAGCATAATCATGGACGTCCGGGTGTGCTGCAAGCAGTAGTGTCACATAGGCAAGACAAGGCTTAGGTAAGCTTTCCAGGTCATTTAAGAACAAAGAAATAGAAAATGCTTCTGAGAAAATTTCTCCTCTGGCAGGATGCCCATCAATAGTCATTATCCAGGATCGGCTATTACCTTCGGCCCTGATATCCTGAATTAATGGAATGCCTTTTAAAACTGCCAGCATGAATCCCTCCTCAGACATAAATGGGAGTTTCTATCAAATTCGCTCACAACCACATCCGTAAAAAGCCTGATTCACATTTATTTCGACTATACTCTTCTTGTACAATATCAGGATGCTGTCTACATATACCTTGTCACAGGCGATTCTATCATTCGGATTTTCCGATAAATTCACAATTACATTTTCAGCATTGACATAAAAACTTACAATTTGAAAAATTATTTATTAAATAAACTGTTACGATGTTTTTACATCGCCATCTTATTAAAAAGTAATTGTAGTCATCGACTGGGTTATATATGAAGAAATTTATCTTCCTAATGATAACACCATCGATTAATCTTCTGATGAAACTATATGTACTGCGATAGTGATCAAGTGCCAAAGATTTTGCAACAGGCAACTGGAGGGAAGCATTATGAATTTGCTCAATCTCAAGAATACGCTGCAAACATCTTTAGTAATCAGGCTAACTTTTTTATTTTTATTAACAACAATAATTATTTGGCTGCTATCTGTGCTTACCGCAGCTTATATATCAATGGTTCAGAAACGGCAGCATATAATAGAGGATTTATCCGTTCTATCCGAGATGAATATTGTACTAAGCAATCAACGGTTTGAAGAAGCTGAACGTGACGCTAAAAATTTAATGTATCAATGCTCATTAGCGACTGAGATTCATCATAACGATATTTTCCCTGAGGTGAGCCGGCATCTATCTGTCGGTCCTTCAAATTGCACGCCGACGCTAAACGGAGAGAAGCACCGTCTCTTTCTGCAGTCCTCTGATATCGATGAAAATAGCTTTCGTCGCGATAGTTTTATTCTTAATCATAAAAATGAGATTTCGTTATTATCTACTGATAACCCTTCAGATTATTCAACTCTACAGCCTTTAACGCGAAAAAGCTTTCCTTTATACCCAACCCATGCCGGGTTTTACTGGAGTGAACCAGAATACATAAACGGCAAAGGATGGCACGCTTCCGTTGCGGTTGCCGATCAGCAAGGCGTATTTTTTGGGGTGACGGTTAAACTTCCCGATCTCATTACTAAGAGCCACCTGCCATTAGATGATAGTATTCGAGTATGGCTGGATCAAAACAACCACTTATTGCCGTTTTCATACATCCCGCAAAAAATACGTACACAGTTAGAAAATGTAACGCTGCATGATGGATGGCAGCAAATTCCCGGATTTCTGATATTACGCACAACCTTGCATGGCCCCGGATGGAGTCTGGTTACGCTGTACCCATACGGTAATCTACATAATCGCATCTTAAAAATTATCCTTCAACAAATCCCCTTTACATTAACAGCATTGGTGTTGATGACGTCGGCTTTTTGCTGGTTACTACATCGCTCACTGGCCAAACCGTTATGGCGTTTTGTCGATGTCATTAATAAAACCGCAACTGCACCGCTGAGCACACGTTTACCAGAACAACGACTGGATGAATTAGATAGTATTGCCGGTGCTTTTAACCAACTGCTTGATACTCTACAAGTCCAATACGACAATCTGGAAAACAAAGTCGCAGATCGCACCCAGGCGCTAAATGAAGCAAAAAAACGCGCTGAGCAAGCTAACAAACGTAAAAGCATTCATCTTACGGTAATAAGTCATGAGTTACGTACTCCGATGAATGGCGTACTTGGTGCGATTGAATTATTACAAACCACCCCTTTAAACATAGAGCAGCAAGGATTAGCTGATACCGCCAGGAATTGTACACTGTCTTTGTTAGCTATTATTAATAATCTGCTGGATTTTTCACGCATCGAGTCTGGTCATTTCACATTACATATGGAAGAAACAGCGTTACTGCCGTTACTGGACCAGGCAATGCAAACCATCCAGGGGCCAGCGCAAAGCAAAAAACTGTCATTACGTACTTTTGTCGGTCAACATGTCCCTCTCTATTTTCATACCGACAGTATCCGTTTACGGCAAATTTTGGTTAATTTACTCGGGAATGCGGTAAAATTTACCGAAACCGGAGGGATACGTCTGACGGTCAAGCGTCATGAGGAACAATTAATATTTCTGGTTAGCGATAGCGGTAAAGGGATTGAAATACAGCAGCAGTCTCAAATCTTTACTGCTTTTTATCAAGCAGACACAAATTCGCAAGGTACAGGAATTGGACTGACTATTGCGTCAAGCCTGGCTAAAATGATGGGCGGTAATCTGACACTAAAAAGTGTCCCCGGGGTTGGAACCTGTGTCTCGCTAGTATTACCCTTACAAGAATACCAGCCGCCTCAACCAATTAAAGGGACACTATCAGCGCCGTTCTGCCTGCATCGCCAACTGGCTTGCTGGGGAATACGCGGCGCCCCCCCCCACCAGCAAAATGCGCTTCTCAACGCAGAGCTTTTGTATTTCCCCGGAAAACTCTACGACCTGGCGCAACAGTTAATATTGCGTACACCAAATATGCCAGTAATAAATAATTTGTTACCCCCCTGGCAGTTGCAGATTCTTTTGGTTGATGATGCCGATATTAATCGGGATATCATCGGCAAAATGCTTGTCAGCCTGGGCCAACACGTCACTATTGCCGCCAGTAGTAACGAGGCTCTGACTTTATCACAACAGCAGCGATTCGATTTAGTACTGATTGACATTAGAATGCCAGAAATAGATGGTATTGAATGTGTACAATTATGGCACGATGAGCCGAATAATTTAGATCCTGACTGCATGTTTGTGGCGCTATCCGCTAGCGTAGCGGCAGAAGATATTCATCGTTGTAAAAAAAATGGGATTCATCATTACATTACAAAACCAGTGACATTGGCTACCTTAGCTCGCTATATCAGTATTGCCGCAGAATACCAACTTTTACGAAATATAGAGCTACAGGAGCAGGATCCGAGTCGCTGCTCAGCGCTACTGGCGACAGATGATGTGGTCATTAATAGCAAGATTTTCCAATCACTGGACCTCTTGCTGGCTGATATTGAAAATGCCGTATCGGCTGGAAAAAAAATTGATCAGTTAATTCACACATTAAAAGGCTGTTTAGGTCAAATAGGGCAGACTGAATTGGTATGCTATGTCATAGACATTGAGAATCGCGTAAAAATGGGGAAAATCATCACGCTGGAGGAACTAACCGACTTACGCCAGAAAATACGTATGATCTTCAAAAACTACACCATTACTTAATATTATCTTAATTTTCGCGAGGGCAGCAAAATGAAAGAATATAAGATCTTATTAGTAGACGATCATGAAATCATCATTAACGGCATTATGAATGCCTTATTACCCTGGCCTCATTTTAAAATTGTAGAGCATGTTAAAAATGGTCTTGAGGTTTATAATGCCTGTTGCGCATACGAGCCTGACATACTTATCCTTGATCTCAGCTTACCTGGCATCAATGGCCTGGATATCATTCCTCAATTACATCAGCGTTGGCCAGCAATGAATATTCTGGTTTACACAGCATACCAACAAGAGTATATGACCATTAAAACTTTAGCCGCAGGTGCTAATGGCTATGTTTTAAAAAGCAGTAGTCAGCAAGTTCTGTTAGCGGCATTGCAAACAGTAGCAGTAAACAAGCGTTACATTGACCCAACGTTGAATCGGGAAGCTATCCTGGCTGAATTAAACGCTGACACGACCAATCATCAACTGCTTACTTTGCGCGAGCGTCAGGTTCTTAAACTTATTGACGAGGGGTATACCAATCATGGGATCAGCGAAAAGCTACATATCAGTATAAAAACCGTCGAAACACACCGGATGAATATGATGAGAAAGCTACAGGTTCATAAAGTGACAGAGTTACTTAACTGTGCCCGAAGAATGAGGTTAATAGAGTATTAACCAGGGGCGTCCGATGGTATTAAGCATTGGTCATATTTTGATGAGCCTTACGCCACGCAGTATTGCTCATCATCGACAAAATCCATACGGATGCCCTGGTATGCCGCACCATTTATCACTACCTTAGTCTTCATTTGATCATGATATAGTAGAATCCCCTTATTTAACGGGCTTTACCATGTCGTATTCTATCGGCGAATTTGCCAGACTATGCGGTATCAATGCCGCCACGCTAAGGGCATGGCAGCGACGCTATGGTTTATTGAAACCGCAGCGTACTGATGGCGGACATCGCTTATACAGCGATGACGATATTCGACAAGCGCTTAGCATTCTCGACTGGGTGAGAAAAGGCGTACCGATAAGCCAGGTCAAACCCTTACTGTCGCGTCCGGTCATTCGCCTGGGCGATAACTGGATAACGATCCAGGAGACGATGCTCCAACATCTCCACGAAGGGCGAATTGACGCGCTGCGGCAGTTGATTTATGACTGTGGCCGGGAATATCCTCGCGCAGAACTGGTGACCCATTTATTGCGTCCGTTGCGCAGCAAAGTGTCCGCGCACCTTCCCGCCGTGATGACGCTGCGCGAAATACTGGATGGCATCATTATTGCCTACACCTCTTTTTGCCTTGAAGGCGACAGAAAAGCGCCTGGCAACAATGCCTTTATTAGCGGATGGCATCTCTCGGATCACTGTGAAATCTGGCTGGAAGCGTTGACTCGTACCGGACAAGAGCTGCGGCTCAATGTGCTTCCCTCTCCACCAGCCGTGCTGGCGCCCGAGCTGTTCGCCCAGAGAAAATGGTTCCTGGTGACCACCGGAAAGCTCACTGCCGGACAGAAAAAACAGCTTGCCCAGTGGCGCAACGTGGTCGCTTCGCTGGAGGTTATCACACTATAAGCGCTGAAATAGATTTCTTCCCCTCATTCTATCTTATTGATATTTAAGTACATCAAAAAAAATCTCCGCGAAAACTTAGACAAAAAAACAAAGTTGTGTAAGTTTTAAATCAGCGTGAGATAACATTTTGCGCCATTGGCGTCAGTCGTCGTACTTTCAATAAGGGGGAATCATGAATAACAAACCCGTAGTCGGCATTAGCGGATGTCTGACTGGCGCCACGGTACGCTTTGATGGCGGACATAAGCGTATGGATTTTGTCATGAACTCTCTGGCGCCGTGGGTGGACTACAAACCGATCTGCCCGGAGGTGGCGATCGGCCTGCCCGTGCCTCGCCCTGCGCTGCGTCTTATCCAGACGACCTGTGGCGACATTCGGATGCGCTATAGCCATGCCCCGCACGATGACGTCACCGAGCGAATGAATGCCTTTGCCGATCGGTTTCTGCCAACAATAGGCGAACTGGCGGGGTTTATTGTGTGTGCAAAATCGCCCAGTTGCGGAATGGAGCGCGTTCGCCTGTATGATGAAAAGGGTAACAGGGGCCGCAAAGCTGGCACGGGGCTGTTTACCGCTGCGATGATGGACAAATATCCCTGGCTGCCGATAGAGGAAGATGGTCGCCTGCACGATCCGGTACTACGCGAGAACTTCATCGCACGTATCTTCGCGCTACATGAATTAAATGCGCTACGCGCGCAGGGCTTGAGTCGTCACAGTTTGCTCGCGTTTCATAGCCGATACAAACTTCAGCTTCTCGCCCACCACCAGGCCGGCTACCGCGAAATTGGCCCTTTCGTCGCGCGTCTGCATGAGTGGGACGATCTGGATGCCTTCTTTGTCCGATACAGAGAAAAACTGATGGCTATCCTGCGCCACCCCGCTTCACGTAAAAATCACACCAATGTGCTGATGCATATCCAGGGCTATTTTCACCGCGCGTTGAACAGCAGGCAACGCGCGGAATTACGCGAGGTGATTCTCGGCTACCGGGCGGGCCGACTACCTATCCTGGCACCGTTAACGCTGCTGAAGCACTATCTGGCGGAACATCCAGATGACTATCTACGCAGCCAGAATTATTTTGAGCCGTACCCTGATACGTTAGGGCTGCGCTTAGCCATCACCTGATAACCCTGCGCATCGCTAACGGCGGGCAACCAGCCCGCCATGGTGACAATCGCGACGATTCAAAGGCGATGCCCACTAGCATTTCGTCATTGCCAACAGGCCGTTCCCACCATGATACCGGCTATGACCGCGCCAGAGCGTTAATCACGGTTTCCATAGCCTGTTTTTCTAACGCGCTACGTTGGATGCGTTGATTCGCCAGCGCGGTTCTTAACACGCCCGCAATAACAATATATTTAGGCTCCTGCCCCAGATCGCGCATTTCCAGCACGACCTTGCCCACCACCCGGCACATCTCGCGGTACAGTTCGTCATCTTTTGTCGGTTTTGTCATACGTTTTACTCGTCGCCAGCTCAAACCAACAGAATATAACAGTCTTCTCAATTAAACAAAATTTGATGCAAATCAAAGAAATAACGCGGTTTATTATTCATGGCTCATACGTTGTTCGTATTCTGGTCTCTGGCGAGGCCATTTTTTCGAAACGCCTAATCAGTTCCGCCAGGCTACCGGCCTGCATTTTTTCCATGACTCTGGCGCGGTGCACCTCTACGGTACGCACCGCGATATTCATCGCTTCCGCAATTTCACGGTTCATAAATCCTTTTGCCACCAGGCTGGCCAGCTCACGCTCTTTCGGCGTCAACTGCTGGTAACACAGTATAATCTCACGACGCGCCACCGCTGCCGATGAAACCGTCAGCGCACGCTCCAGCGCCGCCTGTAGCGGTTTTACCGATACCGGTTTTTGCAGAAAATCGACGGCGCCGCGTTTCATCTGCTCCACGGCCATCGGTACATCGCCATGCCCGGTAAGAAAAACAACCGCCAGGGTACTTCCGCACTGGCGCAACGCATCATGAACGCCCTGCCCATCCAGTACCGGCATTCGCATATCCAGTAATACGACCCCGGCCTGATACAGACTGGCCTGCGCCAAAAAATCCGCCCCCTGCGTCCAGCATTTTACGTCATATCCCAGACTTTCCAGTAAAAACGCGCACGCGTTAGTGACCGCCGTATCATCATCCAGTAGATGAATTGTCGCCATCCCTGCCCCCATTTTCATGTAAGAAATGTATCGTGACCACCGTTCCCGACAGACCGTCCGGCGCGGTCTGGTTCCTGATGCTGATATCGCCCCGCCCATACCGCACCAGCCGCTGGCAAATCGCCAGCCCTAAGCCCATCCCCTCTTTACGGGTGGTCATAAACGGCTGAAACGCCTGACGTAATAGCGCCTCATCGATTCCCCCGGCGTTATCCTGTAAAACAATACTGATGCCGTTTTCAGTGCGTTCAGCAACGATCCATAAATGGGTGGCGCCCGCCTGAGCCGTATTAAGAATGATATTCGCCAGCACCTGTTCCAGCAGCACTGACGGCAGCGTTACGCGCAGCGCAGCGCTAACCTCGGTATGCAGAGTCACTGTCGGAAATTGTTGCGCCATACGCAACAATTGCCAGACATGATCAATCGCCTCGCGAATGGCTATGGCCTTCCACGCTTCGGTTAGCACCGGGTTGCCCTGCGCCTGGCTGACCCAGTGACGCAGGTTACGCAGAGTATCCGCACCGCGTTGCGCCTGCTGGTCAATCTGCTCCAGCGCCGGCAGCAAGGGATGCTGTTCATCTGCAGCGCGCAGTCGAATCAGGCACCCCTGGGCATAATGTCGAATCGCGGAAAGCGGCTGATTAAGCTCATGGGCAAACCCGGAGGTCATTTCACCCAACACGCTCATTTGCCGGGCGGTTTCCAGCGCCCGCTCATGCTGATGAAGGACTACATTATTACGTTCCAGTTGTTTTCCGCGTCGACGCACCAGCAGCATGACCCAAATATAATTGAGCGTGAGCAACAGGAACGCCAGAATCACGCCACCGACCATTAGCTGGTGCTGGATTAACCAACTTTTGACATCCAGCCACAGTCGGCGCTGCTGAGGGTGCTGACGAACATCACGCAGCAAAGCTTCCACCTGACTGGTCGACGCTGGCGCGCCCCAGTGAAATGACGCGGCGGCGGGCGCGTTGAATAGCGCTCGCGTTACGCGATCCGCCAGCGCATCGCTTACCGCAGGTAGCGCCGCGAACGACCAGTCAGGATATAACGGCGTACTGGTTAAGCAAGGCAGTGGCGTCGGTCGGGAAAGCAGCGCGATAAAGTCCTTTTTATTAATCAATCCTTCCTGATCCATATTTTCTAACAGGCACACTGGCACAATTGCCGCCTGCACCGCTTTTTCGCGCAGCATATAGACTAAGGCATCGCCAGGAAATCCGGTAAAACGAAGATGAAAATCGCGCTCCGGGCGTAAGCCCGCGTCGCTGAGCGCTTTATAGCCTAATAAATAGCCGCCAAACGCCTGAGCATCAATCGCGCCGACTGTCTTACCGATGAGATCATGCGCCGTGGTGATGCCGCTATCGCGCCGGGTCAAAATCACGCTGCCAATAACATTACTCACCGCTTTCCCATCGCGCGTGGAACGCAGGGAAGCTAACCAGCGCAGCGGCGCATGGCTGTTCAGTTGGACAAATTGCGCCGGGTTGGTTATCACAAACTGCACGGTTCCCTGGTTAACGGCTTCCTGCATTTGATGCAGATCCAGCGGCTGGATATGAAAGGTTTCGCCTGGAAGCTGTTGGCTTAATGTCTTTGCCAACGGTTGCCAGTGGCTACGCGTAGACGCCTCGCCGCGCATGGCCAAAATACCGATATTCCACGTCCCTGCCCACGCGCCATGACAAAGTAGCCCTACTGCCGCCAACACCGCCAGGCGCCTTACGGTTTTACCTCTCACCCCAATATCCCTGTCAATTATGTTGTTTTAGATCAACAACAAGCCGGGTATGTGGTTAACCACAATAGAGCACACCCCGTCTCGATTTTTACACTGTAAATCATCAACATTTTTTATTCATTACACATGAACCAACATCGTGACAAATGTTTCATTGTTGGCAATGTGGACGGGAGTCAATATGGACAGCAGTAAACGGCAATTTCTCCAGCAGCTCGGCGTCCTGACCGCTGGCGCCTCGCTGGTTCCGCTGGCTGAAGCGAAATTTCCTTTTTCGCCGGAGCGGCATGAAGGCTCTCCCCGACACCGTTACGCCATGCTTATCGACCTGCGGCGTTGTATCGGCTGTCAGTCCTGTACCGTAAGTTGCACTATTGAAAACCAAACGCCGCAGGGCGCGTTTCGTACGACCGTGAACCAATACCAGGTCCAGCGTGAAGGTAGTCAGGAAGTCACGAATGTGCTATTGCCGCGTCTGTGCAACCATTGCGATAACCCCCCCTGTGTGCCGGTCTGCCCGGTACAAGCCACCTTTCAGCGGGAAGATGGCATTGTGGTGGTGGATAACAAACGCTGCGTCGGCTGCGCCTATTGTGTCCAGGCGTGTCCTTACGACGCCCGATTTATCAATCATGAAACGCAAACTGCCGATAAATGCACGTTTTGCGTCCATCGTCTGGAAGCCGGGCTGTTACCCGCTTGCGTAGAGTCCTGCGTCGGCGGCGCGCGTATTATTGGCGATATCAAAGATCCCCATAGCCGCATCGCCACCCTGCTTCATCAGCATCGCGACGCTATCAAGGTATTAAAGCCGGAAAACGGCACGTCGCCCCATGTTTTCTACCTGGGTCTGGACGACGCCTTTGTCACCCCATTAATGGGCCGTGCGCAGCCCGCGCTTTGGCAGGAGGTCTGAATGACGCATTCACTCATCATTGAAGAAGTGCTGGCTCACCCGCAGGACATTAGTTGGCTGCCGTGGGCGGTACAATATTTCTTTTTTATTGGCATTGCCGCCTGCGCCGCACTGTTTGCCTGTTATCTTCACTGGCGGAAAAAAGACGCCGCAACAGAAGAAAATCGGGCATTACTGATTGCCATTACCTGTGCGATTACCGCACCGCTGGCGCTGACGGCGGATCTGCACCAGACTGCCCGCGTCTGGCATTTCTATGCCTGGCCGACGCCCTGGTCGTGGATGCCCTGGGGAGCGTTGTTCCTGCCGCTGTTTACCGGATTTCTCGCTCTGTGGTTCCTGGCGCAGCAGATTAAACGATTATTCAATAAAAGTTACAACGTCACTAAATGGTTGGCGTTAGCCAGCGCGCTTTGCGCGGTGGGCCTGTTGATTTATACCGGCCGCGAAGTCTCCGTTGTGCTGGCGCGCCCAATCTGGTTTAGCTACGCCTTCCCCGTGGCGATGTTCCTTAGCGCCTTACAGGCGTTCTTCGCGCTGATGATTGTCGCCGCCCGACGCGACTCGGTAAGGCTGCCAAAAATATTGTGGGGACAAATCTGGACGCTGGCGGCGCTGGGGCTGGTTGTGGCCATGTGGGTTAGCGGCGATACGCTTTCCGGCACGGCAATCCGTCAGTGGATTACCGTCGCCCTGTCAGCCAAATATTACGCTGTCGGCTGGCTAGCGCTGTGGGTATTCACGCTGCTGTTCTGTAGCCTGACGCTACGTCATCCGTTATCGCAGCTAAGACGCGTCCTGCTGGTTCTCAGCGCGCTGGCGCTATGTTGGCTGATGCGCTGGACATTGTTGATTCAGGTACAAACCGTCCCCAAGTTCAACGCGCAATTTAACCCTTACTCGTTACCAGGCGGAACGGATGGCTGGCTGGCTATTCTCGGCACCTTCGGCCTGTGGATAGCGCTACTGATTATTATTCGTGAAACGCTGAACGGACTCACCAGGAGATTACAACATGGCTAATTTAACCCGTCGTCAGTGGCTAAAAGTCGGTCTCGCCGTCGGTGGGATGGTCACTTTTGGTCTGAGCTACCGTGATGTGGCGAAACGCGCAATTGATGGCCTGTTAAACGGGACATCCGGCAAGGTAACGCGCGACCGCATCTTTGGCAATGCGTTAATTCCGGAGGCGCAGGCGCAAACGCACTGGCAGCAAAATCCACAACAAACCATCGCCATGACGCAATGCTTCGGCTGTTGGACACAGTGCGGTATCCGCGCCAGGGTAAATGCCGATGGCAAAGTGATACGCATCGCCGGCAATCCCTATCACCCCTTGTCGCAGGAACACCCTATTGACTCGTCCGTCCCTTTTAGCGAAGCCATGGAGCAACTGGCGGGAGAAAGCGGTCTTGACGCCCGCTCAACCGCCTGCGCGCGCGGCGCCACGCTGCTGGAAAGCCTGTACAGTCCGCTACGACTGCTTGAACCGATGAAACGCGTGGGTAAACGCGGCGAAGGGAAATGGCAGCGCATCAGCTTTGAGCAACTTATTGAAGAAGTCGTGGAAGGCGGCGATCTGTTTGGCGAAGGTCATGTGGACGGACTGCGCGCTATTCATGCGCCGGATACGCCAATTGACGCAAAGCACCCCAGTTTCGGGCCCAAAACCAATCAGTTACTGGTCACGAATACCAGCGACGAAGGCCGCGATGCGTTTCTGCGTCGTTTTGCGCTAAATAGCTTCGGCAGCAAGAATTTCGGCGCGCATGGCGCCTACTGTGGACTGGCTTACCGGGCCGGCTCCGGGGCATTGATGGGCGATCTGGATAAAAACCCGCATGTCAAACCCGACTGGGAAAACGTGGAGTTTGCGCTCTTTATGGGCACCTCCCCGGCACAGTCCGGCAATCCGTTTAAACGCCAGGCACGTCAGTTGGCGAGCGCCCGACTGCGTGAGAATTTTCAATACGTCGTGGTTGCCCCCGCCCTCCCCTTATCAACGGTGCTCGCCGATCCTCGCGGTCGCTGGCAACCGGTCATGCCCGGCAGCGATTCGGCGCTGGCAATGGGGATGATCCGCTGGATCATGGATAATGAACGTTATAATGCTGATTATCTGGCGATTCCCGGCGTACAGGCTATGCAGCAGGCCGGCGAGCAAAGTTGGACCAACGCCACGCACCTGGTCATTGCGGATGAACTGCCGACGCTTGCCGGACAACACCTGACGCTGCGCCATCTTACGCCCGATGGCGAAGAGACCCCCGTCGTGCTGAATACCGACGGCGAGTTGGTCGATGCGTCCACTTGCCGACAGGCACGGCTTTTCGTGACGCAGTACGTTACGCTCGCCGACGGCCAACGGGTCACGGTGAAGAGCGGGTTGCAACGCCTGAAAGAGGCGGCAGAAAAGCTCTCGTTGGCGCAATACAGCGAACAGTGCGGCGTGCCGGAAGCGCAAATTATCGCGCTGGCGGAAACCTTTACCAGTCACGGACGTAAAGCTGCGGTCATCAGTCACGGCGGCATGATGGCCGGCAATGGGTTTTATAACGCCTGGTCGGTCATGATGCTTAACGCGCTGATCGGCAACCTCAGCTTGTCCGGCGGCGTCTTTGTCGGCGGCGGCAAATTCAACGGCGTTAGCGACGGGCCCCGCTACAACATGAACAGTTTTGCCGGAAAAGTGAAACCGTCCGGGTTAAGTATTGCCCGTAGCAAAACCGCTTATGAAGCATCGGAAGAATACCGCGACAAAATTGCCGGCGGGCAATCCCCTTATCCAGCCAAAGCGCCGTGGTATCCCTTTGTGGCAGGCCAGCTTACCGAACTGTTGACCTCCGCGCTCGAAGGCTATCCTTATCCGCTTAAAGCCTGGATTTCCAATATGAGCAACCCGTTTTACGGTGTTCCCGGTCTACGCGCCGTGGCGGAAGAAAAGCTAAAAGACCCTCGCCGACTGCCGCTCTTTATCGCGATTGACGCCTTTATGAATGAAACGACGGCGCTGGCGGATTACATTGTGCCGGATACGCACAATTTTGAGAGCTGGGGCTTTACGGCCCCCTGGGGCGGCGTAGCCAGTAAAGCCACTACCGCCCGCTGGCCGGTTGTCGCCCCCGCCACTCACCGAACGGCGGACGGGCAACCTGTCTCAATGGAAGCATTTTGTATTGCGGTAGCAAAACGGCTCCGTCTGCCCGGCTTCGGCGACCGGGCGATAACCGATCCGCAGGGCAATACTTTTCCACTGAACCGGGCGGAAGATTTCTATCTGCGCGTAGCCGCTAATATCGCCTTTATGGGCAAGACGCCGGTCGCGCCGGCAAATCAGGAAGATATTACACTTACCGGCGTCAGCCGCATTCTGCCAGCAATTCAGCACACGCTTAAAGCTGATGAGGTCGGTCGCGTGGCGTTTATCTATTCGCGTGGCGGCCGGTTTGCGCCCGAGGATAGCGGCTATACGGAGCAACGGTTAGGTAACGCGTGGAAAAAGCCCTTACAGATCTGGAATGCAGATGTCGCCGCCCACCGTCACGCCATCACCGGGGAGCGTTTCAGCGGTTGCCCGGTCTGGTATCCGGCGCGTTTGTCAGATGGTCGTGCGATTGACGATCAGTTTCCCATTGGACAGTGGCCGCTGAAACTGATTTCATTTAAATCAAATACCATGTCCAGCTCAACAGCCGTCATCCCGCGCTTACACCATGTGAAGCCAGCAAACCTGGTGGCGCTGAATCCGCAAGACGGCGAGCGTTATGGACTGCAACATGGCGATCGGGTACGGATCATTACGCCGGGCGGTCAGGTCGTGGCGCAAATCAGTTTGTTAAATGGCGTGATGCCAGGCGTCATTGCCATCGAACACGGATATGGCCACCGCGAGATGGGCGCAACGCAGCACTCTCTGGACGGCGTGCCTATGCCGTATGATCCACAAATCAGGGCAGGCATAAATCTTAACGATCTGGGCTTTGCCGATCCGACAAGAACCATTACCAACACCTGGCTCGACTGGGTTTCTGGCGCGGCGGTACGTCAGGGGCTGCCGGCAAAAATCGAGCGTATATAACCCCAGGGCCGGAGAGCGATATCGTCTTATTTCGTCGAGGGTAGCGACTGATAAGCGAACGCTGTCCGGCTGCATATACTCACTGAATCGTGCAAGCCCAACTATTTTACGTTCACCCCGTCATATTACATAGAAAATATATGACAACACTCACAAAACTATTTTCCCCTTCTGTAAGCAATTAATATTTAACACATTGGCTGCGCTTCTGATTATTGACATTCATTTGGGGTTACTTCCGGTTGACCGCATAATCTGTGATTGAATTCACCGCATGACAACATTGCCATAAATACAATTCAACTCACTACCCGGAGGCAATATGTTTAAAGAAGAAAGACGTCATGCCATCATTAATTTACTGATAAAGGATAATAGTGTTAGCGTCAGTAAACTTTCAGACCTTTATAAGGTTAGCCAGGAGACTATTCGTTCCGATCTACGCTATTTCCAGAAATCAGGTATGCTTCAGCGTTGCTATGGCGGAGGGATTTTAAACCGTGACGCGCTGAGTAAGCTTATCACTGAAAATAAGATTGATATCTCCAGCACTATCGCCACGCCAATCCATCAGGATGCAAAACTGCGCCGGGAAAACCCAAAAAAAGCAGGCAAGGTGTGTGTTTTAGGCTCATTCAATATTGATGTTTCAGCAACCGTGCCGTGGTTTCCACAAAGCGGAGAATCCATTCTGGCCAGTCAATTTGGATTCTATCCTGGCGGTAAAGGAGCCAACCAGGCTTTAGCGGCAAACAATGCCGGCGCTGCGGCACATTTTATTTTTAAAGTGGGCAAAGATCAGTTCAGCGCATTTGCTATGAATCATATTATTCAATCAGGCATCACCTCATACAGCGCGTATCAAACAGATAAAGCGCCCACCGGTAGCGCATTGATCTATGTCTCCGCCGTGGATGGCGATAATATTATCGCCATCTACCCTGGCGCCAATATGATGCTCACCACGCAAGAGATTAACGAGCAACACCGTTATATCGCCGAGTCTGACGTTATGTTAATGCAGCTCGAAACGAACATTGAAGCGTTGACTGAATTTATTCGTCTAGGCAAACAAGAAAATAAAATGATCATGCTGAATCCTGCCCCCTATACGAAACAGGTGACGCATTTATTATCTGATATTGACATCATCACGCCGAATGAAACTGAAGCCTCTTTTTTATCCGGCGTAACCATTACTGATATTAATGATGCGAAAAAAGCCGGAAATATTATTCTGCAATCCGGGGTGAAAAAAGTCATCATTACCCTTGGCGCCCGTGGTTCTCTGCTCTGTGAGCACGCCCGCACGTTGTATATTCCTGCATGGAGCGCCGTGGTAAAAGATGCCGCCGGGGCCGGTGACGCTTTTAATGGCGCCTTAGCCGCCGCGCTGGCGCGACAAGCAGATATGGTCGCAGCCATTCAATATGCCTCCGCTTTCGCTTCTCTGGCGGTGGAACAAGTCGGTGCGTCGAGTATGCCTCAGCACTTGCAGGTTTTACATCGAATGCGTACCCAATCTAATAAAGTCATTAACATTAATTAACAGGTGACATAATGAAAATTTTATTTATTGGCGAATCCTGGCACATTCATATGATTCACTCTAAAGGTTTTGATAGCTTTACATCGAGCAAATATGAAGAAGGCGCAGACTATTTATTATCCTGCTTGCGCCAGGGTAATATCGATGTAGACTACATGCCTGCCCATATTGTGCAAACTCGTTTTCCACAAACTGCCGAAGCATTAGCCTGCTATGATGCGATCGTCATCAGTGATATCGGTAGCAATACGTTCCTGCTACAAAACAGAACGTTTTATAATATGGACATTATTCCTGATGCATTACAACTTATCGCCGATTATGTTGCTGAGGGCGGCGGTCTGTTGATGATCGGCGGGTATTTATCCTTTACGGGAATAGAAGCAAAAGCCAATTATAAAAATACGGTTCTGGCGGAGGTATTGCCGGTTGATATGCTGGATGTAGATGACCGCGTAGAACTACCGCAAGGATGTAAAGCAGTAAATACTGCGGTAGAACATGTTATTACCCAGCCATTTAGCGAATGGCCGCCGCTGTTGGGCTATAACAAGCTTATCGCCAAAGAAAATAGTCAAGTCCTTGCTGAAATTAATGGCGATCCACTGTTAGTTATGGGTACTTACCATAAAGGGAAAGTATGTTGCTTTGCCAGTGATTGTTCGCCGCACTGGGGAAGCCCGCAGTTTCTGCAATGGGAACATTACGCCACCTTCTGGTGTAATGTTTTACACACAATAAAAAAATAATATTACCCAGGCGAATATAAATTTCGCCTGCCCTGCCACACACTGAGTCATTAAGAATATGAATGATACTTATCTCTATGGCGAAATGTTTTCTGAAAACATATTGACAAGCTATCGGATTTATGGAGACAGAAAATCATTACTCACGCCGCTCATTATCCTTCATGGCGGCCCTTCTGGCGGCTTTGATTATTTATTAAATTATCGCCGTCTGGCTGATGACGGGCGCATGGTAATATTTTACGATCAATATGGCTGCGGTCGTTCAACGCATTTTCCTCATGCTGACGCGTCTTTCTGGACTATTGCGCGTTATCTCCGTCAATTAACCCAATTAATTCATCACCTGGGTATTGGACACGGGTATTCGATACTGGGACATTCCTGGGGCGGAATGCTTGCCGCAGAGCACGCCTGCTTACAGCCTGCCGGGCTTCGCGGGACGATACTGGCCAGTTCGCCGGCCAGTATCGCCCTGTGGCAACAGGAAGCCATACGGCTCTTTAACGCTCTGACGCCAATGTCCGATGACGATATCAAAAACGTCATTATGCCCGCCGTCATTTATCAAAACCCACCGGAACAGCTGGTCGCTTATTATGCCAGACACGTTTATACCCTCGCGGAAGAAGCCGTTCATGTTCAGCGCTCTAATGCGCAGTTCGCCGCCGACCCTACGGGTTATCACATTTTATGGGGAACCAATGAACTGGCGGCAAATGGCAAACTTGCCGACTGGGATATTACGCCCCATTTGTGCCAGATACGCTGTCCTGTTCTGGTACTACGCGGCGAAAACGATCAGGCAACCGAGCGCGTCGTCTCTCCGCTTCTCTCTCACATTTCAGACTGCCGCGCGGTCACTATTCCCGGCAGCAGCCATAACCCGCATGAAGAAAATATCGCGCCCTGCCTCGCAGCGGTAAGCGCGTTTTTACGCGATCTGGCATAAAAAGCCATTAAGGTATTTATCATGAAAAAAGTCAAAAAATTGTCTCTTACCGATTTAGTGCTTTATGGTCTGGTGTTTATGGTGCCTATCGCGCCAGTCTCTCTTTATGGCGTCGTTTATAATCTTTCGCACGGTATGGTTGCGCTGGTTTATATTATTGGCGCGATCGCGATGTTTTTTACCGCGTACAGCTACTCTACCTTATCGCAACATATCTCCTCGTCGGGTTCGGCCTATGCGTATGCTGGCGTATGCATTAATCCCGCCGTAGGGTTTCTGACCGGATGGATATTACTGCTGGATTATCTTTTGTTCCCTACGCTCGTGGCAGTGCTGGGCGGCGTCGCGGTCCACGCTATTTTACCGCAAATCCCGGTCTGGGTCTGGCCGTTGATTTATGTGGCTATTGGCACCGGAGTCAACTATCTCGGGATACAGCAAACGGCGAAATTCGATAAGTTACTGGTCTTTATTCAACTCGGTATTCTGGCGATTTTCGTGCTACTCATTGTCCGTCTGATGCTGCTGGACAGTAGTCAGATAACGCTTTCCTTCCGGCCTTTTTTCGATTCACAGTGGTTCACCCCAGGGCTCATCGCGACGGCGATTTCGGTGGCTGCGCTGAACTTTCTCGGCTTTGACGCTATCAGTACATTAAGTGAAGAAAGCGAAGGCGGGGGACGCGCCGTCAGTAAAGCAACGCTGTTGGCGTTAGTTTTGGCGACGGTACTGTTTATTATCGTTGTGGCGTTTGCGGCGTTCGCCACCGGTAACGTCGACCGCTTCGCGGAAGGTAATGCGACGAATGAAGCATTTTTCACCATTGCCGGCAACGTTGGCGGTATCTGGCTCAAAGTGGCGTTTTCCATCATTGTGGCGTTTGTGTGCGCCGTCGGCAACATTATTACCGCGCAAACGGCGGTGTCCAGAGTGCTATTTTCAATGGGGCGCGACCGAATGTTGCCCGCCTTCCTCGCTCACGTCCATACCACGCGTAAAACGCCGGATTATGCCATTCTGTTTACCGGCGGCGTCACCCTGCTGCTCAGCTACCTGTTTTCCGGCAAGATTGAATCTATCTCCACGCTGGTGAACTTTGGCGCGCTTTTCGCTTTTTTTGTCGTGAACCTGTGTGTGTTTATCCTGTTCAATTTCCGGATGAAAGCCCAGCGGCGCATTTTCGCCCATGTCATTTCGCCGATCATGGGGATGATCGTCATCGGCTACGTCTGTTTAAACATGAACATTCACGCTCTGATACTCGGAATTAGCTGGGCGGCGATCGGGATAGCGATACTGTGCTATCGAAAAGCACACAACCAAAACATCGCCATCGACCTGGAAGGCAAAAAGTTGCTCGATTGACATTATGCGCAACAACACCCGCTGTTGCGCAACGCCGCCCCTGTTCGGGCGGCGTCATCGCCAGCGACATCGTAAACAGCGTAATAACAAACCGTTGTGGATCTGCACAGATGTCTTTTGAAACAGGGTTTTCATTTTCCTTTTTTGTAAATTTCAGCGTATAATGCGCGCCAATTGTCTCTTGAATGGTTTCAGCGCATTGGACTGTAAAACTCAACGACTAAAATTATCCCCTTCCCGTTGGGCTGAAACGCGAGCACACATTCCTCTGCACGCTCTTTCGATGTCACCTATCCTTAGAGCGAGGCATCATCACTTTAGCAACACAGGCTTAGCTTCCGGGCCGTGCGCGCCCGAAGCCAGATTTCCATATCCTCCTCAACTTAAAGACTAAGACTGTCATGAAAAAGACGAAAATTGTTTGTACTATCGGTCCGAAAACCGAATCCGAAGAGATGTTAAGCAAAATGCTGGACGCGGGCATGAACGTGATGCGTCTGAACTTCTCTCATGGCGATTATGCAGAACACGGTCAGCGTATCCAGAACTTGCGCAACGTGATGAGCAAAACCGGTAAAAAAGCCGCTATTCTGCTTGATACTAAAGGACCAGAAATCCGCACCATTAAACTGGAAGGCGGTAACGACGTTTCGCTGAAAGCGGGTCAAACCTTCACTTTTACCACCGACAAATCCGTGGTCGGTAATAATGAAATCGTTGCCGTCACCTATGAAGGCTTCACCAGCGACCTGAGCGTTGGCAACACCGTCCTGGTTGACGATGGTCTGATCGGTATGGAAGTGACCGCCATCGAAGGCAATAAAGTCATTTGTAAGGTGCTGAACAACGGCGATCTGGGCGAGAACAAAGGCGTTAACCTGCCGGGCGTTTCTATTGCTCTGCCGGCGCTGGCTGAAAAAGACAAACAGGACCTGATCTTCGGTTGCGAACAGGGCGTTGACTTTGTTGCGGCGTCCTTTATCCGTAAACGTTCTGACGTTGTCGAAATTCGCGAGCATCTGAAAGCCCACGGCGGCGAAAACATCCAGATTATCTCTAAGATCGAAAACCAGGAAGGCCTGAACAACTTCGATGAAATTCTCGAAGCTTCCGACGGCATCATGGTTGCGCGTGGCGACCTGGGCGTAGAAATCCCGGTTGAAGAAGTGATTTTTGCGCAGAAAATGATGATCGAAAAATGTATCCGCGCACGTAAAGTCGTGATCACCGCGACTCAGATGCTGGATTCTATGATCAAAAACCCGCGTCCGACCCGCGCAGAAGCAGGCGACGTAGCGAACGCCATCCTCGACGGTACGGATGCGGTTATGCTGTCCGGCGAATCCGCAAAAGGGAAATACCCGCTGGAAGCCGTTTCTATCATGGCGACCATCTGCGAACGTACCGACCGCGTCATGAACAGCCGTCTGGACTACAACAACGACAGCCGTAAACTGCGCATTACGGAAGCGGTATGCCGCGGCGCGGTAGAAACCGCCGAAAAACTGGAAGCGCCGCTGATCGTGGTAGCGACCCAGGGCGGTAAATCCGCTCGCGCCGTGCGCAAATACTTCCCGGACGCCACCATCCTGGCATTGACCACCAATGAAGTGACCGCCCGTCAGTTAGTACTGAGCAAAGGCGTGGTATCGCAGCTGGTGAAAGAAATCAATTCTACTGATGATTTCTACCGTCTGGGCAAAGATGTCGCCCTGCAAAGCGGCCTCGCCCAGAAAGGCGACGTCGTAGTGATGGTCTCCGGCGCGCTGGTTCCAAGCGGCACCACTAACACCGCCTCTGTTCACGTACTGTAATAATTGTTGTGTGAATTAATTTGTTTAAAAAAGCGCCCTTCCGGCGCTTTTTTTATTTAATCGATAGCCACTATTAATAAAAAAATCAAATCGGATTTTACTATCTAATTGCGGATTATCTAAGAAGAATCCGATGGAAGCCCCCTGTTTTCTTTCGGTTTTTTAGGGACTTTCATGCATTTCGATGCTTCTTTGAGCGAACGATCAAAAATAAGTGCATTCCCATCAAAAAAATATTCTCAACATAAAAAAGTTTGTGTAATACTTGTAACGCTACATGGAGATTAACTCAATCTAGAGGGTATTAATAATGAATCGTACTAAACTGGTACTGGGCGCGGTAATCCTGGGTTCTACTCTGCTGGCTGGTTGCTCCAGCAACGCTAAAATCGATCAGCTGTCTTCTGACGTTCAGACTCTGAACGCTAAAGTTGACCAGCTGAGCAACGACGTGAACGCAATGCGTTCCGACGTTCAGGCTGCTAAAGACGACGCAGCTCGCGCTAACCAGCGTCTGGACAACCAGGCTACTAAATACCGTAAGTAATAGTACCTGCGTAATAAAAATGGCGCACATCGTGCGCCATTTTTTTTACCCACATAACCACACAAAGTATAATGTTATTGTTATGAACCGTACTAACCAGCTGATCTTAGGTGCAGTAGTTCTGGGTTCCACGTTACTGGCAGGTTGTTCAAGCAACGCTAAAATCGATCAGTTGTCTTCCGATGTACAGACGCTGAGCGCTAAAGTTGATCAACTGAGTAATGACGTAAATGCAATGCGTTCCGACGTTCAGGCTGCTAAAGACGACGCAGCTCGCGCGAACCAGCGTCTGGACAACAAAGTAGTATCCCACGTCCGTAAGTAATTTGACGCACGATATAAAATGGCGCACATCGTGCGCCATTTCTTTACCCGAATAACCATGCATAATATAAGGATATTATTATGACCCGTACTAACAAGCTGATCTTAGGTGCAGCAGTTCTGGGTTCCACGTTACTGGCAGGTTGTTCAAGCAACGCTAAAATCGATCAGTTGTCTTCCGATGTACAGACGCTGAGCGCTAAAGTTGAGCAACTGAGTAATGACGTAAATGCAATGCGTTCCGACGTTCAGGCTGCTAAAGACGATGCTGCTCGCGCGAACCAACGTCTGGACAACAAAGTATTCCGCATCTGTAAATAATTTGACGCACAATATAAAATGGCGCACATCGTGCGCCATTTTTTTGTCCGTCGTTTGCTGCGAAGGCTACTGCGTCGCGCGCGTTTGCCCCTCTTCCCCGACAAAACCGTTCTGAGCGGATTCGACTGCGGTCGTATTTACCGCCGGCGTCTGCCCGGCGCTCACGCTGACAGGATACCCGGCTCGCCGGTATAGCGCCTTATCGACCAGGCGACTATCCACCCCTTGCGCGTTTCTGAACGCGGTAAATTCCGCAGGCAACACGTAGGGCATCGTCTGCACGTTTTGCTCTTCTTCCGGCGATAGCGGCCTGTGTACCTCTACATAACGAATGCCATTCGGCTCGACAGAGAATTTCACCGGCTGGTTAATCACTTTTACCGGCGTCCCCGTTCTGACCTGCGCAAATAACGCTTTGATGTCCGGCGCGTTCATGCGAATACAACCGGAACTCACACGCAGACCTACGCTATCCGGCGCGCTGGTGCCATGAATGAGATATTCCCCATTACCGTGCGCCAGACGCAGCGCATAGCGTCCCAGCGGGTTATTTGGCCCGGCAGGGATCACCGGCGGCAGCGTGATCCCCCGCTCAAGCGAACGTTGGCGTATGCCTGCCGTCGGCGTCCACGTCGGGTTGGGGATCTTTTGCCCTATCCGGGTGTCCATGACGGGAGTTTCCAGTCCCTGCAAACCGATGCCGATGGGATACACCTGAACGCGGTTTTCTCCCGGCGGGTAATAATACAACCGTAGCTCCGCGAGGTTGACGATAACGCCTTCCCTGGGCGCATCCGGCAATAGCATCTGCGAGGGAATGGTAATTAGCGTACCGGGCTTAGGCACCGGCGCAATCGTATTGTTCGCTTCAAGAATGAGCATCGCCGCCGTATCAAAACGCCGGGCGATAGCCTGCAGGTTTTTATCACCTTCCTGTACGGTATAGGTTTGATTCTGACCAATAAGACGGCTGCCTTCGGGCGGTAATGGATAATCAACCGCCCAGGCTGCCTGTAACGCGCTATACGCGCCGATAATAGTTAGCGTAATGAAAGACGCACGTTTCATACCAAACCTCCTGTATTCCTGGTGATGCCCTCTGCGACGACTGGTAGCGCTTCGCTTATCAGAACAACAAAATATACGCTCTGTCCACTCTGGATAAAGCGACGTCGCCGTCCGACAAAGGATTTGACATCAGGTAGAACGCTGTCTGTACAGTTTAGCTAAGAGTGGCGGCCTTAGCGCGAATTGCGCGAATCATTGCTTCCAGCCCCTGAGAACGAGAAGGTGTGAGGTGTTGCGTAAGCGCCATTTTTTCGAACCATGGCCGGACATCAAAATGCACAATATCCTGCGCCGTCATTTGGTGGTACAAAATAAATACCACCGCCATAAGGCCTTTAACGATCGCCGCGTCGCTGTCGCCCTGCAATTCGATAATGCCGTTGGCGTTTCGCCGCATCACGATCCACACCTGGCTCTGACAGCCATGAATCGTATTTTGCGGATTGCGATCCTGCGGATTTAACTCCGCCAGGCGCTGCCCCAACTCAATAATATATAAATATTTCTCTTCCCAATTAGCGCAACGCGTAAAGTTACGCAGCAATTTTTCTTTATCCGGTAGCGCAGCCATAAAACCTCACTGTTATCCCAATAAGCGGTGGATACGCGTTAATCCTGCCACCAGTCGGTCCACTTCTTCATGGGTGTTATACATCGCCAGCGAAGCCCGGCACATTGCCGGCACGCCATACCAGGCCATGAGCGGCATCGCGCAGTGATGCCCCGTTCGTACCGCGATGCCGTAATTATCAAGAAAGCTGCCGACGTCGTAAGCATGGTGTTTACCCAGATTAAACGCGATGACGCCCAACCGCTGCGCCGGACCATACAGCGTGATATCAGGCACCTGCGCCAGTTGCTCCAGCGCATAGCGCATCAGCATCTGCTCATAATCGCCAATCTTATCCAGTCCCAGCGACGTCACATAGTCAATTGCCGCGCCGAGACCGATGATGCCGCCAGTATTCGGCGTTCCCGCCTCAAAACGCCAGGGCGCTTTCGCCCATGTCGTTCCCTGCGTCAGGCTGACGGTCGAGATCATCGACCCGCCCCCTTCCCACGGCGGCATTTCTTGCAGCAACGCCTCTTTAACATACAGAATACCGATGCCGGTCGGCCCGTAAAGTTTATGGCCGGAGAAAACGTAAAAATCGCAGTCCAGCGCCTGGACATCAACAGCATGGTGCATCACGGCCTGGGCGCCATCCACCAGCACTTTCGCCCCATGCTGGCGCGCCAGCGCAATCATGTCCGGCAGTGGGTTTTCCGTCCCCAGCACATTGGAAACATGGGTAATGGCCAGCAGTCGGGTTCGGTCATCGAACAGTGCTGCTAAGGTCTCCAGCCGCAGCGTACCGTCAGGATGCAATGGGATCACGCGCAGTTCAGCGCCTTTGCGCTCGCACAGCATCTGCCAGGGAACGATGTTGGCGTGATGCTCCATCTCGCTGATCATAATGTTATCCCCGGCGCGAATATTTTCCGTTCCCCAACTGTTGGCGACAAGGTTAATGCCCTCCGTCGTACCGCGCACGAACACCAGTTCTTCTGCGGAGCGGGCGTTAATAAACCGCGACGCCTGCTTACGCACATTCTCCATGCTTTCGGTCGCCTGCGCGCTTAACGTATGGATACCCCGATGTACCGCAGCATAGCCGTGACGGTAGAAGGCAGATTCAGCATCAATCACCTGATTAGGTTTTTGAGCGCTGGCTGCGCTGTCCAGGTAAGCCAGCGGCAGGCCGTTAACTTCACGCTGCAGTATGGGAAAATCCGCCCGTATTTTTTCTACAGGAAATGTCATACCAGGCCTCCGGGCAGTCGCTGGCCGATTCGCGCCAGCACCTGCTGTTTAAGGGCGCTATCATGGATAGCTTCCGTTAACTCTGCGGCAAACGCGTAAAGAATCATGTGCCGCGCCTCCTGCTGCCTGATGCCGCGTGATTGCAGATAAAACATCTGCTCATCGTCAATACGCCCGATCGTCGCGCCGTGGCTGCACTTCACGTCATCGGCATAGATCTCTAATTGCGGTTTGGTATCGACTTCAGCCAGTTTCCCCAACAACAGGTTATTATTGGTCATCTGGCCGTCGGTTTTAATGGCGTGTTGCGCCACGTTAATCAGGCCATTAAAGACCGCGCGTCCTTTGTCGCTGACGATGGTCTTGTGCAACTGGCGGCTGTTACAGTAGCCTTTGTTATGTTCCAGCCATGTCCGCGTATCGCAGACTTCATTTTTCACCGGCATCGCCAGACTATTCAGTCGAAGCGTCGCGTTTTCACCATTCAGTTGTGAGCTGCTGTGGTGACGTAGTACTGCGGCGCCCAGCAGAAAACTGTGGCTAAACGCCGAGGCGTCTGTCGCCAGCAGAAGATCGTTATGCGCAAAGTGATAGCTGGACGCATTTTCAAACGCCAGTTTGATATGACGCAGTTGCGCATTGTCTGCAACGTTCATCGTCAGACGCGCGCCGGTAAAATGTTTTGCCGCTGTAAGGCTGACATAATGCTCAATAACCGTCGCTTCCGCGCCTTCCGCCAGCGCCAGATGGTGGCGATAATGCGCGGTGTTCAGCTCGTCGCCATCCACGCCCTGCGTGATATGCATTAACAGTAGCGGCCTGGTCGGACGCTGATTTCGCCGTACCTGTATATACGTGACACATTGCGCCAGGCTTTCCGTCAGATGCAGAAAAACCTCAGGCTGTACCGGCGCGGCAAGCGTCTGGCGCTCATCCCTGACGCTAACGTCAAATCCGCTGTTTTGCGTGCTATCACTGAGATCTGGCATAAACCGACCATCGACAAACACCAGCCGCACGGCATCGATTTGCAGCGCCAGCGCATCACGCTGTGCGGCGCTGATAGTCACACACTGCTGGATAAACTGGCTATGGGTTAAGCCCTCCAGCGGCGTGTATTTCCAGTCTTCATGTTTACGCGTCGGCAATCCCAGACGTAACATCTGTTGTAAATGTTGTCTTGCCTGCTCAGTTCGACTTTCTCTTTTTTCCTCAAAGAGATGCTGCCATTGCTGTAGCGCTTTACTGCTGTTCGGTAAGCCAGCCATAACCCTGCTCCTCCAGTTGTTTGACCAGAGTAAAATCGCCGGATCGGACAATTCGCCCCTGATAGAGGACATGGACGTAATCGGGTTTGATATAGTCCAGTATGCGCTGATAGTGGGTCACGATAATAAAAGCGCGTTTATCGTCGCGTAACGCGTTGACGCCTTCCGCCACAATTTTCAACGCATCGATATCCAGTCCGGAGTCCGACTCATCAAGGATGCACAGTTCCGGCTCCAGCACCGCCATTTGCAAAATATCATTGCGCTTTTTCTCCCCGCCGGAAAAACCGACGTTTACCGAACGGGTCAGCAAATCTTCCGGCATTTTCAGCAATGCGATCTTCTCTTCCATCAGATCCTGAAAATCAAAGCGATCCAACGACGCCTGCCCGCGGTAGGCGCGCACGGCATTCAGCGCGGTTTGCAGGAAAAACTGGTTACTGACGCCGGGGATTTCTACCGGGTACTGGAAGGCCATAAAAATCCCTTCGCCCGCCCGTTCCTCCGGCGACAGTTCAAGCAGATCTTTACCTTTGAACGTAACCGAGCCGCCGGTGACCTCATAATCTTCACGTCCCGCCAGAGTGGCGGAGAGCGTGCTTTTCCCGGAACCGTTCGGCCCCATAATGGCATGAACTTCGCCGGGGCGAATCTCCAGATTCAGGCCACGCAAAATCGCTTTTTCTTCCACACTGACCTGTAAATCTTTAATGCTTAACATGGGTTTTCCTTCATCATTAACCGACGCTGTGCTCAAGGCTAATCGCCAGCAGTTTTTGCGCTTCAACGGCAAACTCCAGCGGCAGTTCCGAGAAAACGTCTTTGCAGAAACCGTTGACGATCATCGAAATAGCGTCTTCTTCGCTGATGCCGCGTTGCAAACAATAGAAAAGCTGATCTTCACCGATGCGTGATGTTGTCGCTTCGTGCTCCAGTTGCGCGCTGTTATTGCGGCATTCAACATACGGGAACGTATGCGCGCCGCAGTCCGCGCCAATCAACATGGAGTCGCATTGGGTGAAATTTCGGGCGTTGGTTGCCGTCGGCATAATTTTTACCAGCCCACGGTAGCTGTTCTGGCTGTGGCCGGCGGAAATGCCTTTTGAGATAATGGTTGAGCGCGTGTTTTTACCGATATGGATCATTTTGGTGCCGGTGTCAGCCTGCTGATGTCCACTGGTCAGCGCAACGGAATAGAACTCGCCGATAGAATTATCACCGCGCAGAATACAGCTCGGGTATTTCCAGGTAATCGCCGAACCGGTTTCCGACTGGGTCCACGACATCTTGCTGTTTTCCCCTTCGCACAACGCCCGCTTGGTCACAAAGTTCAGAATGCCGCCCGTGTTGTTGTCGCCCGGGAACCAGTTTTGTACGGTGGAATATTTTACTTCAGCATCTTTATGGATGATGACTTCCACTACCGCGGCGTGGAGCTGATAACTGTCGCGTACGGGCGCGGAGCAGCCTTCGATATAACTCACATAGCTGCCTTCATCCGCCACCAGAATCGTGCGCTCAAACTGACCGGTTTTCTCAGCGTTAATGCGAAAATAGGTGGATAACTCCATTGGGCAACGCACGCCTTTGGGAACATAGATAAATGTCCCATCGGAAGCGACTGCCGCATTCAGCGCGGCAAAAAAGTTATCGTTCCCCGGCACGACGGTGCCAAGATATTTCCTGACCAGGTCAGGGTGATCGTGTATCGCTTCGCCAAAAGAACAGAAAATAATGCCCTGTTCCGCCAGTTTTTCACGGTATGTGGTCGCTACGGAGACCGAGTCAAAAATCGCATCGACGGCGACCTCTTTCCCTTCGCGAACCGGAACGCCAAGTTGCTCGAAGGCGTCTTCAACCTCTTTACTCAAAAAGGTATTCGCGCCCGTTTGCTGTACGGCTCCCGGCTGGGAAACGCAGTTATCGTCGCAGTTTCCGCATGATGGCGCAGAGTAATAGCTGTAGTCCTGATAGTTCAGTTTATCGTAGTGCGCCTTCAGCCAGTGCGGTTCATCCATGTCCAGCCAGGCTCTATAGGCATTGAGACGAAATTCCAGCATCCACTCAGGTTCGTTACGCTTTGCGGAAATCGCGCGCACCACCTCTTCGCTGATGCCTTTTGCCAGTTCATCAGTGGGTAATTGCGTGAAAAATCCTTCTTTGTAATTAAGGCGTCCGCCTGTCCAGATGCCGACCTCTTCCGTTGCTTCAGTGTTACGAGACATAGTACCGCCTATACCCCAAAACTTTCGCCGCAGCCGCATTCATTCTGGGCTTTGGGGTTATGAAATTTAAATAACTGGTTCAGCCCTTCCTGTACGTAATCCACTTCTGTTCCGTCAATAAAAGGCATCGCCTGTAACGGTGCGAAAAGCTTTGCGCCTTCGGCTTCAAAAACCAGATCGTCTTTATCCGGCTCCCGAACGGTATCCAGAACATAGCCAAATCCGGCACATCCCGTCTGTTTTACGCTTAACCGCACGCCCAACATGCCCGGCTGCTTTTCTGCCAGTTCACGTATGTGCGCTGCCGCCGCTGGCGTTAGCGTCAGCCCTTGCCAGGGGAAGTCCTCCGGGTTAAACGTGTCTGAATGCAATTCCATAGAGTTACCTCGCGTTCTAAATCACCAGGATATAACAGCATGTTAGTGATAATGATTATCACTTCAACCCCTTAACCGCAGGGGCTTTCCAACAAATGGTCATATTGAGCGCCTTTTATTAAGCATAGACCCTGTCCGCCAGGTCATACGACAGACAAAAAACAACTTAACTTTTTGATAAGTAATGATTTATAAGATATTAACCGTTCTGACAGGTCAAAAACGAAAAGATGTATAGAAAATGACTATTTAATTAATAGGCTGTCGACATTGCCGGGCGGCGAGGTCAGAACCCCATTTTTTGTATGGATACCTGGCGTTGCGCTCTTTATAATCCGCTGCGGTTCTATAACTCAGTTTGAGCTATAGGTTTATGTAAACTCTTTCCGGCATTTCAGGTGCTGAATGAGGCAAGAGGCTTAAAATATGGTTGTTACGCTCGCGTATATCGTACTTTTTTTGGTTTTCTCGTGGGTCATCTTGAGAATTAATCAAAAAAGCGATTCCCTGTCGAAAAGCGTTTTTATCGCTATCTTTTTAGGGGCTGTTATTGGTTTATCCCTACATTTTATTTCAGCAAATCACACTAAAACTATTATCGAATGGTACAGCATCGTCGGCAATGGTTACGTCCACCTGCTAAAACTGGTCGCTATACCGCTAATTTTTATTTCTATTCTTTCCGCCATCAATAAACTGGAAAATAGTGCCGGCATCGGAAAAATGTCGCTGACGATCGTCGGATGCATGTTATGCCTGGTGATGGCTGCTGGTTTTATCGGATTACTGACCGCCCATATACTGGGGCTTGACGCCAGCGCTTTTGTGCACATGCCGTCAATGTTAACTACAGAAGAAGTCAATAAGACTGCCGCGGTGTCGATTCCCCAGTTAGTGACATCGCTGATTCCGACTAATATTTTTCTTGATCTTACGGGGGCCAGAAGTGTTTCCGTTATCGGCATCGTTATCTTCACGCTAATAGCGGGGATCGCTCTGTTAAAGGTCAAAAAAGAGGCGCCGGAAGAAGGTCAGAAATTAAGCGCAGGCATTAACGCTATCCAGATCTGGGTCATGAAGATGGTACGTATCGTTATTGCATTAACGCCCTATGGCGTCATGGCATTAATGACTACCGTATTTTCATCATACCACTTTGAACAATTCGCCAGCTTACTTGGTTTTATCGGCGCCTGTTATATCGCGATTTTCATGATGTTTATCGTGCATGCCATCTTGCTGATCCTCAGCGGTAATAATCCAGCGCGTTATTTCAGAATGGTCTGGCCCGTCTTAACCTTTGCGTTTGTTTCCCGCAGCAGCGCAGCCTCTATCCCGCTGGCCATTTCCGCCCAGGAAAAATTTGGCGTACAAAGCACCATTGCCAATATTTCCGCCTCGTTTGGCTCCAGTATGGGGCAAAATGGCTGCGCCGGGATTTATCCGGCTATTATGGTAGCGATGATTGCGCCCACCATCGGCATTGATCCTCTCTCGCTGCATTTTCTGGCCGCGATGTTGCCTGCCATTGCGCTAGGGTCTATTGGCGTAGCCGGCGTCGGCGGCGGTGGTACGTTCGCGACGCTGATTGTCCTGTCGACGTTGAATTTTCCCGTTGCGCTGGTCGGTATTTTTATTGCCATCGAACCTATCGTTGATATGGCCCGCACGGCACTGAACGTTAACGGATCGATGATGTCAGGTGTGCTGGCTAACCGTATTTTGAATAATCATACGGCTGACGACATGCCAGCGGTTATTGACAGACCTTAGTTTTTTACGCGCCCGGAAAAGAAAAACCCTTAAGTCTGTTCAATACAGGCTTAAGGGTTCCGGCCCCATCCGGCGCTTATCTCCGGCACTCTTAATGGCTTAGCTCTTGAAGGGGCATAAGAATAATCTCATAAAGAACGCGCGCCTTTTTAGCACAAATGGCGATCTGTATTTTTTTTAAACAAAATCAAGGGGGTTATCTATTACCTGGGGACAGTGTCTGGTGAGATTGCCTGGTAACATAGCCGGATGGCGGCTAACGCCTTATCCGGCCTACACAGACTTTATTAATGCACGCCCAACCGCCAGGCGAAATAGATCTCTTCTTTCAGTTCGGTTGCAGAGAGGGTGAGGAGATCGGCAAACTCTAACTCCAGCTGTTTTAAACGCTTCAAATACTGCGCGGGAGAAAGTTCGGTTTTATCACGGCGTAAAAATTCAATCGCCAGTTGGGTTGGGTCTAAATCAGTAGACATATCATCCTCGCTTATGTGTAAACGTGCACAGTATATCACCTTTTTCTGCGCACATTTTGACCAAAAGCAATATGCATCACACTTTTATGGTGACAACGTCACACAATCGCCGTAGTAAGGCGCGAAGAACAGCACAGACGTCCCTGTTCATCAAAGATCTCTATCTGCCAGACCTGATGGCGAGCCCCGGTATGCAACGCTTTACAGACGCCTCGTACGCGCCCCTGACGCGCCGACCGTACATGGTTGGCATTCACCTCCAGCCCCACCACCTTTTGCTCCCCCTGCGTACACAGATAACCTGCGACCGAGCCGATACTTTCCGCCAGCACCACAGACGCTCCGCCATGCAGCAAGCCGAACGGCTGTTTGGTGCGATGATCGACGGGCATTGTCGCTTCCAGCGTATCGTCCCCAATACGCTCAAAGCGGATATCAAGCAGGCCAACCATATTCCCTTCCCCCATCGCATTAAGCGCATCGAGGGTCACTTCACGTTTCCAGATCAACCTATAATCTCCAGTAATGCCTGCAACGGGTGACGCACGCCCGTACCTTCAATGCGTTTAACCTGGCTTCGGCAGGAATAACCGGTTGCCAGGCAACGGTTTCGCGGTAAACGTTGCATCGCCTGATGCCAGGATAGCTCATAAATTCCCAGCGAATTTTTATGATTGGTTAGTTCATGTCCATAAGTGCCCGCCATACCGCAGCAGCCTACGCTGACATTTTCCAGCTTCGCGCCAAAATGGGCAAAGATGGCGGCCCACTGCGCAGGCGCGCCGGGTAAAGCCGTGACTTCCGTACAATGACCAAAAAAGTACCACGGTTCGCCGCTCACCTCGACGGACAGTCTTGCATTTATTTCCTGCGCCAGCCATTCATTCACCAGCAACACATGAAAATCGCCGCGCTGTTCGCCCAGCGCCAGTTTGTATTCGTCGCGATAACACAGAACCAGCGCCGGATCGACGCCCACCATCGGCATCCCCAACGCAGCGATCCGATTAAGGAACTCAGAGGTTTTTTTCGCCGTTTTCGCAAAGCAATTAAGAAAACCTTTAATATGCTGCGCCTTACCATTCGGCGAGAACGGTAACAATACCGGCCTCCTGCCCAGTTTTTCCGCCAGGCGGATAAAGTCCGCTACGACCCGAGCGTCGTAGTAGCTGGTAAACGGGTCCTGAACCACCAGTACCGTTTTCGCTTTTTGCTCGGCGCTCATGCGCTCCAGTTGCTCAAGCGTCATATTGGCAGACGGATGGCCCACCAGTTGCTGTTGCAATGAAGGGGCAGAAAGCAGAGGTAAATCCACCATACCGATATGTTTTTTCGCCAGATTGCGAACCATCGGTTGGTTAATAAAAAAGTTAAAGGTCTTTGGCGCACGCGCCATCAGCGGCGCGTAGGTCTCGACCGTCGCCACCAGATGATCGCGTACCGGACGCAGATAACGCGTATGGTAAAGCTGTAAGAAACGTGAACGAAACTCCGGAACATCGATTTTAATCGGACACTGGGTCGTACAGGCTTTACACGCCAGACAGCCGGACATGGCCTCTTTAACTTCATGGGAAAAGTCATACTCGCCTTTGCGTTTGTGCCAACTATTCCGGGTGCGGGCAATCAGCGTGCGTAAGCTGGCGCGTTTTTCCGGCAACTCCTTTTCCAGCTTCAGCGGATCGACGCCGCGATCGGCCAATAGACGGAGCCATTCCCGTACCAGCGTCGCCCGCCCTTTCGGCGAGTGGATCCGGTTAAGGCTAATTTTCATCGACGGGCACATCGGGCTTTTCGCATCGAAATTAAAGCACAGGCCGTTACCATTACACTCCATAGCGCCGCGCCAGGTCTGCCGTACCGCCAGCGGGATTTGCCGATCCCAGGTGCCGCGTTTTACCGCATCCACCTTCATCATCGGCGCCTCTATCCCTTGCGGCGGACAGATTTTACCCGGGTTAAGTCGATTATGCGGATCAAAAGCCGCTTTTATTTTGCGCAGCTCGCCATACAGGACTTCGCCGAAAAAGGCCGGGCTGTATTCCGCACGGAAACCTTTTCCATGCTCGCCCCACAACAGCCCACCGTATCTGGCGGTCAGCGCGACGACCTCATCGGAGATCTGTTTCATCAACAGTTCCTGCTGCGGATCGCACATATCCAGCGCCGGACGCACATGCAGCACCCCGGCATCCACGTGGCCGAACATGCCGTAACTTAAGCCATGACCATCCAGCAGAGCGCGAAATTCGGCGATGTAATCGGCCAGATGTTCAGGCGGCACGCAGGTATCTTCCGCGAAAGGAATCGGTTTGGCAGCGCCTTTCGCATTACCCAGCAGCCCTACCGCTTTTTTACGCATCGCGTAAATACGCTCAATACCCGTCAAATCGGTACAAAGTTGCCAGCCGATCACGCCCGCTTCCGCACGTGCCATCAGGCCATCCAGCCGGTGGCACAGCGCCTCGACCTGTCCGTCAATAAGCGCTTCATCGTCACCCGCGAATTCCACGATATTCAGGCCAAGCATTTCTTTATCCGGCACATCGGTAATCAATTCGCTAACGGAGTGCCAGACAATATCTTCCCGCGCGAGGTTAAGGACTTTGGAATCGACCGTCTCGACGGATAAGGCGCGCGCATCAACCATAAAAGGGGCGTTACGCAGCGCGGAATCAAAGGAGTCGTATTTTACATTTACCAGACGGCGGACTTTGGGTATCGGGGTAATATCCAGCCGGGCTTCAGTAATAAACGCCAGCGTCCCTTCCGACCCCGTTAAGATGCGGGTAAGATCGAAGCGGGTCATGTCATCGTTAAAGACGTGGCGTAAATCGTAGCCTGTCAGGAAACGATTGAGCTTTGGAAAGCTATCGAGGATAAGTTGACGGTTTTCCAGGCAGGACTGATAGACGGTCTGATAGATGCGGCCTGGCATCGTCGTGTTTTCACCCAGCGTCCGGGCAAGCTCTACGGGCATCGATTGCGTGTCAAGGATATCGCCCCCCAACAATACGGCCCGTATGCCTAAGACGTGATCTGACGTTTTTCCATAGACCAGCGAACCCTGACCGGAGGCATCGGTATTAATCATACCGCCAAGCGTGGCGCGATTACTGGTGGAAAGTTCCGGCGCAAAAAAATAGCCATACGGCTTTAACGCTTGATTAAGCTGATCTTTTATCACTCCCGCCTCTACCCGCACCCATCCCTCTTCAGGATTAATTTCAATAATGCGGTTCATATAGCGGGACATATCAACAATAATGCCCTGGTTTAGCGCCTGGCCATTCGTGCCAGTACCGCCGCCTCGAGGGGTAAATATCAGCGACGTAAAGCGCGGCTCCGCCGCCAGACGGGCAAGAAGCGCGACATCCGCCGTAGAACGGGGAAACACAACAGCATCGGGAAGAAGCTGGTAGATACTGTTATCGGTCGACATTGTCAGACGGTCGGCATAGCTGGTTGCCGTATCGCCCGTAAACCCTTGCTGCTCCAGCGCCTGTAAAAAATTGAGCACCAGCTGAACGACGCCGGGTGCCTGAGAAATTTGTGGAATCATTATATTGACCTTTTCCTGCGGTCTATGTTGTGAACGGTGGCGCCCAACCCGGCGAGCGCGAGCGGTCTACGCACAGGAAGGGATGCTTAATCGTTTGCGTGTTGCGTTATTTGTTGTATCACATTTTTTTCCTGTGCGCCCAACAGAATTACATGCAGAATCGGCCTGTTAAAAACCGCTGAAATTGCTCATCATTATAGGGTGTGGTTTGCATGTTCACGTCGCGCCAACGTTCTGGCGCAAAGACAAAGGTGAAAAGTATTTATGGTAAATGTTCGTCAGCCCAGGGATATTGCGCAAGTGCTGCTATCGGTGCTGTTTTTAGCCATCATGATTGTGGCCTGTTTGTGGATAGTACAGCCTTTTATTTTGGGGTTTGCATGGGCAGGTACGATTGTTATCGCGACCTGGCCCGTTTTGCTGAAATTACAAAAAATATTGTGGGGCCGCCGCTCGCTTGCCGTACTGGTCATGACGCTGCTGTTAGTGCTGCTCTTCGTTATTCCCGTCGCCTTGCTGGTGAACAGCATTGTCGATGGTAGCGGCCCGCTCATCCATGCAGTGACCGGCGGCGATATGACGCTACCCGATCTGGCATGGTTAAATAATATTCCGTTGGTTGGCGCCAAACTGTATGCCGGATGGCATAGCCTGCTGGATATGGGCGGTAGCGCTATTATGGCGAAAGTGCGGCCTTATATCGGCACAACCACGACCTGGTTTGTCGGTCAGGCGGCGCATATCGGACGCTTTATGATGCACTGCGCCCTGATGCTGTTGTTTAGCGCCCTGCTTTACTGGCGCGGCGAACAAGTGGCGATGGGTATACGCCATTTTGCCTGTCGTCTCGCGGCTAAACGCGGCGATGCGGCGGTTCTGCTGGCTGCCCAGGCGATCCGCGCCGTGGCGCTTGGCGTGGTGGTCACCGCGCTGGTACAGGCGGTACTTGGCGGCGTCGGGCTGGCGATTTCCGGCGTGCCTTACGCTACCCTGTTGACGGTAGTGATGATCCTTTCGTGTCTGGTTCAGTTGGGGCCGTTGCCGGTATTGATTCCAGCCATTATCTGGCTTTACTGGACAGGCGACACCACCTGGGGCACCGTGCTGCTGGTTTGGAGCGCCGTCGTCGGCACTCTGGATAACGTGATTCGCCCGGTACTCATCCGCATGGGCGCCGATTTACCGCTGCTTCTGATCCTTTCCGGGGTAATCGGCGGCCTGATTGCATTCGGTATGATTGGTCTGTTTATTGGACCGGTGCTTCTGGCCGTGACCTGGCGTTTGTTCTCCGCATGGGTACATGAAGTTCCGGCGCCGACGAATGAACCAGAGGAGATCCTTGAAGAGCTGGATGATATCGAGGAAGCCAACAAGCAGTCATAATCCCGTCGGGCGGCATTGCCGCCCGATGCTTTAGCGACGTTTATCAATTCAACGCACACTCCATTTTGATTCGCCCGTCTGTTCCCCGCCGCATCTCATTTCTGTCGCAAATCCGTTACAGTTTTTAAACTATTGAGACGAATCTGATCGACGCAAAAAGTGCTCATGCCTACTATTAGCACACGGTTATAAATCAACACATTGATTTATAAGCATGGAAATCCCCTGAGTGAAACAACGAATTGCTGTGTGTAGTCTTTGCCCGTCTCCTACGATGGGCTTTTTTTTTAACTTTTTTCGCTGCATTGTTACATAAGCCAGCTCCCGTTTCCCTTCAACACCGCGATATCTGCAACGAACAAATAATATTGCACAAAATAGTGTGATTCTGTTCAAGTCGAAACGGTGTCGGTGGTGCTATTTATAGCATCACTTTTTTCATATAAAAGCCTAAAAAATGATGAACGCGTTAGAACTACAAGCACTACGGCGTATTTTTGATATGACGATTGAAGAATGCACAATCTATATCACCCAGGATAATAATTCGGCAACCTGGCAACGATGGGAAGCTGGCGACACTCCCATCTCTCCAGAAATCATTGCCAGGCTAAAGGAAATGAAAGCCAGGAGACAGCGACGAATTAACGCCATTGTTGACAAAATAAATAACCGCATCGGCAATAATACAATGCGTTACTTCCCTGATTTATCTTCTTTTCAGTCCATTTATACAGAGGGGGATTTTATCGAGTGGAAAATTTATCAATCTGTTGCTGCCGAACTTTTCGCACATGATCTGGAGCGGCTGTGTTAGACGTAAACGTTATCGCCGCATCGTATTGATACCGGATAGAAAACCACACAATCACGACATTGACTTGTCACCCTATCCAATATGCTTCCTGCCTGTGTATACCACTGTAACGTTCAGGCGGCATCTCTGAGTCAGATAATATGAAAAATCGTTATTTCCCTACCGCTGTAGGGTTGTATTTTAATTACTTTGTACATGGCATGGGGGTTATCCTGATGAGCCTGAACATGTCATCGCTTGAACAGCAATGGCATACCAGTGCCGCAGGCGTATCTATTGTGATCTCTTCGCTTGGTATTGGCCGGCTAAGCGTTTTGTTAATCGCCGGTATGCTTTCCGATCGCTTTGGTCGCCGTCCTTTTATCATTCTGGGGACCGCCTGTTACCTGATTTTTTTCATTGGCATTCTTTATGCTCAGACGATTTTTGTCGCTTATGCCTGTGGCTTTTTAGCGGGTATGGCCAACAGTTTTTTGGATGCAGGTACCTATCCCAGTTTGATGGAAGCCTTCCCTCGCTCCCCCAGTACGGCAAATATTCTGATCAAAGCATTTGTCTCTGGCGGGCAATTCTTGTTGCCCATTATTATCAGTTTATTAGTCTGGGCTAATATGTGGTTTGGCTGGTCCTTCCTGCTTGCCGGGGCGATCATGCTTATTAATGCTCTGTTTTTATTACGCTGCCCTTTTCCACCCTATCCTGGTCGGATATTGAAACCCAAAATCTCGCAAGCGCCTGTCGCAGGCGTACATCATTGCTCCCTCATCGATCTTATCAGCTACACCCTTTATGGCTATATCTCGATGGCAACCTTTTACCTTATCAGCCAGTGGCTGGCGCAGTATGGACAGTTCGTCGCAGGAATGTCGTATACCCAATCCATCAAACTGTTAAGTATTTATACCTGCGGCTCGCTACTGTGCGTTTTTATAACCGCCCCGCTGGTCAGAAAAACAATTCGCTCTACCACATTATTGATGTTTTATACTTTTATCTCTTTTATTGCGCTTCTGACGGTCTGCCTGCATCCTCAGGCCTATGTGGTTATGATCTTCGCATTCGTCATTGGATTCTCTTCCGCCGGTGGCGTAGTACAAATCGGCCTGACGCTGATGGCGGCCCGTTTTCCACAGGAGAAAGGTAAAGCGACCGGCATTTATTACAGCGCCGGCAGTATCGCGACGTTCACTATTCCGTTGATCACAGCGCGGATTTCAGAAATGAGCATTGCACATATTATGTGGTTTGATACCGGTATCGCCGCAGCGGGATTTCTTCTCGCGCTGTTCATCGGTTACCGAAGTCGGGCTGAATCACAACATCACGCTGAAGCAGCGTCAACTGCACAATAAATGTTAGCGTGCCAGTTGCAATATTATTGCCTTGCTATGCAAAATAAAACGTTAGCCATTATCACCGGGAAACAAAAAATGTAATTTTCGTGTTAATTATTATTCATTATCTTCACACTTATCAGAAAAATTGCGATGAGCATCACGAGTTATATGTATTAAACAACAAATTCGCAGCAATTTTTATATTTCCTGGCTAACAAATGAAATGCTACCAATGCAATAAACCTGGCATTTTAAACGCCATGTTATGTACATATAACGACAGTACCGACTTATAGTGTTACTGAACAATCGCTGCATGTAGTAAAGCAGTAATAAGCAGGACATTGAATCAAACCATCAGCAAGGAGCTGTGAACAAATGTCTCAGAACAAGGCTCGCAACATGCCATATTTGCTGGCTGTTATCTGCATTTATTTTAGTTACTTTCTCCACGGCATGAGTGTTATTACACTAGCCCAGAACATGACCTCCCTTGCACAGAAATTCTCCACGGATAGTGCCGGTATCGCCTATTTAATCTCTGGCATTGGTCTTGGTCGTCTGGTCAGTATTTTATTCTTTGGCGTACTGTCCGATAAATTTGGCCGTCGGGCAATAATACTGCTTGGCGCCGTACTATATATGCTATTTTTCTTCGGTATTCCCGCCAGTCCTAACCTGATGATCGCTTTCATATTAGCGGTGTGTGTCGGCGTGGCGAACTCCGCGCTGGATACTGGCGGATACCCTGCATTAATGGAGTGTTTTCCCAAAGCATCGGGCTCGGCAGTTATTCTGGTTAAAGCGATGGTCTCTTTTGGGCAAATGATTTACCCCCTTATTGTCAGCGCCTTGTTAGTCAACCATATCTGGTACGGCTACGCGGTGGTAATCCCCGGTATCCTTTTCGTCCTCATCACGTTGATGCTGTTGAAAAGCCGCTTTCCCAGCCAACTTGTCGATGCCAGTATTGCGAAAGAATTACCCCAGATGAACAGTACTCCCCTCGTCTGGCTGGAAGGCGTAGCTTCCGTTTTATTTGGCGTCGCCGCGTTCTCAACCTTCTATGTGATTGTGGTCTGGATGCCTAAATATGCGATGGCCTTCGCCGGAATGGCGGAATCCGACGCGCTGAAAACCATCTCTTATTACAGTATGGGATCGTTGGTTTGCGTGTTTATTTTTGCCGCATTGCTGAAAAAAATGGTTCGCCCCATCTGGGCCAATGTTTTCAATGCCGGGCTGGCGACACTCACCGCTGCGGCAATTTACCTGTATCCCTCTCCACTGATCTGTAATGCTGGCGCCTTCGTGATTGGTTTTTCCGCTGCTGGAGGTATTTTACAATTAGGTGTATCGGTAATGTCGGAATTTTTCCCTAAGAGTAAAGCTAAAGTCACCAGTATATATATGATGATGGGGGGCGTAGCTAACTTTATTATTCCACTGATCACCGGTTATCTCTCTACTATTGGCCTGCAATATATCATTTTGTTAGATTTTGCCTTTGCACTACTGACATTTATCACCGCCATTATTGTATTTATTCGCTATTATCGCGTATTTAAGATCCCGCAAAACGATGTCCGATTTGGCGAGCGTTATTTCCAGTAAAAATGTTAACTATGCGCAACAGGCATGCGCCCTGCTCTGCACTGTCCACTTATTAAGGAGTATAAAATGGATGTTACCGCAAAATATGAATTAATTGGTCTTATGGCGTATCCTATCCGTCATAGCTTATCGCCCGAAATGCAAAACAAAGCGTTAGAAAAAGCGGGGCTACCGTATACCTATATGGCTTTCGAAGTGGATAACACGACGTTTGCCAGCGCCATTGAAGGACTGAAAGCATTAAAAATGCGCGGTACGGGCGTCTCCATGCCAAACAAACAGCTCGCGTGTGAGTATGTCGATGAATTAACGCCAGCAGCAAAACTGGTTGGCGCTATCAACACCATTGTTAACGATGACGGCTATCTACGCGGCTACAACACGGATGGTACGGGCCATATTCGGGCAATTAAAGAAAGCGGTTTCGATATTCGGGGAAAAACCATGGTGCTGCTCGGCGCGGGAGGCGCGGCTACCGCCATTGGCGCCCAGGCAGCCATTGAAGGCATTAAGGAAATTAAACTGTTTAACCGTAAAGATGACTTTTTCGAAAAAGCGGTTGCCTTTGCGAAGCGGGTGAATGAAAACACCGATTGCGTCGTTACCGTCACCGATCTTGCCGATCAGCACGCTTTTACTGAAGCGCTTGCCAGCGCAGATATTCTGACGAACGGCACCAAAGTTGGCATGAAACCATTGGAGAACGAATCCCTGATCGGCGATGTTTCCCTGCTCCGCCCTGAATTGCTGGTCACCGAATGTGTTTATAATCCGCATATGACAAAGTTATTGCAGCAGGCGCAACAAGCTGGTTGCAAAACAATTGATGGTTACGGCATGTTGTTATGGCAAGGAGCCGAACAGTTTGAACTGTGGACAGGAAAAGCATTTCCATTGGACTATGTGAAGCAGGTGATGGGATTCACAGCCTGACCGGTAAAATTATAATTGCGACGAATGACAATGAAGGGTACCAAATGAAAACCGTAACTGTAAGAGATCTCGTGGTTGGCGAAGGCGCGCCAAAGATCATTGTGTCGCTAATGGGAAAAACCATTACCGATGTGAAATCGGAAGCACTCGCCTACCGTGAAGCGGATTTCGATATTCTGGAGTGGCGCGTTGACCATTTTGCCAACGTGACGACGGCAGAAAGCGTACTTGAGGCCGCCAGCGCCATCCGGGAGATTATTACCGATAAACCCTTGCTATTTACCTTCCGCAGCGCGAAAGAAGGCGGCGAACAGGCGCTAACCACCGGACAGTATATCGCTCTGAATCGTGCAGCGGTTGACAGCGGTCTGGTCGATATGATCGATCTTGAGCTTTTTACCGGCGACGATGAGGTGAAAGCCACCGTCGGCTATGCTCATCAACACAATGTTGCGGTGATCATGTCTAACCATGATTTTCATAAAACGCCCGCAGCGGAAGAGATTATTCAGCGTCTGCGTAAAATGCAGGAACTGGGCGCCGATATTCCGAAGATCGCCGTCATGCCACAGACTAAAGCCGATGTCCTGACCTTACTTACCGCCACTGTAGAAATGCAGGAGCGCTATGCGGATCGTCCGATTATTACCATGTCGATGTCGAAAACCGGGGTAATATCTCGTCTTGCCGGCGAAGTGTTCGGTTCTGCGGCAACGTTTGGCGCGGTGAAAAAAGCATCTGCGCCGGGACAAATATCGGTAGCCGATCTGCGTACCGTATTAACTATATTGCACCAGGCGTAATACTTTATCGTGTGGCGGAATATTCTCTTTCTGCCACAATAAAATAAATAGTTATCTGACATGAATATGTTCCATATTCATTGAAAGCCGCTGTCTTTATTACCTTAACACGGTTATATCGATATTGTTTTCAGGGATAATAGTGGAGTAAATATGAAAATCAATAAGCCATCACGCATTAATGGCCGCGTTCCCGTGCTCTCTGCACAAGAAGCAGTAAATTATATTCCAGATGAGGCCACTTTATGTATTCTGGGCGCAGGCGGCGGTATTCTCGAAGCGACAACATTAATTACCGCACTGGCAGATAAATATCAAACAACCCAGTCACCACGAGATTTATCTATTATTAGCCCTACCGGATTAGGTGACCGCGCCGATCGCGGCATCAGCCCGCTGGCGCAGGAGGGACTGGTAAAATGGGCGCTATGCGGACATTGGGGGCAATCTCCCCGTATTTCTGAACTGGCTGAACAAAATAAAATCGCCGCCTATAACTACCCACAAGGCGTATTAACCCAGACGCTGCGCGCCAGCGCCGCACACCAGCCGGGTATTCTGAGCGATATCGGTATTGGTACCTTTGTCGACCCTCGCCAACAGGGCGGAAAATTAAACGACGTGACTAAAGAAGATCTCATTAAGCTGGTAGAGATCGATAATAAAGAATATCTCTATTATAAAGCGATAGCGCCTAATGTGGCTTTTATCCGCGCCACCACCTGCGACAGCGAAGGCTATGCATCATTTGAAGATGAGGTGATGTATCTTGATGCGCTGGTGATCGCCCAGGCCGTTCACAATAATGGCGGTATTGTAATGATGCAGGTGCAGAAAATGGTAAAAAAAGCCACGCTGCATCCAAAATCCGTGCGTATTCCCGGCTATCTGGTGGATATTGTGGTTGTCGACGCCGACCAGACGCAACTCTATGGCGGCGCGCCGGTGAACCGATTTATCTCCGGGGATTTTACTCTTGATGACAGTACCCAGCTTACCCTGCCCCTTAATCAGCGCAAGCTGGTAGCCCGACGCGCGCTGTTTGAAATGCGTAAAGGCGCGGTAGGCAATGTGGGCGTAGGCATTGCCGACGGTATTGGTCTGGTCGCTCGCGAGGAAGGCTGCGCCGATGACTTCGTGCTGACCGTGGAAACAGGCCCGGTGGGCGGTATTACCTCTCAGGGCGTGGCCTTCGGCGCCAATGTCAATACCCGCGCGATCCTTGATATGACCTCACAGTTTGATTTTTATCACGGCGGTGGGCTCGATGTCTGCTATTTAAGTTTTGCCGAAGTGGATCAACACGGTAATGTCGGTGTACATAAATTCAACGGCAAAATTATGGGCACCGGCGGGTTTATCGATATTAGCGCAACGTCGCAAAAAATTATTTTCTGCGGAACTCTGACGGCCGGAAGTTTAAAAACTGAAATTACCGATGGCAAATTAAATATTCTGCAGGAAGGTCGCGTCAAAAAATTCGTCAGCGAACTGCCGGAAATTACGTTCAGTGGAAAAATTGCGCTTGAGCGCGGGTTAGATGTGCGTTACATCACTGAACGTGCGGTTTTCACTCTCAAACAAGATGGCCTGCATTTAATTGAAATTGCGCCTGGCGTCGATCTGCAACGGGATATTCTTGACAAGATGGATTTTTCACCGGTTATCTCACCAGATTTAAAACTGATGGACACAAGATTATTTACCGATAGCACTATGGGATTCACGCTTCCTGACGCAACACATTAAAAGGAGTACAAATATGGATTTTTCATTAACTGAAGAACAAGAACTATTACTGGCCAGTATTCGCGAGTTAATCACCAGCAATTTTCCGGAAGAGTATTTCCGTACCTGCGATCAAACGGGCACCTATCCCAAAGAATTTATGCAGGCGCTGGCGGAAAACGGTATTTCGATGCTGGGCGTCCCGGAAGAATTCGGCGGCATTCCGGCTGACTATGTAACGCAAATGCTGGCGCTGATGGAAATCTCAAAATGCGGCGCTCCGGCCTTTTTGATTACCAACGGCCAATGCATTCACAGTATGCGCCGTTTTGGTTCCGCAGAACAACTGCGTAAAACAGCAGAAAGTACTCTGGCCACCGGCGATCCAGCATATGCGCTAGCCTTAACAGAACCTGGCGCGGGCTCTGATAATAATAGCGCCACAACAACCTGGACGCGTAAAAACGGCAAGGTTTATCTTAACGGCCAAAAAACATTTATCACCGGTGCAAAAGAATATCCTTACATGCTGGTTCTGGCGCGCGATACGGAGCCAAAAGATCCTAAAAAAGCGTTCACGCTTTGGTGGGTGGACTCAAATAAACCGGGCATAAAGATTAATCCGCTGCACAAAATTGGCTGGCACATGTTGAGTACATGCGAAGTTTATCTTGATAATGTCGAGGTGGACGAAAGCGACCGGGTCGGTGAAGAAGGCATGGGTTTCCTCAATGTCATGTACAATTTTGAGATGGAGCGTTTGATTAATGCGGCGCGCAGTACAGGTTTCGCCGAATGCGCGTTTGAAGATGCCGCCCGTTACGCCAACCAGCGTATCGCCTTTGGTAAACCCATCGGCCATAACCAGATGATCCAGGAAAAGCTGGCGTTAATGGCCATCAAAATCGAAAACATGCGCAATATGGTGTTGAAAGTCGCCTGGCAGGCCGATCGGGAAGAGTCACTGCGTACCAGCGCCGCGCTGGCTAAGCTGTACTGCGCACGCACAGCGATGGAAGTGATTGACGATGCGATTCAGATTATGGGTGGGCTTGGTTATACTGACGAAGCCCGTGTCTCCCGCTTCTGGCGTGATGTTCGCTGCGAACGTATCGGTGGCGGCACGGATGAAATTATGATCTATGTGGCAGGACGCCAGATTCTGAAAGACTATCAGAACAAGTAAGAATCGTACCGGAACGTCTTATTCGGCCTGACTGCTTTACGGCATCAGGCCGAATAAATCAGATAAATTTCGCCGTCAGGTATTTGGCAGCAAATACGCCTGCTCAACCAGACTATTTTTAAATTGCTTACGATAATCGTTGGGAGAACATCCTACATGCCGCATAAACAATTTGGCAAAATGGTCCACATTTTCATATCCTACCCGCCATGAAATTTCTGCCAGTGGCGACTCAGTGTTTGTCAGCGCAAACTTGGCCTCGGTCATACGTCGTTGAATAACATAGTTGATAGGGGATATATGATATTCTTTGGCAAATTCATGGCATATATAACTGACGCTGGCACGAAATTTTTTCGATAGCTGGTCAAGCGTGATTTTTTCACGATAATTATTATTGAGATAAACAAGCACATCCTTAATTAATACATCTTTTTTAATGTAGCCTTGTTCAGAACGATAGGCATTTTTAAAATTTTCATAGTAAAGTGCGGTCAGGGTGTAAGCAAATGCATCGTATACAGAGGAAGCCAATACGTTTTTCCCCTGCGGAAGTAACACGCTTAATTCATTAAAGATACTTTTAATGACCTCTTTTCCCTGAACCACGGAAACCACCGGACAGGAATGACTCTGCAATAGTTGGTTTTCTTCCCAACCTGGAAAACAAAACCCATACAGCGCACAGGTATAGGTGGTAGCCGGCGAATTACTGTCGGATGCTACAGCGTGTAGCCGCCCCCGCTCAACGACGACAATATCGTCCGCATGCGCGACGTAGAGTGAAGAGTCAATAATTAGCCTGGCTATCCCTTTTTTGACGTAAATAAGCTCTGTTTCATTATCATGCATATGATGGCCAGACTCCCAGTTTGGATCATCGCTAATGACAAAACGTGAAAATCGAGGGGTCTTGTCCTGTTCAAAAATCGTCTCCGCGGCGGAGTCAAAACAGCGCTGATACATAATAACCTCTGTCAGGTTTAAAAAGATAACCAGGATAAAATAAAGCGAGCGTCAGTGTTGTACAACCGTGGAGATTACCAGCAAAACAAGATTATTCGTTCCGAATGCAAGATATTATGTTCTTTTGCAGACAGCTCAGATTACCTGTCGATAGCGTATTATCAGACAAAAATACATAGCCGACATATCTTTGATGTTTTCTTTTAACCTCACAGAAACAACATCGCACGTTTCATGTTAAAAAATGATGATATGCTTCGCACTTATTATTCTCACTACCGTATTTATATTTTTATGACGCCCTTTTCAGATGGTTGCTAACGATTCTCTGTTCGCAGATTTTTTGTGCAAGATTGTTGGCAAGGAAAACAGATTGACCCATCGTAAACCTCTTCAGACTGCCGCAGACTATTTTCAGTCAGATTTACGTTACTTATCCGCACGCGACTCACTGGAGATGCAATGAAAATAATAACCTGCTTTAAGTTGGTGCCTGAAGAACAGGACATTACCGTGACCCCGGAGCATTCGCTCAATTTTGATCGTGCCGAGGCCAAAATCAGCCAGTTTGATTTAAATGCAATTGAGGCCGCCGCGCAGTTAGCTGGCGATGGCGACGAGATCGCCGCGCTCACCGTCGGCGGCTCTCTGTTACAAAATTCAAAAGTCCGCAAAGATGTGTTATCCCGCGGGCCAGATGCGCTTTTTATGGTTCAGGATGCGCAGCTGGAGCACGCCCTGCCCAAAGAAACCGCGCTGGCGCTAGCATCCGCGGCGGAGAAAATCGGCTTTGACCTGTTGCTCTTTGGAGAGGGCTCCGGCGATATTTATGCCCAACAGGTGGGCCTGCTGACTGGCGAACTCCTGAAACTCCCCGTCATCAACGCAGTAAGCCATATTCAACGCGACGGCGACAAAATCATCGTTGAACGCACACTGGAAGAAGACGTTGAAATTATCGAGCTCACGCTGCCCGCGGTGCTTTGCGTGACCTCAGATATTAACGTTCCACGCATCCCGTCAATGAAAGCCATTCTCGGCGCCGGGAAAAAAGCCGTTACGTCGTGGCTGGCGAGCGATATCCACTGGATCCCAACCACGCCAATGGCGGAACTGGTCGCCATCTCGGGACCGCCGCAGACAGAACGCAAGCATATCATTCTCGATAACGATTCGCCGGAAGCCATTACCGCACTGGCCGACCATTTGAAAAAATCCCTGAACTAAACCCAACGGAGAAAAATTATCATGAATCATTTAGCTAACGTATGGGTATTTAGCGATAACGTAGAGCGTTATGCCGAATTAATGACCGGCGCGCGGCAGTGGGGAGAAAAAGTTTACGCCATCGTGCAAGGAAACACGGAGATCGACTACGTGAAAGCGCTTGGCGCTGATGAGATAGTCATTCTTGAATCGCATACGGATTTGCAGCGCGTGGAAAACTATGCCGAAACGCTGGCCTCGTTATTAGGCGACCAAAATGGGCTGCTGCTCATGGCGGCGACCAAGCGCTGTAAAGCGCTGGGCGCCCGGCTGAGCATCCAGCTTGACGCCGTGATGGTGAACGACGCGACGTCTATTGACCTCCTCGACGGGACGCTACACGCAGAGCATCGCATGTACGGCGGACTTGCTTTCGGCAAAGAGAAATTAAACAGCCCGCAGGCGATTATTACGCTGGCACCCGGCGTGCTGGAACCCGCCGCCCCTCTCCCCGGTCATACTTGCCCGCAAACCACGCTGGCATATATTGCCCCACGCCACGAGGTATTGTGCCAGCAGCGGCGCGCGAAATCGTTAAGCAGCGTCGATTTGAGCAAAGCCAAACGGGTCATCGGCGTAGGACGAGGCCTGGCGGCGCAAAGCGATCTGGATATGGTGCATAAACTGGCGACCGTCCTCGGCGCAGAAGTGGGCTGTTCCCGCCCCATTGCGGAAGGTGAAAACTGGATGGAACGCGAGCGTTATATTGGCGTATCCGGCGTTCTGTTGAAATCCGATCTCTATCTGACGCTGGGCATTTCCGGCCAAATTCAACATATGGTGGGTGGAAACGGCGCAAAAATTATTGTCGCAATTAACAAAGATAAAAACGCGCCCATTTTCAATTATGCCGATTATGGTCTGGTGGGCGATATCTATAAGGTTGTTCCTGCCCTCATCGACCAGTTAAGCCGCTAATTCCTTTTTCAACGCACATCTCCCGTCGTCGATACGGCGGGAAAGGAGCATAAAGCATGTCGGATGATAAATTTGACGCTATTGTGGTGGGCGCAGGCGTAGCAGGAACGGTCGCCGCGTATGTGATGGCAAAAGCGGGACTGGATGTACTGGTTATTGAACGCGGAAACAGCGCGGGCAGCAAAAATATGACCGGTGGCCGGCTCTACGCTCACAGTATCGAAAGTATTATGCCGGGATTCGCAACGTCCGCCCCCATCGAACGCGTCGTTACCCGTGAAAAAATCTCCTTTTTAACCGAAGAAAGCGCCGTCACACTTGATTTTCACCGCGCGCCCCCTACTCCGCCCCTTACGTCATATACCGTACTGCGCAACAAACTGGACCCGTGGCTAATGGCGCAGGCGGAGCAGGCTGGCGCGCAGTTTATCCCAAGTGTACGGGTCGACGCTCTGGTACGTGAAGGCAATCGCGTCACTGGCGTTCAGGCCGGGGATGATATTCTTGATGCGAATATTGTGATTCTCGCGGACGGCGTGAATTCCATGCTGGGCCGTTCGCTGGACATGGTGCCTGTCTCTTCTGCGCATCACTATGCCGTCGGCGTAAAAGAGTTGATTGGGCTCTCTCCGGCACTTATTGAAGAGCGCTTTAATCTGGCGTCCCATGAAGGCGCCGCCTGGTTATTCGCTGGCGCGCCCTCCAACGGGCTCATGGGCGGCGGGTTTCTTTATACCAACCGCGATTCGGTTTCTCTGGGGCTGGTATGTGGCCTGGGCGACATTGCTCACGCGACCAAAAGCGTACCGCAAATGCTGGAAGATTTTAAACAGCATCCGGCAATACGCCCTTTGATTCAGGGGGGAACGCTGCTTGAATACTCCGCTCATATGGTACCCGAAGGCGGCATAGCAATGATGCCGGAGCTGGCAAATGACGGCGTGATGATTGTCGGCGACGCCGCCGGTCTTTGCCTGAATCTCGGTTATACCGTCCGCGGCATGGATTTAGCCATCGCGTCCGCGCAAGCGGCCGCTCAAACCGCCATTGACGCTAAAGCGCGGCAAGATTTTTCCGCCGCGAGTCTTGCCGGTTACAAACGCGCGCTGGAGAAAAACGGCGTGTTACGCGATATGCGGCATTTCCGCAAACTCCCCGGATTAATGGAAAACCCACGGCTTTTTACCGAGTACCCGCGAATGGCGGCAAACATTGTGGGCGATCTGTTCACCGTTGATGGCGGTCCAGTCCCACCGTTGCGTAAAACTATCCTGTCACATGCGAAAAAAATTGGACTGGTGAATCTATTAAAAGACGGCATAAAAGGGGCTACGGCATTATGAGTTCGGACAATAAGGTGAATGTTGACGTCAAATTGGGCGTAAATAAATTTTACGTAGATGAAGGACACCCACATATCATTTTGCGCTCCTCGCCTGACATGCAGGAGTTTAATAAATTAATAAAAGCCTGCCCTGCCGGACTCTATAAGCTGGACGATGCGGGAAATATTCATTTTGACTCCGCGGGCTGCCTGGAATGCGGGACCTGCAGGGTTCTCTGCGGCAATACTCTTCTCGAAAAATGGGAATACCCGGCGGGAACGTTCGGCGTTGAGTTTCGCTACGGCTGACGCTCTGAAACACCGGATAACGACGCTACGGCGTCTTATTCGGCTTGCCCCCGGAGATTACGTCATTTGTATTAATAGAGAACAAGTCAATGAGTGTTACATTAACGTTTGACGCCGCAAGGCGGAAAACCTATCGCGAGTCCGGCTACTGGGGCGATGCTTCACTGGGCGACTACTGGCGGCAAACCGCACGCGCCGTACCCGATAAAATCGCCGTGGTCGATAATCATGGCGCGTCCTGGACCTACGCCGCACTCGACTGCGCGGCAAGCCGCCTGGCAAACTGGTTACTGTCTCAGGGGATTCAACCGGGCGATCGCGTGGCCTTTCAGCTTCCGGGCTGGTGTGAGTTTACCCTCATTTATCTGGCCTGCCTGAAAACAGGCGCGGTATCTGTCCCGCTACTTCCCGCCTGGCGAGAAGCGGAGCTGGTTTGGGTGCTGAACAAATGTCAGGCTAAAATATTCTTCGCCCCCACCGTGTTCAAACAGAATCGTCCGGTCGATCTTATCCTTCCGCTACAAAATCAACTGCGCCATCTGACGCATATTGTCGGCGTGGATAAACTGGCGCCAGCCACCACAGCGCTTGCGCTTAGTCAAATCATCGACCGCAGCGAACCGTTGCAGTCAGACATTAACATTCACGGTGATGAACTGGCGGCAGTGCTGTTTACCTCCGGCACAGAAGGAATGCCGAAAGGGGTGATGTTGACCCACAATAATATTCTTGCCAGCGAACGGGCGTATTGCGCGCGGTTGAATTTAACCTGGCAAGATGTGTTCCTGATGCCTGCGCCACTGGGCCACGCCACCGGATTTTTACATGGCGTCACCGCGCCCTTTTTAATCGGGGCGCGTAGCGTATTGCTGGACATCTTTACCCCAGAAGCCTGCCTTACCTTATTAGCGCAGCAACGCTGTACCTGTATGTCAGGCGCGACGCCGTTTATTTACGATCTGCTTTGCGCCGTTGAGCAACAGCCTGCCGACCTCTCCTCACTGCGATTCTTCTTATGCGGCGGCACGACTATTCCCAAAAAGGTTGCCCGCGACTGCCAGCAGCGCGGTATCAAATTATTGAGTATTTACGGTTCTACAGAAAGTTCTCCACACTCGATGGTTAATCTGGGTGATTCGACTTCACGCATGATGAATACCGATGGTTATGCCGCCACCGGTGTAGAAATTAAAATCGTGGATGAAGATCGCAATACGCTTCCAGCAGGCCACGAAGGCGAAGAAGCCTCGCGCGGGCCGAACGTTTTTATGGGATACCTGGACGAGCCGGAACTTACCGCCCGCGCACTGGATAATGAGGGCTGGTATTACAGCGGCGACCTCTGCCGCATGGATGAAGACGGTTATATCAAAATTACCGGGCGCAAAAAGGATATTATTATACGTGGAGGTGAAAATATCAGCAGTCGCGAAGTCGAAGATATTTTGCTACAGCACCCTCGCATACACGATGCTTGCGTCGTTGCTATGCCCGATGAACGCTTAGGCGAACGTTCATGCGCGTATGTGGTCTTAAAACCGCCGCACCTTTCGCTGACGCTGGAAGAGGTGATCGCTTTTTTCAGTCGAAAACGGGTAGCGAAGTATAAATATCCGGAACGGATCGTCATCGTAGAAAAACTGCCCAGAACCGCCTCTGGCAAAGTGCAGAAGTTTCTGTTGCGGCAGGATATTATTGAGCGGCTGCGCCAGGAGCACACCGCGGTATAAATTGCCGGATGGCGACGTTAACGCCGCCATCCGGTATCACATTACTTCTTCAGTTCCGCCAGACTCAGCCAGGTCTGAACCACGGTGTCCGGGTTCAGCGACAGGCTATCGATCCCCTCTTCCATCAGCCAGGCGGCAAAGTCTTCATGGTCGGACGGACCCTGACCGCAAATTCCAACATATTTGCCCTGTTTTTTCGCCGCGCGGATCGCCATCGACAGCAGCGCTTTCACCGCGTCGTTACGCTCGTCAAACAGTTCAGACACCACGCCGGAATCGCGATCCAGCCCCAGCGCCAGCTGCGTCATGTCGTTAGAACCAATCGAGAAGCCATCAAAATACTCGAGGAACTGTTCAGCCAGCAAGGCATTGGACGGGATCTCGCACATCATGATGATCTTCAGCCCGTTCTCGCCGCGTTTAAGCCCCTGGCGCGCCAGCTCTTCGATGACCGCTTTCGCCTGGTCGACCGTCCGCACGAACGGGATCATGATTTCGACGTTGGTAAGGCCCATATCGTTGCGCACGCGTTTCACCGCTTCGCATTCCAGCGCAAAACAATCGCGGAAACTTTCTGCGACGTAACGACCCGCGCCGCGGAAGCCCAGCATCGGGTTTTCTTCATGCGGCTCATAACGTTCGCCGCCGACCAGGTTGGCGTATTCGTTGGACTTAAAGTCAGACAGGCGAACGATAACGCGTTTCGGGTAGAAGGCGGCGCCTAACGTCGCGATCCCTTCCGTCAGTCGACCAACGTAAAATTCACGCGGCGAGTCAAACCCTTTCATCATCTCACGAATGTCGTTTTGCAGCGCGGCATCCTGGTCGTCAAACTCCAGCAGCGCGCGTGGGTGAACGCCAATCATACGGTTAATGATGAATTCCAGTCGCGCCAGACCTACGCCTTCATTCGGCAGGCAGGCAAAGTCAAATGCCCTGTCCGGGTTGCCGACATTCATCATGACCTTCAGCGGTAGCTCTGGCATGGTGTCTACGCTGGAGCTTTTTACGCTGAAATCCAGCATGTCGGCATACACATAACCGGTATCACCTTCTGCGCAGGAGACGGTTACTTTTTCGCCATCTTTCATGCGTTCGGTGGCGTCGCCGCAGCCGACTACCGCCGGAATGCCCAATTCGCGGGCGATAATCGCCGCGTGACAGGTGCGCCCGCCACGGTTAGTGACAATCGCCGCCGCTTTTTTCATGATCGGTTCCCAGTCCGGGTCGGTCATATCGGTGACAAGCACATCGCCAGGCTCAATACGGTTCATTTCGCCGATATCGTGAATAACTTTTACCGTACCTGCGCCGATACGATGCCCAATGGCGCGACCTTCGGCAATGATTTTCCCCTGCGCATGTAGCGTATAACGCTCCATCACCTGGCCACGAGAGCGCACGGTTTCCGGACGTGCCTGCACAATAAAGAGCTTACCGGTATGACCGTCTTTCGCCCATTCGATATCCATCGGACGACCATAGTGCTGCTCAATCTGCACCGCTTGTTTCGCCAGTTCCTGCACTTCTTCGTTGGTGAGCGAGAAAATGTCGCGCTGTTCCTGCGGCACATCTTCAATCTTCACTTGCTTGCCGTGCTCCTGGGTGGCGGCGTAAACCATGCGGATTTTTTTCGACCCCATGGTGCGGCGTACGATGGCCGGACGGCCTGCCGCCAGGGTTGGCTTATGGACATAAAATTCATCCGGGTTAACCGCGCCCTGCACCACCATTTCACCCAGTCCCCATGCCGAGGTGATAAAGACCACCTGGTCAAAGCCGGATTCGGTATCGATAGAGAACATCACCCCTGACGAGGCGAGATCGGAGCGAACCATCCGCTGCACGCCAGCGGAAAGCGCTACGCCGCGATGATCATATCCCTGGTGAACGCGATAAGAGATGGCGCGATCGTTAAACAGAGAAGCAAATACGTGTTTCACTGCCACCAGCACCGCGTCGAAGCCCTGAACGTTAAGAAACGTTTCCTGTTGACCCGCAAACGAAGCATCTGGCATATCTTCCGCCGTGGCGGAGGAACGCACGGCAAAAGAGGCATTTTCATCATCCGACGAAAGCTGCGCATAGGCATCGCGGATGGCGTTTTCCAGCGCCGGCTGGAAAGGAGTGTCGATAATCCACTGGCGGATCTGCGCGCCCGCTTTCGCCAGCTGGGAGACATCATCAATATCTGTCTTATCCAGCAGCTCATAAATGCGCTGGTTTACGCCGCTTTGATCCAAAAACTGGTTAAACGCATCGGCAGTGGTTGCAAAACCATTCGGAACGGATACGCCCATGCCGGAAAGGTTAGTAATCATTTCACCCAGGGAGGCATTTTTGCCCCCAACTCTGTCTACATCATTCATGCCGAGTTGGTTATACCAAAGCACCAGCGGTGACGAGCCATTGTTGGACATCGAACAATCCTTTTGTGATAAATGAACGAGTTTAAGAAACACATAGTTGCGTATTTATCCTGGCATACTTAAACCCGCGAAAAAAACGGTGAATCGTTCAAGCAAATTTATTTTTTCATTTTTTCAGATTGTTTACGTAGTTGCGCAAACCCGCGCATAGCACGGCATTCCCTGAATAACCCCCGGTATAAACTGCGTTTCCAGGAAATGAAACACACTTTTCATTAATTATAAAAAGCGCCTGTCATTTTATAAAATAAGCGACAAGTTATACGTTTCCCGTTACTTTTAATTTATGCTTTCAGATAATTATGTTTACTCTTCAGGATGAACAGAATGGATAATGTTGTTGATCGCCATGTTTTCTATATTTCTGATGGTACCGCCATCACCGCCGAGGTCCTGGGTCACGCGGTTATGTCGCAGTTTCCGGTGACGATCAGCAGCATCACGCTGCCATTCGTGGAAAACGAAAGTCGCGCCCGCGCCGTCAAAGACCAAATTGACGCCATTTATCAGCAAACCGGCGTTCGCCCGCTGGTGTTTTACTCGATTGTTTTACCTGAAATTCGCGCCATCATCTTACAGAGCGAAGGTTTCTGCCAGGATATCGTCCAGGCGCTGGTGGCGCCGCTTCAGCAGGAGATGAAACTGGATCCGACGCCGATCGCTCATCGTACTCATGGGCTTAATCCGGGTAACCTGAACAAGTATGACGCCCGTATTGCCGCTATCGATTATACCCTGGCGCATGATGATGGCATTTCATTGCGCAACCTCGATCAGGCTCAGGTCATTTTACTTGGCGTTTCGCGCTGTGGAAAAACGCCCACCAGCCTCTATCTGGCGATGCAATTCGGTATTCGTGCGGCTAACTACCCTTTCATCGCCGATGATATGGATAATTTGACGCTGCCCACATCGTTAAAACCGCTACAACATAAACTGTTCGGCCTGACAATTGACCCTGAACGCCTGGCGGCAATTCGCGAAGAACGCCGTGAAAACAGTCGCTATGCCTCGTTGCGTCAGTGCCGCATGGAAGTGGCAGAGGTCGAAGCGCTGTATCGTAAAAATCAGATCCCCTGCCTGAACAGCACCAATTATTCCGTTGAAGAGATAGCCACCAAGATTCTCGATATTATGGGGCTTAACCGCAGGATGTACTAGCAAACTAGTTTAATGGATTGGTTTTTGTTATCATGCCGTTCTGCCTGCGAGGTGTGACACGCCTCGCACTTGAAATCAGCAGGGATTGGTTTATCGTGATGCCCATCACTTCCCGGTAGTCCTGCCGTTGAAGCAACAAATTTCTGAGACTTGTAATGAACAGAACCGATGAACTCCGTACTGCGCGTATCGACAGCCTGGTAACACCGACCGAACTCGCGCAGCGGTATCCTGTATCGTCCTCCGTCGCCAGTCACGTTACCGACTCCCGACGCCGGATAGAAAAGATTTTAAATGGTGAAGATCCACGGCTACTGGTTGTCATTGGCCCCTGTTCGATTCACGATCTGAATGCTGCCATGGAATACGCGACGCAGCTCCAGGCACAACGCCAAAAGCATCAGGCGCGTCTGGAAATCGTCATGCGCACCTATTTTGAAAAACCGCGCACCGTCGTGGGATGGAAAGGCCTGATTTCCGATCCCGACTTGAATGGCAGTTACCGCGTCAATCATGGGCTTGAACTGGCGCGTCGCTTGCTATTGCAGGTGAACGAACTGGGAGTACCGACCGCCACAGAATTTCTTGATATGGTCACCGGCCAGTTTATTGCCGATCTGATCAGTTGGGGAGCGATTGGCGCGCGTACCACCGAAAGCCAAATCCATCGGGAAATGGCTTCTGCGCTCTCTTGTCCGGTCGGCTTTAAAAATGGTACGGATGGCAATACCCGCATTGCCGTTGATGCTATTCGCGCCTCCCGCGCCAGTCATATGTTTCTCTCGCCGGATAAAGACGGACAGATGACTATCTACCAAACGAGTGGCAACCCGTATGGGCACATCATCATGCGCGGCGGTAAAAAACCGAACTACCACGCTGAAGATATTGCCGCCGCCTGCGACACGTTGCATGAATTTGATCTGCCGGAACATCTGGTCGTCGACTTCAGTCACGGCAACTGTCAAAAACAGCATCGCCGCCAGTTGGACGTATGTGATGATATTTGCCAGCAGATTCGTAATGGCTCCACGGCAATTGCCGGGATTATGGCAGAGAGTTTTTTACGGGAAGGCACGCAAAAAATTATCAGCGGTCAACCGTTAATCTATGGTCAATCCATTACCGATCCCTGCCTGAACTGGGAAGATACGGAAGTTCTGTTGGAAAAACTTGCCGCGGCGGTAGACAGCCGCTTTTAATAGCTCGCCCATCCTGCCGGGATGGGCGTTTCTTCGATGCGTTACCCACCCTTTTCTCTACGCGCGCGTATATCACTCCACAGAATTAGCACTTGCTGTTATCGCATTAATTATTGATAATAATAATCATTGTGAGTTTGATTATTAATAAATAACATGTCGCGTATGGATAACACCGAGCTGCCTCACCCTAAGGAAATAGACAATGAAACGCTTCTCCCTGCCGCTGAACGGCGCGTCAACAGTCAGGCGCTATTAGGTCCGGACGGCAAAGTCATTATCGATCACAACGGTCAGGAGTATCTGTTGCGTAAAACTCAGGCTGGTAAGCTACTGTTAACCAAATAACGCTCCGCCAGCAGACGATGCTGCTGGCATCAGGCTAACTTGAACAACTGACCTCCAGCCGCTTTCCCCACTCCGGTGGTCGGCGGGCATAGTCATCATCTCGATCGGTAAAAGGTTGACGTAAAACTTCATGCAACCGATGCAGTTCCGCCATGTCTCCCTGTTCAGCCGCATCTATCGCGCGTTGCGCCAGCCAGTTGCGCAACACAATCGCAGGATTCACGCGTTGCATCTGCTGCTGGCGCAGCGCGTCATCCACCGCCTCTGTGCGCAATCGCGCCCGGTAGCGATCGAACCAGGCATCAAACGCCGCGCGATCGATAAACGTATCCCGCAACGGCGAGGAGGCGCTCTGTTGCTCCGTATGGCTTAACATCCGAAATGTACGGGTATAGTCACTCCCTTCGCGCGCCATCAGACTAAATAATTCATTCAGTAAAGCGTTATCGTCTTTTTGCTCGGTAAAGAAGCCCAGCTTCTGGCGCATTCGCTGCCCATAGTGCGTTAACAACGCGTCCTGGTAACGATCCAGCGCTCTGTTTAACGCGTCGATCTCAATAAAAGGGGTTAACGTCTGCGCCAGACGTTGTAAATTCCACAGCGCCACCGACGGTTGATTATCGAAGCGGTAACGTCCCTGATGATCGGAATGGTTACCAATGAAGCCGGGATCGTAGTCGTCGAGAAAACCAAAGGGGCCATAGTCGATGGTCAGCCCCAGAATCGACATGTTATCCGTATTCATAACGCCGTGCGCAAAACCGACAGTTTGCCACTCGGCGATGAGTCTTCCGGTACGCGCCGCCACCTCTTCAAACCACAAAGCATATTTTTCCGCTACATCCTGCCATTGCGGCCAGTAATGACGAATAGCGAAATCAGCCAGTTGCTGAACTTTTTCCGGCTCACGGCGGTAGTAGAAATGTTCGAAATGACCAAAACGCATATGACTTTGCGCCAGACGCATTAACATCGCGCCCGTTTCCTGCGTCTCTCGCTGAACCGGCGTATCGCTGGCTACGATAGATAACGCGCGCGTAGTGGGAATACCCAGATAATGCATGGCTTCGCTGGCAAGGCTTTCTCGTATGGTTGAACGCAGGACGGCGCGTCCATCCCCCATTCGCGAATAGGGTGTTAATCCGGCGCCTTTCAGATGCCAGTCGAGGGTCGAGCCATCCGCCAGGAGCTGTTCGCCCAGCAAAATACCGCGTCCGTCGCCGAGTTGTCCCGCCCAGACGCCGAACTGATGCCCGCTATATACCTGCGCGACAGGCGACATACCGGGTAATAAGGTTTCGCCGCCCCAAACGCCAGCGCCATTGGTAGCGTCAAATAACGACGCGGGAATTGCTAACTGCTGCGCCAGTTTGTCGTTATACCAAATCAGTCGCGCATTTTTTAACGGTGTGGGTAAAAGCGCGGTATACGTTGCTGGCAGTTCATCGCGCCAACGGGCAGTAAAAGACAGGGTCATAGGGCCTCCTGTCTTCAGTGTAGACGGTTAATCACCGGTTAAACACCGGCAAACAGAAAGGTTATCGCTGAACGAGTTTAATGAGCTGGCTTACCGGCACCGGAGGCCATAGTCCGCCCTGGAATGCGCTAAATCCCAATGGCGCTGCGCGCGAAAACATCGCCTCATTATCAATACCGGCAATCATCAGCGACTCGCAGCTGGAGGAGATCTGGGCAACAATAGCATGCATGAATGGTTCGAATGAGATCATTTCAGCTCGCTGCTGAATAAAATTTTTATCCAACATGACTCGTTTGAAAAGCCCATCGAAAATAGCTTTAGTCGACGCCTCGCCTGCCCCAAAATTTGCCAGCATTAATGGGAAATGCATTGCCAGATTAGCTAACGTTTCATTGTTTTTGCCCTGGTTTAACCCAGGATAGTTCTCATTTATAGCTAATTCAAGAAACGGAAAGCGCGCTGCCCGGGAAAAAAGTTCGCTATCTAATAATAATAAGTCACTAATTGCAGGCGGTAAATTAAGCCATGCAATAAGTTTATGCTGAATAAAAAAGTGCTGACAGGTTTCTAACAACGCAAGTTTTTCAACAAACAGACAGTATTGTTCCTCCACCGAAAGGCGAGGCGCTACCAACTCAGTCGGCATCCGCACGGCGCCGTCTTCAGCGGCAAACGTTGCAATAATCTCTAAACCAACAAGCCGAGCATTTTCATCCATGACGGGAAGGAAAAAGAGTTCGGAATGGTAAAGCTCATCAAGTGAAGCAATCATTACGCCAGTCCCATGGTTAGGGCGCTATTCGCCATCCAGTCACTACGGACGGAAACAGACGTAACTTCAGATACTAATTGAAGCGTCATCATTTTTCTTGTTTACCGGTGAACCGGTTCCTTTTTTTAACTTACTCTGATTATAAACCAATATCCAATGTTGTACTTTTCACAGGGCGTGAACACGCCCGTTTTTAATAAAAGTACGGTTGTAAATGCTACGGTTATATCATTATATATGATGACAACAGATGTCATAAGTTCAACCGGCGATATGTTAAAAATAGACTATAAAATTTATATCGTCTGCGAGGTTAAATTCGCCGTGCCTGCCAGAAGTTTTTTCGCCAGTACACATTATCCAGCGATGAACGCATCACGCCACGACTGGTAGAGGCATGAATAAACTCATTATTTGTATCGTAAATACCAACATGTAAACCACTTTCGCCCGAACCGGTTTTAAAGAAAACCAAATCTCCGGGCAGCAATTCATCTTTATCGATTCTGGTGCCGATTTTTGATTGTTCACGTGTATCACGAGGCAACTGCAAATCAAACTTGTCGCGCATAGTGACCACCACAAAGCCGGAACAGTCCACGCCTCTGCGACTCATGCCGCCGTAACGGTATGGCGTACCGCGCCAGGACTGCAACTGATCGTTCAGACCCGCAATGACGGTAATGGAGTCTGATAATCTGGCATTTGGCGCCGGTGCCCGATGAGTACTGCATCCTGCCAGGAACAATGCTGTGATAACAAGAAGCCAAAAACGCATGCCGCAACAATCCTCTGTTTTTATTTTGGTATTAATTTAGCGTCGAAATTACCTGCTTTTCAAGAAACGATTTTACTTAAGTGGCCGAAATGAGCATTGGATGCCCCTCGACGTCGAGTCGTCGAAAGCGCAGACCGTAGGCTTGCGCCAGATAAGAGGGGGTGAGCACCTCTTCCCGGCGGCCGCAGGCAATGAGTTTACCGCGCTTTAGTAACCAGGCTTTATGCGCATGGCGCAGCGTGTGGTTCAGATCGTGGCTACTCATCACAATCGCAATTCCTGCCTGACATAAATGATGTAATACCCGATCCAGAGCGTTTTGTTGCGCAACATCGAGACTGTTCATTGGCTCATCAAGCAGCAATAATTGACCGACCGGATTAGCGTCGGGATGAATTTGTAGTACAACGGCAGCAAGGCGAACACGCTGCCACTCGCCACCGGAAAGCTGATTCACGCTTCGCCCCAGTTTGTCGCCTAATCCAAGCATATCGGCCACCTCGTTAAGCTGCCCGGTTCGCGTTTTATCAGGTTGATGCAATGTCAGGTAATGCCAGACCGGCATGGCGAACGGCGGATTTTGCTGTTGCGCAAGATAAGCGCGGTGTTGGGCAAGCGTTGCCGTCGCCCATGCCTCCAGCGGCGCTCCGCCAAACCTGATGCTCCCCTCGCCGGAGGTTAACCCCGCCATACGCGCCAGTAGCGTGCTTTTCCCGGCACCGTTCGGCCCGACAAGATGAAGGATCTCTCCTGCGCTTACTTCGCCGGAAAGCGGCCCCAGGCGGGTGCTCTCGGCGACATCCTTTAATTGCATCAATTGAGACATTATTTTGCCAACGCGATTTTTATGCTTTCCATCACAATAGGATCTTCAGGCGTCATATCCGGCGAAAAACGCTGTACCACCTGACCATCCCGGCCTACCAAAAATTTTTCAAAATTCCACAGAATATCATCCGGATAGAGTGGCGTACGCCCTTTGCTTACCATCCGTTCGTAAAAGCCGCTCTTCTCCGGCGCGACTGCCGTTGGCGCAGCGGCTATCAGTTTTTGATACAGCGGATGGCGCGCGTCGCCATTCACATCAATTTTACTGAACATCGGGAACGTGACGCCCCAGGTGCTGGCACAATAGGTTTTAATCTGCTCTTCGCTGCCTGGCTCCTGCCCCATAAACTGGTTGCAGGGAAAACCCAACACGACAAACCCCTGATCTGCCCACGCCTTCTGGATATTTTCCAGCTGTTCATATTGCGGCGTCAGACCACATCTGGAGGCGACGTTTACAATGAGCAGCACTTTTCCGGCGTATTTTTCAAGTGTAGTGACCTCTCCATCAATCGTCGTAACGTGAGTATTAAGAAGCGAGTTTTGCATGGTGTCTCCCTGATGTCGGTAGAATAGTGGGTTTCATCGTTAGCCTTTAATCATAGACTGCGAATGATGAAAGCAGTTGTTTACCGATGCGCTAACGCGCGGATTTGAGCAGCAGCCAGATAAACACTGGCGCCCCCAATGTGGCGGTGACCACCCCGATAGGCAGTTCAGCCGACGCCAGCGCCAGTCGGGCGACCACATCAGCCAATAGCAGGGCGATAGCCCCGGCCAGCGCGCAGCCGGGAAGTAAAACCCGGTGATCGGTTAAACCACATAAGCGCAGGATGTGCGGAATAACCAGACCGATAAAACCAATCGCCCCCGCCATCGCCACGCTGACGCCCACCATCCAGCCAGTGGCGACGACCAACAAATTGCGCCAGAACCACAGCGGCAGGCCAAGCTGCCGCGCCGAGGTTTCCCCTAGCGCCAGCATATTCAGCGGTTGCGACTGGCAACATATCCAGATCAGTACCGGGATGAGCGCAATCATTAGCCAGCTCTGCTGCCAGTCAACGCCGCCAAATCCTCCCATCATCCAGTACATTAATTGCCGCAGATCGAAAGAGGTGGAAAAATAGATAGCCCACGTCATCAGCGCGCTACAGATAATGCCCAGCGCGACGCCCGCCAACAACAAGCGGCTGGTAGAGAGATGGCGGCGCGCAAAACGCAGCAGGATTAACGTAATAATGAGCGCGCCGGCTATAGCGCACAGTCCCAGCGCCCATCCTGGCAGTTGCCCCTGCCCCAGTAAGACGGCGGCAATAAGCCCAACACCGGCCCCATTCGAAACGCCGAGCAGACCCGGTTCAGCAAGTGGGTTTTCAAACAGCGCCTGCATCACAGCGCCAGATAGCGCCAGCGCAGCGCCAACCAGCAATACCGCAAGCGTGCGGGGAAGGCGAATTTGCCAGACAAACAGTTCCCCCCGGGCGCTTAACCAGTCACCGGGGGCAATCCACTGTTCGCCTGCGCATAAGCTCAGAAGTGTAGCCAGTAGCACCAGCAGTGACAGGCTCAGAAGCCAGCGAACGTTTCGTCGCTGTTGTTGGCGGGCAAAAGTCAGCATGTTATCCATTCAGCTGAAAAGAGGTAGCGTGATTTTACGGTGGGTATCCTTTACTTGAAAGAAAAAAGGCCGCAATGCGGCCTTTTTAGTTATACGGGTCATCTTTCAGGCTGACAAATACGCTGTCATCCCGCTGATCTACTTTCGGGATGGCAGCGTATCTGCCGCAATACACCCTGATGGATGTTATGCCTGGATCTGATTACTCTTCTTTGGGCGAAGCGTTTTCGACCCGGCTCTTTAACTTCTGCCCGGGTCTGAAGGTCACCACGCGCCGTGCTGTAATAGGAATATCTTCACCCGTTTTCGGGTTACGCCCCGGACGTTGATTTTTATCACGCAGATCGAAGTTACCAAAACCAGAGAGTTTCACCTGCTCACCGTTTTCCAGAGCACGACGGATCTCTTCGAAAAACAGTTCAACCAGTTCTTTGGCATCCCGCTTGCTAAGCCCAAGCTTATCAAACAGATATTCTGACATTTCAGCTTTTGTAAGCGCCATAGGTTCAATCCCTCAATGATGCCTGGAATCGCTCTTTTAATGCCTCTACACATTTGGCGACGGTAGCGGCAATCTCCTCTTCTTCGAGTGTACGGTTGGTATCCTGAAGGATCAGGCTGATAGCGAGGCTCTTATAACCCTCCGCAACACCCTTACCGCGGTACACGTCAAATAAGTTTACGCCAACTACCTGATTTACGCCAACTTTCTTACATTCGGATAAAATATCCGCTGCGGGAACGTTTTCTGCAACAACAACCGCAATATCGCGACGGTTGGCCGGGAAGCGTGAAATCTCCCGCGCCTGCGGCACGATACGGTCTGCGAGCTTATTCCATTCCAGTTCAAACACCAGCGTACGACCATTCAGATCCAGTTTACGTTCCAGTTCAGGGTGAACAACCCCAATAAAACCAATACGTTCATCTTTCAGATAAATCGCCGCAGACTGTCCCGGATGCAGAGCCGGATTCATCTCCGCCTTAAACTGGATATCACCCAGTTTGCCGGTTAAATCCAATACTGCTTCCAGATCGCCTTTCAAATCATAGAAATCAACGGTCTCTTTTGCCAGGTTCCAGTGCTCATCATAGCGGTTACCGCAAATCACGCCAGCCAGCATCAGATCCTGTCGAATACCCAGATTGGCTTGTGTATCCGGAACGAAACGTAAACCGGTTTCAAAAATACGCACGCGATTCTGCTGACGGTTTTGGTTATAGACCACCGTCGCCAACAATCCGCTCCACAGAGACAGACGCATCGCCGACATCTCAACGGAGATAGGGTTTGGCAGCAGCAGCGCTTCTGCGCCTGGATGGATGAGCTGTTGTACTTTAGGATCGACAAAGCTATAGGTAATCACTTCCTGATAGCCTTTGTCGTTCAGCATGGTTTTAACCCGCTTCAACGACAGATCGGCTTCACGGTGCGTCCCCATGATTAAACCGGCCTGGATTGGCTCGTCCGGAATATTGTTATAGCCGTAAACGCGGGCAACCTCTTCCACCAGATCTTCTTCAATTTCCATATCGAAACGCCAGGTCGGCGCTACGGCTTTCCACTCGTCCTGCCCTTCGGTCACTTCACAGCCCAGACGACGCAGAATATCACTGACCTGCTCATCCGCAATATGATGCCCGATCAGGCGATCCAGTTTACTGCGACGCAGCGTAATGGTGGCGCGTTTCGGCAACGTTGCTTCGTTGCTCACATCAATTATCGGACCCGCATCACCGCCACAGATATCAAGAAGCAGACGAGTAGCGCGCTCTATCGCTTTATATTGCAGCGCCGGGTCCACCCCGCGCTCGTAGCGGTGAGACGCATCGGTATGCAGACCGTGGCGGCGAGCGCGACCGGTGATAGACAGCGGATTAAAGTACGCACACTCCAGCAGCACATTTTGCGTTTCGCCGTTCACGCCGGAATGTTCGCCGCCAAAAATACCGGCTATCCCCAGCGCCTTATGGTGATCGGCGATCACCAGCGTGTCCGCATTTAACGTCGCTTCGCTACCGTCCAGCAGGACGACGGTTTCACCCTCTTTTGCCATCCGCACGACAATACCGCCATCAATGCGATCTTTATCGAAAGCATGCATTGGCTGACCCAGTTCGAGCAGCACATAGTTCGTGACGTCAACCACCGCATCGATGGAGCGAATACCGCAGCGACGCAGTTTCTCTTTCATCCACAGCGGCGTCGGCGCGTTAACATTGATGCCTTTTACCACCCGGCCCAGATAGCGTGGACACGCATCAGCGGCCTCTACCGTAATCGGCAGCGTATCGCTGATGGTTGCCGTAACCGGCGCCATTTCAGGCTCCTGGAGCGGCGCTTTGTTCAGTACCGCCACATCGCGCGCAACGCCGATGATACCTAAGCAATCCGCACGGTTCGGCGTGACGCTAATTTCGATGGTATTGTCGTCAAGCTTCAGGTATTCACGGATATCGGTACCCAGCGGCGCATCCGCCGGCAGTTCGATAATGCCGCTGTGATCGTCGGAAATCCCCAGTTCGGAGAAGGAGCACAGCATCCCTTCAGACGGTTCGCCGCGCAGTTTCGCCGCTTTAATTTTGAAATCGCCCGGCAGGATGGCGCCAATGGTGGCCACCGCTACTTTCAGCCCCTGACGACAGTTTGGCGCGCCGCAGACGATATCCAACAGGCGTTCTCCGCCGACGTTGACTTTCGTTACACGCAATTTGTCAGCGTTCGGATGCTGGGCGCACTCAACCACTTCCCCAACCACAACGCCATTGAAGCTTCCCGCGACCGGCTCAACGCCGTCTACTTCCAGGCCAGCCATCGTAATCTGGTTAGCCAACGCATCGCTATCAATTGCCGGGTTAACCCACTCGCGTAACCACAGTTCGCTGAATTTCATTGTTTTATCCTGCCTTTATTTAAACTGTTTAAGGAAACGCAGATCGTTTTCGAAGAATGAACGCAGGTCGGTGACGCCGTAACGCAACATGGTCAGACGTTCCATTCCCATACCAAAAGCGAAGCCAGAATAGATTTCCGGATCGATACCGACATTACGCAGCACATTCGGATGCACCATCCCGCAGCCCAGCACTTCCAGCCATTTGCCGTTTTTCCCCATCACATCCACTTCCGCAGAAGGTTCGGTAAACGGAAAATAAGAAGGACGGAAGCGAATCTGCAGATCCTCCTCAAAGAAATTACGCAGGAAGTCGTGCAGCGTACCTTTGAGGTTGGTGAAGCTGATGTTGGTATCAACAATCAGACCTTCCATCTGATGGAACATCGGAGTATGCGTCTGGTCGTAGTCATTACGGTATACACGGCCCGGCGCAATAATACGGATCGGCGGTTGCTGCGCTTTCATCGTCCGGATCTGGACGCCAGACGTCTGGGTCCGCAGCAGACGGGTCGCGTCAAACCAGAAGGTATCATGATCGGCGCGGGCCGGGTGATGACCCGGAATGTTTAACGCGTCGAAGTTATGGTAGTCATCTTCGATTTCCGGGCCAGTCGCCACGGTAAAACCAAGCTCACCGAAGAAACTTTCAATACGGTCAATGGTACGCGTGACCGGATGCAGACCGCCGTTCTCAATACGGCGCCCCGGCAGGGAGATATCGATGGTTTCAGCGGCCAGACGGGCGTTAAGCGCTGCGCTTTCCAGCTCGGCTTTACGCGCGTTAAGAGCCTGTTGTACCTGCTCTTTCGCGGCGTTAATGACTGCCCCGGCTGCCGGACGCTCTTCCGGCGGCAGATCGCGTAGGGTCGTCATCTGAAGGGTTAAATGCCCTTTCTTGCCCAAATATTCGACGCGTACATTGTCTAACGCGGCAACATCTGACGCCTGGTTAATGGCGGCCGCTGCATTGGCAACCAGCTCTGCGAGATGTGACATGGTTTTCCTCATTGTGTCGGTGAAGACACCGGTTCATTGGACGTAATCTCTCGATTTCAGATACAAAAAAAGCCTCCATCAGGAGGCTTTTTTGCGCTGTTTTTCGTTTCGTTTTTCACGCGCTAGCCTCCTGGGATCAGGTGCTAAAGTAAAAAAAGAAACGGAAAATAGCAGCGTTCATGCTTGCGTTACCTTATGTGGTAAAACCCAATATCCTTTATTGAAAAGGGTTACAGGTCAATTGTCAACTCACTGAACAGTAAATAAAAGAGAGGGAGCCAGGCTCCCTCTTTTCACTGGCTTATGCCAGAGCTGCTTTCGCTTTTTCAACCAGCGCGGTGAACGCGACTTTGTCGAATACGGCGATATCAGCCAGGATCTTACGGTCGATTTCAACAGAGGCTTTTTTCAGGCCGTTGATGAATTTGCTGTAAGAAATACCGTTCTGACGTGCTGCTGCGTTGATACGCGCAATCCACAGTTGACGGAACTGACGCTTACGTTGACGACGGTCACGGTAAGCATACTGACCAGCTTTGATAACTGCCTGGAAGGCAACGCGGTATACGCGAGAACGCGCACCGTAGTAGCCTTTGGCTTGTTTCAAAATTTTCTTGTGACGTGCGCGTGCAATTACACCACGTTTTACGCGAGCCATATGTGCTCTCCTGTATCTATTCTAATTAAAAAGTTAAAAACGTTAACGGCTTATGCGTACGGCAGGCACGCGATAACCAGGCCCAGATCGCCTTTAGAAACCATGGCTTTCGGACGCAGGTGACGTTTACGTTTAGTCGCTTTTTTGGTCAGAATGTGACGCAGGTTAGCGTGCTTGTGCTTAAAACCACCTTTACCGGTTTTTTTGAAGCGCTTAGCAGCACCGCGTACGGTCTTAATTTTTGGCATTTTAATAACTTCCACTTCGCATTGTTAATAAACGAAACATAGGCGAACAAAGCCTGTGAAGCCCGAAGGCTTCACAGAATTGTTACTTGAAGGCCTTACTGTTTCTTCTTAGGAGCAAGCACCATGATCATCTGACGGCCTTCGATCTTCGTTGGGAAGGATTCGACCACTGCCAGTTCTTGCAAATCGTCTTTCACGCGATTAAGCACTTCCATACCGATTTGCTGGTGGGCCATTTCACGACCGCGGAAACGCAGCGTGATTTTGGCCTTATCGCCCTCTTCGAGAAAGCGAATCAGGCTGCGGAGTTTTACCTGATAGTCGCCTTCATCTGTCCCAGGACGGAATTTAATTTCCTTCACCTGGATAACTTTTTGCTTTTTCTTCTGTTCCTTAGAAGACTTACTCTTTTCATAGAGGAATTTGCCGTAATCCATTATACGACAAACCGGCGGCTCGGCGTTAGGGCTGATTTCGACTAAGTCTACTCCGGCTTCTTCAGCTTTTTCCAGAGCTTCTCTCAGACTCACAATACCAAGCTGCTCGCCTTCCAGACCTGTTAAGCGAACTTCTTGCGCGCGAATTTCGCTATTAATACGATTCGGACGCGCCGTTTGAACTCGTTTTCCGCCTTTAATACTTTATTCCTCCAGTTGTTGAAGACTGCGGCTGCGAATCTCTTGTTGCAGCTTCTCAATCACGTCATTTACGTCCAGACTGCCCAGGTCTTTACCGCGGCGGGTGCGAACGGCAACTTTGCCTGCTTCCACCTCTTTATCACCACAGACCAACATATAAGGGACACGACGTAAAGTGTGCTCGCGGATTTTAAAGCCAATCTTCTCATTTCTCAAGTCTGCTTTTACACGAATGCCCGCATTTTGTAGTTTCTGCGTCAATTCGTTAACGTATTCAGACTGCGAATCGGTAATATTCATCACGACTACCTGAACAGGCGCGAGCCATGTCGGGAAGAAACCAGCGAACTCTTCGGTCAGGATACCGATGAAGCGCTCCATCGACCCAAGAATCGCACGGTGAATCATTACCGGCACCTTACGCTCGTTGTCTTCGCCTACATAGGAGGCGCTCAGACGAGACGGTAAGGAGAAGTCCAGCTGTACTGTACCGCACTGCCATGCACGATCGAGGCAGTCATATAAGGTAAATTCAATTTTCGGACCGTAGAATGCGCCTTCACCCAGTTGATACTCAAACGGGATATTATTTTCTTCCAGCGCAACCGCCAGATCCGCCTCAGCACGATCCCACATCTCATCGCTGCCGATACGCTTGTCAGGACGAGTGGAAAGCTTGACGACGATCTTCTCGAAGCCAAAGGTGCTGTACATATCGTAGACCATACGAATACAAGCGTTAACTTCATCGCGGATCTGCTCTTCGGTGCAGAAGATATGCGCATCATCCTGCGTAAAGCCGCGTACGCGCATCAGACCATGCAGCGCGCCTGATGGCTCGTTACGGTGGCAGCTACCGAATTCCGCCATACGCAGCGGCAAATCACGATAGGATTTCAGACCCTGGTTAAAGATCTGAACGTGGCCCGGGCAGTTCATCGGCTTGATGCAATATTCGCGGTTTTCTGAGGATGTGGTGAACATCGCATCTTTATAGTTGTCCCAGTGCCCGGTTTTTTCCCACAGCACACGGTCCATCATGAACGGGCCTTTAACTTCTTGATACTGGTACTCTTTGAGTTTAGAACGAACAAAGACCTCCAGCTCGCGGAAGATAGTCCAGCCGTCGTTATGCCAGAACACCATGCCCGGCGCTTCTTCCTGCATATGATACAGGTCGAGCTGCTTACCAATTTTACGGTGGTCGCGTTTTGCGGCCTCTTCCAGGCGCTGCAGATAAGCGTTCAGGGCTTTTTTATCTGCCCATGCCGTACCGTAAATACGCTGCAACATCTTATTATTGCTGTCACCGCGCCAGTATGCGCCGGCAGTTTTCATCAGTTTAAAGTGATGGCAGAAACGCATATTCGGCACGTGCGGACCACGACACATGTCGACATATTCTTCATGATGGTACAAGCCTGGCTTGTCATCATGAGCAATGTTTTCATCAAGAATGGAAACTTTGTAGCTTTCACCACGCTTCACGAAGGTTTCACGCGCTTCGTGCCAGCTGACTTTCTTCTTGATAACGTCGTAATTTTTCTCGGCGAGCTCATGCATCCGCTTTTCGAGCGCTTCGACATCTTCCTGAGTTAGCGTGCGGTCAAGATCAACGTCATAGTAAAAACCGTTGTCGACAACCGGGCCGATCGCCATTTTCGTGTGCGGCCAAAGTTGCTTGATAGCGTGACCTAACAGATGCGCGCAAGAGTGACGAATGATCTCCAGACCCTCTTCATCTTTTGCGGTGATGATGGAAAGCGTCGCATCATTTTCAATCAGATCGGAAGCATCAACCAGCTCGCCATTCACACGGCCCGCAATGGTGGCTTTCGCCAGGCCAGGACCAATGTCCAGAGCAACATCCATCGGGCTTACAGGGTGGTCATAATGGCGTTGGCTGCCATCAGGAAGAGTAATAACAGGCATGTAATATCCTTATTTGCAGTGGTGACCCATACGCAAGATCACATACAAAGAGAAAATGAATTTATTGACAGTGAGTTGTGTATCCATCTAGCCAACCATTGCTAAATTGGCGCACAACCTTCGACACAGACGAAAATCGCTATTTTCGTCCGGCATGACGATGGTAACACTAAAAAAAGGGAGATTGCATCACTCTGTAGCAAATCAAGACCCTTGACAGGGTTTCTCCATTATCTTTCTACGCGCCGTATAGCGCTTCTCATCGACAACCTAACTTCTGCGCCAAACTCCCCTTTGTTGTTTTCACCTCGCTGGCTACCGCTTCAGGCAAGGCAGACCACAGCGTCAGCACTGGCTTCGTTTTATGTTCGATAGCCTCCACGGTAACCTGATAGTCGCAAAAATTCGCCGAACGGGGCGTATTCTGATCCATAATAAACGCAGCGTAATTTCCTTCACTTTTTGACGGCGCCGTTCCGGTGAATAAAACCTTCCAGTACCCGCTGGGAATTTCTACCGTCGCATCTTCTGGCAATGTGGCGATATGCCGCTCAAAAAGGGGGCCGGTCACTACGTGCACTACAGATACATCAGCCTGTTTAGCAAGTTCGCGCACCCGGTTTTCCAGTGCAGCCCATGCTCCCTGATTCAGGGCGGATTTCTGCGGAGTAATATTTGATAAATAATTTAACGACGGCCAGTCAGATACGCCGCCCAATCCTGCCAACGGGGCCTGGTGTCCCCTGTCGACTTTTAATAGCGTATGGGCATTTTTATAGGCCGAAGGGGCCAACGTATCCGAGGGCGGTAAATCGGGGTCCTGCGCCCAGTTCCGCGGGCGACCGCTTGCCTGGCTGGTCTTTGTCACGCTATAGGCAACCCAGTTGGCAAATTTCGTGGCGCTATTATTATTGAGCGTATAGACATGGCGATAGATTGTTTGTTGACTTCCTCCTTGAGGACAGCCAACGCTACAGTTATCAGGTTGCTGAACGAGTACGTTACGATGGGGTAACTCGGGTGCCGATGTTGTATCCTGGGGAGGATACGATGTAGTACATGCGCTTAATAATACTACGGGCAGTAATTTTAGCAGATTAATGGTTTTATTCATTTTTTCTTTCTTAATAATAACTGCCCTAATAATTCAGGTAGCAATAATTTGGTTATATTACCCTGCCAGCCGTTAGATGCGCTCATCATTAAAGACAACATTATCACGGTAAAAATTAATAACAGATAAACATCGAAGCCATCATAGAAAATGAGCTCAAAAGAATACAACGTGATATTCATATTGATACCAAAAAACATCGTATTATATGCATAATCGTGAAGCCAATAATTTCTCGCACTCAGATAGCGAATGAAAAATGGATATTCAATAATATCTGGCGCATGTTTTTTAACACCATTTTTCAACATTAAGGCAACGTATCCTCTCAATGACTCGCTGCTGGCAGGAGTTTAGTTATATTTAAAGGTTTAATAGGCACTGCGCATCATGCTGCTGTGCTTATTACTTTGTAAAAATAAGAGTATTCACTTTCATATTCAGGGGTAAAAAGTGAACAAATACAGCTATTGCGCAACGATGATTGCCGCCATACTCAGTACGACCACAATGGCCAATGCCAGTAGCCTTGCTATTTCAGTGGCGAATGATGATGCAGGTATATTTCAACCATCCTTAAATGCCCTTTATGGGCACCCGGCTGCAGACCGGGGTGATTATACTGCCGGGCTCTTTTTAGGCTACAGCCACGATCTCACTGACGCCAGTCAACTCTCTTTTCATATCGCGCAAGATATTTATTCTCCATCAGGCGCCAATAAGAGAAAGCCTGAAGCCGTCAAAGGCGACCGCGCGTTCAGCGCCTTTCTTCATACCGGACTGGAGTGGAATTCATTAGCCACCAATTGGTTACGTTATCGTTTAGGTACCGATATTGGCGTTATTGGTCCTGACGCAGGCGGTCAGGAGGTTCAGAATCGGGCGCATCGAATAATAGGCGCAGAAAAATACCCTGCCTGGCAGGATCAAATTGAAAACCGTTATGGTTATACGGCAAAAGGAATGGTCTCCCTTACGCCAGCTATTGATATTCTGGGCGTCAATGTGGGCTTCTATCCAGAAGTCTCTGCTGTCGGCGGCAATCTCTTCCAGTATTTGGGGTACGGCGCAACCGTTGCGCTGGGAAATGATAAGACCTTCAACTCTGATAATGGGTTTGGGTTACTGTCCCGCCGAGGGTTAATACACACTCAAAAAGAGGGATTGATCTATAAAGTATTTGCTGGCGTTGAGCGCAGGGAAGTTGATAAAAACTACACGTTACAGGGGAAAACGCTGCAAACAAAAATGGAAACGGTGGATATTAATAAAACCGTGGATGAATATCGCGTCGGTGCGACTATCGGCTATTCTCCCGTCGCATTTTCTCTTTCTTTAAACAAAGTCACGTCGGAATTTCGCACCGGAGACGACTATTCTTATATCAACGGCGACATCACCTTCTTCTTCTGAGGCGTCACCACGGAATAACCGGGTTACGTAACGTAACCCGGTACAATATTACATCTTATAGCCCAGCGTTACCGTAGTGCGACGATCGGTATGTTCAGGCGCAGATTCAGGCGGCTGCGAGTTCCACGTTAAATTATACCCTACCTTTAGACCAAAATGTTCGTTAATGGCGACATTGAGGGCTGTTTCCGAATTTAGTGTGGTGTCTTCTGCGCCAAATACTGACACCCCCTGTGTAAACTTAGCATTGTCGGTTAACTGCCAGGCATAGCTGCCGGAAGCATAACCCAACGGCTGCGTTTCAGTGGTATCGTCCGTATGTTCGTCATAGCGAACCCCAGGACCGAATTCAAAACGGAAGCTGTGCACTGGACCATTAAGGAACTGCCGCCCGTAACCGGCGGTCAGTACGTCGCGCTGACGATAACCGTTGAAACGGTCTGTCAGCCAACTGGCCTGGCCAAAGGTATAATCATAATCCGTCATATTAAAACGGTTACGCGCGCCTACCGCATATTTTTCTGAAGAGCGTTCATCATTAGAGGAGGTATTGCTGGCATTGCCCCATAATGACCAGGCGGTACGTTGTCCATACCAGGTCATCGCCGTGTCAGCCGTTAAGGAAGAACTTTTAGTATTGCCTGACTGAGCAAGGTAGCCCGCATTCAGATTACCTTCAAAAGGTTTTTTCGCGGTGGAGGGATCATCCATGACAGTAAAAACGGAATCATCGGCGGCGGCATACAGAGACGCGAACACGCCACCCGCCAGCATAACTACAGCGGGTACTGCCTTCAAAAGCTTCATTTATATAGAGTCCGTACAACTAAAAAAGAGACCACGACGGTCCCGGAAACTTTCATAGGGATCAATGACAAACGCCCCTGGAAAGGTAGCGAATTATAAGAAGCCCCGAATAACATAGCAATCAATTACTATTTCATTTTTTGAATAAGAACCCTCCCGAAGCATTCATTTATTTATATAACTTTACATCGTACTTCTTTAAATAAAGATCCGGAAAATCATATTGTTAATTCCTTCACTTTCCGGAGATTAAGTGCCAGACTGAAATCAGCCTAACAGGAGGTAACGATGGTACGTATCTATACGTTGACGCTTGCGCCCTCTCTCGATAGCGCAACAATCACGCCGCAAATTTATCCCGAAGGTAAACTGCGGTGCTCCGCGCCGGTATTCGAACCCGGCGGCGGGGGTATTAATGTCGCTCGCGCCATTGCGCATCTTGGCGGCACCGCGACCGCCATTTTCCCGGCTGGCGGCGCTACCGGCGAACATCTGGTCGCACTACTGGCTGATGAAAATGTCCCCGTGTCTACCGTCGATGCGAAGGACTGGACGCGTCAGAACCTGCACGTCCACGTCGAGTCCAGCGGCGAACAGTATCGTTTTGTTATGCCCGGCGCCACGCTGGACGATGACGAATTTCGCCAGCTTGAAGAACAGGTACTGGAAATTGAATCCGGGGCAATTCTGGTTATCAGCGGCAGCCTTCCGCCCGGCGTTAAGGTCGAGAAACTCACGCAACTGATTTCCGCCGCGCAGAAGCAAGGCATTCGCTGCATTATTGATAGCTCTGGCGAGGCGCTCACCGCCGCGCTGGCGCTTGGCGATATCGAACTGGTAAAACCTAACCTGAAAGAATTGAGCGCGTTGGTCAATCGCGATCTGACGCAGCCTGATGATGTGCGTAAAGCGGCCCAGGAATTAGTGCAAAGCGGCAAAGCTCGCCGGGTAGTGGTCTCTCTGGGGCCGCAAGGGGCGCTGGGCATAGACAGTGAGAATTGCATCCAGGTTGTTCCTCCCCCGGTGAAAAGTCAAAGTACTGTCGGCGCAGGCGACAGTATGGTAGGCGCGATGACGTTAAAACTGGCGCAAGACGCGTCGCTGGAAGAGATGGTGCGCTTCGGTGTGGCGGCAGGCAGCGCCGCTACGCTCAATCAAGGTACGCGTCTGTGTTCCCGTGACGATACCCAAAAAATATACGCCTATCTTTCCGCGCAATAATCGTATCCCCCCGGCGAGGGGGATACCGGAAAATCGGTTAACGGGCGGCGCATCCGCCGCTGTTAAAAACACAGTTGCTCCCAACGAGGTGAACGATGGCCAGTGGCGATATTACCCGTTATGTTATTACCGTAACCTTCCATGAAGATTCCCTGACCGAGATTAACGAACTCAATAACCATCTGACGCGTAGCGGTTTTTTGCTGACATTAACGGACGATGAAGGGAATGTGCATGAGCTCGGCACCAATACGTTTGGCTTTGTTAGCGCTCAGAGCGCTGATGAAATCAAAGCGCTTGTCGCCGGACTTGCGAAAAGCGCGTTAGATAAGGATGTCGACATTACCGTGGCGACCTGGGAGGCGTGGAGTAAAAACGCACAATAAGTGCCATTCCCGCCGCGGCGCGTCCGCGATGTGCGTTAGTTCGTATTTTTTAACCGCATTTTTGCGCTAACCTTATGATCTGGCAGACAACGTGGGGAGAGACATTATGTGGCAAGCTATCAGTCGTCTTTTAAGCGAGCAAGTCGGTGAAGGCGAAATCGAACTGCGTAATGAACTGCCAGGCGGAGAAGTTCATGCCGCATGGCATTTACGTTATGCAGGCCATGATTTTTTCGTGAAGTGCGATGAACGAGAAATGCTTCGCGGTTTTACCGCAGAAGCCGATCAGCTGGAGCTGCTCTCCCGCAGTAAAACCGTTGTTGTGCCTAAGGTATGGGCGGTAGGTTCGGATCGGGATTACAGCTTTTTAGTCATGGACTACCTCTCGCCCCGCCCGCTGGATGCCCATAATGCGTTTATTCTTGGGCAACAGCTGGCGCGCCTGCACCAATGGAGCGACCAACCTCAATTCGGCCTCGATTTTGACAACGCGCTCTCTACCACGCCGCAGCCGAATACCTGGCAACGCCGTTGGTCGACTTTTTTCGCCGAACAGCGCATTGGCTGGCAACTTGAACTCGCCGCGGAAAAAGGCATTACCTTTGGTAATATTGACGCCATTGTTGAACATGTTCAGCAACGTCTGGCGTCGCATCAACCGCAGCCTTCTCTTTTGCATGGCGATCTATGGTCGGCGAACTGCGCGCTTGGCCCTGACGGCCCCTATATCTTCGATCCAGCCTGCTATTGGGGCGACAGAGAATGCGATCTGGCGATGCTACCGCTGCATACCGATCAGCCACCGCAGATTTATGATGGCTATCAGTCCGTTTCGCCGCTACCGCTGGATTTTCTCGACAGGCAGCCGATTTACCAGCTCTACACTCTGCTTAATCGGGCAAGGCTGTTTGGCGGTCAGCACCTGGCCACTGCGCAAAAAGCGATGGATCGGCTGCTTGCGGTATAGGTACAGCCCATGCCGGATACGCGCTATCCGGCATTTTTCAGTTTACATGAAACCTAACAAGGAAAAGAAAAAGTAGCCGAGCACGATAATAATGACCGGCAAAACATAGAGCGGGAAAAACTGTAAAAAGATGGTATGGTGCGGCACCACGATACGTGACTCTATCTGCTCACGCGTTAGTCCTTCCGCGCCTTTTGCTTTTTCCAGGATCAACTGATCTTCCACGCCTTCACGTAAAAAACGTGACTGGCGGCTCATTCTGGCGCCGGAATCCTGCATCGCCAGCCCGACAAAAATCAGAATAAAAATGAGCCAGAAACCGATATTCAGGCTTCCCTGAAAATTCGGCGTCGGCGAGTTGTACCAAAAAACATTCAGAAACGGCGTATTCACGCGCATCATGTCTATCATTACGTGGGTAAAATCCAGCATTACCGCATTTATCCCCTCCTGCTTTTCACTGTGCGCATACATAAATTTAAGGACTGAGATGAGCGTGGAAAGCAGTGCCGGAATAAAAATAACCCACCCAACAACTCTTTTTAGGATTGCAATGCGTCCAGCTTGTTGATACGTCATGAGTTCCCCTTGATAAAGACGCGTCGTTTTGGCCTAAGTCTACCTGTTGATTCCCGTTTTCGCCTGATCTTTAAGGGCGATATACTAAGAACATGGTCATAATGAACGCTTAATTCGTTATTTTTTAATCTCAACAGGAGAGGTTGTGATGTCAACCCCACGTCAAATTCTTGCTGCAATTTTCGATATGGATGGACTACTGATCGATTCCGAACCGCTCTGGGATCGCGCTGAACTGGACGTGATGGCAAGTTTAGGCGTAGATATTACTCGGCGCCATGAGCTGCCAGACACGCTTGGGCTACGCATTGATATGGTTGTCGATCTCTGGTTTGCGCAGCAACCGTGGAGCGGCCCCGATCGCCAGGAAGTGACAAACCGTGTTATTGCCCGCGCGATTACGCTTATCGAAGAGACGCGCCCTCTTTTGCCGGGTGTGCGCGAAGCTGTGGCGCTGTGTAAAGCGCAGGGGCTATTAGTGGGGCTTGCCTCGGCATCGCCGCTGCATATGCTGGAAAAAGTGCTCACCATGTTCGAACTGCGCGACAGTTTTGACGCGCTGGCTTCTGCAGAAAAATTGCCCTACAGCAAACCGCACCCGCAGGTCTATCTGGATTGTGCGGCCAAATTAGGTGTTGATCCATTAACCTGCGTGGCGCTGGAGGATTCGGTGAATGGTCTAATCGCGGCAAAGGCGGCGCGAATGCGCGCCATTGTGGTGCCAGCAGAAGAAAACCAGCATGATCCGCGCTTTGCGCTGGCGAATGTCAAACTTAACTCACTGACAGAGCTGACGGCGGCGCATCTACTCGGTTAAGATGTTTCCGAAACAAAGTCAACGGGCAATTAGCCGCTGAGCCAGACGGCAAGCGGCTTTGACAGAGACAAAGAGTTACAACGTCACCACTTCCGCCTACTGTATAAAAACCCTATACTGTATGAATTGACAGTTTAATGGGTTTTATCATGACGGCGGAAGGACATCTTCTTTTTTCTATAGCCAGCGCGGTTTTCGCCAAGAATGCCGAGTTAACGCCCGTCCTTGCGCACGGCGACTGGTGGCATATTATTCCTTCGGCTATTTTGACCTGTCTGCTGCCGGATATCGATCACCCCAAATCTTTTCTTGGTCAGCGCCTGAAATGGGTATCGAAACCGATCGCCCGCGCATTCGGTCACCGGGGGTTTACCCATAGTCTGCTGGCGGTCTTTGCCCTACTGGCGACCTTTTATCTCAAGGTTCCGGATACGTGGATTATCCCGGCGGATGCGCTGCAAGGCATGGTACTCGGCTATTTAAGCCATATCGTCGCGGATATGCTTACCCCCGCAGGCGTTCCCTTACTGTGGCCGTGTCGCTGGCGTTTCCGCCTGCCTATTCTGGCGCCGCGCAAGGGCAATCAACTGGAGCGATTTTTATGTATGGCGTTGTTTGCCTGGGCGGTGTGGATGCCGCAATCCATGCCGGAAAACAACGTCATACGCTGGTCTTCGCAGATGATCACTATCCTGCAAATGCAGTTCAATCGTTTTATAAATCACCAGATTGATTAGTAAATCAACGCCAAAGTCATTTTAGGTATAAACCATTCCATTTGAATATAAGAGCCAGCTCACAGTTCTGCTAATCTTGCGCGAACAGAATCGCTAAAACACAGCGCTTCATAATAAAAAAATCAGGAGAACGGGGATGAATTTTCCATTAATTGCGAACATTGCGGTGTTCGTCATTCTGCTGTTTGTACTGGCGCAGGCCCGTCATAAACAGTGGAGTCTGGCTAAAAAAGTGCTTGTCGGCCTTGTGATGGGCGTGGTCTTTGGTCTGGCCCTGCACACCATTTATGGCGCTGACAGTCAGGTGTTAAAAGACTCCATTCAGTGGTTCAATATTGTCGGCAACGGCTATGTGCAATTGCTACAAATGATTGTGATGCCGCTGGTATTCGCCTCTATTTTAAGCGCCGTGGCACGACTGCATAACGCCTCTCAATTGGGGAAAATCAGTTTTCTGACTATCGGCACGCTGCTGTTTACTACCCTTATCGCAGCGCTGGTGGGCGTGCTGGTCACCAATCTGTTCGGACTGACGGCGGAAGGTCTGGTTCAGGGCGGCGCGGAAACCGCGCGTCTGAATGCCATTGAGACGAGCTATGTCGGCAAAGTGGCCGATCTCAGCGTGCCGCAACTGGTGCTGTCTTTTGTACCGAAAAATCCGTTTGCGGATCTGACTGGCGCAAATCCTACGTCTATTATCAGCGTGGTGATTTTCGCCGCATTCCTGGGCGTGGCCGCGCTTAAACTGCTGAAAGATGATGCGCCAAAAGGCGAGCGTGTGCTTGTTGCTATCGATACCCTGCAAAGCTGGGTGATGAAGCTGGTGCGTCTGGTGATGCAACTTACGCCTTACGGCGTACTGGCGCTGATGACGAAAGTGGTTGCCGGCTCTAATTTGCAGGACATCATTAAGCTTGGAAGCTTCGTGGTAGCGTCATATCTTGGTCTGGCGATAATGTTTGTGGTTCACGGCATACTATTGGGCGTGAACGGGATTAGCCCGCTGAAATATTTCCGCAAGGTGTGGCCGGTGCTGACATTTGCCTTTACCAGCCGCTCCAGCGCCGCCTCCATTCCACTTAATGTCGAAGCGCAAACCCGCCGCCTGGGCGTGCCGGAGTCCATCGCCAGCTTTGCTGCCTCTTTTGGCGCGACCATCGGCCAAAACGGTTGTGCCGGTCTTTATCCTGCGATGTTGGCGGTAATGGTTGCGCCGACGGTCGGCATCAACCCCTTAGACCCCGTATGGATAGCCACGCTGGTGGGTATCGTTACTGTAAGTTCGGCGGGTGTTGCCGGCGTTGGCGGCGGCGCGACCTTCGCCGCGCTGATTGTGCTGCCTGCCATGGGCTTACCGGTCACGCTGGTCGCGCTGCTAATCTCCGTAGAACCGTTGATTGATATGGGCCGTACCGCACTGAATGTGAGCGGCTCAATGACCGCGGGTACGCTGACCAGCCAGTGGCTGAAGCAGACCGATAAAAACATTCTCGATAGCGAAGAAGACGCTGAACTGGCGCATCGATAATACATTATCGGGAGTTCACATCGTCTGAGACACGACGATCAGCAACTCAAAACGTCTGTCACTAAAAACGCCGGTCTCCAGTACCGGCGTTTTGTTTTTTTCTTAGTCAGCGATTTCGTTTTCCTGGCGAACCTGATTCGCCCAACGTTGCGCCGATTCTGGCACGCTAAAGGCGGGCGACCGTTGAAATGACTCCCCCGTCAGAACAAAGGCAACATATTTACCGCGCAGTATCCAGACGTCGCGAAACGTATCCATTTTTATCGCATGTTCCGGCGGCGCGGGTTCAACACGCGGAATATAGCTAATAATCTGGCGATTTTGCTGGCGAAGAGGTTTCATCATTAATGCTTCACTAAAAGAGGCTAAGAGCCTATCCCATTAGGGCTATTTTACTTGCCATTTTGGTCCTGGGCAGTGCTCAAAATCCTCACGTACTACGTGTACGCTCCGGTTTTTGCGCGCTGTCCGTGTCCAAACTGGCTGCGCCAATAACGCCTACTGGGATAGGCTCTAAGGCTAAAAATCAGAAAAACACTATTTTAGCCGATCTTCGCCCCCGACGTCCTGTTCCGCGCGTGCGATTTCCCTGTTATACCCTGTCTGCTGTTCCGCTCTCCCCCGGCATAATTGCTGAAATGTTCTATAGTTAGAGTGATTTTGACTACTACCACGCCCATTTCAGTGATGAAAGCAGGAGACGAGTTCAATGTCGCATAATGAAAAATCCCCCCATCAGTCCCCCGTGCATGATACCCGTGAATCACAGCCCGGCCTGGACTCCCTGGCACCGTCAGACGGTTCACATCGCCCCACGCCAGAACCGACGCCGCCGGGCGCGCAACCAACGGCCCCCGGCAGCTTAAAAGCGCCCGAGACCGCGAATGATAAGCTCACCGCCCTCGACGCCTTTCGTAAAGGCAGCGAAAATTATGCGCTGACCACCAATCAGGGCGTGCGCGTCGCCGACGATCAAAATTCTCTTCGCGCCGGCAGCCGCGGCCCTACGCTGTTGGAAGATTTTATCCTGCGCGAGAAAATTACCCACTTTGACCATGAGCGCATCCCGGAGAGGATCGTTCACGCCCGCGGATCTGCAGCGCACGGCTATTTCCAGCCATATAAAGACCTGAGCGACATCACGAAAGCCGCGTTTCTGTGCGATCCACAGAAAATTACCCCGGTCTTTGTTCGCTTTTCGACAGTACAGGGCGGCGCGGGGTCTGCTGATACCGTACGTGATATCCGCGGTTTTGCGACCAAATTTTATACCGAAGAGGGAATTTTCGATCTCGTCGGTAATAACACGCCGATCTTTTTTATCCAGGATGCGCATAAGTTTCCGGATTTTGTGCACGCCGTTAAGCCCGAACCACATTGGGCTATTCCGCAAGGGCAGAGCGCGCACGACACCTTCTGGGACTATGTTTCCTTACAGCCTGAGACGCTGCACAACGTCATGTGGGCAATGTCGGATCGCGGTATTCCACGCAGTTATCGGACGATGGAAGGGTTCGGCATTCACACCTTCCGTCTGATCAATGCACAAGGGAAAGCGACCTTTGTCCGTTTCCACTGGAAACCGTTGGCAGGTAAAGCCTCGCTGGTATGGGATGAGTCACAAAAACTGACCGGTCGCGATCCGGATTTTCACCGCCGGGATCTGTGGGAGGCCATCGAAGCGGGCGATTTCCCGGAATACGAGCTGGGCCTACAACTCATTGCCGAAGAGGATGAATTTAAATTCGATTTTGATCTGCTCGATCCGACCAAACTGATTCCGGAAGAGTTGGTGCCAGTACAACGCGTCGGCAAAATGGTGTTAAACCGTAATCCGGATAACTTTTTCGCTGAAAACGAACAGGCGGCATTTCATCCAGGACATATTGTTCCCGGCATTGATTTTACCAACGATCCGCTGTTACAGGGGCGTCTGTTCTCTTATACCGACACGCAAATCAGTCGTCTGGGCGGGCCAAACTTCCACGAAATTCCGATTAACCGCCCTACCTGCCCCTACCATAACTTCCAGCGTGACGGTATGCACCGGATGGATATCGACACCAATCCGGCGAACTATGAACCAAACTCCATTAATGACAACTGGCCACGCGAAACGCCGCCAGCGCCAAAACGCGGCGGCTTCGAATCATACCAGGAACGCGTGGATGGCAATAAAATCCGCGAACGCAGCCCCTCTTTCGGTGAATATTACTCGCATCCTCGCCTGTTCTGGCTCAGTCAGACGCCGATAGAACAGCAGCATATTATTGACGCGTTCAGCTTTGAACTGGGTAAAGTCGCCCGCGCGTATATTCGGGAGCGGGTGGTCGATCAGTTAGCGCATATTGATGTCACGCTGGCTCAGGGCGTCGCGCATAATCTCGGTTTTGCACTCACCCATGAGCAAACGCAAATTGCCCCGCCTCCTGATGTCAACGGTCTGAAAAAAGATCCGGCGCTCAGCCTGTATGCGGTGCCGGACGGCGATGTTAAAGGCCGAGTGGTCGCTATTCTGCTGAACGACAAGGTTAACGCCGCCGAACTGTTGACCATTTTGCAGGCTTTAAAAGCCAAAGGCGTCCACGCAAAACTGCTCTATTCACGGATGGGTGAAGTAACGGCTGATGATGGTTCAACATTAACGATTGCGGCAACCTTTGCCGGCGCGCCGTCGCTAACGGTCGATGCGGTAATAGTACCGTGCGGCAATATTGCCGATATCGAGAGTTGCGGCGATGCCCGTTACTACCTTCTGGAAGCCTACAAACATCTGAAGCCCATCGCACTGGCAGGCGACGCCCGACGGTTTAAGGCGCTTTTAAACATTGATAGCCAGGGGGAAGAAGGACTTGTTGAGGCAGATAACGTTGACCACCACTTTATGGACACTCTGCTGACGCTGATGGCGGCACACCGTGTCTGGTCGCGTGCGGGGAAAATTAACGCGATTCCTGCATAAACGGCAAAAAATGCGGCGCATTCTTGCGCCGCAAACTCAGGAGCTAAATATCAAGAAAACTGCCAGGACGATATCCACGTTCCGCAATCGCTGCCTTGAGTGACGCAGACGTCAACACCTCCAGTTCAGTTAAGCGGGGGTAACAATAGGCGCTCTGGCGAATAATGTTGTCCACAAACGCCGGATGACACATCACCTCCAGAGAGGCTTCTCCTCGATGCGCCGAGGCATCCAGAATGCGTAAAAAGCACGTTTCGGTGATCTCCTCGCCGTAAAATTCACTACTAAATCCTTGAGTGCTGCGCAAATCCGATGGCAGATCGTCTGCGTTCAACACCGTCTGGCGGTCAATACGTAACGCAATCCCGCGCTGCGCCGCAAAGCGGGCGACGATGGGGAAAATTTGCGGGAACATATGCACATGATGGTGACTGTCGAGATGCGTTGGCTCGCGGCCAAATACGTCGATGAAACGCTGATACTGACACGCCAGTTCATGCGCAATTTCATCCAGCGGAAGCGTATCCTCCTCCGCCATTTGCCAGATCCATTTCCCCAACAGGCCGTCTCGCGTCAGGCCCGGCATCTCTGACACCGGTTTGCCTAACGTCAAAACAAAATGCATTCCCACCCCAAGCGCAGGCAGCTCGCGGCTAAGCTGCGCCGCATGGTCAATAGCCTCGCCATTGACCAGCGCCGTCGTGGAGGTCACAACGCCGTTGCGATATGCTTCAACAATGCCGTAATTTTGCCCTTTACTCAGGCCAAAATCATCGGCATTCACAATCAACACGCGTTCCATAGCCTACCTCTGTCAGTGGTGCTTACCTTTAAGCGCTTCGATGCAAGCGGCAAAATTAGGCAGCCATTTTTCATGCGCCAGGATGAGCTCACGCGCCAGGACTTCTGCGTCGCGGTCGGAATGCACCAGCGGACTCAGGTTAAGCGCCAGCAGCACATCATTAAAGTTTCCGCTCAGCGCCGCATTGCTGGCCGCGACCTCAAATCCTTTAATAGTGTGGATAAGCCCCAGCACTTTTTCGTCAAAACGGGTGATACGCGGGTGCGGCGTCGCGCCATTGCGTCCCAGAATGCAGGTCATTTCCACCGCCCAGTCCGCCGGGATATTCTCGACATGCCCATGATGTGGAATATTAACGTAATGCTCAGTCTGCTTGTCATTATAAATAGCGTTAATGACTTCACAAGCGGCATCGGAATAATAAGCGCCGCCGCGTTGCTCAAGCTCTTTCGGCTTCACGTTTAGCTCAGGATTTTTGTACAAGTCGAAGAGTTGTTTCTCCACTTTTTGTACGACCTGAGCGCGCGCGCCGCCTTTGTAATATTCGCCCATTTCAATCGCCAACATCTCTTTTTGCTTGAAGTAATACAACAAATAAGAGCACGGCAGCATGTTCAGCGAGCGAATCAATCCTTCACTAAACGGCAGATCAAAGATATTTTTTACGGTTGACGCTTTCAACTGACCGGACGCCACGCCATCCAGTAATTCTGCGAACCGTGAGGTACCATTCACCAGCACGTCTTTAATAAAGACCATATGGTTTAGACCAAACAGGTCAATGGAGAGATCGTCATTCTCATTCAGCGCCAGCACGTCATGAATAAACATTTTCATGCCGACAGGAATATTACATACGCCGATGAATTTTTTAAAGTTGGTATGACGATAAACCGCTTCCGTCACCATCCCCGCCGGATTAGTAAAGTTAATGACCCACGCATTCGGACATAATTCTTCAACATCCTTAATGATGTCAAAAATAACCGGAATGGTACGCAACCCTTTAAATAAACCGCCAGCGCCGTTGGTTTCTTGCCCCAGATAGCCGTGGCTAAGCGGGATACGCTCGTCCAGTTCACGGGCTTTGAGTTGACCAACGCGTAGCTGGGTAGTGACAAAATTAGCGTCTTTCAGCGCTTCCCGGCGATCCAGCGTTTTATACAATTTTAGCGGAACGCCTGCTTTATCAATCATTCGCTGGCAGAGATCATAAATAATGCCCAGCTTCTCTTTCCCGTCTTCAACGTCAACCAGCCATAATTCGGTGACAGGTAATTCATGGTAGCGTTTAATAAAGCCTTCAAGTAATTCAGGGGTGTAGCTGCTCCCGCCACCAATAGTGACGACTTTTAATTTCTGGCTCATAATATCTCCCTTCAGTGTATAACACTGATATGTATTACGCTATGCCCGCTCGTAAGAAATAGCGTGACGTTCCCCGCGCTATTGGGGCAAGCGTGAAATGTAATTAATCGAGCAATGCAAACCGTTACTCATTAATTTCCGTCAATCGCTTCCGATAACTATTCGGCGTAAATGAGGTCATCTTCTTAAACGTTTTAATAAACAGACTTGGACTGCTATACCCGGCTTCATAAGCAATATCCGTAACCGAATAGTTGGTCATTTCCAACTGTTTCTTGGCAAAATTAATGCGAATCTCATTAATGATTTGCATCGGCGTTTTGCTGTAATAACGTCGGGTGGCGCGCGTCAGATACTCCTGGGATTTTGCCGACAGGCGCACCATATTTTCCAGCGCATGTTCGCCAAACTGCGTTTTATCATGCATTATCTCCACGGTTGCTTTCAGCCATTGTGGAATATCATCATAAACCTGCTCTTCGCGGTAATGACGTAAGCGGTTTATAATATAAAATGTCACCACTTCGATAAATTCGTCGAGCCCATTGCCGCGAAAATTCAACGACGCAATCACCGTTTCAATATAGGTAAGGAAGGTGCTATTCGCCCTGTATACCTGCGATGCCACAAAACAAAACGGCAGTAACGGAAGATAATGCTGTTCAAAAAAACGTTTACTAATTCCTACGTTCAGAATACGCGTTGCGCCAAACTCATAGAAACTTTGGTGATTCGACCCCACCGGGATAAAAACAAAATCTCCACGTTCCAGCAGCACACGCTTCCCGTTGATCTCCTGGTAATAACGTCCGGTTAATACCAGGGTAAATTCATAGTAGTCGTGCTGATGCAGCCCGGTGACGCTTTCCGTCTTGTTATAGATAAACACATGGAAATTTTTGCCATTGAAGAGCTGCTGCTCATAAACCGTTTTGATTTCCGTTGCGTTAACCTGTAGCTGCATCATCCGCCCCCTGTTATTTCAGTTTCTCATGGAGCTCAATCAACTCGGCGATCAGTTCACGAGCCAGCATTGATGTCATCAAATGATCCTGAGCGTGAACCAGGACCAGACTGACTTTCATTTTGCCTTCGCCCTGATCGCCTTCGATGAGTTTTGTCTGCACAAGATGCGCTTCATTGAGCGCTATGCGCGACTGGTCCATCATCGCTTTCGCCGCCTCAAAATCACCTTCTTTCGCTTTTCTGAGCGCGCCATATGCCAGGCTACGCGCCTGACCAGAATTGATGATAAGCCCCATAACGACTTCTTCGAGTTCCTCAGCCGCTGTCTGGTTATCTACAACATTTTCAAGATCAAACATAGTCTTTCCTCTGATTCAGCCCGGCATGGCATCCCATGCCGACGCGGAGTTTAGAATTTCAGTGCGTTAGCGATATCTTCTTCGCTTTCTTCCTGCTCGATGGCGTTCTGCGCTTTGTTAGCCACCACCACGAAGGGGAGATAAATCAGGGTAGCGACTGCCAGGTTAAATAGCGCAACCAGCAACGCGGCGACACTGCCGTTGGTGTTAAAGAACGCCCCCAGCCCGGTTGGCATGGTCCACGGCGCAATATTGGTAATCGGCGGAATAATACCCAAATAGTAAGCCACCAGCGTAATCGCCGCCAGAATCGGCTGAACCAGAATGAAGGGGATAAACATCACTGGGTTCATAATAATCGGCAGGCCAAACAGGATGGGTTCGTTAATCTGGAAGATACCTGACGGCAGCGCCAGTTTTGCCACCTGGCGATAGTCCGCGCGACGGGATGCCAGGAAGATAGCGATGATCAGACCCAACGTTGCGCCGCTACCACCGAGGAAGATATAAGAATCCAGCATCGGTTTCGCCCAGATATGGAACGTTTTACCGGCTTCCAGCGCCGCATCGACGGAGCCATACTGCTGGTAAATAGAGATGTTTTCCAGCGCCCAGGGCGTCATGATGCCGCTGTCCAGCGCGGTCAGCGCCAGCGAACCATGAATACCAAAGAACCACAGCAGCGGTACAAAAATGACATATGCCCACCCTACCACGCTACCCAGCGATGCCAGCGGCGTAGAGATAGTGTCCATAATAATCTGATGGAAGTTAGAACCGTAATTAGACAGCGCCCAGGCAATAATCCCCATAATAGAGAGAATAATAAAGCCGGGAATTAATGCTGAGAATGAACGAGACACCGAAGCCGGTACGCTGTCCGGTAGCTTAATCACCCAGTTGCGCCGGACAATAAATGTAAACATCTCCGCGACCACCAGGCCAATAATAATACCGGAGATAATATTTGCACCACCCAGCCAGTTAGCGCCTACGGCATAGGCCTCGCCGACACTATACGGCGTTACGGTCATAAATGCCGCCACGGAGAGCAGTCCGGCGGCCAGCGCATCAACCTTGCGCTCTTCCGCCAGCGCCATGCCGATAAAAAATGGCGCCATGAGCGACATAATGCCCAATGTGCCGTTATAGACGTTCCCGCCGATGCCTTTCAATCCATTAAGAGTTTCAATGGTTGAGGCATCAAGCCGAATACCCATGGAATAAAAAAACGACCCCTCCCCAAAGCTCAGGAAAACGTTATTAATTAATACAAACATCGCCCCCGCAAGGGTTAATGGCATTAAACGAATAAAGCCGTTCTTGATTGCATTAACGTGTGGCTGCTTTCCTATTTTTACAGCAAAAGGAAGGAGTACCTTTTCAAGTGAAGCAATAACGTTACTCATAGAAAAATACCCTTAAATACCGCAATAAAATATTGCGGTTAGTGTATGAAATAACTCTTTGACGGGAAAAATTAAAAAATAATTAATTCGCGGCGGCTTTTTTAATTGCCGCTACCGCAGCTTTAAGCACGCCTAAGCCATCTACCTTGCCGTACAACATTGAATCAATGACTTCTACCGGTTTACCGGGTAATAAACGCTGAATTTCGGGGAGCATATAAGCAATTTGCGGGCCTAATAACACGACGTCCGCTGCCGGGCCTTTTTCACCGGCCAGGGTTTCAGGGAATGCTTCAATAATAACCGGCACTTCATATTTTTCAGCCTGAGCGCGCATTTTTGATACCAGTAACGATGTTGACATGCCCGCAGAACAAAACAGATAAATGTGTTTCTTTTCCATAAAAACCTTCCTCATGTGCGATTATCTGTCAACCAGATACGCCGCAAGCCTCAACCTGCATCCATACTCTGGGCGACTTGCGTAACCGGATTTACTTTTTTAGGTGGCTGAAATGAGTATACGGGATCGGACCGCCGGATGGTATTTCCTTGACCCACTAAATTGTCTCTCATTGACCTGGCGTTATGACCCCCCTCACATTTCGGGCAAATAATTCGCGATAATAAATAAGGTTATGGCAGGCACAAAAAAACCGGCTCGCAGGCCGGTTTCCTTGAATGTTCAGGCAATGTACAGTTGTTACTGCTTCGGCGCCTGTGGGTCAGTGTCGTACTCCGCACAGGTCTGGTAGCCGGAGTTAATCACGTGCCCGGTATCATCCAGCGCAACAAAGTAGGTTTCCGCTTTACCATCACGTTGACCCAGGATGTAGGTCTGACAGGTACCGCGCGCATGAATCATGCTCACTTCAGATGACGGTTTGCCCGCAATCTGCGCAACTTGCGCCCTGCTCATTCCTTTTTTAACATCTTTAACGACAGGCTCAACAAATTGGTCTTTTGTACGATCATACGCCGTACAGCCTGCCAGCATAGTCATTACCGCCGCTGCGCTTAAAATTCCTGCTACGTTCTTGTTCATTTTCCGTCCTCTTGTTTATCAGCGTGTTATGTAAGCCTGGAATACATCAGAATATTTTTCAAGCCGCGCCTCGCCACAAAAAGCCTTTCGGAAAATTCTCTAACGCAGCGATATGTTGTTTTAAACACCGCTTAGCCCGCCAAACCTTGTCGTTTCAGCGGCGAAGGGTTAGCTTTAACAGGGTAAAGATTCATTTTTTTAATGTCGAAGGGGGTTAAATGACTCTGCAGCAAGAGATAATCCAGGCGCTTGGCGCGAAACCGCATATCAACCCTGAAGAAGAAATTCGCCGCAGCGTGGATTTTCTTAAAGCGTACCTGAAAACCTATCCCTTTTTGAAATCGCTGGTGTTAGGCATCAGCGGCGGGCAGGATTCGACGCTGGCCGGGAAACTCAGCCAGATGGCTATCGCCGAATTGCGGGAAGAGACCGGTGATAATGCGCTGCAGTTTATCGCCGTTCGTCTGCCTTATGGCGTACAGGCTGATGAACAGGATTGCCAGGACGCCATTGCTTTTATTCAGCCGGACAGAGTACTCACCGTCAATATTAAAGGCGCCGTCCTCGCCAGCGAACAGGCGCTGCGCGAAGCGGGAATTGAGCTGAGCGATTTTGTTCGCGGCAATGAAAAAGCGCGTGAGCGAATGAAAGCGCAATATAGCATCGCCGGTATGACTCACGGCGTCGTGGTGGGCACCGACCATGCGGCGGAAGCGATAACCGGGTTCTTCACCAAATATGGCGATGGCGGTACCGATATTAACCCGCTTCATCGCCTTAACAAACGCCAGGGCAAACAGCTTCTCGCAGCGCTGGGCTGTCCTGAGCATCTGTATAAAAAAGTCCCCACCGCCGATTTGGAAGACGACCGCCCTTCACTGCCTGATGAAGCCGCGCTGGGCGTAACGTATGACAATATTGACGATTACTTGGAAGGCAAAACGCTGGACCCCGCCATCGCTAAAACTATCGAAGGCTGGTATGTAAAAACTGAACATAAGCGCCGTTTACCGATTACGGTATTCGACGACTTTTGGAAAAGGTAAGCGTACTTCTACTGTTGTGCCGGATATCGCTCGTCTATCCGGCCTCCTCTCTTCCCAGCCTCTTTTTTAATCACCCATCCGCTGTTATACTGGATGAATAACCAGTTAACGGAGATCACTGTGGTACGGCGTCAATCAGCCCCCCGCCTTGAGTTTGAAGCGGCGGCCATTTACGAATATCCAGAACATTTACGTCCTTTCCTCAGCGAAGCGCCAGCCTTACCGGGCGTCTATATATTTCATAGCGAAAGCGATACGCTGCCGCTTTATATCGGTAAAAGCGTGAATATTCGCAGCCGGGTGCTTTCACATCTGCGAACGCCTGACGAGGCCACTATGCTGCGACAGGCGCGGCGGATAAGCTGGATCTGCACCGCTGGGGAAATAGGCGCGTTGCTGCTGGAGGCACGGCTGATCAAAGAACAACAGCCGCTGTTTAACAAGCGGTTACGTCGTAATCGCCAGCTTTGCTCGCTACAGTTGAGCGAACAAAAGATTGAGGTCGTTTCCGCCCGCAGCGTCGATTTTTCCCATGAGCCGAACCTGTTTGGGCTCTTCGCCAACCGTCGGGCGGCGCTGCAAAGCTTACAGAACCTCGCCGATGAACAAAAATTGTGTTATGGCCTGCTGGGGCTTGAACCGGTAAGCCGTGGGCGCGCCTGTTTTCGTTTCGCTCTGAAGCGCTGTGCTGGCGCATGCTGTGGGCAAGAAACCCCGCAGGCGCATTTTCTTCGTCTGCAGGCCTCGCTGGAACGGTTACGTGTGGTTTGCTGGCCCTGGAAAGGCGCTATCGCGTTAAAAGAGAGCCGCCCACAAATGACCCAGTTCCACATTATCAACAACTGGTTATGGCTGGGGGCGGTCCCCTCGCTGGATGAGGCCGCCACCCTGGTGCGCACCCCTGCGGGCTTTGATCAGGATGGCTATAAAATTCTCTGTAAGCCACTAATGTCAGGTCAATATGAGATCATTGAACTGCACACCGACTGTCGCCAGTCATAAAGAAAACCGCCGATCCTGTCCACCTCAACGATTGTGTTGTCGACAAGACCGGCGGTCTTAAATTATGCGGAAAGTTATTCTGCCGCAGCAGGCATTTTACCTTCTTGCGCCGGGCGTTCTGTCAGACGCTTCTCAAAATTAGCGTTATATTGCTTTTTCTGCTCCGGCGTCAGAACGTTATAAATTTTATTCTGGGTTTCCATATGCGCCAGCATATTGGCCTTGCGCTGTGCTTCCATTTTCGTAATTTGCGCTTCGGCTTTGGCTTTATCGAAGGTATCGCTGGCAATAATATCATGCATGGCGCGACGCTCTTCCAGCAGCGGACGTTTCATTTGCTCGCGCTGCGCTTTTATAATGTCGCGAATTTGTTGCTTCTGCGCGTCTGTCAGGTTCAGGTTTTTAAACATCATATCGTGATGTGGGCCAAATTTACCTTTATGCTGCATCATTGGCTTCGCATCCGCTGGCGCGGCGGTGGTAGTCTCAGCGGCATGAGCCAGATTCGCAGCACCCATCGCCAGGGTAGAGGCAACAAATAGAGCAGTCAGTTTACGCATATTTCCATCCTTCCTTTCAGTTATTTTTACGGCATATTTAAAACAGCACCGTGTTGTCGTGATTAACTTTAACTGTCTTAGCGTCAATTAGTCATAACAACGGTAAAACAATGAAAGTATAAAAAACACTTTTTCGCCAATTGTGAAGAAAAAAAGAATAAATTGCGCAGAGTTGAAAGAGAAATATACAACAGCATGATATAGCAGAAATTATGCAGAACTATAACGCAGCAACGCTTATTAATAAAGCAATTCTCCAGGAATAATCCGTAATAGCATGAAACTGTATCCCAAATCATCCCTGTAACCCTAACGTGAGCTTACAGGGACATTTATCAGGGCAGTCTTTCCAGCATTAATCCAGCCCGCAATCCGCAGGCGACAGAGGGATTAGGAAAGAGAACATATTCAACGTCATGCGTCACCGTCACGCGCTTATCCCCCTCCTCGGCCAGCAACGTTCCCTTCGCAAAGACAGTAAAATTCAGCGTTTGCACATCCATATAAAGCGCGAACTTGTCGCTGTGACGCGTGATTTGCGACACCACCCGATAGCGTAGCGGCGGCGAAGACGAGGTTGACGTTTCGACACCGCTCAGCAGCGCCGACAACGCCTGCGAGGTTACATTGAACTGCGTCAGATCGTTTTGCCCAAACGGCAACGCCTTTCCCAACTCCAGCGTACAGGAAAGCGCGCCGAAATGTTCAGAGCTAAAGTGCGTAAACGTACCGCCGGGCGCCTGATGAAATACCAACGCCTCCAGTCCTGCCGCGCCCAGCCACGCCAGAAAATCTGTCTCCCACGGGCGGTCGCGCTGCGGCAATACGCCAAAACGCAAATGATGCGAGCCACGAATGGCGGTATGCAGATCCAGATGCCAGCGTACCCGCGCCTGACCAGAGGAAAAGAAGGTCTCCAGACTTAGCTCCAGCTCACGCGCCCGCCGCGTTTCATCGCTTTCGGCAAAGGACTGCCAACGCCCGCCAAACATACGGTTCATATCGCTGTGACAATAGCGTATTCCCGCCGCCAGCGCCTGCGGATTGCCGAGTACCACCAGCACTCGCCACGTTAACGTCAAGCTGCCTGAGAACAGCGCCGACAGCAGCCTATCCAGCATCTCTACCGGCGCGGTTTCATTACCGTGTATCCCCGCAGAAAGAATTAACGCGCGGTCGACCGGCGCATCGGGCGTGAGTTCAAGCAGACCATGGCCTAACCAGCGCCAGCGAAAACCCGCGCCCTTCCCCTGCGTCACCCGTGGTGTCGTGCCGCTTAGCGTCAACGCCAGAAAGTTATCCATCAGCCGCCCCCGTTTGCTGGAAAGGATAAACCGACCCCAAATCCAGCAGACGCGTTAACACATCCAGCGCCTCCCGGCCTTCTCGCAATAATAACGGATCGGCCAGATCGGCGGCGGTCAGGCGATCGCGATAATAACGATCCGCCCACGCGTTAAGGGCCGTAAACAGAGCGTCATTCATCATTACCGCTGGATTCACCGCCCGTCGTTCTTCTTCTGTTAACACCACGCGTAATCGCAGACAGGCCGGGCCGCCGCCGTTGGCCATACTTTCTCGCAAATCAAACACCTGCATCGCGCTGATGGGGTTATCCTCCGCCACCAGCTTATTCAGATAGCGCCAGACGCCGGCATGGTCCTGACATTCCCGCGGCAACACTAACAGCATTGAGCCGTCGTCACGGCTTAGCAACTGACTATTAAACAGGTAGGTCGCCACAGCATCTGATACAGAAACCTCGCCGGCGGGCACCTCTATCGCCATAAAACCGTCAACGCGCGTACGCAACTGATTAATGAGCACTTTCTGACGGGCAAACGCCGCTTCGTGACAAAACAATACCTGTCGATTCGAAACGGCGATGACATCATTATGGAATACGCCTTGATCGATGACCTCCGGGTTTTGCTGAGCGAAGATAACCTGTTGCGGATTCACCTGATTAAGACGCGCCACGGCCTCGCTGGCTTCGCGGCTCTGGCGCGCCGGATAACGAGCGGGTCGTATTTCATTCTCCTCTTCGCGCCCATAGACAAAAAGCTGCACGCCTGCCGAACCATACTCGCCGCCAAGACGGTTATGATTCGCCGCGCCTTCATCTCCCAATAATGCGACCTGCGGTAACGCGCTATGCACTGAAAACTGACTTTCATCGCGAAATATGGCGCGTAGCAGCGCTTCGGTAACAGGCGCCTCAAGAGCGCGATGAAATTTATTGTTTAAATTCGCCACCGTCAGGTGAACTTTCCCGTCCAGCGCGTCTGCCGATGGGCAAACCGTCGCCGCATTCGCAACCCACATTGGCGACGCGGAACTCACGCTAGAAAGCCAGCGTGGCGCCTGACGCGCAACCTTATCCAGAATCTGCTCATCGCTACCCGTGAAGCCGAGCTGACGCAACGCCGGAATAAAAGGCCGCTCATGCGGCGGGATCACCGCCTGGGGAAAGCCGGCATCCGCCAAAGCCTTCATCTTTAGCAGCCCCTGCTTTACCGCCAGACGAGGATTCGACATCTGAAAACGGTGGCGGGTCGATGCCTCATTGCCGAAGGATAGCCCGGCATAATGGTGCGTAAGCCCCACCAGCCCGTCAAAATTAACTTCATGCGCCGTCATACCGCCTCCCTGCGAGAAAAGTCGAGGCCGGGGCTTAATGTCGCAGGCAACGTCAGTTCGGGAGATTCCAGACTGGCCATCGGCCAGGCGCAATAATCGGCGGCATACCAGGCGCTGGGTCGATGGTTGCCAGACGCGCCGACACCACCAAACGGCGCAGTACTCGCTGCCCCGGTGAGCGGTTTATTCCAGTTAACGATCCCTGCCCGCGCCTCCAGCAAGAGCTGTTCGAACTGCGCGCGATCCGTCGACACCAGCCCACACGACAGACCAAAACGGGTATTATTCGCCAGACGAATCGCCTCATCGAAATGCGCATAACGCCAGACGTTCAGCAGCGGACCAAACACCTCTTCATCCGGCACATCCGCGACGCCCGTCAGCTCAATGATGCCAGGCGTCAGCAGAGAGGTTCCCTCTTTGACCTTCCGCGGCGCCAGTAACGTGCGCCCGCCTAATGCCTCTCGTTGACGCCAGGCCTCCATCACATGCTGTGCCGCCTGCGCTGAAATCAGTCCGCCGATAAACGGCTGCGGATCGTCGTCCCATCTGCCGGGCTGCAGACGTCCGGCGATGTCAACCAGCCGCGCCAGAAATGCATCTCCCTGCGCACCCTGTTTTACCAGAAGGCGTCGCGCGCAGGTACAGCGCTGTCCGGCGGTAATAAACGCCGATTGCAGCGTCAGATGTACCGCCGCATCTATATTTGCCACATCCTCAATAATGAGCGGGTTGTTTCCGCCCATTTCAAGAGCCAGGATTTTTTCCGGCTGGCCGGATAGCTGGCGATGAAGCTGATATCCGGTACTGGCGCTGCCGGTAAACAGCAGTCCGTCGAGATCGTCGAGCGAACTTAGCGCTTGTCCGGTCTCCCGGCCGCCCTGCACCAGATTAAGAACGCCTGCCGGTAGCCCCGCCCGTTCCCAGAGTTTTATTACCGTTTCCCCGGTCCATGGCGTTAGCTCGCTAGGTTTGAAGATCAGCGTATTGCCTGCCAGCAACGCGGGCACAATATGGCCATTCGGTAAATGGCCGGGAAAGTTATAAGGGCCGAATACCGCCAGCACACCGTGAGGACGATGGCGCAACGTCGCGGCGCCATCGACAAGTTCGCTTTTTTGTGCACCTGTTCTGGCGTGGTAAGCCTTAATCGAGATGGCAATCTTATTGATCATCGCCGTCACTTCCGTCGCCGCCTCCCAGCGCGGTTTACCGGTTTCACGCGCGATGACCTCCGTGAGATCGGCTTTATGCGCCTCCAGCAGGGCGGCAAATTTCTCTACGATAGCCTGTCGTGCCGCAAAAGGCTGTCTGGCCCAACAAGGAAACGCCGCGCGCGCCGCCTGACAGGCCTCGGCGACCTGTGCCGCATTAGCGTCATTCCCCTGCCAAAGTATCTCCGCACTCACCGGATTCGTTTTGCGGCGGCGTTCGCCCTGACCGGTTATCCAGTCGCCGTTTATCCATAGCGTCATACGGTTTTCTCCTCAGCGCAAAGGCGTACCAGCCGAACGTGGTCGCCCGCGCGACATTTCAGCGCATCCAACTGCGCTGCGGTAAGTACAAGTCGTGAAGTCTGCGGATCGGCACGCACCAGCGCGGCCCGAAAGTGGTGATAGTTTTCATTGGCGACCAGACATGCCGGATAGTCGCCAGGCGCGGGTTGCCCTTCCGCGACTTCCACCAGTCGGCTTTTACGAATAGCCCGCACGCGGTCAATATCACACTCCAGCGTCGGCCCACCGTCGAAGATGTCGATATAGTGGCGATAGCGAAAGCCTTCCTTTTCCAGCACCGCGCGGGCTGGCGCAGTTTGCGGGTGGACTTCGCCAATCACGGCCTGTGCCTCTTCAGATAAGAAGTGGGTATAAATAGGATGTTTGGGCATCAGCTCGGCGATAAACGCTTTTTGCCCGGTACCGCATAAAAAATCCGCCCGGCTGAAATCCATAGAAAAAAAGCGTTTGCCGAGACTTTGCCAGAAGGGAGAATAACCGTGCTCGTCAATGACGCCGCGCATTTCCGCCACCACTTTCTCATTGAATTTATCGCGAAACGCGGCCATAAACATAAAGCGCGATTTTGACAACAGGTAGCCGTTACCCTCTTTACGCCATTCGGGATCGAGAAACAGCGTGCAAAGCTCACTGCTGCCAGTGTGATCATTACTCAGGAATAATGTTGGCAACGCGTTATATACATTCAGCTCTTTGGAGGCATGAACCAGCGTACCGACACGATAGTTATACCAGGGGTCATTAAGGCCGACCGCGACCTCAATGGCGCAGATCCCGCCGACCTCACCCGTTTCACTGTCCTCGAGAACGAATACATACCCTTGTTCGCCTTTTGGCAGCTCGCCGGACCAGGTTTTTAGCGCGCGTTCAATGCGGGCCGCCAGCGTCGCTTCATTTGCCGGTAGCGAGGTTAAGCCGCCGCCCGTTTTGCCTGCAAGCTGCATCAGCGCGGCGATATCCGCATGTTCGACAGGACGAATCACCCGCATGGTGCGCCTCCCGTCTGAAGGCGTTCGCACGCCAGGGCAAAACGATCAAGCCCGGTGGCTATCTCCTCGTCGCTCACATTTAACGCTGGCGCAAAACGCACCACGTCGCCGCCGGCGATGAGTACCATCACACCTGCTTTTGCCGCTTCCTGAGCGATGAGTTTGGCTTTTCCGGCAAACTCCGTCTGTAGCACACAGCCAAGCAGTAGCCCCAGCCCGCGAATTTCACTGAACATGCCAAAACGTACATTAATGGTATTTAGACGTTCAATAAACGCATCGTGGCGCTGTCTGACGCCGTTTTGCATCTCCGGCGTATTGATGATATCCAGTACTTTTCCGGCAACTGCTGTCGCCAGCGGATTACCGCCGTAGGTGGTACCATGCGTGCCTGGCGTCATGACGCTGGCATAGTCTTGCGTGGTCAGCATCGCGCCGATCGGGAAGCCGCCACCCAACGCTTTAGCAGTCGTCAGGATATCGGGCGTAACGCCATAATGCATATATGCATACAGTTCGCCGGTACGTCCGACGCCCGTCTGCACCTCATCAAAAATCAGTAACGCCTGATGCCGGTCGCACAATTCACGCAGCCCCTGCAAAAAAGCTTTCGTGGCAGGGATCACGCCGCCCTCGCCCTGCACAGGCTCTACGATCACGGCGCAGGTATTGTCATCAATGAGCGCGCTGGCGGAGTTCAGATCGTTATAGGCTGCATGACGAATATCCGGCGGCAGCGGCGCAAAGTCCTGTGAATAGGTGGGTTGACCGCCAGCGCTGACGGTAAAGAGCGTGCGACCATGGAACGCGTTTTTAAAGGCCACAATGCCGCTTTTATGATTGCCGATACGATCGTGGGCATATTTGCGCGCCAGTTTTAACGCTGCTTCATTTGCTTCAGCGCCTGAATTACAAAAGAAAACGCGTTCGGCGAAGGTCGCGTCGATCAGTTTTTTCGCCAGTCGCAGCGCCGGTTCATTGGTGTAACCGTTCCCGGTATGCCAGAAGCGATTCGCCTGTTCATTTAACGCCTCGCGCAGCGCCGGATGCGCATGTCCCAATGCGTTGACCGCGATCCCGCCAGCAAAATCAATGTACTCTTTCCCCTGCTGATCCCACAGGCGTGAGCCTTCTCCGCGTACAGGAATAAAAGGCGCGGGAACGTATACTGGCACCATCCATTCATCAAAGTTTTCACGCGTAACTGACAGAGACATAGCGACCTCTTTTGGTAAAAATAAAGTTATTTATATGTTAATTAATATGAGTGTTTGCGCTGTAAATGTAGATTGCAGCATTCGTGCCAGCCAGCGTTAACATTGCATAAACAGAGGTGATAAACGGTAAATCAATGGGTTACAGCGTAGCGATATTCACTTTTACTGCATGAAAAGTGAATATTCCCGCATAATCGGTGACTAAAAAGAGGAAAAAGCGAAATATTATTCAGTTGCCAAATATAATTCTGGAATTGTGATCTTATACGAAATTTACTGGAAATTACCGCCCCGTTCTGGCGCATCTGCACGCAAACCGTGCCATTTTCGCGCTATAGAAAACACCATACGCTTCCATTGGCCGAATCTGACGATGAGTGGCAGTCACCCGGTAAAATTTCTGTTACCATCCCAACACGATTCACCTTGCAAAGTGGCAGTGACTATGAAATTTGTCTCTTTTAATATCAACGGCCTGCGCGCCCGTCCCCATCAGCTTGAAGCGATTGTCGAAAAACACCAGCCCGATGTGATCGGTCTACAGGAGACAAAAGTCCACGACGAAATGTTCCCGCTCGAAGAGGTCGCGAAGCTGGGCTATAACGTTTTCTATCATGGACAAAAGGGCCATTACGGCGTCGCGCTGCTAACAAAAGCCACGCCCATTTCCGTCAGACGCGGTTTCCCGGATGATGGCGAAGAGGCGCAACGCCGCATTATCATGGCGGAAATCCCCTCGCCGCTGGGTAATATCACCGTCATTAACGGCTATTTCCCGCAGGGGGAAAGCCGGGATCATCCGTTGAAGTTCCCCGCGAAAGCGCAGTTTTATCAGAACTTGCAAAACTATCTTGAAACGGAACTCAAGTGCGATAATCCGGTATTAATTATGGGCGACATGAATATCAGCCCGACCGATCTGGATATTGGCATCGGCGAAGAAAACCGCAAACGCTGGCTGCGTACCGGTAAATGCTCCTTCCTGCCGGAGGAGCGTGAATGGATGTCACGGTTACTGAAGTGGGGATTAGTGGACACGTTCCGTCAGGCGAATCCGCAAACGATGGATAAATTTTCGTGGTTTGATTACCGCTCAAAAGGTTTCGTGGATAATCGCGGACTGCGCATTGACCTCTTGCTGGCAAGCGCTCCGCTGGCGGAACGTTGCGCAGAAACCGGTATAGACTACGACATTCGCAGTATGGAAAAACCCTCCGACCATGCGCCGGTCTGGGCGACGTTTCGGGTTTGATTCCGCTTTCTGATTAACCGTAAGGCCGGGATAGCGCGACGCTTCCCGGCAGGAATAACGACCTTAACGACAATGATAAAAAAACTCGATGTTGTTGCCGCCATCATTGAACGCGACGGCAAAATACTGCTGGCCCAGCGCCCAGCTCATGCGGATCAAGCCGGTTTATGGGAATTTGCCGGCGGTAAAGTCGAACCCGGCGAAACCCAGCCGCAGGCGCTTATCCGCGAGCTACGCGAAGAGTTAGGGATTGACGCCACGCCCGGCGTCTATATCGCCAGCCATCAACGCGACGTGTCTGGCCGACGAATTCATTTGCACGCCTGGCATGTGCCTGCGTTTAACGGTCTGATACGTGCGCTGGAACATCAGGCATTAGCCTGGTGTACGCCGGAAGAGGCGCTGGAGTACCCCCTCGCCCCGGCGGATATTCCGCTATTGCAGGCGTTTATGGCTTTACGCGACGCCAGACTAACGGATTCGTGCTGATGGTTTTTTCGTCACGCTGGCACTGGAGCAAGACGCCTTCCACTTTTATTACCGCGCCTTCGGAGTAATTCTGATCCTGGTAAACGCAGCACTGAATGCAGGGCTGGGACGACTGACCGCGCGTGCTGAAAACTTCCGGCGGGACATTCACCTGAATATCAGGACGACTGTTCTGGTTTGCCAGCCCGACCATTGGCATTATCGCCATCACGGCGACCACGAGGCTTCGGCGCATAGGATTTCCTTATTTTTCTAAGTATATTCTCAGTATAACGGTAAGCCGCCGTGAAAACTTTAATCCTCTTTTGTCATCGCTTTTAGTTATGACCCTCGCCCCGTTATGAATTTACTTAGCAGCGTCATTTTTTTCTTGCTTACCGTCACATTGCTGATGGTATAGTCGAAAACTGCAAATACATATTCTGATAAAACGCAAATACAACCACATTAATATATAAGAGGTTTTTATATCTATGGATCAGACATGTTCTCTGGAATCGTTCCTCAACCATGTACAAAAGCGCGACCCGCATCAAACCGAGTTCGCGCAAGCCGTCCGTGAAGTCATGACCACCCTGTGGCCGTTTCTTGAACAAAACCCCCGTTACCGCCACATGTCTTTACTGGAACGTTTGGTTGAACCAGAGCGCGTAATCCAGTTTCGCGTAGTGTGGCTGGACGACAAAAACCAGGTGCAGGTAAATCGCGCCTGGCGCGTGCAGTTCAACTCTGCTATCGGCCCCTATAAAGGCGGTATGCGCTTCCATCCTTCGGTAAACCTTTCCATCCTTAAGTTCCTCGGCTTTGAGCAAACCTTTAAAAATGCCCTCACCACGTTGCCGATGGGCGGCGGTAAAGGCGGCAGCGATTTCGATCCGAAAGGGAAAAGCGAAGGCGAAGTGATGCGTTTCTGCCAGGCGCTGATGACTGAACTGTATCGCCATTTAGGGCCGGATACCGACGTGCCTGCCGGGGATATCGGCGTGGGCGGGCGCGAAGTGGGCTTTATGGCGGGAATGATGCGCAAGCTTTCCAATAACAGCTCCTGCGTCTTCACCGGCAAAGGGCTTTCCTTCGGCGGCAGCCTGATTCGCCCGGAGGCGACGGGCTATGGCCTGGTCTACTTTACCGAAGCGATGCTTAAACGTCATGGTCTCGGTTTCGAAGGGATGCGCGTCGCCGTGTCCGGCTCCGGCAACGTAGCGCAATACGCCATTGAGAAAGCGATGGCCTTTGGCGCGCGCGTGGTTACCGCGTCGGATTCGAGCGGGACGGTGGTCGATGAAAGTGGCTTCACGCCAGAGAAGCTGGCGCGTCTGTGTGAAATTAAAGCCAGCCGTGACGGTCGCGTCGCTGACTACGCCCGTGAGTTTGGCTTAACCTATCTGGAAGGCCAGCAGCCCTGGAGCGTACCGGTGGATATCGCCCTGCCATGCGCGACGCAGAACGAACTGGACGTTGACGCCGCGCGCGTACTGATTGCCAATGGCGTAAAAGCCGTGGCGGAAGGGGCAAATATGCCAACCACGATTGAAGCGACCGATCTCTTCCTTGAAGCGGGCGTACTGTTTGCGCCGGGTAAAGCCGCCAACGCGGGCGGCGTGGCGACATCGGGGCTGGAAATGGCGCAGAACGCCGCGCGGTTGAGCTGGAAAGCCGAGAAAGTGGACGCCCGTCTGCATCACATTATGCTGGATATCCACCACGCCTGTGTCGAGTACGGCGGCGACAATAAGCATACCAACTACGTTCAGGGCGCCAACATCGCCGGTTTCGTGAAAGTCGCCGACGCCATGCTGGCGCAGGGCGTCATTTAATCCCGTCGTCAGGCCAGATAGCTTTACGCTTATTCGGTCTGACGGCCTGTCTCCTCAGCAGGCGGGCTTTTTTTGCCCGCTCGCTTACGCGGCGCGCTCTTTTTCTTGTCTCCACCGCCTGGCGCGACTATCCCTCTGAAGCGCTTCACCGGCGTGCGCTTAGCCTGCTCGATCAGCTGATATAACGTGCCGACCAGCGGTTGCATGAAATCCTGGTAACGGCACTGCTTTTCGCTGATTTGCGTCAAAACAGATTCCCAGTGCGCGGTCATATCTGGACGGGCCGCCATTTCCGGCAGCGAATGTATTAACGCTTTGCCAGCATCGGTAGAATGAATGTAGCGCCCTTTTTTGGTCAGAAAGCTACGTTTGAACAGCAGCTCGATAATCCCGGCGCGCGTGGCTTCCGTCCCCAGCCCATCGGTCGCGCGCAGGATCTTTTTCAGATCTTTATCCTGCACGAAGCGGGCAATTCCGGTCATCGCGGAAAGCAATGTCGCATCAGTAAAATGACGCGGCGGCTGGGTTTGGCGCTCGACCACTTCCCCCTTTTCACACAGCAACTCATCACCTTTGGCGACAACCGGCAGCGGCGTACCGTCGTTTTCCTCGTCGCGCTCTTTACTGCCCAGTAACGTCCGCCAACCGGCCTCCGCCAGAAAACGCGCTTTGGCGACAAATTTCCCTTTGGCGATTTCCAGTTCAATAACGCATTTACGAAACACCGCGTCCGGGCAGAACTGCATCAGATACTGACGCGCAATCAGGGTGTACACTTTCGCTTCGTTTTCCGTCAGATGGACAGAAGAACTGCGCGCCGTCGGGATAATCGCGTGGTGCGCATCCACTTTTTTGTCATCCCAGCAGCGATTGCGCGTATCAGGATTAACCACAGGCTGCGGCAGTAAATCCGGGGCGTGGACGCTAATCGCGTTCATGACCGCCTGCCGTCCGGCAAAGTGTTCTTCCGGCAGATAACGGCAGTCGGAACGCGGATAGGTAATCAGTTTGTGGGTTTCATAGAGCTTCTGACAAATATCAAGCACATTTTGCGCGCTCAGGCCAAAGCGTTTGGCGGCTTCAATCTGTAGCGTCGAGAGCGAAAACGGCAGCGGCGCGGATTCTGATTCCCGTTTATCATTATAACTGGTTACCAGCGCGGGCTGACCGTTGATTCGGTTCACTACATGCTCCGCCAGCGGACGATGAAGCAAGCGCCCCTCTTCATCCTGATAAGGTTCGCACGCCTCGCTCGGCTGCCAGATAGCGGTAAAACGCTCGTCGGCAGGCGTAACGATGTGCGCCTTCACTTCAAAGAAGTCTTTGGCGACGAAGTTCTCAATCTCTTCGTCTCGCCGCACCACCAGCCCCAGTACCGGCGTCTGCACGCGTCCCACGGATAACACGCCCTGATAGCCGGCATTACGGCCCAGGATCGTGTAAGCGCGGGTCATATTAATGCCATACAGCCAGTCCGCTCGCGCTCGCGCCAGCGCGGAGACGCACAGCGGCACGAAGTCGCTGTTCGCCCGCAGCCTGTCAATAGCACGCTCGACCGCCTGCGGGTTAAGGTCGTTTATCAGACAACGCCGCACCTGCTGGCGCTTTTCGGCAGGAAGCTGGAGATAATCCAGCACTTCATCAACCAGAAGCTGCCCTTCGCGATCCGGGTCGCCGGCGTGAATAATTTCACCGGCTTGATGCAAAAAGCGCTTAATCACATTGAGCTGTTTGGTGACGGAAGGACGAGGCTGAAGCTGCCATTTTTCCGGCACGATAGGCAGGTCAGCCAGATTCCAGCGCGCATAACGGCTGTCATACGCATCGGGCTGCGCCTGTTCCAGCAAATGACCAATACACCAGGTGACGACCTGCCCGTTTCCGCACTCAATAAAACCATCGCCTTTACGGTGCGGTTTTGGCAGCACATCCGCAATGGCGCGCCCCAGACTCGGTTTTTCGGCAATAAACAACCGCATCAGGTTAACGAATCTCAACCATAGCGCGACCGCCGCGGGCCTCGACCAGTTCGCCAATCGCGGTCAGCTCGATACCAAATTCCGCCGCAGTGGCTTTAACATCGTCTTCGGCGTCCGGCGTTACCGCCAACAACAGACCGCCTGACGTTTGCGGATCGCACAGCAGGCTACGAACTTCACGCGACATGTCGCCCATCAGATGACCATAGCTGGCGAAGTTGCGCTCTGTGCCGCCCGGTACGGCGCCCAGAGCAATATACTCTTCCACGCCCGGCAGTTTAGGGATGTCCTGATAGCAAAGCATCGCCTGCACGCCTGCGCCCTGGCACATCTCGCTCAGGTGCCCCAGCAGGCCAAAACCGGTAACGTCAGTCATGGCTTTTACGCCATCGATATTGGCAAACGCCGCGCCAGCAACGTTCATCCGACACATGACTTCCGTCGCCAGCCCCTGATGTTCAGGTTTAAGCAGCGATTTTTTCTCGGCGGTGGTCAACACGCCAATCCCCAACGGTTTGGTCAGAAAGAGTTTGCATCCCGCCTGCGCGGTACTGTTTTTCTTCACCCGTTCGGTCGGCACTACGCCTGTGACCGCGAGACCAAAGATCGGCTCCGGGGCGTCAATAGAGTGTCCGCCCGCCAGCGCGATACCGGCCTGACGGCAGGCAAAGCGCCCCCCCTCGGTCACTTCACGCGCAATATCGGGCGACAGGGTATTAATCGGCCAGCCAAGGATCGCGATCGCCATAATCGGTTTGCCGCCCATCGCAAAAATATCGCTGATGGCGTTTGTTGCCGCAATGCGGCCAAAATCGAACGGGTTGTCGACTATCGGCATAAAGAAGTCGGTGGTGCTGATAATACTGGTGCCATTACCCAGATCGTAAACCGCCGCATCATCGCGGGTTTCATTACCCACCAACAGATTCGGGTCGACGAACTTCGCCTGCTCGCTATGCAGGATAGTCTCCAGCACTTTAGGGGAAATTTTACAACCGCAACCAGCGCCGTGGCTGTATTGCGTTAAACGAATGGCTTGCTCGCTCATGGACATCTCCTGTCATTGCATTCGCGCTATGGTAGCGCTCATTCCCTGATGTGGTAAGTATCACTGTCTGAATTACCGCGCCTTTGCTCAGAATCCAGACAGTTTTATCCCTCAGCGTCAGAAATAACGCACAAACGGCGTGGGGTCGGGGGTACTGATCGTCATTGACGCTTTGAGCTGCGGCGTGCCGAGATAGAGAAAACCAACAATTTTATCCTGAGGACGGCACTCAAAGGCTTCCCGCACGATAGCGCTCTCCGTTAATGCGCCGCTACGCCAGATACCATTAAACCCTTGCGCAATCGCCGCCATTTGCATCGCCATCACCGCGCATCCGGCAGACATCTCCTGTTCCCACACCGGAACCTTATGGTTTTCTTCGCATTTCGCCACCACTGTAATGATCAGCGGCGCGCGAAACGGCGCATTACGCGCTTTTTCGATCGCTTTCTCATCGCCCCCGGCAGCGACAGCGCCTTGTTCAAGCACGGCGCTGAAGCGGTCGCGCCCCTCTCCTTCAATCACAAAAAAACGCCACGGCTGTAGAGATTTATGATCGGGAACACGCATTCCCGCCCGCAGAATGTTCTGTAATTGCTCTCCGACAGGCGCCGGTTCTGCGAGACGAGAGGCGCTACGACGGTTGACCAGCAGTTCTAGTGCATCCATTTGATTAACTCCAGCAATGATATTTATTCACAAAATTAACACGGGAGCGGATTTTGTTACAGCGCAGGCAGTGATTCCTGCTGACAACTGCCTGATGGGTCATTACGATAGCCACATCTTAATGCTTTATCCTCACCAAGGTATAAGCGTTGTTACTCAGATAGGGAGAATACATGCGAACCCTGTGGCGATTTATTGCCGGATTTTTTAAATGGACGTGGCGAGTGTTGAACTTCGTCCGTGAAATGGTACTCAACCTGTTCTTTATTTTTCTGGTCCTGGTGGGCGTTGGGATCTGGATGCAGATCGGTAACGGCAGCAACAGTGAGCAAACCGCGCGCGGCGCTCTGCTGCTGGATATTTCCGGCGTCATTGTGGATAAACCGTCCACCAATCATCGTCTGGGCGCGCTGGGTCGCCAGTTATTTGGCGCCAGCTCCGACCGTCTGCAGGAAAACTCCCTGTTTGACATCGTCAACGCTATTCGTCAGGCGAAAGATGACCGTAATATCACGGGTATCGTTCTGGATCTGAAAAACTTCACCGGCGCCGATCAGCCATCAATGCGCTATATCGGTAAAGCGCTGCGCGAATTCCGCGACAGCGGCAAACCGGTTTTCGCCGTGGGTGAAAACTACAGCCAGGGTCAGTATTACCTCGCCAGTTTCGCCAATAAAATTTGGCTTTCCCCACAGGGTCAGGTAGATCTTCACGGCTTCGCTACGAATGGCCTGTACTACAAAACGCTGCTGGATAAGCTGAAAGTCTCTACCCACGTTTTCCGGGTCGGCACCTATAAATCCGCCGTCGAGCCGTTTATCCGCGACGATATGTCGCCCGCCGCCCGCGAGGCCGACAGCCGCTGGATAGGCGAACTGTGGCAGAACTACCTGCATACCGTTTCCGCCAATCGCCAGATTTCGCCGCAACAACTCTTCCCCGGCGCGCAGGCTATTATCGACGGGTTAACTAGCGTGGGCGGCGACACCGCCAAATATGCGCTCGACCATAAACTGGTGGACGCCCTCGCCTCCAGCGCAGATGTTGAAAAAGCGCTGACGAAGCAGTTTGGCTGGAGCAAAACCGAAAATAACTATCGCGCGATCAGCTATTACGATTATTCGCTGAAAACGCCTGCGGATACCGGCGGTACTATTGCGGTTATTTTCGCCAATGGCGCGATTATGGATGGCGAAGAAACGCCAGGGAATGTCGGCGGCGACACTACGGCATCGCAGATCCGCGACGCACGCCTTGATCCTAAAGTGAAAGCGATTGTGCTGCGCGTCAATAGCCCAGGCGGTAGCGTCAACGCCTCCGAAGTTATCCGCGCCGAACTGGCGGCGGCAAGAGCGGCTGGCAAACCGGTGGTGGTCTCAATGGGCGGCATGGCGGCCTCCGGCGGTTACTGGATCTCTACGCCGGCAAACTATATCGTGGCCAGCCCCAGCACGCTGACGGGTTCAATTGGCATCTTCGGCGTCATCAATACGGTAGAAAACAGCCTGTCGTCGATTGGCGTACACAGCGACGGCGTTTCCACCTCGCCGCTGGCGGATATTTCGATGACCAAAGCGCTGTCACCGGAAGTGCAGCAGATGATGCAACTCAGTATTGAGTACGGCTACAAACGCTTTATCACGCTGGTGGCAGACGCGCGTAAGCGTACGCCGGAGCAGATTGATAAAATCGCACAAGGCCATGTCTGGACCGGAGAAGACGCGAAAGCCAATGGTCTGGTGGACAGTCTCGGCGACTTTGACGACGCCGTCGCCAAAGCGGCGGAGCTGGCGAAACTGAAACAGTGGCATCTTGATTACTATCAGGACGAACCGACGGTCCTTGATATGGTCATGGACAGTATGACCGGATCAGTACGCGCCATGCTGCCGGAGGCCATTCAGGCGATGCTCCCGGCGCCGCTCGTTTCCGCCGCCAACACGGTGAAGGCCGAGGGGGATAAACTGGCGGCATTTAACGATCCGCAAAACCGTTATGCGTTCTGTTTGACTTGCGCGAACGTTCGCTAATGCTTCATCAATAGCCATACCGGATGGCGGCGTCTGCTCATAGCCGCCATCCGATAATCATTAATACGTCCTTCGCGACACGACTGAACATTATCATGCAAAAGAAATCAATTTACGTTGCCTATACCGGCGGTACTATCGGTATGCAGCGCTCAGATAAAGGGTATATCCCGGTGTCTGGGCATCTTCAGCGTCAGCTGGCGCTGATGCCGGAATTCCACCGCCCGGAGATGCCGGATTTTACCATCCATGAATATGCCCCGCTGATGGATTCATCAGATATGACGCCGGAAGACTGGCAGCATATCGCTGCAGATATCAAAGCGCACTACGATGAGTATGACGGTTTTGTTATTCTGCACGGCACCGACACGATGGCGTTTACCGCATCGGCGCTCTCTTTCATGCTGGAAAATCTGGGCAAACCGGTCATTGTGACAGGGTCACAAATTCCGTTGGCTGAGCTGCGCTCCGACGGGCAAATTAATTTGCTGAATGCGCTTTATGTCGCCGCCAACTACCCTATTAATGAAGTAACGCTGTTTTTTAATAATCGTCTGTTCCGCGGCAATCGCACGACCAAAGCCCATGCGGATGGTTTTGACGCTTTTGCCTCTCCTAATCTGCCGCCCTTGCTGGAAGCAGGAATTCACATTCGCCGTTTAAATACGCCTCCCGCGCCCTACGGTTCTGGTGAATTAATCGTTCACCCTATTACGCCGCAGCCGATAGGCGTAGTGACGATTTATCCGGGGATTTCCGCCGAGGTAGTACGTAACTTTCTGCGTCAGCCGGTAAAAGCGCTGATTCTGCGCTCTTATGGCGTAGGCAACGCGCCGCAAAATAAAGCGTTTTTACAGGAGCTGAAAGAGGCCAGTTCGCGCGGCATCGTGGTGGTTAACCTGACGCAATGCATGTCAGGGCGAGTCAATATGGGCGGGTACGCTACCGGTAATGCACTGGCGCACGCTGGCGTGATTGGCGGTGCCGATATGACTGTCGAAGCCACCTTAACCAAACTGCATTATTTGTTAAGCCAGGGTCTGGACACTCAGGCGATTCGTAGCGCGATGGCGCAAAACTTGCGTGGTGAATTGACGCCGGATGATTAAAAAATCCCGACGACAAGGAGAAGATAATGACAAACCGGGCCTTATTACTGGTCGACTTGCAAAATGACTTTTGCGCCGGCGGCGCGCTGGCTGTAGCGGAAGGCGACAGCACCATCGACATCGCCAACGCTCTTATTGACTGGTGCCAGCCCCGGCAGATTCCGGTGCTGGCCAGCCAGGACTGGCATCCCGCGCAGCATGGCAGCTTCGCCAGCCAGCATCAGGCGGAACCCTATAGTCAGGGAAAGCTGGACGGGCTGCCGCAAACGCTCTGGCCGGATCACTGCGTTCAACATACCGACGGCGCGGCGTTACATCCCCTGCTTAACCAACATGCGATTGACGCCTGTATCTATAAGGGTGAAAACCCGCTGATTGATAGCTACAGCGCGTTTTTTGACAACGAACATCGGCAGAAAACTACCCTTGATACCTGGCTTCGCGAGCATGACGTTACCGAGCTTATCGTGATGGGGTTGGCGACCGATTACTGCGTAAAATTTACGGTGCTGGATGCGCTAGAGTTGGGCTATGCCGTTAACGTTATCACCGATGGCTGTCGCGGCGTGAATATTCACCCGCAGGATAGCGCACACGCGTTTATGGAGATGGCGGCGGCAGGCGCGACGCTGTATACGCTGGCAGACTGGGAAGAGACGCAGGGCCAGGCTGTCGCCAGGTAGCGGAGCAGGTATCGTATCCGGTCAATACATCACGCAACGGTGAGACCATTGCATAGATCTTTGGGCCGGATACGTCACGTCAGCGTCGCTACCAGGCAAAGCTCAACGCAGGCTGGAGAGCGCTTCTAACAAAACAGATTAAAAAGCGCGGGCTGGCTGTCGCAATGTTCTGGGAATAAGGCACCGATGACAATAATCAGTTAGCGACACAGTTGGCGGACTCGCTGGACATTAAGCGTTATTCGTAAAAATATGGCGGGCCTGTGCCTGGCAGCAATGAGCAGGCCCGGTAAGCACAACGCATTGGCAATTAAACCACCGGATGGCGACTACCTCTTATCCGGCTCCCCGTTACTGCATTTTCAATGTCGCAATCGGCTTTGACGTAATACCGAAATCCGCTTTGAGCTGCTGCTTGCTTTTCATCACCATCTGACCGTGAGTATCGATCGTCATATGTTGCGCTTCGGTATTGTGCCGCGCCTGCCATAGCATCACCAGTTGCAGGCTGTTTTCTTTCTGTTCCGGCGTCAACGCCACGCCATCCGGCCATTTACCCAGCTCAACGGCGGTGGATAAACGTTGATACACTTCCGGCGTCATGCTGTTAATGATCTCATCAAGATTCATGATGTGTCCGCTCCTGTGGAATAATTTGCTGAATCGTTTTTTCAGCCTTTCAGTTGATCGCCGTTTTTCTCGTCAGAAAAGGCCAGCGAGGCCGAGTTAACGCAATAGCGCTCACCGGTTGGCTGCGGCCCGTCCGGGAAAACGTGTCCGAGATGCGCATCGCAGTTACCGCAACGAATTTCGACACGCTGCATGCCATGAGAAAAATCGTCTATGTAACGAATCGCCTCTTCGCTGACGGGCTGGTAAAAGCTAGGCCAGCCGCAGCCTGAATCGTATTTGGTGTGGGAGTGAAAAAGCGGCGTATCACAGACCAGGCAGTGATAAACCCCATCGCGTTTATTATGTAGCAGGCGTCCGGTAAATGGCGGTTCTGTGCCACGATCCTGCGTCACATAGAATTGCATTTCGGACAATTTTTTCTTGAGTTCTTCTGCTGAAGGTTGGTTAGCCATTTGCTCACATCTCACTTTAAACGTGCTCACATTGCCTGACCGATTCTAACAAAACATTAACACCTCAGTACCAACTTTTGTTCTAAACTTGATCATTGCGAAATGGCGGCTCACGAATCGTGACTGATGTCACATTATTATCTCGGTTGCCCTTTAAAATTCGGGGCGGCGCCCCCATGTGGTTTCAAGCCGAAAGGAAGAGTGAGGCGAATCAGCCGCGCAAAGGTTGTGCAGAGGATTGATTTGTCGCAATGATTGACACGATTCCGCTTGACGCTGCGTAAGGTTTTTGTAATTTTACAGGCAACCTTTTATTCACTAACAAATAGCTGGTGGAATATATGACTATCAAAGTAGGTATCAACGGTTTTGGCCGTATCGGTCGCATTGTTTTCCGTGCTGCTCAGAAACGTTCTGACATCGAGATCGTTGCAATCAACGACCTGTTAGACGCAGAGTACATGGCATACATGCTGAAATATGACTCCACTCACGGCCGTTTCGACGGTACTGTTGAAGTGAAAGACGGTCATCTGATCGTTAACGGTAAAAAAATCCGTGTTACCGCTGAACGCGATCCGGCTAACCTGAAATGGGACGAAGTTGGTGTTGACGTAGTGGCTGAAGCTACCGGTATCTTCCTGACTGACGAAACCGCGCGTAAACACATCACCGCTGGCGCGAAAAAAGTGGTTCTGACGGGTCCGTCTAAAGACAACACCCCAATGTTTGTTAAAGGCGCTAACTTTGACAAATACGAAGGCCAGGACATCGTTTCCAACGCTTCCTGCACCACCAACTGCCTGGCGCCGCTGGCTAAAGTTATCAACGACAACTTCGGCATCATCGAAGGTCTGATGACTACTGTTCACGCGACTACCGCAACCCAGAAAACCGTTGACGGCCCGTCTCACAAAGACTGGCGCGGCGGCCGCGGTGCATCTCAGAACATCATCCCGTCCTCTACTGGCGCTGCTAAAGCGGTAGGTAAAGTACTGCCAGAACTGAATGGCAAACTGACTGGTATGGCGTTCCGCGTTCCGACTCCGAACGTATCCGTTGTTGACCTGACCGTTCGTCTGGAAAAAGCGGCTACCTACGAGCAGATCAAAGCTGCTGTTAAAGCTGCTGCCGAAGGCGAAATGAAAGGCGTGCTGGGTTACACCGAAGACGACGTTGTATCTACCGATTTCAACGGCGAAGTATGCACTTCCGTGTTCGATGCTAAAGCAGGCATCGCGCTGAACGACAACTTCGTGAAACTGGTCTCCTGGTACGATAACGAAACCGGTTACTCCAACAAAGTACTGGACCTGATTGCTCACATCTCCAAATAAGTTGAGATGACACAGTCATTGGTAAGAGCGACTCAGGTCGCTCTTTTTTTTGCTTAAAGATATACCCGTCATACTTCAAGTTGCAGGTGTGTTGGCTATGCTTTCTCACCCGAATCACTGACGGAAGTCGAACTTATCGGGATGAATCAGGGATGTCCATGTCCCTGGCCGAAGGTTACCTACGGTTGTTCAAATTCGTTCCCGATGAATTTGTCGTCACTTGCCGCGTTACTCGGCCTGCGGCCTCGCCTCTACGGGCCAGCGCAAGCACTGGTCAAGGCACAAGCGCCTTGTCATGCAACTCGAATTATTTAGGGTTAAGAGGATTGCGTAATGATTAATAAAATTTTTGCCCTCCCGGTTATCGAACAGCTTACCCCTGTCCTTTCCCGTCGTCAGCTTGATGACCTGGATCTGATCGTCGTTGACCATCCGCAGGTTAAAGCCTCTTTTGCATTACAGGGCGCGCACCTTCTCTCCTGGAAACCCGTTGGCGAGGATGAGGTATTGTGGCTCAGTAATAATACGCCTTTCAAAACCGGCGTGGCGCTACGCGGCGGTGTACCGATCTGCTGGCCCTGGTTTGGACCTGCGGCTCAACAGGGTCTGCCGTCACACGGCTTTGCGCGTAATCTTCCGTGGGCGCTAAAAGCGCATAATGAAGATGATAATGGCGTAATGCTGACATTTGAGCTGCAAAGCAGTGAGGCCACCCGGAAATACTGGCCGCACGATTTCACGCTGCTGGCTCGTTTTAAAGTGGGCAAAACCTGTGAAATTGAACTGGAAGCGCATGGCGAGTTTGCAACCACATCCGCGCTCCACAGCTATTTTAACGTTGGCGACATCGCCAACGTTAAGGTCAGCGGACTCGGCGATCGGTTTATTGATAAAGTTAACGACGCTAAAGAAGGTGTCCTGACCGACGGTATACAAACCTTTCCGGACCGTACCGATCGCGTTTACCTCAATCCTGAAGCATGTAGCGTGATCCACGATGCGACATTAAACCGCACGATTGATGTAGTTCACCACCATCACCTTAACGTCGTAGGCTGGAACCCTGGCCCGGCGTTGTCCGTCAGCATGGGCGACATGCCGGATGACGGCTATAAAACGTTTGTCTGCGTTGAAACGGTTTACGCTACTGCGCCGCAACAAGCCACAGAAGAAAAACCCTCTCGTCTGGCGCAGACTATCTGCGTCGCTAAACGCTAAAAGTGAATGGATAACGGCGTTGCTATAGGCTCTGGAAGACGCCAGCCGCCATCAGGCATGACCTGCCGGATGGCGGCACTTACACATTTTATCCGGCGTCACACCATATCCAACGCGGTTTTCCCTTTTGGCGTAGGCCAGGCGTTGTCCAGTAAGGCAAGTTCGTTTGCTGACAAGGTAATCTCAAGCGCCGCCGCATTTTGCTTCACGTGTTCTGTACTTCCGGCTTTCGGGATCGCCATCACGCCCGGATGCGCAATCACCCACGTCAGTAAGATTTGCGCCGCCGTAGCGTTATGCGCTTGCGCAATTTCATTCACCACCGGATGATTCAGTAAACCGCTACGTAACCGGCCAGCCTGCGCCAGCGGGCTATAGGCCATCACTGGCATTCGCTGTTGTTGACACCACGGCAATAAATCATACTCAATACCGCGTGACGCCAGATGATAGAGCACCTGATTTGTCGCGCATTGCTGTCCCCCAGGGATGCGCCACAGCGCCTGCATATCGTCATAATCAAGATTAGAGACTCCCCAACGGCGAATTTTTCCCTGCGCGATTAGCCGCTCCATACCTTCAACGGTCTCTTCGAATGAAAAGCTTCCGGTCCAGTGCAATAGATAGAGATCGAGATAATCTGTTTTCAGACGACGCAGGCTTTCTTCACAGGCGGCAACTATCTTCTGGCCGCCAGCGTTCCACGGGTACACTTTTGACACCAGAAATGCCTCATCGCGTCGCCCTGCTAACGCCTCGCCCACGACCTTTTCCGCCCCGCCGTCGGCATACATTTCCGCTGTATCAATAAGGCGTAACCCCAAATCCAGCCCCGCGCGCAACGCCGAAACCTCGCGCTGACGTTGATCCGCGCGCTCGCCCATATACCATGTTCCCTGTCCGATGGCAGGAAGCGTCACCTGCCCGCAAAACGTTACGTTTTTCACTGATTTCATTTCCTTTTCAATGTCACTCGACGGTAAAACAATACAGGACTCTTAGACCCTACGGTAATGTCCGGCATCATACCGCGCAAGGGGGGCGATTTTCTTGTCACTGACGAACGTCATCTGCAATCATGTCGACGATGCGGGTAATATGCGCGGCGGGTCGCTGATTCAGTAATAATTGACGCATCACATTCATATAGGGCGTCACATGTTGAAAGAACTCCAGATATCCTTTACAGAGATAATTTTGCCGTTCGCCGCCGTCCATACAAATTCGATGTTTCGGACAACCGCCGTGACAGGCAAAGCGCCACGTACAGTTCTGGCAGCGTGAAGAAAGGTTTGCTTTAGCCGCGCCAAACTGCTGCTGAAAAGGAGAGGCCGCCATTTCTTCTAAAGAGTGTTGCTGCAGATTGCCCAGTTTATAGGCGGGAAAAACAAAATGGTCACAGCTAAACACGTCGCCATTCTGCTCCACCAGCAAACTTTGCCCGCAGGTCGACTGCATCGTACAAAGCGTGGCGGGCTCCCCCATCCAGACGCCAAGTAAGTTGTCAAAAAGCTGTACGAATATGCGTCCGACATCGTGACGTATCCATTGATCAAAAACATCGCACATAAAGGCGCCCCACCCTTCAGGCGTGACGGAAAAGGGCATCAGCGAAGGCGAATCTTCATTGTCAGATAACGTCAAAGAACGCTGCGCTTTTTGCGCGAGCGGCTCAACAATGGGAATAAATTGCAGGTGTTTACTTTCCAGTTCCTGCGTCAAAAAATGATAAATAGCGTTGCCATGACGGCATGACGCATCATTCACGACAGTGAGCGTATTGAACTCGACATCATTTGCCTGCAGAAGGCGGATAGCATTAACGACTCGGGAAAAAGACGCCCGCCCTGACGGTGTTTTCCGGTAATTATCATGAACGACTTGCGGCCCATCAATCGATATACCAATCAGGAACTGATGCTGCGCAAAGAATGCCGCCCACTCTTCATTGATTAATACGCCATTGGTTTGCAGACTGTTGTAGATAGTTTTGCCGTTGGCATAGCGTTGCTGCAAGCGCACCACTTTTTGGTAAAAAGAAAGACCGCATAGCGTCGGCTCTCCCCCCTGCCAGCAAAACGAGACCTCTGAGGATGGCGTATCATCAATTACCCGGCGGATATACGTCTCCAGCACATCGTCAGACATGACGCGCTGCCCCCGGGGTTTATCAAGATAGAAACAGTACTTGCAGGATAAGTTACACAGACTGCCGCTGGGCTTGGCTACGGTATTGAATACTATGCTCATTCGTCTTACTCGCTGTGAAGAATGGGTATAGCATAAGCGGGACGTGACAGGGCGATATCAGCCAGCATTGCAACAATTATTACGCTAATTGTTAGCGCAGTTGTAATCACCTGGATTTTTCATATAAAAGGCTAGTTTTTTAAATTGATGTAACAAAGTATAAATCACATAAGGCTGCGCCATACCCGGTCAACAGCGCATTTATGCAAGCCGTCATGTTCGCGTTTCAGACAGCACAAAGCCCGCATAACGCAGGCTTTGTCGTGGTTTTTCCGGCAAATTCAATCAATCAGAATCTATAGGTCACGCCAGTAGAAAGGATACCGGTCCAGGATTTATCCACCATCGGGCTGTCGGTAATTTCATCCGACAGGCGGGTGTAGCGCGCAGTACCATATACGCTCCAGTTACCGGCGAAATTATAGTTAGCGCTAAGTTCAAGATACGGGTTCCAGCTATCGTTCGGGTTATAGCCGCGCAGGCCGCTACGCGAAGATTCTTTACGTGATACGCCGTAATAGTAATCGTTCTGGTTCTCGCTATTCCATTCAACCCCGATACCAGGCGTTAAGGTCAGCCCGCCATTGGTATACCGATACAGCCAGGCCAGATCCCAGACAATACCGTTACTGTTATCCAACGTATCCCCTGCCAGTGAGGTACGCAGGAATCCATACTGGGTGTGATGCGCGTAAGAAACGCCCGCCATCATAGTACTTTTACGCCTGTCCAGACGACGCAACTGATGGTCATCGCTGTCGCCCGGTTTGAAGTACATCGGGGACCAGTATGCCATGATTGACAACTTATCGGCATTGTCATTCCACAAGTAGTACCCGCCGCCCAGACCACGGAACCAGAAGTTTTCGCTTTCATAAGCGATGACCGGTATCGGATAAACATCGCTATCGTAATCTTTATAAGGGTGTTCAACCACACCAACGCCTGCGCCCAACGTCAGGTTGCTTTCAGCGTGCGCGACGCTGGCGGATGTTGCAATAAACACGCCAAGAGCCAGAAGTTTAAGTTTGGTCACAATCCATAATTCCTTATTCAAATGTTCTGCGGCAAAAGTGTAACCGCCAATACCTGTAAGCCCAACTATTTTACACAATGTAACCGTTTAATATCACCACCACCGATTATTTTCAGATGATCGGCTGATGATCGTTATGTGACCGGGAACGCTTTTTCTGATATCCACCAGCCTTTTCTACCTGATGAGTTATTGATATGTCATCGAAATCCACTGACGCGTACAGGCAAGTTTTGCAAATGCCATCTACGCTTAATGTTAAGAAGGTGTATCACCGGACACGTTGATCTTCTGACCAATAAAATGGCATGAGAGTTGCTTTTTTTTCCTTAGCAGAGACGGCGTTCAGTCTACTTCTTCCGGGAGCCTCTACTATTCATATGAACGGCTCTTAACATGTGCGAAAAAACGAAAGGATGGCATATCATGAATATATTCGATCACTATCGCCAGCGTTACGAAGCTGCCAAGGACGAAGAGTTCACACTGCAGGATTTTCTTACCATTTGTCGGCAAGATCGCAGTGCTTATGCCAACGCGGCAGAGCGGCTATTAATGGCTATCGGCGAGCCTAATATGGTCGACACTGCCCAGGAACCCCGACTTTCCCGACTCTTCTCCAACCGGGTTATTGCTCGCTATCCTGCGTTTGAAGAGTTTTACGGCATGGAAGACGCGATTGAACAGATTGTCTCTTATCTGAAACATGCGGCGCAAGGGCTGGAAGAGAAGAAGCAAATTCTCTATTTGCTGGGACCTGTGGGGGGTGGCAAATCATCGCTCGCTGAACGGCTGAAATCGCTAATGCAGCGCGTGCCAATTTATGTTTTAAGCGCCAACGGCGAGCGTAGTCCGGTCAACGATCATCCGTTATGCCTGTTTAATCCGCAGGAAGACGCGCAGATCCTGGAAAAAGAGTACGGTATTCCGCGCCGCTATCTCGGTACGATTATGTCCCCGTGGGCGGCCAAACGCCTGCATGAGTTTGGCGGCGATATTACTAAATTCCGCGTGGTGAAAGTCTGGCCCTCCATTCTGGAGCAGATTGCCATCGCCAAAACGGAACCCGGCGATGAAAACAACCAGGATATTTCGGCGCTGGTCGGCAAGGTGGATATTCGTAAACTCGAACATCACGCCCAGAACGATCCGGATGCGTATGGTTACTCTGGCGCGCTGTGCCGCGCTAACCAGGGGATCATGGAGTTCGTCGAGATGTTTAAAGCGCCTATTAAGGTGCTGCACCCCTTGCTGACCGCAACTCAGGAAGGTAACTACAATGGTACGGAAGGTATTTCCGCCCTGCCCTTTAATGGCATCATACTTGCCCACTCAAACGAATCTGAATGGGTGACTTTCCGTAACAATAAAAATAACGAAGCGTTCCTCGATCGTGTCTATATTGTGAAGGTGCCTTATTGCCTGCGAATCTCCGAAGAGATCAAAATCTACGAGAAACTGCTTAATCATAGCGAGCTGGCTCATGCGCCCTGCGCGCCGGGCACGTTGGAAACGCTTTCGCGCTTCTCGATTCTTTCCCGCCTGAAAGAGCCGGAAAATTCCAGTATTTACTCGAAAATGCGCGTTTATGACGGTGAAAGCCTGAAAGATACCGACCCCAAAGCCAAATCGTACCAGGAGTATCGCGACTATGCGGGCGTGGACGAAGGGATGAACGGTCTCTCCACCCGATTCGCCTTTAAGATCCTCTCCCGCGTATTCAACTTCGACCATGCGGAAGTGGCGGCAAACCCGGTACATCTGTTCTACGTTCTGGAACAACAAATTGAGCGTGAACAGTTCCCGCAGGAGCAGGCTGAGCGTTATCTGGAGTTCCTGAAAGGCTACCTGATCCCGAAATACGCCGAATTTATCGGCAAGGAGATCCAGACGGCCTATCTCGAATCTTATTCTGAGTACGGGCAGAACATTTTTGATCGTTATGTGACTTATGCGGATTTCTGGATTCAGGATCAGGAGTATCGCGACCCGGATACCGGTCAACTGTTCGATCGCGAGTCGCTGAACGCCGAACTGGAAAAAATTGAAAAACCAGCGGGTATCAGTAACCCGAAAGATTTCCGTAATGAGATAGTAAACTTTGTCCTGCGCGCCAGAGCCAACAATAGCGGCCGTAATCCAAACTGGACCAGTTACGAGAAGCTGCGCACGGTGATTGAGAAAAAAATGTTCTCCAATACTGAAGAGCTGTTGCCGGTCATTTCTTTTAACGCCAAAACGTCGACTGACGAGCAGAAAAAGCATGACGACTTTGTCGATCGGATGATGGAGAAAGGGTATACCCGTAAGCAGGTTCGTTTGCTGTGCGAGTGGTACCTGCGCGTGCGTAAATCGTCGTGATGTTAATGCCCGGTGGCGCTTGCGCTTACCGGGCCTACAAAGTAATGTTCTGTAGACTGGCTAAGCGTTAGCGCTATCCGGCACTGACAGAACAGGCGCTCAGTTGGCAGTACGGGGGGCATATGACCTGGTTCATAGACCGACGTCTTAACGGCAAAAATAAAAGCACGGTGAATCGCCAGCGCTTTTTGCGTCGTTATAAAGCACAAATTAAGCAGTCGATTTCCGAAGCGATTAATAAACGCTCTGTGACCGATGTCGACAGCGGAGAGTCCGTCTCTATTCCAACCGATGATATTAGCGAACCGATGTTTCATCAGGGGCGCGGCGGTCTGCGCCATCGCGTCCATCCGGGTAACGATCACTTTATCCAGAATGATCGCATTGAGCGTCCGCAAGGCGGTGGCGGCGGTTCCGGCAGCGGTCAAGGTCAGGCCAGCCAGGACGGCGAAGGCCAGGATGAGTTTGTTTTTCAGATTTCAAAAGATGAGTATCTGGATCTGCTCTTTGAAGATTTAGCGCTGCCTAATCTGAAAAAAAACCAGCATCGCCAGCTTAACGAGTATAAAACTCACCGCGCCGGTTTCACCTCAAACGGCGTGCCGGCCAATATCAGCGTGGTACGTTCGCTACAAAACTCTCTGGCGCGCCGTACAGCAATGACGGCAGGAAAACGCCGCGAACTGCACGCGCTGGAAACGGAACTGGAGACCATCAGCAAAAGCGAACCAGCGCAACTGCTTGAAGAGGAGCGGTTACGTCGGGAGATTGCCGAACTACGGGCTAAAATCGAGCGAGTGCCGTTTATCGACACTTTTGATTTACGCTATAAAAATTATGAAAAACGACCTGAGCCCTCCAGCCAGGCGGTGATGTTCTGTCTGATGGACGTCTCGGGTTCGATGGACCAGGCAACCAAAGATATGGCCAAGCGTTTTTACATTCTGCTTTATCTGTTTTTGAGCCGAACGTATAAGAACGTCGAAGTGGTTTATATCCGCCACCATACCCAGGCGAAGGAAGTGGACGAACATGAGTTCTTTTATTCGCAAGAGACCGGGGGGACGATTGTCTCCAGCGCGCTTAAACTCATGGATGAAGTGGTTAAAGAGCGCTACGACCCGGGGCAATGGAACATCTATGCGGCGCAAGCGTCAGACGGTGATAACTGGGCCGACGATTCACCGCTGTGTCATGAGATTCTGGCGAAAAAGCTGCTGCCGGTAGTGCGCTATTACAGCTATATTGAGATTACCCGCCGCGCCCACCAGACCTTATGGCGCGAGTATGAACATCTGCAGGCGACGTTCGATAACTTCGCCATGCAGCATATTCGCGATCAGGAGGATATTTATCCGGTATTCCGCGAATTGTTTCAGAAACAGAGCGCCAATCAAAGTGCATAAACCTAAATCAGCCCGTAATGCGTCACGGGCTGATTTATCACTAACAAGGCGATTATACATATTGCCATTACAATAGCCGTAAACCTGTATATCTCCTGACTGGATTAACCTTACATGCGCCGACTTATCACTGGAATAGTATGGATTTATTAATGCCAGCAATACTCACCAGGAGGTGGCGGTAATTGCAGAGAATCAGGGGGTTGTAGTTTGCAAAAAAGCCATGGACCCGAAAAATCAAAATCCCACGGACTATCACTACCCGACGCTGCCATAGCAGACGACGTGAACCCCGCAGCCAGCAATGCAAAAAGAAAAATTGTTGCCATTTCTTTAAATCGTTTCATAGTGCCTCCGAACGGAAGTACATTATTATCCTTACCACTTCACACTCCTTTCGCGTAATAATAAAGGCTATTTTATTTTCGTTAGTGTTAAATCGATGCCGTTAATTAACAATTTACTTTTTGCGACAATAGTCACGACTGAAAATATCAACATCATATATTATTGAATTTATTAAATCGAGAATGATTTTTATTCCATAACATCAACACGTTTTATTTTTAAACAGTCTATTAGAGGAATTCTCATCGCTATGGTAAACTAACGCATCCGACTTTCAGGGCTGTAGTTCATCATGAATTTGCATCATAAAGCGCTCAGGCACTTTATCTCGGCAAGCGTCATCGTTTTGACATCGTCCTTCCTGATTTACGAACTTATTGCCAGCGACAGGGCAATGAATGCCTATATGCGTTATATCATGGAGAGAGCCGATTCGTCGTTTTTGTACGATAAGTACCAGAATCAGAGCATCGCCGCACATTTGATGCGAACTTTTGAAGCGCCGGGAGACCCCGTCACCGCAGAAAAACGCCGCGCGTTTTGCGACGCCTTTGAGGCTATTAACGGTACGCACGGTGTCAACCTGACCCGGCATAATTATCCGGCGCTACATGGTACCCTGCAAACCGCCGCTACACAGTGTACCGATAATCTTGATGACGCCCTTTTACTGCCTGCATTTGATCAGGCGGTAAGCATCAACCGTTCGCAGGACGACCACAGTCACGGGCTGGGCACACTGGAGCTTAAATTCCGTTATTACGTTGATTTAAATAAACATTATGTCTATTTCTATGATTTAATCAACTCACGGCGCTTCGCCATGCATCGTTGGACTTTTTTACAAAAAGGCACAATGGGTATTAACAGAAAAGATATAGATAAACTTTTTACCGGCCGTACGGTTATTTCAAGTATTTACATGGATGATATTACCCAGGAAAACGTCATGAGCTTTTTAACGCCAGTCTATCTGGCGGGAGCGTTAAAAGGTATCGTGATGGTGGATGTTAACCAGGATAATTTAAAAAATATTTTTTATACCCAGGACCGTCCGCTGGTTTGGCGTTATCTTAACGTAACACTAAAGGACATGGACTCCGGAAAAGAAATTATTATTAATCAAAGCAAAAATAATCTGTTTCAATATGCGAATTATAGCCATGATATCCCTGGTGGACTGCGCGTTTCGTTGTCCCTTGATTTAACCTATTTCCTTGTCTCGTCCTGGAAAGCGCTGGCCTTTTACTTACTGGCAACGGCGCTCCTGCTTAATATGGTACGGATGCACTTTCGGCTTTATCGCAACGTCACACGCGAAAATATTAGCGATGCCATGACCGGGCTTTACAACCGTAAAATATTAACACCGGTGCTGGAACAGCGACTGCAACGCCTGGTCAATACCGGGACGCCGGTGGCATTTGTCGCTATTGATTGCGATAGGTTAAAACTGATCAACGATACCCAGGGGCACCAGGAAGGCGACCGAATTATAACCCTGTTGGCGAAAGCGATTAAAACATCGATTCGTAAAAGCGATTACGCCATTCGCCTCGGCGGCGATGAGTTCTGTATTATTCTTGTTGATTACGCGGCGGATTTGGCTATCCATCTGCCGGAGCGTATTATTCGTAACCTGCAAATTATCGCACCGGATAAGACAGTCCATTTTTCTGCCGGGATTTATAATATGCAGCCCAATGATACGATTAATGATGCCTACCAGGCTTCCGATGCGCAGCTCTATCTGAACAAACAACAAAAACAACATCGTTCATCATAGTGCTTCGCAGTAAATGTTCATATTGCACCAGGAGTGAGAAATGGCCGAAATGACTGAAGTCGCGAAGGGTGTCGCTACACACCAACGTTTAGTGGCTTTATTAACCCAGGAGAACGCGCGCTATCGTGTGGTGAGCCATGAAGCAGTAGGAAAATGCGAAGCGGTATCTGAAATACGCGGTACTGCGCTGGGCCAGGGCGCAAAAGCGCTGGTCTGTAAAGTCAAAGGCAACGGCGTCAACCAGCACGTTCTTGCTATTCTGGCGGCCGATCAGCAAGCCGACCTCTCTCAGCTTGCTTCACATCTGGGCGGCTTACGCGCTTCCCTTGCCAGCCCGGCGGAAGTCGATATGCTGACCGGCTGCGTTTTTGGCGCGATCCCGCCTTTCAGTTTTCACCCTAATCTGAAACTGGTCGCCGATCCGCTCCTGTTTGAGCGTTTCGATGAAATTGCCTTTAATGCCGGCCTGCTGGAAAAATCAGTCATTATGAATACACAGGACTATCTGCGCATCGCCCGACCAGAACTGGCAGTCTTCCGCCGCTTTCAGTCATCGCCAACGGCTTAGTCCCCTTCCCCTTCAAGGAGCAATACAGACACAACGATAATGATAAAAATGGCGAAAAACGACACCGTAATCATCAGCGCTTCAAGAAACGGTGGATCGTACATAATTGTATCCTCAGGAAGACAACAATGACGGTTCACCTGTTAGCAATACGCGGCGTTGATGACAATTTAATGATAACGCCGTTTTTCACGTAGAGATTGTCTTTCAGGCAGTTGCCTGAAATCCGCATCAATCGTTAAAAAGGCCTGTGCGCTTTGCCGTTTGGGCGTAAAGTAGTCAGGCTTACTTTTTGGCAAGGAAACCATAATGTTTGATGTCACTCTGCTGATCCTGCTCGGACTGGCAGCTCTGGGATTTATCAGCCACAACACCACTGTCGCCGTCTCAATTCTGGTGCTGATTATTGTCCGCGTAACCCCGTTGAATACCTTTTTTCCCTGGATTGAAAAACAGGGACTCACCGTCGGGATTATCATTCTGACCATCGGCGTAATGGCTCCCATCGCCAGCGGAACCCTACCGCCCTCCACATTGATCCACTCTTTTGTGAACTGGAAATCGCTGGTCGCGATTGCCGTCGGCGTTTTCGTCTCCTGGCTGGGCGGTCGCGGCATTACGCTGATGGGAAACCAACCGCAGCTCGTCGCCGGGCTGCTGGTCGGTACGGTACTTGGCGTCGCGCTGTTTCGCGGCGTGCCGGTCGGCCCACTGATTGCGGCGGGGCTGGTCTCTTTAATTGTGGGGAAGCAGTAACTCGCCCGTCAGATACTGGCCTGGCGTCTGCCCCAGGCCTTTTTTAAACATGGTAATGAATGCCGTGGTGGAATCATAACCCAGCATTTGCGCCGTCTGCTGTACATTACGTCCCGCGATCAGCGCTTGTAGCGCCAGAATTAATTGCAACTGATGACGCCAGCGACGAAAGCTTAATCCCGTCTCTTTGACGACCAACCGGGCAAGGTTACGCTCGCTCATCGCGAATACGCTGGCCCACTGCCCTAACGTATTCCATCGCGCGGGCTCCTGCGCCATTGTCTCAACCATTTGGCGGATTTTCGGATGCCCCGATACCGGTAATTGCAATTGTTCCTGCGGCTGCTGCGGCAGTTCATCAAACAACACCTGAATAAGGCGCTGCGTTGGCATTTGCGCTCTTTCGGGATCGGTTCTGCGCGCCAGCGACAAAATCAACTCCCGGCATAACGGCGAAATTTTCAGCGTGCAGCAACGCTCCGGCATGACGACCGCCGCAGGTTCAATAAATAAAAAGCACAGCTCCGCCCCTGCGGTCACATGATTACTGTGCGGCAGCGAGCCGGGGAGCCAGACGGCATACTGGGGCGGAACCATCCACATCGCATTTTCCACCTCACAGGTGATCGCGCCGTGCAGAGCGAGGATCAACTGTCCCTTGCGATGCTGATGGCGAGGGCTAAACAGTTCATCATCCCTGGCGCGAATACAAAAGGCCACAGCGGCATCGTGGTGAAGGTCGGGATCGTAACCGTCCAGTCTCAGGCCAATCATTATATTGTCCGATTTTAGCGATAAATTGTCATTTTAGCTTGATTCATCCAAACAGTAAAAACTGTTAAGGTATCGCCTCGCCTGACGAGATGAGAAAACGATGACGACAGCCCTTTCACCACGCGGCAAACAGGGCGCTTTACTGATTGCCGGTATTTTGATGATAGCCACTACGCTGCGCGTAACATTTACCGGCGCTGCGCCGTTGCTGGAGACAATCCGTTCGGATTACGGTCTTTCCACCGCCCAGACGGGCCTGCTAACAACCTTGCCGCTTCTGGCGTTTGCACTGGTTTCGCCGCTGGCGGCCGGTATTGCCCGCCGGTTTGGGATGGAACGCAGTCTGTTTGCCGCAATGCTGCTGATTTGCGCGGGTATTGCTCTCCGCTCCCTGCCCTCCGCTGCATTGTTGTTTGCCGGAACTGCCATTATTGGGTGCGGGATAGCGCTGGGTAATGTGCTGCTACCAGGATTGATTAAGCGCGATTTTTCACAACATGTCGCCAGGCTGACGGGCGCGTATTCATTGACGATGGGCGCCGCCGCCGCGTTGGGGTCCGCGCTGGTGGTTCCGCTGGCGTTGCACGGTTTTGGCTGGCGCGGCGCGCTGTTAATGCTAATGCTGTTTCCGCTGTTGGCGTTTCTTATCTGGTTGCCGCAGTGGCGCACTACCCGCTCAGCTAACCTGAGTAGCTCCCGGGCATTACATGAACGCGGTATCTGGCGTTCGCCTTTAGCCTGGCAAGTTACGTTGTTTCTGGGACTTAACTCACTGATTTATTATGTGATTATCGGCTGGTTACCAACAATACTCATCAGCCACGGTTACAGCGAAGCACAGGCAGGATCGCTACATGGCCTGCTGCAACTGGCGACCGCGGCGCCTGGGTTAGCCATTCCGCTTATTTTGCCTCGCTTTAACGATCAACGCTGGATTGCCGCGCTGGTCTCACTCTTGTGCGCAGTGGGCGCGGCGGGGCTTTGGTTTGTGCCGGGCCAGGCGATCATCTGGACGCTACTGTTCGGCTTCGGTTCAGGCGCGACGATGATCCTCGGCCTGACGTTTATCGGCCTGCGCGCCAGTTCGGCGCATCAGGCGGCGGCGCTTTCCGGCATGGCGCAGTCGGTCGGGTATTTACTGGCGGCATGTGGGCCGCCCGTCATGGGAAAACTTCATGATGCCAGCGGTAGCTGGTATCTACCGCTGTCAGGCGTGACGGTTCTGGCTATCATCATGGCGATTTTCGGCCTCTACGCTGGACGCGATCGAGAGATAGCGTCATAAATAAACCTGATACCCACTTGAATGCCTGATGACGCTTCGTTTATCAGGCCTGATCCATTAAAATCATTACCGCTATCCGACAAAAGTACCGTAAGCGACACCATCACAGGAGGGAAAAATGCGAATCCAGTGTAAGCGCGTCTATTTCCCGGCGGAAAAAGACGATGGTTATCGGGTATTGGTTGACAGGCTATGGCCGCGAGGCATTAAAAAAGCAGCGCTGGTCTATGATGAATGGAATAAGGCCATTACGCCCTCCACCGAATTGCGCAAAGCCTTTCATAGCGAACTGATTGATTTTAACCACTTCGCGCAGCAATACCGGGCAGAACTTGCGCAACAGCATCAAGAAGGCAAACGTCTGGCGGATATTGCCCGACACCAGCCGCTAACGTTGCTATACGCCGCTAAAGATACTCGCCAGAACCATGCCATTGTGCTGGCAGAGTGGCTACGAGAGCTGTGATTGTCGTGCCGCCGCCTGGCCTGGTTGTCTGTCCGGGGACAACGGCATCAAATGTTCTGCCCGCACCCAGGCAAAACCGTGCTGGCCATCGGCGGAGGCTACATCGCCCGTGACCAGCCACAGCGCCCGAGGCGCTTCTTTCGGCAGTAAGGTGACGTGTCCATTTACCGGGTTAATGAATTCATCTCCGGGTTGACACAGGCAAAATAGCTCAACCGATTTACCAATATTCTGCCGTCCGGCGGGTGTTTTAGCGCCAATAACTATTGCCAACGCGCCCGGCTTTAACTGAAACATATTTTCTTGCGCCGCATGAAACTCATTATCAGATTGTTCTTAATCATATCCCGTCGGACCGCAGGTTGTCACTTTTTCGTATCAGGGTGCTCTCTGCGCCATAATGCCCACTCATCAATGATTTCGCCATTGGGCAATTTGCAATCGGAACGCACGCCTTGTGGGGTCTGCACCGGCATCAGCGTACCGCCCTGTTGCTCACAGTAGACGGCTGCCGGATTAGGCATCCCAATACGCGGCGGCCTGGGGGCGTTGGGTTGCGACGATGAACAAGCGCTAAGCAGCAATACGCCTGGCAACGCAATCCACGTAAATTTCATAACGACTCCTTAAAGCGATATTTTGTCCAGGATAACCTGGCGGGTACGCTATTTCCATACTTTCTGTCAGCGCTTTAGCGGGTGTTTATCCCGGGTTAAGTCAGTAATAGCCACGCCCTGTCACAAAGCAACCGACCTTTTGTCGCTGAGAAAACCCTGCTATTCTGGCGCCCCCTGAACAGTGAAGGTAATAGCATGAGAGTGGGTATCCTCTTCCCTGTCGTCATTTTCATTACGGCAATATTATTTTTGGCATGGTTTTTTATTGGCGGTTACGCCGCGCCGGGACCATAACCATGAGGAAAACAACGATGGTGTTGATGGGCATCGCGCTAATTGCGGTGGCGGGTACCGAACTGGGCTGGTGGTAAATTCATTTTGAATAATAAAGGCTACCTGTCGTAGCCTTTATTATCTCTGAAAGTTCTGCGTTTAGCTTTTGATTTTTCTGTAGATTAACAGCACGACAATCGCGCCGATCACCGCGACTGCAAAGCTGCCGAAGTTGAAACCATCCACTTTGCCAAAGCCAAAGAACGTACTGATCCATCCTCCGACTACCGCACCAACGATCCCCAGAATGATCGTCATAAAGAATCCGCCGCCATCTTTACCTGGCATGATCCACTTAGCCAAAATACCCGCAATAAGTCCAAAAATAATCCATGAAAGAATGCCCATTTTTTCCTCACTTATGTCTTAACGTTAGCGGTTTATTTGCCGTTAAAAAGAATAGCACATCGTCAGGAAAGTGAAGTTTGTGATATCCATCACCTTTTAGCGTCGTGGATAAAAGCGCATAAATATCAGGGTTGCAATCATTAATGATAACGATTATCTTTATCAACACCGAGTAGTTGAGTTTATAACCCACCTGTTCGGTACGACATTGCTCACATTGCTTCCAGTATTATTTGCCCGCCTCACCGAGTGCGGGCTTTTTTTGCTAACCGCTATCTATCCCATGTCGAATTCATGGTCTTTTTCAGCGCGCTATTTTGCGTGATACGGGGTCATCTCCAGCGCCGTACATTCATCCTGCTTGTCCTGCTGCATAAACACCACGGTCACCATAAACAAACCGATCATAAATGGCACTTCATAAAGCTCTTCAATCAAATCTGTGTAACGAGCGTTATGCAGGAATATCGGCGACAACCACCGATGATGCTCGACAGTGTCGGAAATCAGATATGAACATGCCGTCACGGTAAACAGCCACAATGGCAGAGGAGCGTCCCGTAGGCGACGAACAATCTCCTTACGGAGCCCGGCAGAAAACAGGACTGGCAAGACTAACGCAGCAATTAATAGCACTGAAATCGTTCTGAACAGCATACGCGGCTCGTCAGGGAAATAGTCACGCCCCCAACTGGTGCTTCTACCCAATAGCACCACCCACCAGACAACAGCCCATAGCCAAAACTGCTTTGCCCCTTCGGGACGGGAAAGTGGCCGTATATACCAGGCGGTAAATAGCGCCCCAAACAGTAACCATAACGCTTGTCCGTTTTCAATCCATCGGACCACCACGCCGTTAAGCAAAGGCAATTGCCAGTCCGCCGTAAACGGGATGACCACAGCGGCAAGCGCAAGAGTAAGTGCTGACGAAGTTAATCGGGTATCGAGTTTCATGATTATAAGACTCTTCTGGTTTTTAATACCCAATCATAAGTTTTATGAATACGCTCTCATTAGCAAACAATGCGATATTCTTAATGTTTTCTTAATGTTTCTTTTCAACCCATGTCTGATGTAAATAAACAGCGCTTTTCAATACGCAAAAACCGCATCACGCTGGCGACGCGCGATGCGGCTTCTGATTTAAAAAATCACTTTATATCAAATAGATACTACAAGATCCTTACCAACCGCAAACGTCGTGTTCGTTTTCGGTATCGTAGGAACGCACGGTATTGACCAAATCCTTCACAACTTCTGCTGCAACTTCAGGTACCAGCAACGTCATCGGTGCTTCCGTTTCATAGTCCACAGAGACGCCGTTGCTATTATTCGTGACCGTGACGGTATAAGTGGCCTTTCCCATTATTATTCTCTCCCGGCATGAATGACTTTTCGTGAGGTCGCCCCTTCCATCAGTACTTCCGGCGCGACAAAAAAGTCGATGTTAAAATAGGTATCATCCGTCATGACCTCAATATTGTGCCACTTTTCCGGAGGAAACACGCCAAACTCGCCGGCATTGATCACCATGATCTCTTCCGGCTCAGAGCAATGTTCATCAGCGTATCCGAGATATTTGACCGCCCCCTGCATCACCGAGAGACGAGGATAAACGCCGGGTCGCGTTCCCTTATCAAGGTGGCGTTCGAAAATTCCGGCAGGCGCCGTCTCTTTGTTCCAGAAGGGCGTGGAACGTGTATGGATATGATTTTGTGGAATTTGCCGCATTTGCTTCCCTCTTCCCGCAGGTTACTCAGCGATAATCTCATCGCTGTCGTAAAAAGGTTACGCTCCAAAAACAGCATTTTAAATACCATTTATTGGTTACTATTTTGCTGTTTTCCACGCAATAACACCGAAAGGAGAGCAATGACCCGCCGTTGACGACGGGTCCGGGAGGGTTAAGACTGGAGCGTTGCCAGGCGGGCGGCAAACCCGACGAAAAGAAGGCCAATCAAAGAATTGCCCACTTTTGCCAGTTTCTTTTTGGTACCAATATAGTGGGTTACAAAAGCGCCAGAAAGAATTAAAAAGCTCAGATAGCAAAAACTGACGATTTCAAGGGTGGTGGCCAAAATAAAAAATGACACGCCAGTATGCGGCGCAGTAACATCAATAAATTGCACAAAAAAGGAAACATAAAAAAGTATGGCTTTAGGATTCGTCAGGCTAAGAATTAAAGCACGCTTAAAAATAGCGCCAAAAGGAACTACCGTTTCCGTCACCGCACGCCCTTTTGAGGTCAGAGTGGCGTAAAGGATTTTTGCGCCAAGGTAGAGCAGATAAAACGCGCCGAGATAGCGAACAATGTTAAACAGAACCGGCGTTGTTTTGATCAGCGTCGCCACGCCCGCATACGCCAGAAACATTAATATCGCATCGCCGATAAACACGCCGCATGCGGCAAGATATCCTCCTTTAACCCCGCGTCCCACGCTATTTTTAAGCACAAAAAGCGTATTCGGCCCCGGTACCAGAACGATAAAAATCGCCCCGACCAGGTACGTCCAATAATTCAGAACACCATACTCCGCGAACACATTAACCTCTTCCTGAAAACATTTACGCTTAGCTGCGAAACAGTATGCTAACGAATGCACCGGAAGATGGGAAGCGAAACCACGTCTCTCCAGCCGCTATTCCGCCACGCTTATATCCAAATCACCTAAAAGCGTTCTTTTATCGCTACCTCCGCAGGCAATCACCAGGTATTGGCCCACCTCTCCTCATGTGGAGTTAACGCGCGCGTCGCACCAAAGATAAGGCTGCCAACACATTACTGATATCGCTCTCATTCAGATTCGGCGCATTAAACTGCGCTCTCAGCCACACCATATCGTCGTGGCTGAAAGCGCCAACCATCAAGCGCTGGCTGATAATGATCAACATTTGATTATCAAGTTGTCGAATACGTTGCCGGGTGACCGACAAGGTTTGTATCGGAAAGGAGGGTTCTGAGCCGATTCGCCACTGCGCTAAATAGCGGTACTGTATCGCTTTACTGGCATCCATTAGCGAACGAATAAAAGGGGTTATCGAATGCGGGTCCAGACCGTTATTTTTCGCTTCTTCTTCAGCCTCGGCAAAAACATTTTGTTCACGTGTGAAATCCTCTATCGGCAGATGGTGCTTCATTTTATAAGCAGCCACATCTTTCATTAATAACATGCGTTCATTGAGCGCGGTTAAGAGCGCGCCAAGCGATACCGACGTTACCGAATCGGCAAAAGTGGTGCTGCACATCAATAAAGAACAAAGAAAAATGGCGATATGACGAATCATTAATCAACCTCCTTTTACGGAGGCCTGACAGTAATTTACCTTTATTAAGATAACATTAAGTAATTATTACAGATGGGTATTAATGCTTATTCGTTTAAACTGGAGTGAGAAAAAAGAACAGGCCGTTGATTCTGCGGAATCTTCACCTTCATTTAAAGTGTATAAAATATACAACAAATCACACAAATGTGATGCGCATCACGTTTTTATGATTTTTTATTACAGTTTTATGATATAGGTCTAACTTTAATAGGTCACTAATTTCTCTCCCCCGCTCAGGGAGATCGGCTTCAATTTACATCGAATATGGTGAAATATGACTACCATTACACTAGTCAACGAACAAAATAGTACTGGCAATCCTTTTTCTGCACATATGTTATGTGAACAGCGAGCTATTCAGGAAATTACTTACGAACTATTGCAATCGCAGCAGCATGTCTCAAATAAGGATATCATCGCCAAACTTATTGAAAAACTGGAAACAGAAAAAGACGTAGTGCAGCTTGATATTTACCGTAATGCCTTAGAAGCCGTTTTGTTTCAGACACCTGACGACATCTAATATATACCCAAAATAATTCGAGTTGCTTAAAGGCGGCAAGGGAGTGAGTCCCCAGAAGCATAGATAACTATATGACTGAGGTGAACGACAAATCTGCCGGGAGCAGATTTGAACGTCGCGTGCGACGGCCCGTCAGGGCGAGGCCCATGGATGGGCCGAGTAATCCGTAGCCAACACATAAGCAACTTGGAGTATGAAGGGTATAAACAAGGGAGGGGGTTACTCCTCCCCTGTTCGTTAATAATGCAGATGCCTCAACGTGCGGTGCCTGATTTTTCGTAGCCGTTTGCATGGATTTGCGGTGCAACATGCTGCATGCTTTCCGGCATCTCATGCTGCCGGTATACGGCTGGCAGTAATGTTAAGCCTGAGCCATTTTTCACATGAAGACTAAATTTACCCGATTCTTTTAAAGCCTGAATAAGATTTTCCTGCGCGGGAGTTAATGTCTCATCATGCCACAGAACAATATGCTCGAAAGACGTTGATAAAAGATCGGGCATCGGCGCCTGCCAGGGGATGACTTCAACTCGCATACCTTCACTACAATATTTAATCGTTTCCAGCCATAGCTCAATGGGGTCGTTCAGCGAAAACGCAGCAATAAGCATTGTGCCTGCTGGCGCCTTTCGTACGCTACTTAGCTGGAATGTGGCGTATTCAATAATCGCAGTATCCAGTAATGCCTTTTCAAATCGGCGTGCATCATCATCGCCTGCGGACAACCACAGCCGTAAAGGACGCAGTATTGACTCAATGACGATACACGGCGGAATTTCCCGACCATAACGCCAGAGTAATTTTCGCAATTTGGCGGGTTCGAATTTTCTACACTGCGCTAAAATCTCTTCCTGGTAGAATAACCATCCCGAGCGGCAATGCGTTTCTTCACCATAGAGGGCAGGTTTAATCTCTTTTAATGAGAAGCCTTTGCTTAACGCGTCGATAATATGCTGTATTCTGATAGCATCTTCTATGCAATAAAAACGATTGCCAGCTTCATCTTTGGTAGGTTGAAGCAGGCCATAGCGTTCCCAGGACCTGATATTTGCTGTTGTGACACCACACTGCGCCGCCATTGCGCTAATACTAAAAGTAGCCATGCCTGTCTGGCCTCATGATGATGTAAGAAAGCATAGTGAACCTAAACGCCATCAGAAGCAAATCATTATTAAGCAATGACCTTACTATTTACACGGGAAATTACATTATCAACATTATTTATTGTAAGCCAGTGCGTAAAGGCTTTAGAAACGGACAGTATTTGATAATCCAGAACTGTTCTACAACCTAATTTAGTCAGAACATGGTAGCGTACTGAGTAAATAGTTTTTAAATGTACATTCAGCTCACAGCTTATTTGTCGGATATCCATTCCTTTAACAAGCATCGCCAAAACATTTCTTTCATTCGCCGTTAATCTGACTTTCTCTGACCTGGGAAAAAATTGACCAGCAGCGGCCAAAATCAGTAATTCACGCCACTCAGCAATAGAGGCATCGACCTTTATTCGATATATGGCATGATGTTCATCAATAAAGTTATATTCATTATGGGTAACAATTCCAATGAGTACCGTTTTAAATGCGGAAGTAATATACTGCTGTACGGTGTAGTAATCGTCAATATCAAAAATAATATAATTTACGTTACCAGCTATTATTGCGACGTCCTTAAATAAGGACTCCAGACCATAATTAAGAAACAGGTTTTCGCTCAATAGTCTTGTATCTGTCTTTAAAACAGATGATGCGGAACCAGTCATATCCACCTCAACAAAACGAGAGCCATGTGGGAATATCCATTCGATGGCCCGCATAAGATCATCTGCTTACTTCAGCGATGAGAACCTATTAAGTAGTAGTTGAGGAACGCCGTTTGCGCAACCTGACAGACGTCCTGGGGCATCTTATGTGAACTGCGTGGGGATGTGCGCTTTGGCAAAATCCACAAAGCGTACGACCGCAGGCAGCAAAATATGCCAGTCCTGTTGCTCCAGACCTAAATATTCACGCTGCGCCTCACGCAACGTGGCAGCATAATCTTCTGGCAACTGAGGTAACAGCCAGTCAGCCGCCGCATCCTTAGAGGTAAATCTCCCGGTAGAAAGGGTATACCAGATACGCGCCAGGGTTAAAACGATATGATACTCATCTCCCTGCACATCTGCCGTGGATTGCCAAAGGTCGAGGGGATAACGCAAGGCCTTCAGCAACTGCACCGCAGGGGCTGGCGTGAACAGCCGTTCCGCGCGTTCTCCCTTTAGCGGTATACTGGTTTCCAGAATTTGGGTTATCAGTAACACAATGTCCCAGTCCTGCTGCGCTGGTTCATAAATCCCCTGACAAATGTCCTCTCTTAGCCACTCGCCAAATTGCATTTCCCGGGCAGGTGGAAAACACCAGGGAACCAGCTGCGAATAAAGCACGACAGTGACCTCCAGAGCGCGTTTTTCTGCCGACGCCCCCGGCGGCGATGAAAGCGCCAGCAATTCCTGCATCAGCGTTGCGCGTTGGGCCTCCGTCAGCGGCTGGCATATTGTCACCAGTAGATCAATGTCGCTGTTTGGCTTCAGACCGCCCGCGACAGCGGAACCATATAAATGAATAGCACGCAACGTATCGCCTGTGACACGAGTAATCAGGCGACATGCCGCTTCCGTTTGGCATTGAATCGAGGGCGGTATGGACAGCGTCATCGTTGCTCCGGGGGCGCAGGTATTTTTTATATTGATTGCCAGAAATATGGCATAACGGCAGAAAAAAAGCTCGCTATTCATAGCGAGCTTTTAACATTGCATCAGACTTAATGATGTAGCATTTCGTCAACGACCTCATTCGCCTTTAACTGATAAGGATAATAGGTAGGCCAGTTTTCCATCTCTTGCAACAATGCCTGTTGCGAGGTATTTCCCATAAAGATATGGAAGTGCGCCGATTTGCGCGGGGCAATGATATGATCACTAAACTGAACATATTTAGGCGCTTTGCTATTCGCATCTTTACATTCGAACAGATAGCGCACCCCTTTTTTACCCGATGCGTAAGTCAGAATTTTATAGCCGGCATAATTGTATTTACAGGATGCAACGTTATTGTCGCGATGGAATTCTATAACGCCATTTTCAATGCCGATAGTCTCAACATTCGTCGCGTATCCTTTGCGATAATACGCTTTAATATCCTCAAACGTTTTCTCCGGGTCTTTCTTCGCCTTTTGCCTGAAGACAGGGTCCAGCTCGCCGCTGACCAGATAAGGATAGACGGATTGCCACATACCATCCCAGTCGGTGAGCGCGCGATCGCGTACATTAGCGTCATCAAACACGCCCGCTGCCGCTTTTTGCTCAACCTCCGTCATCGGCGCGCCATGAGCATGATGACCATGCGCGAAGGCAGGACTATTTACCAACAGCATTCCCAGAAGCATTGTCAGTTTTTTTAAATGAATCACCAAAACGTTACCCTCATCTTTCTTAGAAAGATGATTGTTATATTATAACATTGCATTTATTTCAACAGAAACTCAGCGGCCACCGCGCAGGTGGCCTTTTTTGATATCAACTGGTCCGCCATCGAGGAATTGAACCCCGAACCTTAGAGGTAGAAGCTCTATGCTCTATCCGGTTGAGCTAATGGCGGAAGAAAAATTACGCGGCCATTTTAAGGCAGGCGTCTGCGTATTGGCTGCATGCCCGCGCGCAATTCTGGCAATGGTCGTGATCGTGCCTTGCACACTCTTCGGCGCAGGCTTTGCAGATATCCGCGCACAGGCGGCATAATTTTTGTGAGTACTCGCTTTCCAATGCCATAAATTGCGCCGCCAGGCGACAAATGGCCGCACATTGCATATCTAACTGGATGCAGTGCTTCATCATTTCGACGTTATCTTCACGCAGACAAGAAGAGGCGCAGATATCACACGCCGCCGCGCATTCATAACACTGCTCAATACACTCACGATGTTCTTGTTGCATAAATGACTCCTTATTTTATTAAGAGGAGTAGATAAGTCTGCACAGAAACGCCGGGATAGCCAAACGGCTACCCCTCTTTTTCATACTTTTTGAACAAAAGTGCTGAATAAAACAGCAATAGTAAAGCCGGAAATCGGCCTCCGTGATGTGACGTCTATACTGTAATGTTCATCTGCTTTTCATCGGAGGTAAAATGGAGTATTTAGCACGACTAAATATCGTTGCGATGCTGATGTCAACGACGTTCTGGATCAATCTGGCGGTCGTTTTTTTCGTCACCCTCATTACTTACTGGCTCATCAACTGGCTACTTAATGTGGTCTATAAAGCGCTACAACGCCCGGATAAAAAGGATGATGCTCATGGGCGGCTGCGGCCTATTGTTTTCGAGATGCTGAAAAAGACCAGTAAGATGCTCATCTTTTTTGCCGCATTTCTCTTTAGCCTGCGCTTTGTCGCCCTGCCCGACCGGTTATTCTCTCCCCTCTCTCACGCCTGGTTTTTAGTGGTTGCGATTCAAATGGCGATTTGGCTTGATCAGGGCGTACAGTCATGGATGCGTCATTTACTGTATGCCCCAGGCTCCAATAAAAACCCGGTGACGTTAGTCATTCTTGGTATGATTTTGCGCGTGCTCGTCTGGTCTATGATGCTGCTCTCCATCCTGGCGAACGTCGGCGTGGATATTACCGCACTGGTAGCCAGCCTCGGCGTGGGCGGTATTGCTATTGCCCTGGCGGTACAAACCGTTCTGAGCGATGTCTTCGCTTCGCTGTCGATTGGTTTCGATAAGCCCTTCGAGATTGGCGATTTCGTCGTCTTTAATGATGTAGCCGGTACGATTGAACATATCGGTTTGAAAACCACTCGCATCCGTAGCCTCAGCGGCGAACAGATCGTTTGTGCGAACGCGCAGTTGTTGCAGCAAACCATACACAACTATAAGCGGATGCAAACGCGTCGTATCGTGTTTACTTTTGGCGTCGCCACTGCGACACCGCCGGAAAAGTTACGCCTCATCGGCGATATGGTGAAAAAGATTATTACCGATGTCGGCGAAACACAATTCGACCGCGCCCATCTACTGGCCTTTGGTCAGGATCGGCTGACCTATGAGGTGGTGCATATCGTCAATACCGCGGATTACAATAAATACATGGATATTCAGCAAGAGATAAATATCCGTATTATTGAAAAACTCATTGAGAATGATATCGAACTGGCGCTGCCAAGTCTGGTTGTCAGAGCCCCTGTACAGGTTGAAGAGACCAGAGACTACAGTAATACCGCTGATGCAAAAAACGCAGATAAACACGTCATGCAGTAAAATCTCTGCCGACAATACCGGGGACCTATGGGTTCCCGGTGCGTTAACGGCGACACGGCAATGCGGAGAAACGACTTGCGGCTATTCCACCTGTAAATGGCGGGTACAGACTTGATCAAGTAGCGCAGACTGATGACTAATCACCAACATCCCTAATGAACGGCTGCGGCACACCTCAAGCACGTATACCCATATCGCTTTTTGAATAGACGGATCGAGTTGCGCCGTCATTTCGTCGGCAATCAGAAAACGCGTTCGTGGGTCAAGCGCGCGCAGTATCGCAATACGCGCCAACTCCCCGCCTGAGAGCTGCATTGGCCGACGCGTCAGCCACTCGGGCTGCACATGCAAACGCCTCATCGTTTCCGGGTCAGGCTGCCAAGCATCACGTACAGCGTCTCCGGCGCTTCGCCAGGGATTAAACGTCAGTTCAGGATGCTGGGGGACAAGCTGTACCGGACAATACTGATGCAGAGGTAACGGGCTGCCGTCCAGCAGAACATCGCCCGCCGTCGGCTTTTGCCATCCGGCCAGGACGCGCCCCAACGTTGTTTTCCCCGTTCCGCTTGGCGCATGAATTCCTACCCGTTCACCGGCAGAAATCGTAAACGTCAGGTTCTGCCATAAGACTTTCCCGCCCTGACGAATAACGAGGTCGCGGCAGCTCAGCATTCTATTCCCTCTCCGGTCGGCATAAATAACGGGTTTAGTTCAGGCAATGCCTGCCATTGCCGTTTTAACGGCTCACTCATCTCTTCCGGCTGTAACTGCTCGCAGCGAATATTGTCCGTGATATAACCCTGATGCAGCGCCACAATGCGATCGGCATACCGCGCCGCCAGCAGCAGGTCATGAGTCACCCACAGCACGCCGCATCCCCGCTCGCAGAGACCTCGCAAGTGCTCAAGCAACTGGTTTGCCAGTGCGGTATCAAGCCAGGCGGTGATCTCATCCGCGAGGATATAACGAGCCTGGCTGAGCGAGGCGTGGCACGCCAGAATTCGTTTAGCCATCCCGCCAGAGAGCTGGCGGGGAAAGCGTTCCAGGACTGTCGGTTCAAGATCGCTTTGCTGTAATAGCTGTACCATCTGCGTCTCATCCCAGGCGCGTCCGGTCAGATGACATGCTCTGTTCAAATGTTTTCTGATATTCAGCATGGGATTAAGCGCCTGTACCCCCTGCGGCACGTAGCTAAACGTATTGCCCCTAAGCTGCCTGATGGTATGTCTGTCCAGCCGGTTGCCATCAAGCGTAATCTCCCCCCGAAAGCGTAAGTTTTCCGGCAGCAGATCGAGCAGGCATTGCAGCAGCAGACTTTTTCCCTCCCCGCTGCCGCCAACCAATGCCACCATTTCGCCGGGTGCGATATCAAAAGAGACATTCTGTAATAACGGCGACCAGCGTCTCGTGCCATACCAGCGATAACGCGCGCTTTCCAGCGTAACCTGTTGTAAACTTAGCATACGTCACTCCTTAGCCACAGCCGCTGAATGGCGCGCGCAAACTGATCGAAGAGCATCACCAGCGTGAATAACATTAGGCCGGGAAACAGCACCAGCCACCAGTTACCATGGCTAATAAACCGTAACGCATCCGCCAGCAACAGCCCCAGCGAAGGCTCATGCGGCGCCAGCCCAAACCCCAGAAAACTTAACGCCGCGCTGTGCAATACCGCATGAGGAAACATCAATAACGTTCCCGTCAACCATTGCGGCAATAGCGCCGGAAAATAGTGATATCGCCAGCAATAAAGGTGTCCATGCCCCAGACGATAGGTCAATGTCAGGTAGTCACTCTGCGCTACCCGCTCCGCGTCGGCGCGCAGAATCAGCGCCAGACGGGGCCAGTGCGTTAACGCCACGGCCGCAATGACGCCGCTTTTACCGCCGCCGAGCGTAAAACAGATAAGGATCAGCAAAAGTAAATGCGGCATGGCGAGCATAGCATCGGTTATCAGCCGCATCAGGAGGTCCAGCCGGGGATGAATGCGCGCCGCTGCCGCCATCACTAGCGCGATAACGCCGCTGCACAGCGCGGCGCCAACGCCAATTTGTAAACTGGTGAAGGCCCCCTGAAAGCAACGAAGCCATACATCGCGCCCCAGATTATCGGTGCCAAACCAGTGCTGGATATCAGGCGACAGATGCCGGGCAAGCAGATTAACCTCTGGCGGCTGGCTCAACGTGGCATAACCGTATCCGGCAATAAACAGCAGACAGGTAACGGAGAGGATCAGACGAAACAACGTCGGGGCAGGATTATAGAGCATCGGGACGCTCCAGCGATCGATTAAGCCCCACCACAAGCCAGGCTGAAATCGTATTTCCGGCAAACACTAATAGCGTACAGAATAAAACGATCCCCATGAGTAGCGGGACATCGCCACGCAGGCCGGCATCGATAGTGGCCTGTCCCAGCCCCGGATACGCAAAGACTTTTTCTGCCAGTAACGCCCCCCCCATCAGTTCGCCCAGAGAAGCAAATTGTAAGCAGAGCGCTGGGGTAATCGCATGACGTAACACCTGGTGACGTAACAGCGACCATCCTTTATCCCCCTGAGCGCGCGCAAAACGAATAAATTCGCTCTTCATTACGCTGGCTATTTTTTCTCGCGTATGCAGCGCAATTTGCCCCATGCCCAATAGACTTAACGCACATACCGGCAACACAAGATGGCGTAAACGTTCCGATAAAAGAGCTGTTCCTGCATTATTTCCGGGGTCCCAGGCGCAACAAACAGGTAATACCGGCCAGCGGACGGCAAATAGCGCCAGCAACAGCATTGCTATCCAGAAAGTGGGCAACGATGATAATAAGTAGCTGATACGGCAAATCATCTTATCCGGCCAACGGTGGAGAAAACGTCCGGCCAGAAAACCCAATGTCACGCCCAGCACACCAGACAATAGCCAGGCGCCCGCCAGCAGCGCGAATGACGTCGCAAAACGTTCCCGGATCACGCTGGCGACAGGCATGTTGAACAGCATGGAATACCCCATGTCACCCTGGAGCAGACGCCAAAACCAGTGACCGAAACGCTCCCACAGCGGCTGGTCGAGCCCCCAGCGCGCCGCAATCCGCGCATATTGTTCTGGCGGAACATGGAGCAGATCGTTGCCAATATAAGCACGGATAGGATCAACGGGCGAAAAGCTAAGCAAAATGAAGGTGCCGGCAGCCACCAGCACCAACAGAATAATCAGCCGCAAAAAATGACTGAAGAACAATTTCATCACCGACAGGTCCAGGTCCAGTCATCAAGATTGTTTAACACCGACCAGCTACCGTGGATTTCTGGCGCGCCTTTTCCCAGATCAATACAGGGGTTGGCCAGATAGGTATGCTGAATATTAAGCAGCCATGCCCATGCCGCATCGCCCTGGACGCCCGCGCCCTGCTTCCCATCCCACTCAACCTGCTGCCAGAAAGGAATCGCCTTTTGCCAGTCAGGCGCATCTATAGCCTGTTTCAGATGTGCTTCTACCGCAGGGTTGCTGTAATAGCCCGGGTTATAATATTCCACACCAGCGGCTTTCCCACTGTAGTGATGGAAGAGTTCCATCGGGTCCAGACTTCCCCAGCCAAACAGCGTAGGGTTAGCGTGCATATGGCGCTCTACAGTTTCCCAGCTTCCCGATTGCAACGAGACGACAATGCCTAAAGGCTGCAACATGGCGCGCACCGCCTCGGCCAGATCCCGTCGGGTGCTGTCGCCACTGGCATACCATAAGGTCAGACGCGCTTCTTTACCTGCTTTTTCACGCACGCCCGCACTGTTTATCTTCCAGCCAGCCTCTTCCAGGATGGCGCGCGCTTTTGCAATATCGCCATCGCTGAATATCACTGAAGGATTTTGCCACGGCAATCCCTGCACCGCGCTATAGGCGGGTATCGCATGGCCTTCCATCACCTGTTCCGCCAGTTGCTTACGATTAATGGCATAGTTAATTGCGCGTCTGATAGCGACATCAGCGGTCACATCGTTGCCGACAGGATAACCGTTAGCATCCTTTTTACCGGCAGGCACCATCGGGAAGACAATGCCCCGGTTTTCAACGCTATCGCGTACCCAGAGTTTAAGATTATCCTGCTGCGGGGCCACCGCCATAGAAGGGGCAATGCGCACCAGTCCCAACTGTCCGCTGCGCGCGGCGGCATAAGCATTATCTTCATCCAGAAAGACAAAAACCAGCCGGTTAAAGTCATTCTTTTTACCCGCATACCAGGGATTAGCTTCAACGATCAGTTGCTGACCCGGCTGAAAGCTGACCAGTCGGTATGGACCGGCGCCTATCGGTTCGCGGGCGAACGTTTTTTCATCATAACGGCTGGCCGGAACAATCCCTAACGACCCGAGTACATTCACAAAGGTGCTCTGCGGATGGCTCAGCGTCATCTCAATTCGGCGCGCATCCAGCGCTCGCGCATGGCTAAAATTGCCCATGTCAATTTTACCGCCGCTCTTCGCCGCTTTGTTGTATGTAAATACGACATCTTCGGCAGTTAATGGCGAGCCATCGGAGAATTTCAGCCCGGGCTTTAAGGTTAGCGTCCAGATTTTACCGTCTGGGCTGGTATCCACTTTTTCCGTCAGTAAATTACCCCAACTCATGTCGGCGTTTTGCTTGAGCAACGGCGCATGAAGCAATAAATAGCTGCCGTGGCTCCAGCCCAGCATAGGATCAAAGCCTTCCGTTGGCTCAGGGCCAATGGCCAGCTTCAGGGTACGACCATCTGCCGTGTCCGACGCGGCGAAAAGCGACGAAGTGAATACCAGAGTCAGCGCGCACGTCACGAGCGCCAGTTTGCCTTTAATCATCAATTTGTCCCAGATTATGCGTTGTTTTTGTTTCTCCCGGCGCAGCATAAACGTCGGGAGACCTCCTGAGGACGGCATTATGGCGAGCATTTGTAAGGAAAAAATTGACGCAGAACAGAAAGTATGACGATCTTTTAAAAACATCATACGCACAAACGTCGGGAGCGCCAACGTGGGCTAAAGGCCGCTTTTGACGGGGATAAAACGCAAGGGAAATGACGCTAGGAATACCGGGTTAATTAACGCCATCTTATTCTCTTATTTCCTTTCTATTCTGTATTGCGTCTTCCCACCCGACGCTGTTCATTTTCTCAACATTATTAGTCAGTACTGAAACGTAAGAAGGTATCGTAATTAGCGCCTCCTGGCTTTAAACCTAAACCAATATTAAACGAACCGGGCGTTAATGAAACTTACCAGCAGAACGCCAGTCATATGGCAACCCGATGAAATGACATGCTATGGAGTCCAACCGAAAAATGTTAACGCCGCCAGGGCTCGTGATGATTTTTTTAGCCGTACTGTTCTCATTGCTGACAGGATGCACAAGTTATAAAAACACGGCATGGGGAATATATCCGGCTTCAACGGATATTTGTCCATCAGGTACGACATCAACAGGAGGGTGCAAAGAGTAATATCGCATATTTAATATACACCACTTTTTAAATGACTGTCCGGACATTTTCGGACGGTAAGTTTTCTATTAATTTATAATGGACTAATCCCATGACAAATAAAAAACATATTTTTTCAATTATCTTTATTGGTTCTCTTTTAACGGGGTGTGCTACAGGACCATCACCGACAGGGATTGGCTTATATACGGATGTTAAAGGGCCAATTACTGCCACGAGTCTCCCGGCAACCAAAACCGGTAAAGCGTGTGCGCAAACGGTATTGGGTATTGTAAATACCGGCGACGCATCTATTGATTCAGCGAAAAAAGCGGGCGATATTTCTTTAGTGTCGAGTGTTGATTATGAAACTACAGGCTCATATCCGTTTTATGGTAAAACCTGTGTTGTCGTAAGAGGACAATAACAACAGTAAGCCGGCGATGCCGCCGGCTTTTTATCCCATTTTACGTGCCGCTATCTCTGTCTGTTCCTTGCGACTCAGCCCCCGCTTTAAGGTTCTGTTAAGATTTTACGCATACTCTACAAGCAGTTGTTAATAAAGGATAATAATAATGGCACATTTCTCAAGACTGCAAATAACGCTTCACTGGTTAACACTGCTCCTGACAGGCATCGCATATGCTGCTATTGAGTTACGGGGGTGGGCGCCAAAAGGCTCCAGCGTTTACCTGTTTATGAAAGACACGCACTATGATATGGGCGTTCTGGTCTGGGCGCTGATGTTTTTACGGTTATATCTTAAACACAAATACCCGGATCCGGTCATTACGCCTCCCCCTCCTCACTGGCAGCACGTAGCCGCTAAATTAATGCATATCGCGCTTTATCTCACTTTTCTCGCCTTACCGCTGCTGGGCGTCGCGATGATGGCATCAGGCGGGAAAAGCTGGAGCTTTTTTGGTTTTACTGTACCGGTATTTTTGACGCCAGATAGCGCCCTAAAATCGGATATAAAGCGTATTCATGAAATGCTGGCCAATATCGGCTATTTCCTGATTGCCATGCATGCAGCAGCGGCGTTGTTTCACCATTACATACAAAAAGATGATACATTTTCAAGGATGTTACCCGGTAAATCATGACTATTTCGGCCATCCCGGCGTGAGAGAGCACGCTGGGCAAGGCATTATTATTCCAGCGCTATCGTTTTCGACTGATAGCGCCTTACACCGTTTGTAATCGACAATATACGATATTTTTCCGGTTCCACGTGTAGGTGATATGTACGACGCCGCCCTCGCTAATAATAGCGGGATAAGAATACTCACCGTGGTCACTTTCCAGGTCCAGTAGCGGTAGCCATGATTCGCCATTATCCTGGGAAGCAATCAGTGAAAGCGGATAGCGCTTTCCCCAGTTGCCGTTGACCGGATTTAACGCAAGAATCAGCGTACCGTCCTGCATACTAACCAGATCGATACCACTATTATTATTCGGTAAAGATGTCGCGCGGGCAACAGACCAGGTAGCGCCATAGTCGATTGAATCACTGCGAAAAATTGCCCCGCGTGTGCTTCGTAACAACATATGGATATGCCCCGGAGAAGACTCCCACAACGTAGGCTGAATAACGCCATCCCAGCGCAAGAGGTTTTCCAGACAACATTCCCACAACACCCCCTTTTTTACACCATCCCACAACGCTACGTTTGTCCCGGGAATAGCGTTATCAGGCTCCAGCGGAACAAAAGAGATATTCCAGTGTTTTCCTTCGTCAGAGGATCGATCCACAAATGCCCTCCACCGTTCAGGACTCTCAATCGACCCTGGCGCAATCCAGGCGCCATTTGATGCCAGCAGGAGTTTATTTTTTACGGGACCGCGCGGCAAAATATCATCGTTAACCAACGGAGCTGGCGTACTCCAGGTAAATCCTCGATCGCTGGAGGTGATAAACCAGGTTTTCCACACGTGTACGTCGCTGCCTACTTTATAAAATAACCACAATTTATCCGACGGGTAAAATAACACCGGATTCCAGTGCGCTTCCCCCTCGCGTGCCGCCACTCGCTGCGGTGTTGTCCAGATATTATGTTCATAGCGAGATAGCCAGATGGCTGTATCTTCGCTTCCTTCGCGCAACCCCGCGAACCATGCGGCCACGAGCGTACCGCACGGTAAGCGAACAAGCGTAGAGGCATGGCACTGGAAGGACTCGGTTCCGCTTTCCGGTAAAATGACCTGCCGATTGACGAGCGCTAATTTCATACCTGCCTCGATTAAATAAGGTAAAAAGCATCAGCTTTTTTATGTATGAAAGTAGTGTTAGCAGAAATAGCATCAACGCGGTGAAAACGATCAACCGCTATACGAATTTATGTTCAGATATCGCGCCCATAACAGGCAGAATGTCGAGAGTGGACAAAAATTGGACTGACCTCGCGGATAATTCCAACTTACCGCCGTCCAATGGCGACGAGGTCAGTGGCACGGGATAATATAGAGGTCAGGGCTATAATATTTAGCGATCTGTGCCTACAAGCATGACGGGATACTTTTCGCTACAGACAATGAAGGCCCGTCTAAACGGGCCTCCATTAATGCTTTTATGATTTATGTTCAATCGCCTTTGGTTTGCTTTCTATGGCAATTTTTTTCGGTTTCTCGCTTTCAGGGATCTCCTGGTAAATCTCGACCAACAAGAGGCCCTGTTCCAGTTTCGCATTATTCACCTTAGCATGTTCAGGCAAAGAAAAACTCAACTGGAAATCCGCCTTACGAATACCACGATAAATCCAGTGCGTCTGATCCTCTACCGTCTCTTCAGTGTGTTTACCCGTAATATTCAGGTTGCCGCCAACCGTTTCAATTTCAAGCTCTTCCTCTTTCCAGCCAGGAACGCTCACGGTAAGCAGATAGTTATTCGCATCGCGCTTTTGCAGATCGTAAGCTGGCGTCGCAGTGACTGGCGTATCTCCTGTTAATTGACTGAAAAGTCTATCAATACGGTTGAAACGGTCAGAGAAAAGAGAATCAGCAAACACGGGAAGTGCTGACAAGGTTCTGAGTGCCATCATTAACCTCCTGAATCACTATTCAAAAGTTCAACATCAAGGCAAGCATTGCTTGTCCACTGACTACATAGGGACGGGAAAAACATTTTCAAGTCTATAAAAGCCTTTTTTTAGTCACGAATTTAAGTGGTTAACGAAAAATCTCATCCCGTTCATTGCCATTTCCGCTGTCCCTTCATCTTTACAATTTTTCTCCACCAGTACAATTGATAATGATTATCAATTGCATTAATGTATACAGGTTGGTTATGGCAGTGACCAACGCCCTTCTCCATTATCAAACCCAGCGCCGCCTTCGGGCGGCCTTTTGGGAGGAAATATGGTCGCCAAAAATAAAATTCACGGTCGTCGTATTCGTCAGTCTCTGCAACAGTTACATCATCGTTGTCTTTTTCAGCAACTGGCGGTAAGCCCACCAGGAGCAAAATATGTTTCAGTCACCGCTGAAACAAAAAACTGGCTTATTCATCTTGTGACTTCAGAGGGCCTCTAGCACGCGGTAGTGACTGTCCATGTTGTCGCTAAAATTTTAATGAAATGACATTTATACACCTACAATTTGCGCCCGGCTACTCCGGGCGCCATACCTGAAGATATGACTCCCGTTGCCAACTGACTGGAATTTTAGCTATCGTCTCCGACGTAGAAAAATTCGATATCTTTATTAAACCATTTATCAATGTTGTGCCACATCAGACAACCGGTCAGAAAACTTGCGATCAATATCCCTCCTATAAGCCACTTTTTCACATATACTCCTGAATAACCCCTGTTGATGCCATTATCTGATCGATAATAAAAAGACCATCATTTGAAGAAATAGTTTCACTGACAGATACCGTATGAAACGAGACAGTGAACAGTACCGTTTTCTTCGGTTTTTATGCCATAGTATTGAGCAGTGGTGACAATCATTTTCTATCGCACCATAATGATTTGCAGCCTATAGTTTATGATTTTAAGATTTGTCTACTCATCACATATGTCAGTGATGGATAAATTATAATACGCTTTTCTGGCGCACTTTTCGTCAGTAAACAGGAATACTACAGCATTCATCGTATTGATGCCGCTTTATCTCCCGTTCTTCAGGGAATTAACGACAATTTTATGCACAAAGGATACTAATGATGAAACGTAAATTGATCCCATTTACCCTCTTTCTCGCTGCGCTTAGCGCCAGTACCATCTCTATAGCAGCTTCGCAGGAGATTTCTAAATCTATATACACCTGTAATGATAACCAGGTTATGGAGGTGATTTACGTCAACACCGAGGCTGGAAACGCCTATGCGATTATCAGTCAGGTAAACGAGATGATCCCGATGCGGTTAATGAAAATGGCCTCCGGAGCAAATTACGAAGCCATAGACAAAAATTATACTTATAAACTTTATACCAAAGGCAAAACGGCTGAACTGGTGGAAGGTGATGATAAACCTGTTCTCAGTAACTGTTCCTTAGCTAACTAACCTTAAGAAATGCCTGAAGACTCATCAGGCATTTCCACTTCAACCTTCCTGTAACGTAACGTTAAAGAATATGTGAATCACTACCGTAGTATAATGGCTAATTAGTAACCACTTTTAAGCATGGTTAATCCTATTTTTAAAGAAAAGTTCGAACTGTCTGAATTGTCGTTGTTGAGCGTTTAAATGTTTTGCTTTATTAAGTGACCCAGGTAGAATTCGCAGCGGCTGGTAACCATTCATATTCGCACTATTGAACGATCACCGGCCAACCGCGCCAGGGTCTTGCATACGCTCTGGCGCGGTTAAATCCCCAGGCCATAAACGAAATCACTGGTTTCTGCTATTGATCGTATCTTTCAAGTTAACCTGCATTATGCTTGCCCACCTGATGTAAAAAGACACCGCTCTGAACCATAGGGTGTGAATTTTATTTTATAAAAAATTGCGGTGCCGGGTGCCTCCCGGTGAACCATACCACAGTCAATATGGTTCGCGAGGAACATTAACTATTTGACTGGACGCCCCGCCGCAAAGGGGGATTCACCGCATAAGAAAAATCTACAACTCACAAGTAATAAAAGACAATAACATTTTTGTGCATTTTTTATAAATGACTATCTTGTCACGTAATAAATGAAATTATTCTGTAACAGGATTGCAAGACAATACTTATTCAAAACTGAAGTGGTCAGTGGGAGTCGAACCCACATCATCAGCCTGACACTGAGGTAATAACATTATACGATAACCACATTGGACCGCCACCGAGGCCTCGAACCTCGCACCATCAACTTAGGAGGTTGATGCTCTATCCAGCTGAGCTAGTGGCGGCTGGGGACTTCTGCCAGGCGCAAAAAAGGTGCTCTCCTGGATAAAATACATACCTTGCTACTTTTCAGTAGTCGTTCAACGGCAGGTACAATATGCGAAGGCGGTCACAAAATCTTGATGACATTGTGATTAATTCCAGGAAAATTTTTCAGAGTGAATCTTGTGAGATCTGGCGTTATTTACACCAGATTTTCCTTCCTGCTTATCACCTACCTGAGCAACCTTGATTGCTTACCACAACCCCTTATCTGTGCTTATGCTGGTGAGATGTTATGTACAGCGTCACTATGACGAAGAGAGAAAAGACAGGCAGGTACGTGTTACTGGTAAAGAAGCCCTGTTTTGTGACTGGCGGTGCGGAAGGCGAACCTTCCGCATAGCTTATGCTTTTCAGAAACGGTATCCAACCCCGACGTTGAAGCCGTTTATTTTTGTAGAGGAGATGTTGCTTCCTTCATACCCAACATCGACGACGATATTCTCCAGCGGATTCATCTGTACACCCGCGCCCCAGGCAAATCCCGTTTTCCTTGAGGAAATTTTGTTAGAAAAAGAATCGCCATCCTGAGTGGAATGTTCTTTAAATGTCGCCTTTACCGTGCCGACACCCGCCAGCGCGTATAACGAAAAATTGTCAGACAATCGATAGGCTGGCCCAACCATTAAAGAACCGTACTTCACCTCAAACTTGTCATGGTAATGAATACCTTCAGGCTCAACAGACCCGGAAGCCTGTCTGTCTCCATATAAGTAACTTAGCGAGGAAATAAAACTTACCGGAGAGTCATCCTCATAACGGTATTTCACATTTACCCCTCGGATATTTTTGAAATCCTGAACTTTACTTTGTGCATACCCCACGGAAAAGGCGTTAGTATCGGCCTGTGCAACATTTACAACCAAAACGCTTGTAGTAATAACTAAAGTGGATAAAATAATATTTTTCATAACAACTCCTTAATACTACTTATTATTTACGGTGTGTTTAAACACCTGCAGTACCGATCCGGCATTCAGTTATCGCCACTATGCCGAATCGACAAAACCACGAATAATTCACCGCTATCGCTCCTGATGTGTTTACTTCCTGAAAGATATTTTTACTACCGAAGCACTCTATCGCTCATTTAGGTAACCGGTTCTACAATGTCATCTAACTTTTATAGATTTGAATGCTAATTTTTCTCACGCATATATATTTAACAGAAACCATAAAGTGTTTAGCCACTATAGAACAACAAATCACCCATGCAACATTTTGATATTTAAAGAGAAAATCTCACAACCACATTAAGAAACTTGACACCGTTCGGCTAAAAACATGTCATTAAGCAAACTCGCCATATAATCAGAACATATCGCATTGTGCTTCACAGTCCTCACGTGACGCTCCAGCCGCAATACGGTTATATGCCATCGCAGGCGCTGTAATCATATTCACGATGATGCTTAGCACGCTTTATTCCCGCTCCGATTTAATCTTTTAATATATCTATCAGTTACAACATTTCTTGTTATATTATAAGAATAGAATCAACACCACAATTCCAACATAAATATCACCTGTGTTTAGAGAGAATTTACATTCCAAAAAAATAATAACTAACGCAAATATTGAACACGCGATAAAAAAGTCTATTTCGCTATAAAACCCATTATTATTAAGAGTGGTTAACTCTTCGTTGAATAAAAAATGTCAATGACGTTCCATAATTCAGGAGATGAACTTCACAAGTCATTATATATAACAGGAGGTGCTATGAAACATCATGCTTTTATGCTTTGGTCATTACTTATTTTTTCATTCCATGTTTTGGCCAGTTCAGGCCATTGTTCTGGTTTACAACAGGCATCATGGGATATTTTTATCTACGATTTTGGTAGTAAAACCCCGCAACCACCTACAAATACTGATAAAAAGCAAGCCAGGCAGATTAGTTCACCGTCCTGCCCGACGACAAAACCCATGATGTCCGCCCCAGTCAATGACGCCAGGAAAGGGAATACTCTCTCCAGAACATAATGTTATTTATCTACAATGATGCCGAACGACTACTTTTAGCCACCCGGAAATCTTGATTGTCATCAAATATAGCTGGCATTATTTTTCCTGACGTGTATAGTGCGCCTCGTTATCCCCATTAAGGAATTTGTTTGTCTCGTAAAATGACAGGAATTGTCAAAACCTTTGATTGTAAGAGCGGTAAAGGTCTCATCACCCCCTCCGATGGACGCAAAGATGTTCAGGTCCACATCTCAGCATGTCGCCAACACGAAACAGAAGCGCTTATCCCCGGTATACGCGTTGAGTTTTGTCGTATTAATGGCCTCCGCGGACCTACCGCCGCCAACGTTTATCTTTCATAATTCGTCACCCGGCATTTTTTCAGAAAAATTTAGCGAGTACGTCTACCTCCGCAGCCTGCTATGAGGCTTTGCCTGAAAGGCTGCAGAATGTTTTCAGTGGCGAAAATCTAAAAGATTTATTTTGCTAATGACTCCTGTGACCTCTTTTATCATATACCGGGTGCCCCCCCTTCTCACTTTGTTTAACGTGAAGAAATGTACAGCCGTTTTTCACTGTGATAGCATGTAATATTGCAAAAGTATTTAACGCTATATACCCATCGTCACAGGAGTGGCTGGCTGCGCGCATTTAACCGAAGTATTTATGTGATTCTATCGGAATTATCTCTATTGCCGCTCAATGCTACGTCATATTCAGTGGGTATAAATTGCCAATATAGTTGTAACGCTATTTATTTTTAGGGTAATAATTGAATGACTTTGCTTTCAGGAAAAACCACACTGGTTCTCTGCCTCTCCTCTATTTTATGTGGATGTACGACGAACGGCTTACCCACACCTTATAGTATTAATTTGTCGTTCCCGGTCATTACACAAAACCAGATTAATTCCGGTGGTTATTACATAAATGACGCGGAACAAATTCGGACAACTGATGGTCTGTGCCTTGATACAGGCCCAGATCAACAGAATCGTTTGACGCTGCGGGAGTGTAAGCATGTGCAATCTCAGCTTTTCTCATTTCACCGAGACAGAATCACGCAGGGTGAGAAATGTCTGGATGCCGCAGGACAAGGTACAAAAGAAGGCACACCAATCATTCTTTATTCATGCACGGGTAATGATAACCAGCGCTGGCTCACTGATGATAACAAAATTAAGGGGAAACAGAGCCGAAAATGCCTGGGCACAAATAGCATTATTGTCAGAAAAGGCGACCCTGTTGTGTTGGCCGATTGCGATTTTAGTCGCGCCCTGGAATTTACCATCAGGTAGCAGGACACCGCTGTGAAGAGAGTGCCGCTAACCTCTTGACACGACAACAGGTTAGCGACCTTTACTTCCACGTGCGATCAATTTACTTTACGTCCGCAACGTCAGGATGACAAAACGGCGGCTAAACCTTGACACCAGTTATATACCCAGCTTAAATACTGGTCATCCAACCAGTAAAAAGGAAATGGCGATGTACGTCGAACTCGTTTATGACAAGCGAAATGTTGAAGGTTTGCCAGGCGCACGCGAAATCATCCTCAATGAACTCACAAAACGCGTACATCAACTTTTTCCCGATGCGCAAGTGAAAGTTAAGCCAATGCAGGCGAACGCATTAAACAGTGACTGTACAAAAACCGAGAAAGAACGGCTGCACCGTATGCTGGAAGAGATGTTTGAAGAGGCTGATATGTGGCTGGTCGCCGAATAACGTCCCCTCCTGCGAAAGCGACATGTCCGATCGAAAACAGCGCCCTGAGGCGCTGTCTGTGACGATATAACGCAAACGCTACCACTCAGAACATGTTGTTGTTGATACCTCAGACCGGTATGTGGAACCGACATTCATCGCTTCACTGGCCTGTCGGTATGAGTAGCCCTTATCAACAATCAGCTGTGCGCATTCCAGCCTGAAATCTGAAAGTACGTTTGGTTTTGTTGTTTATTAAGAGCCTATCCCATTAGACTCTTTTATTCGCCAAACTGGCTTTAACGATTACGCCTACTGGGATAGGTTCTAAACTTATCATCAATACGTAAAATACCTATTTACGAACAAAAAGTAACAGGTAAAAATCCGAAATAAAACCAGCATAACTAAAACTTACTGCAGATATGCACACGCATTATTACTATGTTTCCAGGATAGTCTCGACCAGTCAAGACTATCTATTTTATATAAAAAAGGGAAATACTTCACATGAATAAAATACATGTTACATATAAAAATCTCTTACTTCCGATTACCTTCATCGCGGCAACTCTAATTAGCGCCTGTGATAACGATAAAGATGCCATGGCGGAAGCTGAAAAAAATCAAGAGAAATACATGCAAAAAATCCAGCAAAAAGAGCACCAGCAATCAATGTTCTTTTACGACAAAGCCGAAATGCAAAAAGCTATTGCCAATATCAACGCAAAAGGTGGAGCCAATCTTGCGATTATTGAAGTCCGTTTCTTCAAGGGCGGGTATTCATTCATTCGACAAAGCGTTAACACCCCTGCTAAAGTAGAGATGTTTAAATTTAACAACGGCTACTGGGGGGGACCTTCGCCTGTCAACTTAACCATCTTTGGCACTATAACAGAGGAGCAAAAACAAGAAGCACTAAAAGAGGCTTTATTCAAATTCGACTCGATCAATTTCAGCATTATACCAGAGCGTATTCAGGAAACAATTAAACGTGCTAACGCCAGTGGCATCATTTCCGTTACGGAAGATAGCGATATCGTTGTACGAGCAGAGATAGCTCATAATGGCGAATTCGTCTATGACATTACCATCACTGCTAAAAATACAGCACGTGCGGTAATGACCTTAAATAAGGATGGTTCTATTGCCGGATATGAGATCAAAGAACCTTTCGACCCAAAAAAAGAAGCCGAAAAAGCACAGCAACTTGTTGAACAATCGAGAAAAGACATTGAAAGTCAGCGTAAAAAAGCAGCTGAAAAGATGAACGAAATACAGCAGACATTTAAAAAATAGCAGACGATACAAACATTGATAAAAATTATAGCGCGAAAGAGCGCGTGCCAGGTACTAAGGCACTGCTTGAAGACAGCGAATCGCTATTTCATTCTCTGACACTGTAATTTTTCGTACTCAAGATGTTTATTTATTGAGTCTTTTGTGGATAACCAGGTGAAGTTATGTGACGCCAGGAATCTATTCCAGCGGGCGTACTTGTTGGAGCCAGTGTGAAGCCGGGCAGCGCGCAGAAACCGGAGCGTATACGTTGTACGTGAGAATTTCGAGCACTGCCCGACCTAAAAATGATGAATAAAATAGATATTTTAAAGAGGTAATATGAAGAATTTTTTCAAAATAATTACTGATTTCATCGCGGATATTTCCCTTGATCTATTTGCTATATTTTTATGCATGTTATTCGTATACAAAACAGGACCATCAATTGGTGTGATATCATTTTTTATTGCATTAATTATTTATATCATTCTTCATTTTGTTTTTTACTCATTTCGTGAAAAAATCATAAAAAAAATATTCAAATAAGTATTTAAAATTATTGTTTTGAGGTACAAATTCAGCGCAATAAAACAGAGCAACTAAAAAAAATTAGGCGTAGCGAAGTGGAAAAGGACTGTCATGTACTGGACCGTGAGCTGGTCGGGAGAGCAATGTACGGGAAAGAGCGAAATACTGTCATTGATATGAGCAGGAATATCGATAGCCAGTAAATCACTCCTGTGGTAATACAGGCCACTTGATGACTGTGAAGGTCGCTTCATCTGAAGCACCGGTGAAGTCCAGCATTTTAAGTGAAAAGCAGCCAGCAGGCGCTTCTGCTGGTCCATATTCCTCTATTTTGCCAGACCACACTAAAGTGCCACACAGGTATCTGCCAGAACGGTCCTGAGATAATAAATATAAAAGCAGTTACTGCCTACCTCAAGAAGTATGCGCTCATGATCATTTAAAGCTCTTTTAAAGAGACTGATAATAAGCTTGTCAATATAATATTATGCAGTCTCTATTAAGCGCCTGGTTTATTTGTTTTGCATAATCATATAGTTGACTTTTCGAGTAAGAGTTTTCTTGCAAAGACAAATAAACGTGTTTTATATCTCTGAATAAACATACATCACCATGAATATGAGCCTCTATATAATTCCCTTCATAGCCTTTACCATAATTAGAATGAGCTAAAAATTTTTCGTCCTTAGCCATTTTAACCAAACTCTTAAAGCAATTATAACCAAAAAAATCATTTTGACAGGATGCAATCAGGTTCTCCATATGCCAAAATGTAGATAATTTACTCGTATCCAGGCCAAATCTGTGGCCGTAGATATCAAAAGGTGATAATGTACAATTTGTTTTTACATTATCATTTAATTCAAAAAATGATTTTCCATAGGCGCTGGCACCTCCATTTTCACCGTTCAGAAAGTCCAGTGCAGCATAAATTGGTCTGCTTGTAGGGCTAAAAGTTCTACTGTTGGGAGTATATGCTACGGAAAAACCGCCTGTCTGACCATATGGGGCATAAGGTGAATCTGCAAGCCTCTCCAGTTCAAATGCTTTAGTTTCAACTGAATCACGTCCGACATTATAAGCAGGTAAATCTCCTGGTCTGCAACCTAATGCATAAGAGTTCAGATATTCTTTATTTTTTAAGAGAGAGACAAAGTCAATTTTTGCCGCATTAAAATTTATTGTCAGCCGGGCATTTTGTAAAATATCCACCATCTTATTTAGCAAGAGAGTGCAATCTATTTCGGTACCACACTCACGACTTATCCGCCTGAGCGCTTTTTCTCTTATTATGTCAGCGTCGCGCTGACACCTGGAATGAATATGCGCAAGTACTTGTTTTCCAAAAAGGCGACCATACACCTTTTTACGCTCTTCATTGCTGAGACCGCAAAACACTTCGTCAAAAGAAAGCCTGTACGCTGCGCTTACAGAACCTCTCGCCGTTCTGCTTTCTGGAAATGGCGGAACATCTTCAACAACATTTCTAACTTGTTGAATGTCTGAAGATAGTGGAGTACGTCCGGCATTTTTTTCCTTATCTGTTTCCAGATATTCCGGAACCTTTATACTTCCACTATGGCAGATAGGTTTGAGCATATGTCTCCTGAATTTTTATGACTAATATAGCATTCACTTTCGCTGACGTATTCTTTATCAGGCTGATATTTCAACACTTCTTAGCAGCCTTGTAGAAGAGCAAATAAAGCATGCTAATAATTTTATAAAATACTTAACCTACCCACTATTGTAGTCAATAAACCATCACTTTTTATTAAAAAATTATCCTGATAATAACAATAAATCTGGTAAGGCACTTTCAAAAAATAGCCAAATCACACATTATTAAGAAAACCACTACAATCAAAATCGGTAACTATCAGCTTTCAGGGGGGTCTCAGGTTATCATGACGATCGGGGTAAAGGATGAACTACTATTGCGGTCTGAATTGAGGGAGTTTTGATAAAGTTTTGATAACCGTTCGAATACTAATAATAAAAACGGGGACGTTAAGTCCCCGTTTTTGTTTTTAACAATTATCGTTATTACATATTCGCGATAATCGCGTCACCAAACTCACTACATTTCAGCAGCTTAGCGCCGTCCATCAGACGTTCGAAGTCATAGGTCACGGTCTTCGCGGCAATCGCGCCTTCCATACCTTTAACAATCAGGTCTGCGGCTTCGAACCACTGCATGTGGCGCAGCATCATCTCCGCAGACAGAATAATGGAGCCTGGGTTGACTTTATCCTGGCCCGCATATTTCGGCGCAGTCCCGTGAGTCGCTTCAAACAACGCGCATTCGTCGCCGATATTCGCACCCGGTGCAATACCGATACCGCCAACCTGAGCCGCCAGGGCATCGGAAATATAGTCACCGTTCAGGTTCATACAGGCGATAACGTCGTATTCCGCCGGACGCAACAGGATCTGTTGCAGGAACGCATCGGCGATAACGTCTTTAACCACGATCTCTTTACCCGTGTTCGGGTTCTTAATTTTCAGCCACGGACCGCCGTCAATAAGCTCACCGCCGAACTCGTCGCGCGCCAACTGGTAGCCCCAGTCTTTAAACGCGCCTTCGGTGAACTTCATGATATTGCCTTTATGTACCAGCGTAACGGAATCGCGATCGTTGGTAATAGCGTATTCAATCGCCGCGCGAACCAGACGTTTAGTGCCTTCTTCAGAACACGGTTTGATACCGATACCGCAGTGCTCCGGGAAGCGAATTTTCTTCACGCCCATCTCTTCGCGCAGGAACTTGATCACTTTCTCAGCGTCTGCAGAGTCAGCTTTCCATTCAATTCCGGCGTAGATGTCTTCAGAGTTTTCACGGAAGATGACCATATCGGTCAGCTCCGGATGTTTCACCGGACTTGGCGTGCCCTGATAGTAACGAACGGGACGCAGACAAACGTACAGGTCAAGCTCCTGACGCAGGGCAACGTTCAGAGAGCGAATACCGCCGCCAACCGGCGTGGTCAACGGACCTTTAATCGCTACGCGGTAATCACGAATCAAATCAAGGGTTTCAGCGGGGAGCCAGACATCCTGGCCGTAAACCTGTGTGGATTTTTCTCCGGTGTAAATTTCCATCCAGGAAATTTTACGCTCGCCTTTATAGGCTTTCTCGACGGCGGCATCGACCACTTTAAGCATGGCTGGAGTGACATCAACACCGATACCATCGCCTTCAATAAACGGGATAATCGGATTCTCAGGAACGTTGAGTTTGCCGTTTTGCAGGGTGATCTTCTTACCTTCCACCGGAACAACTACTTTGCTTTCCATTCACCTCTCCTTCGAGCGCTTCTGGTTTGCTCGTCTGTCATCGCGCTGCATGTGCAATGGCGTCCTGCTGCACGACTGCGTTAGAGCAATTTTTTGTTAATGTTTTGTAATGAGCATGTCAATACTACCCTATTGTTTGCCGCCATGAAAGACACTCATTATTGCGCTATAATGCGGCAATTAATAAGTTCTGAAAACACCATGCAAAAAACTTCTTTTAGAAATCACTACGTTAAGCGATTCAGCTCACGACAAGCATCTAAATCACGGAAAGAAAACCAGCCAAAACGCGTGGTTTTGTTCAATAAACCTTACGATGTGTTGCCGCAGTTCACGGATGAAGCAGGTCGCCGCACGTTAAAAGATTTTATTCCTGTGCAAGGCGTTTATGCCGCAGGCCGCCTGGACCGCGACAGCGAAGGGCTTTTGGTGCTGACTAATGACGGCGCGCTGCAGGCGCGCCTCACGCAACCGGGCAAACGTACCGGCAAGATTTACTATGTTCAGGTAGAAGGCATCCCGGATAATGCAGCGCTGCAGGCGCTTCGTACTGGCGTCACGCTCAACGATGGCCCTACCCTGCCCGCCGGTATTGAGATGGTCGCGGAGCCTGACTGGCTGTGGCCGCGCACCCCGCCGATTCGCGAACGGAAGAATATTCCCACCAGTTGGCTAAAAGTCACCTTATATGAAGGCCGCAACCGCCAGGTAAGACGCATGACAGCGCATGTCGGTCATCCCACTCTACGATTAATTCGTTACAGCATGGGCGACTACACGCTCAACGGCCTCGATAATGGACAGTGGCGCGAGATCGCACAGGAGAAAGACAGATGAAACGGCTTCTCATAGCTTTTGCTTTATTAACACCGTTATCCGTTAATGCGGCCAGCTTCGACTGCCAGAAAGCGCAGGCTGCGGATGAAAAGGCTATCTGCGCGCACCTGACGCTGAATGATAAAGACGTGGAAATGCACACCAAATATCAGTTTCTGAAAGGGTTGTTCGCGATGGGCAGTCGCGGCGCGCTGCAGGACGCCCAGCAGAGCTGGCTTAAACAGCGTCAGCAGTGCAAGGCCGACGTCACCTGCCTGACAAAAGCTTATAACGAGCGTCTGAAACAGCTTGACGCGATCTATGACCACATTGATAAACCGCTTTAATAAGGATGCCTATGTTCAAGCCGCACGTGACCGTTGCCTGCATCGTACATGCCGAAGATAAATTTCTGGTGGTGGAAGAGACCATCAACGGTAAATCGTTATGGAATCAACCTGCCGGACACCTGGAGGCAGATGAAACGCTGGCGCAGGCCGCCGCGCGTGAACTGTGGGAAGAGACTGGCATCACGGCGCAACCACAGTATTTTATCCGTATGCATCAGTGGATTGCGCCGGATAAGACCCCGTTCCTGCGCTTTTTATTCGCTATCAAGCTTGATCATATTTGCGCGACCGAACCCCATGACAATGACATCGATTGCTGCCGTTGGGTGAGCGCCGACGAGATTCTGAACGCGCCGAATTTACGTTCTCCGCTGGTGGCTGAAAGCATTCGCAGTTATCAAACGGGACAATGTTACCCCTTATCTATAGTGGGCGAATTTAACTGGCCGTTTACAGAGGGTGTCAAGTAAAGGGCTGCGTGGTAGAATACGCCGCCTTGAAGTTCAATGTCGCGAGTATTCCAATGTCAGAAAGCCCAAAAAAAGTGATCGTCGGCATGTCCGGCGGTGTCGACTCCTCCGTTTCCGCCTGGCTGTTGCAACAACAGGGTTATCAGGTAGAAGGCCTGTTCATGAAGAACTGGGAAGAGGACGATGGTGAGGAATACTGTACCGCGGCAGCCGATCTGGCTGACGCGCAGGCCGTGTGCGACAAGCTTGGCATTGAACTGCATACCGTTAATTTTGCCGCAGAATATTGGGATAACGTCTTTGAACTGTTCCTTGAAGAGTACAAAGCGGGCCGTACGCCGAACCCGGATATTCTGTGCAATAAAGAGATCAAATTTAAAGCCTTCCTTGAATTTGCCGCAGAAGATTTAGGCGCCGACTATATCGCCACCGGTCACTACGTTCGCCGCGCGGATGTAAACGGCAAAAGCCGGTTGTTGCGCGGGCTCGACGGCAACAAAGATCAGAGCTACTTCCTCTATACGCTTGGCCATGAGCAGATTGCGCAAAGTCTGTTCCCGGTTGGCGAGCTGGAAAAACCGCAGGTGCGTAAAATCGCCGAAGATCTGGGGCTGGTAACCGCCAAGAAAAAAGATTCTACCGGTATCTGCTTTATCGGCGAGCGCAAATTCCGCGACTTTTTAGGGCGCTATCTGCCTGCGCAGCCGGGGAAAATCATTACCGTTGACGGCGATGAAATCGGCGAGCATCAGGGTCTGATGTATCATACGCTCGGTCAGCGTAAAGGGCTGGGAATCGGCGGCACCAAAGACGGTAGCGAAGACCCCTGGTATGTGGTGGATAAAGACGTTGAAAACAATGTGTTAATTGTCGCCCAGGGGCATGAGCACCCACGTCTGATGTCGGTAGGCCTCATCGCCCAGCAGCTACATTGGGTCGATCGCGAACCGTTCACCGGCACCCTGCGCTGTACGGTAAAAACCCGCTACCGCCAGACCGATATTCCGTGCACGATTAACGCGCTGGATGACGATCGTATCGAGGTCATTTTTGACGAGCCGGTTGCCGCCGTTACGCCGGGCCAGTCCGCTGTCTTTTACAGCGGCGAAGTCTGCCTGGGCGGCGGCATTATCGAGCAGCGACTGCCGCTGACGGTCTGATTATTCAATACACAACACCATTCAAGTCGCCTCAAAGCGGCTTAAAAGATGAAGTGTATTTTATTTGATACAAGGAAGCAGTGATTGTGGCAAAGAATTATTATGACATCACCCTCGCGCTGTCTGGCATTTGCCAGTCGGCACGCCTGGTGCAACAACTGGCGCACCAGGGGCACTGTGATGCCGACGCGTTGCACGTTTCACTCAACAGTGTCATTGATATGAATCCCAGTTCTACTCTGGGCGTGTTCGGCGGCAGCGAAGCTAACCTGCGTCTTGGTCTGGAAACACTGCTCGGCGTGCTGAATGCCAGCAGCCGACAAGGACTTAACGCCGAACTGACGCGTTATACGCTTAGCCTGATGGTGCTGGAGCGCAAGCTGTCATCCGCCAAAGGCGCGTTGAATACGTTAGGCGATCGCATTAACGGCCTGCAGCGCCAGCTTGACCATTTTGATTTACAGTCAGACACGTTAATGAGCGCCATGGCGGGCATCTACGTGGATGTGATTAGCCCATTGGGCCCGCGCATTCAGGTGACGGGCTCCCCGGCCGTTCTGCAAAGTCCGCAGGTGCAGGCCAAAGTCCGCGCCTCGCTACTGGCAGGCATCCGTGCAGCCGTGCTCTGGCATCAGGTAGGCGGTGGTCGCCTACAGCTTATGTTTTCTCGTCATCGCCTGACGACTCAGGCAAAACAAATTCTTGCTCATTTAACCCCGGAGTTATGATCTATGGAATTATCCTCACTGACCGCCGTTTCCCCTGTCGATGGACGCTACGGCGATAAAGTCAGCGCGCTGCGCGGAATTTTTAGCGAATACGGTTTGCTGAAATTTCGTGTACAAGTCGAAGTACGTTGGCTGCAGAAATTAGCCGCGCACGCAGCGATCAAGGAAGTTCCTGCTTTTGCTGCCGACGCAAACGGTTACCTGGATACGCTTGTGGCAAACTTCAATGAAGAAGATGCCGCGCGCATTAAAACCATTGAGCGCACCACGAATCACGATGTGAAAGCGGTTGAGTATTTTCTTAAAGAAAAAGTCGCCGCGATCCCGGCGCTACATGACGTTTCCGAATTTATCCACTTTGCCTGCACTTCTGAGGACATTAACAACCTGTCGCACGCGTTAATGCTCAAAACCGCGCGCGATGAAGTGATCCTGCCTTACTGGCGTCAGGTGATTAACGCGGTTAAAGATCTCGCCACGCAGTATCGCGACATTCCTCTGCTCTCCCGCACCCATGGCCAGCCGGCAACGCCTTCCACTCTGGGTAAAGAGATGGCGAACGTGGCGTATCGTATGGATCGTCAGTTCCGCCAGCTCAACCAGGTGGAGATCCTCGGTAAAATTAACGGCGCCGTAGGCAACTATAACGCGCATATCGCCGCCTATCCGGAAGTTGACTGGCATCAGTTCAGCGAAGAGTTCGTCACCTCGCTGGGCATCCAGTGGAATCCTTACACCACCCAGATTGAACCGCATGATTATATTGCGGAACTGTTTGACTGTATCGCGCGCTTTAACACCATCCTGATCGATTTCGATCGCGATGTCTGGGGCTATATTGCGTTGAACCATTTCAAACAGAAAACCATCGCCGGGGAGATCGGTTCTTCTACCATGCCGCATAAAGTTAACCCCATTGACTTTGAAAACTCAGAAGGCAACCTCGGTCTGTCTAACGCAGTGTTGCACCATCTGGCAAACAAACTGCCGGTTTCCCGCTGGCAGCGCGATCTGACCGACTCAACCGTCCTGCGTAACCTGGGTGTCGGCATCGGCTATGCGCTTATCGCTTATCAGTCCACCCTGAAGGGCGTCAGCAAGCTGGAAGTAAACCGCGATCATCTGCTTGACGAACTGGATCACAACTGGGAAGTATTAGCCGAACCGATCCAGACCGTCATGCGCCGCTATGGTATTGAAAAACCATATGAAAAACTGAAAGAGTTGACCCGTGGCAAGCGTGTTGATGCCGAAGGAATGAAACAGTTTATTGATAGTCTGGCCCTGCCGGAAGCAGAAAAAACGCGCCTTAAAGCCATGACGCCGGCAAATTATATCGGTCGCGCTGTGACTCTGGTCGACGAACTTAAATAATGTCTGCCTCACCCTCTTTTCTTCAGAAAGAGGGTGACTATTTGTCTGGTTTATTAACTGTTTATCCCCAAAGCACCATAATCAACGCTAGACTGTTCTTATTGTTAACACAAGGGAGAAGAGATGATGCGCGTACTGGTTGTAGAGGATAATGCATTATTACGCCACCACCTGAAGGTTCAGCTCCAGGATTCAGGTCACCAGGTCGATGCCGCAGAAGATGCCAGGGAAGCTGATTACTACCTTAATGAACACCTTCCGGATATCGCTATTGTCGATTTAGGTCTGCCGGATGAAGACGGCCTTTCCTTGATACGCCGCTGGCGCAGCAGTGATGTTTCACTGCCGGTTCTGGTGTTAACCGCGCGCGAAGGCTGGCAGGATAAAGTCGAGGTTCTCAGCTCAGGGGCCGATGACTACGTGACGAAGCCATTCCACATCGAAGAGGTAATGGCGCGTATGCAGGCGTTAATGCGCCGTAATAGCGGTCTGGCCTCCCAGGTGATCAACATCCCGCCTTTCCAGGTGGATCTCTCACGCCGGGAATTATCCGTCAATGAAGAGGTCATCAAACTCACGGCGTTCGAATACACCATTATGGAAACGCTTATCCGTAACAACGGTAAAGTGGTCAGCAAAGATTCGCTGATGCTTCAGCTGTATCCGGATGCGGAACTGCGGGAAAGTCATACCATTGATGTTCTCATGGGGCGTCTGCGGAAAAAAATACAGGCCCAGTATCCGCACGATGTCATTACCACCGTACGCGGACAAGGATATCTTTTTGAATTGCGCTAATGAATAAATTTGCTCGCCATTTTCTGCCGCTGTCGCTGCGGGTTCGTTTTTTGCTGGCGACAGCCGGCGTCGTGCTGGTGCTTTCTTTGGCATATGGCATAGTGGCGCTGGTCGGCTATAGCGTAAGTTTTGATAAAACCACCTTTCGTCTGCTGCGCGGCGAAAGCAACCTGTTTTACACCCTCGCCAAATGGGAAAATAATAAAATCAGCGTTGAGCTGCCTGAAAATCTGGACATGCAAAGCCCGACCATGACGCTGATTTACGATGAAACGGGCAAATTATTATGGACGCAGCGCAATATCCCCTGGCTGATTAAAAGCATTCAACCGGAATGGTTAAAAACGAACGGCTTCCATGAAATTGAAACCAACGTAGACGCTACCAGCACGCTGTTGAGCGAGGACCATTCCGCGCAGGAAAAACTCAAAGAAGTACGTGAAGATGACGATGATGCGGAGATGACCCACTCGGTAGCGGTAAATATTTATCCTGCCACGGCGCGGATGCCGCAGTTAACCATCGTGGTGGTCGATACCATTCCGATAGAACTAAAACGCTCATATATGGTGTGGAGCTGGTTCGTATACGTGCTGGCCGCCAATTTACTGTTAGTCATTCCTTTACTGTGGATCGCCGCCTGGTGGAGCTTACGCCCTATCGAGGCGCTGGCGCGGGAAGTCCGCGAGCTTGAAGATCATCACCGCGAAATGCTCAATCCGGAGACGACGCGTGAGCTGACCAGCCTTGTGCGCAACCTTAATCAACTGCTCAAAAGCGAGCGTGAACGTTATAACAAATACCGCACGACCCTGACCGACCTGACGCACAGTTTAAAAACGCCGCTCGCGGTTTTGCAGAGTACGTTACGCTCTTTACGCAACGAAAAGATGAGCGTCAGCAAAGCTGAACCGGTGATGCTGGAACAGATCAGCCGGATTTCCCAGCAGATCGGCTATTATCTGCATCGCGCCAGTATGCGCGGTAGCGGCGTATTGTTAAGCCGCGAACTGCATCCCGTCGCGCCGTTGTTAGATAACCTGATCTCCGCGCTCAATAAAGTTTATCAGCGTAAAGGGGTGAATATCAGTATGGATATTTCACCAGAGATCAGTTTTGTTGGCGAGCAAAACGACTTTGTCGAAGTAATGGGCAACGTACTGGACAACGCTTGTAAATATTGCCTGGAGTTTGTCGAGATTTCGGCTCGCCAGACCGACGATCATTTGCATATTTTCGTCGAAGATGACGGCCCAGGCATTCCCCACAGCAAACGTTCCCTGGTGTTTGATCGCGGTCAGCGCGCCGATACCCTACGACCAGGACAAGGCGTGGGGCTGGCTGTCGCGCGCGAGATTACGGAACAATACGCCGGGCAGATCATTGCCAGCGACAGTCTGCTCGGCGGTGCCCGTATGGAGGTCGTTTTTGGCCGACAGCATCCCACACAGAAAGAGGAATAAACATTTCTGTGCGTTCTTCCACGCATCTCGTTAAGCATCCGTTATAATCGGTGTCAGATACCAGCCTGCGGATACTTAACATGGAATACCAATTAACTCTTAACTGGCCCGACTTTCTTGAACGCCACTGGCAAAAACGCCCGGTGGTCTTAAAACGTGGGTTTAGCAACTTTATCGATCCGCTCTCGCCGGATGAGCTGGCGGGGCTGGCGATGGAAAGCGAAATCGACAGCCGTCTCGTTAGCCATCAGGATGGCAAATGGCAGGTCAGCCATGGCCCTTTCGAAAGCTACGATCATCTGGGTGAGAGCAACTGGTCGCTGCTGGTACAGGCGGTAAACCACTGGCACGAACCCACCGCCGCCTTGATGCGCCCGTTCCGCGCTCTGCCGGACTGGCGTATCGACGATCTGATGATCTCCTTTTCCGTTCCCGGCGGCGGCGTTGGCCCGCATCTGGATCAGTATGATGTGTTTATTATCCAGGGAACCGGTCGCCGTCGCTGGCGCGTGGGCGAAAAGCTGCAAATGCGTCAGCACTGCCCGCATCCCGACCTGTTACAAGTCGATCCGTTCGAGGCCATTATCGATGAAGAGCTGGAGCCGGGCGACATTCTGTATATTCCGCCAGGATTCCCGCATGAAGGCTATGCGCTGGAAAACGCCATGAACTATTCGGTCGGTTTTCGCGCGCCCAATAGCCGTGAGCTGATCAGCGGTTTTGCCGATTACGTCCTGCAACGGGAGTTGGGCAACACATACTACAGCGATCCGGATATACCGTCCCGCAAGCATGCGGCGGATATCCTGCCGCAGGAGATGGATAAACTGCGTAATATGATGCTCGATTTGATCAATCAACCCGCGCATTTCCAACAGTGGCTTGGCGAGTTTCTCTCTCAGTCACGCCACGAACTGGATATTGCGCCGCCGGAGCCGCCGTATCAGCCTGATGAAATTTACGATGCCTTAAAGCAAGGCGAGGTATTAGTACGTCTCGGCGGGCTTCGCGTATTGCGTATCGGCGATGAGGTCTATGCGAATGGCGAAAAAATAGACTCTCCGCATCGCCCCGCTCTGGAGGCGCTCGCCAGTCATATTGCACTGACCGCTGAAAACTTCGGCGATGCGCTGGAAGACCCTTCTTTCCTCGCGATGCTGGCGGCGCTGGTGAATAGCGGGTACTGGTTCTTCGAAGGATAAGAACATCGCAATGCCCGGCGACCGCCGGGCTGACGCAAACTATCCACAACGATCGCCGCCAGGGTTGGCGACATCGTTATATTGCGGATCGCCCGGATAAAGCGAGTGGGCCATTCGATGGCGAAATGACATTTGCCGATAGCGCCGCGCCTGCGCGTTATCTCCAAGACCTTCGGCAATATTAGCCAGTTGCTGTAATCGTTCATACTGCATCTTTGCTGGATAAGCTACGGCATCAAGCGTAAAGGCGCGTTCCGCAAAGTCTTTTGCTTGTTCAAGTTCTTGATTACTCTGATAAATCAGCGAAATACCATACAACACCATTGATACGTCAGACTGCCGACGTTTATATTCTGCCAGCAATGGGAGATAGAGGGAGGTACTGTCCAGGTCGATGTTTTCGGGCAAATAAAAGCGTAATCGTGATATTACCGTCGCCATTGGCGTTAAACGGCTCTGGTAATACGCGATAAGTTTAAGGTAGAGATCTTTCGCTTCCTTATAATGATGGCCCTGTGCATAAAAGCCAGCAAGATTATTGCTGTCAACCGTCATTTCGCCGAATTCGGCGCCATAAAGCGTTTGCTCAATTTTTAGCGCCTGACTTAGCGCATTAATCGCCTCGCTAATATGCCCTGCATTATAAGCAATATCCGCTTTCTGCTGCAAAAAAGAGGCGACGCGCTCACGATTATCCCAGGTTTTATCCCGTAAAATAACGCCCAGCCACTGCTGCTCCGTTGCGTCTATCTTCGCCAAATAATAGGCTTTACGCGCACTATCACATTCGACATCCCGCACCTCCAGCGCATCAGAATAAGCGTCGCGCATCCTGTTTAAGGTATAAACCAATGCTTCCGTCGATGCCTTTTTGTCTTTAAGACGCCACGTTAATGCCTGCTCTTGCCAGGCTATCCGCTGACGGTAATCAACCTTGATCTCGTATCGCCACTGCTCTGTCGGTGAATACTCTATATGGCGATCGTCACCGTAAACATAAAAGGCCGCCAGGTGTTCAAACATATCGGCCCGATCGCCCGGATAAGTGCCCGCCGGAAATGTTTTCATGATTGCCCACGCTCGCAGCAGCATTTGCGGCGTTAACTCCGGTTTACCCAGCCATTGATAAATATCGCTTTGTAATAGCAGGCTACGAACAAGCTGTATTGAGCGTTTGCCATATTGCTGCGAGGCCAGCCTCACCGCATCATCAATAAACGTCATGCAGGTTTCATCGCCAGTCATAAAACATGCTGCAGATTGTTGCTGGCGCTGGGACCAGGAAGGCGTATATTCGGCGCTCCAGGCAGAAAAATTTATGGCGGAAAATATCCCGCCATAAATAATAAAACGCTTCACCACAATGCGTAACATTCGCTACTGCCCGCGCTTAGCCGTCAGCTCCGCGATACGCACAATCACCTGTACCGCTTTTTCCATCCCCTCCAGCGTCACAAACTCATGTTTACCATGATAGTTATATCCGCCGGTAAAGAGATTAGGACATGGCAGACCCATAAACGACAGTTGCGCCCCGTCTGTACCGCCGCGAATCGGTTTCATCTCCGGCGTAATATGACAGTCGCGCATGGCCTGCTGGGCGATATCGAGAATATGCGGATGTTCAACTACTTTTTCGCGCATATTGTAATAACTGTCTTCAATCACCAGTTCGATATAGCAGTCCGGATGCAGCCCCTTACCGACTTTTTTGGCAATCTCCATCATTTTGCGTTTACGCGCTTCAAACTGCTTACGGTCGAAATCGCGAATGATGTAGTGCATTTCGGCCCGGTCAACGGTGCCTTTCATGCTGGCCAGATGATAAAACCCTTCGTAACCTTCGGTGGTTTCAGGCGCTTCATCCGCCGGCACTTCCGCGTGAATCCTCGCCGCCAACGACAGCGCATTGACCATCACGCCTTTTGCCGTACCGGGATGCACGTTATTGCCGACGATTTTGATATTCACCGAGGCGGCATTGAAGTTTTCAAACTCCAGTTCGCCCACGCCGCCGCCGTCGACCGTATAGGCCCACTGCGCGCCAAAGGCCTCAACATCGAAGTGCTTCGCGCCTTTCCCTACCTCTTCGTCAGGCGTAAACGCCACTTTAATTTCACCGTGGGGAATAGGATTACCTTTCAGCACCGCCAGCGCGGTCATGATCTCCGCAACGCCGGCTTTATCGTCCGCGCCCAGCAATGTCTTACCATCGGTAGTAATCAGCGTCTGTCCCAGTAATTGATGCAGTACCGGGAACATCACGGGTGACAACACCTCATCGCCAATCCCTAATGCTATATCGCCGCCGCGATAATTCTCGACAATCTGCGGGTTAACGTTTTTACCGCTGAAATCCGGAGAGGTATCCACATGGGAGATAAAACCAATGGCGGGAATATCCCCCTCAACATTGGCCGGGAGCGTCGCCATCAACGTCCCTTTTTCACTTAATGTAATGTTAACCAGCCCCATCTCTTCGAGCTGCTGTTTGAGCAAACGTAGTAACTTCCACTGCCCCTCAGTGCTGGGAACCTGCCGAACACCCGACTTTGATTGGGTATCCAGCGATACGTAGTGTAAAAAACGCTCAAGTAGTTTATCCATGCAGTCACCCTCACTTTTCGTGACAACATTATTAATAAGCAAGAAAAGACAAATATTGCGTCAGGTCACTTTTATCCCTGCAAACAAGAATATTTCACTTTGACACGCTTTCTGACTATAAAGCTAAGTCAGTAATTCGCAACAAGGATTGGCGATCACAGTGGTTTGCCGTAGAATGACCGCCCTCATTAAGAGTGATTAAGGTGGTTAACCACAAACCCCGCAGCGGTCAGCCATCCGTTGCGTTTACATGGGACAGAGTAAGAAATTGAATAATCAACCGCGTTCGCTTTCACCGCTGGTGCTTTTGTCGGGAATTAGCAAAAGTTTCGATGGCAAAGAGGTCATTTCACAGCTGGATTTGACCATTAACAATGGCGAATTCCTCACGCTGCTTGGCCCTTCCGGCTGCGGTAAAACAACCGTTCTTCGCCTGATTGCCGGCCTGGAAACCGTTGATGCCGGGCATATCATGTTGGATAACCAGGATATCACCCACGTTCCCGCCGAAAATCGTTATGTAAATACCGTATTTCAAAGCTACGCTTTATTTCCGCATATGACGGTGTTTGAAAATGTCGCGTTTGGCTTACGAATGCAAAAAACGCCAGCCGCCGAGATAGCGCCTCGCGTGACCGATGCGCTGCGTATGGTGCAGCTTGAAGAGTTTGCACAACGTAAACCGCACCAGCTTTCCGGCGGACAGCAGCAGCGTGTGGCTATCGCTCGCGCGGTGGTGAATAAACCTCGCCTGTTATTACTGGATGAATCGCTTTCCGCGCTGGACTATAAATTGCGCAAGCAAATGCAGAACGAGCTTAAAGCATTACAGCGTAAACTCGGTATCACGTTTGTTTTTGTCACTCACGATCAGGAAGAAGCGCTCACCATGTCCGATCGTATCGTGGTAATGCGTAATGGCGTGATTGAGCAAGACGGCACGCCGCGTGAAATCTATGAAGAGCCAAAAAACCTGTTTGTCGCCGGTTTTATCGGCGAAATTAACCGCTTTGACGCAACCGTCATTGAACGGCTTGATGAACAGCGCGTCCGCGCCAGCGTAGAAGGTCGGGAGTGCAATATATACGTCAATTTCGCTGTCGAACCAGGCCAAAAACTGAACGTCCTGCTGCGACCGGAAGATCTACGCGTCGAAGAGATCAACGATGATAACCACATCGAAGGGCTTATCGGCTACGTGCGCGAGCGCAATTATAAAGGTATGACGCTGGAGTCGGTGGTTGAACTGGAAAATGGCAAAATGGTGATGGTCAGCGAATTCTTCAACGAAGACGATCCTGACTTCGACCATTCACTTGACCAAAAAATGGCCATTAGTTGGGTAGAAAGCTGGGAGGTCGTACTGGCTGATGAAGAACACAAGTAAATTCCAGAATGTAGTGATTGTCACTATCGTCGGTTGGCTTGTGTTGTTTGTTTTTCTGCCCAACCTGATGATCATTGGCACCAGCTTTCTGACCCGTGACGACGCCAGTTTCGTCAAGATGGTCTTTACGCTGGATAACTACGCGCGCCTGCTCGATCCGCTCTATTTTGAAGTGCTCCTGCACTCTCTGAATATGGCGCTGATCGCCACCCTCTCCTGCCTGGTGCTGGGCTATCCTTTTGCCTGGTTTCTGGCGAAGTTACCGGAAAAGATACGTCCGTTATTGCTGTTTTTGCTGATTGTTCCTTTCTGGACCAACTCACTGATCCGCATCTATGGGCTGAAAATATTCCTGAGCACTAAAGGTTATCTCAATGAATTCCTGCTGTGGCTGGGCGTGATTGATACACCGATTCGCATCATGTTCACCCCGAGCGCCGTTATTATCGGCCTGGTTTACATTTTGCTGCCATTTATGGTCATGCCGCTCTACTCCAGCATTGAGAAGCTCGACAAACCACTACTGGAGGCCGCACGCGATCTCGGCGCCAGTAAAATGCAAACGTTCATCCGCATCATTATTCCATTAACCATGCCGGGCATTGTCGCCGGTTGCCTGCTCGTGATGCTACCGGCAATGGGCCTGTTCTACGTCTCCGATTTAATGGGTGGCGCGAAAAACCTGCTGATTGGTAACGTCATTAAGGTACAGTTCCTGAATATTCGCGACTGGCCGTTTGGCGCGGCTACCAGCATTACGCTGACCATTGTGATGGGACTCATGCTATTGATTTACTGGCGGGCTTCCCGCTTATTGAATAAGAAGGTGAGTGATATAAGCGATTAATTGCGCAACGCTAACAAATCCACACGCATCCAGGCATGAAGTTTATTCAAGGGTAAACTTCATGCCTCCGGCATAAAAAACGCATGAAAGCAGTTGCCGCCAGTATTGCAAATCTACAACATCATCCGCGCCAGGCCTTCTTTTATTTTTACCTGTAGCGACGCTATCACAGACAGTAATGCGTTTATACGCGAAGCTCTCAGGTTTTATACTGATTGTCAGTCTCTTTTAAAAATTATATTATATCCGATGCGCCCGCAGTTGAGATAAAAAGGGTCGATTTAATCAATTATGTAGTCATTTTTACTCCAGTTTAAGTGAGATTAATATGCCGATTACTATAGGGAATGGTTTTTTAAAAAGTGAAATCCTTACCAACTCCCCAAGGAATACGAAAGAAGCATGGTGGAAAGTTTTATGGGAAAAAATTAAAGACTTCTTTTTTTCTACTGGCAAAGAAAAAGCGGACCGTTGTCTACATGAGATGTTGTTTGCCGAACGCGCCCCCACACGAGAGCGGCTTACAGAGATTTTTTTTGAGTTGAAAGAGTTAGCCTGCGCATCGCAAAGAGATAGATTTCAGGTTTATAATCCTCATGAAAATGATGCCATCATGATTCTTCGTATCATGGATCAAAACGAAGAGAACGAATTGTTACGTATCACTCAAAATACCGATACCTTTAGCTGTGAAGTCATGGGGAATCTTTATTTTTTAATGAAAAATCGCCCGGATACTTTAAAATCGCATCCACAAATGACGGCCATGATTAAGAGAAGATATAGCGAAATCGTAGACTACCCCCTCCCTTCGACATTATGTCTCAATCCTGCTGGCGCGCCGATATTATCGGTTCCATTAGACAACATAGAGGGGTATTTATATACTGAATTGAGAAAAGGACATTTAGATGGGTGGAAAGCGCAAGAAAAGGCAACCTACCTGGCAGCGAAAATTCAGTCTGGGATTGAAAAGACAACGCGCATTTTACACCATGCGAATATATCCGAAAGTACTCAGCAAAACGCATTTTTAGAAACAATGGCGATGTGTGGATTAAAACAGCTTGAAATACCACCACCGCATACCCACATACCTATTGAAAAAATGGTAAAAGAGGTTTTACTAGCGGATAAGACGTTTCAGGCGTTCCTCGTAACGGATCCCAGCACCAGCCAAAGTATGTTAGCTGAGATAATCGAAACCCTCTCTGATCAGGTTTTTCACGCCATTTTTAGAATAGATCCCCAGGCTATACAAAAAATGGCGGAAGAACAGTTAACCACGCTACACGTTCGCTCAGAACAACAAAGCGGCTGTTTATGTTGTTTTTTATAAAATCAGACGACGCTTTCTCAAACGTCACGTTCAGGGTTTACTCACGTACTCCATGTTTGCCTACAGAGTAACCTCTTGCCTGGTGCAATAATGCCGCATATGACCGGATCGGATGAGAATAGTCATTTAAATGGCCTTTTTTTCCCGCTCGTCTGGCAATTTGTTGTAAAATTCGCGGCTTCAAGCGGCAGCTTGCTTCTTCCTGGCTGCTGATAACCGCGAGACGTTTTGGAGAGATTTTGGAGAAGAGAAAAAATTGATCATTTTCAATACTCTAAAAGCACCCCATCCTCTGAATAAGAAGGTGGAACTTGAATGATCGGTCGGCTGCTCCGTGGCGGTTTCATGACTGCCATCTATGCGTATCTGTATATTCCCATCATTATTCTGATCGTGAACTCCTTCAACAGTTCGCGGTTCGGCATTAACTGGCAGGGCTTTACCACTAAATGGTACGAACTCCTGGTCAATAACGACAGTCTGTTGCAGGCCGCTCAACATTCACTGACGATGGCGATTTTTTCAGCGACCTTCGCCACGTTGATTGGCTCGTTAACCGCGGTGGCGCTTTATCGCTACCGCTTTCGCGGGAAGCCATTCGTCAGCGGGATGCTGTTTGTAGTAATGATGTCGCCGGATATCGTGATGGCGATCTCCCTGCTGGTGCTGTTTATGTTACTCGGCATTCAACTGGGCTTTTGGTCGTTGCTGTTCTCGCACATCACCTTTAGCCTGCCGTTTGTGGTCGTCACGGTCTATTCGCGCCTGAAAGGCTTTGATGTCAGAATGCTGGAAGCCGCAAAAGACCTGGGGGCCAGTGAGGTAACGATTTTACGCAAAATCATTCTGCCGCTGGCGATGCCGGCGGTGGCGGCGGGCTGGTTGCTGAGCTTTACGTTGTCGATGGACGATGTAGTGGTCTCGTCGTTTGTCACCGGGCCGGGCTATGAAATTTTACCCTTAAAGATTTATTCCATGGTAAAAGTCGGCGTTTCACCAGAAGTGAACGCGCTGGCGACCGTTTTATTGGTGCTGTCTCTGGTAATGGTCATTGCCAGCCAGCTTATTGCTCGTGATAAAACCAAGGGCCGATAAGGCCCGTAATTCAGGGGACGTTAAATGAAAAAATGGTCACGCCACCTGCTCGCGGCGGGCGCCCTGGCGCTGGGTATGAGTGCCGCTCATGCCTCCGACAACGACACGCTCTATTTCTATAACTGGACTGAGTATGTACCGCCGGGCCTGCTGGAACAGTTCACTAAAGAGACCGGCATTAAGGTGATTTATTCGACCTACGAGTCGAACGAAACCATGTATGCCAAACTCAAAACCTATAAAGATGGCGCGTATGACCTGGTTGTTCCTTCTACATACTATGTCGACAAAATGCGCAAAGAAGGCATGATCCAGAAGATCGATAAGTCGAAATTAACCAATTTCCACAACCTCGATCCGGAAATGCTCAACAAACCGTTTGACCCCAACAACGATTATTCTGTCCCGTATATCTGGGGCGCAACGGCGATTGGCGTGAACAGCGATGCTATCGATCCAAAAACCATTACCAGCTGGGCTGACTTGTGGAAACCGGAATATAAAAACAGCCTGCTTTTAACCGACGATGCGCGAGAAGTCTTCCAGATGGCGCTGCGCAAGCTAGGTTATTCCGGTAACACTACCGATCCGAAAGAGATCGAAGCGGCATATGAAGAGTTGAAAAAACTGATGCCGAACGTAGCGGCCTTCAACTCCGATAATCCGGCGAATCCGTATATGGAAGGGGAAGTCAACCTGGGTATGGTGTGGAACGGTTCGGCCTTCGTTGCTCGTCAGGCTGGCACGCCGCTGGAGGTCGTCTGGCCGAAGGAAGGCGGTATTTTCTGGATGGACAGCCTGGCTATTCCGGCGAACGCGAAAAATAAAGAGGGCGCGCTGAAGCTAATCAACTTCCTGCTGCGTCCTGACGTCGCGAAAGAGGTGGCAGAAACCATCGGCTACCCTACCCCCAACCTGGCGGCGCGTAAGCTGTTAAGCCCGGAGGTCGCCAATGATAAGTCGCTCTATCCGGATGCGCAAACCATCAGCAAAGGCGAGTGGCAAAACGATGTCGGCGACGCCAGCGCCATTTATGAAGAGTATTATCAGAAGCTAAAAGCAGGACGCTAATTCAGCCAAAGCGCCTGTCGGGCCTACAGATGAACGTAACGTGAAATGTAGGCCGGATAAGGCGTTACCGGGCAAACAGCACTACAGCCCTTTCAGGAATTTATCAACAAATTCCGGCACAACCTGGCTTGCCGGGCCGTAGTGCTTCTCTTCAAACTCGCTGCCGACCTGGCTTGGCTCAAGATTCAGTTCCACCGTATGTGCGCCGTGCAGTTTTGCTTCATGCACAAAACCCGCAGCCGGATAGACATGACCAGATGTGCCAATGGCGATAAAAATATCCGCCATCGACAGCGCCATATAAATTTCATCCATGCCAAGCGGCATCTCGCCAAACCACACCACGTGCGGACGTAGCGGCGCCGGGAACTGACAGCAGTGACATTTATCTTCCGGCATCACATCGCCGTTCCATTCCAGAATCTGGCCGCTTTGCGAACAGCGCACCTTCAACAGCTCGCCATGCATATGAATGATGTTGCGATTGCCCGCGCGTTCATGCAAATTGTCGATGTTTTGCGTCACCAGCAAAAAGCGATCGCCAAGCGCTTCTTCAAGCTTCGCTAACGCCAGATGCGCCGCATTGGGTTGTATTTCCGGCTGTTGAAGCTGCTGACGGCGGGCATTATAAAATGTCTGCACCAGCCCCGGATTACGGGCGAATCCTTCCGGCGTTGCCACGTCTTCAACCCGATGCTCTTCCCAAAGGCCATCCGCCGCGCGAAACGTACGAATACCAGACTCTGTAGAAATTCCTGCACCTGTAAGGACTAATACTCTTGGGTTTTCCATCATTTCCGGCACCACTCTGTCTCTGAAAAAGATCCGCTGGCGCAGACGTTCACGCAACAGACGTTTATTTTTACGAAAGCGGCTTAATCGATGAAACCGACGCGACTGCATAACAACCTCTTTTTTTGATTAGTCGGTAAGATGTAAAAAAGCAGCACCGCGCATCCCACCTGCATCCCCATGCCGCGCACGCTCAATGCGCGGCGCGCGGGCAACAGGGAGGAGATGGCGCGGCAGTCTTTCCGCCAGTTGCGTTGTTATTGCCGTAAAGTTCGATAGTCCGCCGCCGATCACCAATAAATCGGGATCGACAATCGTCAGTATATTCCCCAGACAAACCGCCAGTAAATTCAGATAGCGCTCAACATGCGCGTGCGCCTGCTCATCGCCCTGCTCCCACAACGCGATAATCTCCGGCGCCTGCAGCGATTGATCATAATAATGCTGATATAGCCACGCAAACCCGCGCCCGGACAGATAATTCTCAATGCAGCCCATCTGACCGCATCCACAACGGCGGAGAGGAAAATCAAACCCCATCAACGTTAGCGCGTCAACCGGCAAACGCATATGGCCAAACTCGCCGGTGATATAGCTCTGACCGGTAATCGGCTTCCCGTTTAGCACCAGGCCACCGCCGACGCCGGTGCCGAGGATAAGCCCCATAACCAAAGGATATTGCGTGAATTCATCATCCCAGGCTTCGGACAAGGCAAAACAGTTAGCGTCATTGTCCAGACGCACATCGCGATCCAGTCGGGCGCTGAGATCGGCGCGCAACGGCTTACCGCTGGCTGCCGGGACATTCGCGGCGTACAGCGTGCCGTCTTCGGTTTCCGGCATACCGGGTATGCCAATCCCTACCGACCCTTTTACGCCAAATCGCTGGTCGGCTTCCGCGACCAGTTCGCACACGGCGTCTAAAAAGGCGCTATAGCTGGTATGGGGCGTGGGAACCCGTTTTTCCCACTGCAGCCGCCGCGTTGAGTCAAATACGCCTAACGCAATCTTTGTTCCGCCAATGTCAAACCCGTAATACATCACCGCTCCTTGTTTTTATATTCCGCGATTACTGGCCGCTCAATACTCGCGCAGGGTCAATGTTGCTCGCCCGCCGCGCCGGATACCAGCTCGCCAGTAAGCTTAACAACAACGCCGTGACCAGTACGTAAACAACGTCCAGCCAATGTAATTCGGATGGCAGGAAGTCGATAAAATAGATATCGCCGGACAAAAACTGATGCCCGATCGCCTTTTCAATCCCATTAATAATGGCGGTAAGCTGAAGCGAAACGACAACGCCGATCGCCACGCCAATCAAGCTGCCCAGCAAGCCCGCCAGTAGCCCGTACCAGACGAAAATGGCACGAATCAAACCATCTTTCGCCCCCAGCGTTCTTAATACCGCAATGTCGCCGCTTTTGTCTTTTACCGCCATCACTAAGGTGGAAACGATATTAAAACAGGCCACGCCGATCACCAGAATCATCGCCAGATACATAATGGCGCGAATCATCTGGATATCGCGATACATATAGCCGTAGGTGCCGATCCAGCTCTTAATGTAGACATAGCTGTTAGTCACCTCACCCGCGTCACGCACCAGTTTGTTCGCATTAAACACGTCATGGACTTTAAGCGCGATACCGGAAACGCTGGACCCCATATCCAGATACTGCTGCGCATCCTCAAGCGGGATCATGGCGAAGCTGTGATCGAGCTGGCCGCTCAGTTGCAGAATCCCGATGACATGCAAACGCACGCGTTTGGGCTGGAGCAGCTTATGGTCGGCATTCGCATTGGGGATCATGATGGATACCCAGTCGCCCTGTTTCACGTTCAGCGCATCGGCGACGCCTTTACCGATAATGATCTGCTGTTCGCCCGCTTTGAAATGATCCCAGGCGTGATTTTGCACAAATGACGGTAACGCGCTAAGCTGCTGCTCTTGCTTAGGGTCGACGCCTTTAACCTGAATGGCGCGCAAATTGGCCCCGCTCTCTACCAGGCCGGTAAAATTGATATACGGCGCGGCGGCGGCAATGCCTGGCACCTTCTGCACTTTTGCCAGCGCTTCACGCCAGTTGGTCCACGGCTGATTGACCGCTTCAATCTCCCCGTGTGGAACCACCGCCAGAATACGGTTATTCAACTCGCGTTCGAAACCGTTCATCGCGCTTAAACCGACAATCAATACCGCCACGCCCAGCGCGATACCGATGGTAGAAATGACGGAAATGAGCGAAACCATACCGCCGCGCCGCCGTCCACGGCTGAAACGTAAGCCAATTAACAATGATAAAGGCGACGCCATTACTCAGCCCCCATCAGGCTCAGTTCCGCCGTCAGGCGGCCATCGCGCATCTCAAGTTGGCGGCTCATACGTTTCGCCAGTTGCAAATCGTGAGTCACCACCAGAAACGCGGTTCCCTGCAGACGATTTAACTCGCCCAGAAGCTCAAAAATACTGTCGGCATTACGCGCATCCAGATTACCGGTCGGCTCATCCGCCAGTACCAGACGCGGGTTATTCACCAACGCGCGCGCTATCGCGACACGCTGGCGCTCACCGCCGGAAAGTTCCGAAGGTCGATGGGTTGCGCGATGCTCCAGCCCTACAGCGTGCAGCATTTCTCGCGCCCGAGCGTCAATCTCCGCCGGTTTCTTTTTGCCAATCAATAATGGCATCGCCACGTTTTCCAGCGCCGTAAAATCCGGCAGGAGATGATGAAACTGATAGATAAACCCCAGTTTCTGGTTACGTAATTCCGCTTTTGCCGCAGAAGAGAGTTTGCTCATCGGCTGGCCGCTAAAAATCACATCGCCAGAGGTAGGCGTATCCAGCCCGCCTAACAGGTGCAGCAACGTACTTTTACCCGAACCGGAACTGCCGACGATCGCCATCATTTCGCCTTCGCCGATACTGAAGCTGACATCGTGCAACACGTCGGTTTGTACGGTGCCTTCCTGATAGCGTTTGCACAGGTTGTCGCATTGCAACAGGATCTTATTCATAACGTAAAGCCTCAGCGGGTTGAGTGGCGGCAGCGCGCCAGGAAGGATAAAGCGTAGAAAGCAGCGCGATGGCCATTGCCACCAGCGCGATAACGATCACCTGTAACGGCTCTATCGCCACGGGCAACGCAGCGCCATCCAGAAACGCGCCGATGATCGGCATCAGGTTATTCAGTTGGCTGGCAAGCAATGCGCCCAGCGCGGCGCCCAACAGCGCGCCGATAATCCCGGCGCTGGCGCCCTGCACCATAAAGACCATCATAATTTGTCGCGGCGTCAGCCCTTGAGTTTGTAAAATCGCCACTTCGCCCTGCTTCTCCATGACCATCAGGCCCAACGAAGTAATAATGTTAAAAGCCGCGACCGCCACGATGAGGCTCAGCAACAATCCCATCATGTTCTTTTCCATGCGCACAGCCTGGAACAACTCGCCTTTGCGTTCGCGCCAGTCCTGCCACTTCGTGCCTTGCGGCAGCGTCTGTTGGCTGAGGGTATCGACTTGCAGCGGTTCATCCAGCCACAGACGCCAGCCGGTAATATTGCCTGCCGGATAGCGCATTAAACGGGACGCGTCCTGAATATTGACCAGCATTTCATAGCCATCGACCTCGCTATTGGCGGCAAATGTGCCAATCACCGTAAACAGACGCTGACTGGGCAGGCGTCCCATTGGCGTAAACTGGCTGGCAGATGGCACCATTAGCCGAATCTGATCGCCGCGGTTGACCCCTAACTGTCCGGCGAGCTGCTCGCCGAGGATGACATTATACTTACCCGGCTGTAATTCGCTTTGCTTCACATTGACCAGATACGGCGTTAATGGATCTTTTTGCGCCGGATCGATACCTAACATCACGCCAACCGCAACGCTACGCGCGCTTTGCAGTACGACATCGCCCGTCGTCAGCGGCGCAATACGGTTAACGCCTTGCAGATTCACCGCTTTTTCCGGCATCTGATTCGGGTTAAGAGAACCATGTTCAGCAGAGAGGATGGCCTGAGGCATCAAACCAAGAATGTTATTTTGCAGTTCGCGCTCAAAACCGTTCATCACCGACAATACCGTGACCAGCGCCATCACCCCCAGGGTAATGCCGATAGTGGAAAGCCAGGAAACGAAGCGACCGAAGCGATCTGCTGCACGCCCGCGCATGTAACGCAGGCCGATGAATAGAGCGACAGGTTGATACATGTAATCCGTCTGGTTGCTGTTAGCAAAGTCCCGAGTATATAAGCGAAAGCGGAATGCGTAAATGTCTGAACCGTAAGAGTTCGTCAGCGTTATTCTGAAAAAGGCCGACAAATCAAGTCACTTACATGTTCATACTTTACCTGTTCGGCGCGTTATCCGGCGGATTCAATTTGCTAATAAACAACGATCGCGGATAATAAAGAACATTGCTTATCAGTCATATGCCCCTGAATACCTGAGTCCTTCATGCTGTCCCGGCGCGCAGCCAACCATGAAGCAGCCTGAAGGGTGACGCGTAGAGTGCGGCGTAAAACAAAAAGAGATACTGACAACCGTTATGCCTGAAAAACAACGTTACACGCTGCCGACAAAAGCGGGCGATCAGCGCCAGTTGGGCGAACTTACCGGTGCCGCCTGCGCTACGCTGGTGGCGGAGATAGCCGAACGCCATGCCGGTCCGGTGGTACTCATAGCGCCTGACATGCAAAATGCTCTGCGATTGCATGATGAAATCCGCCAGTTTACCGATCAGATGGTGATGAACCTGGCGGACTGGGAAACGCTACCGTATGACAGCTTCTCCCCGCATCAGGAAATTATCTCTTCGCGCCTGTCCACGCTCTACCAGTTGCCGTCGATGCAGCGCGGCGTCTTGATTGTACCGGTAAACACCCTGATGCAGCGCGTTTGTCCGCATAGCTATCTGCATGGTCATGCGCTGGTGATGAAAAAAGGCCAGCGGTTGTCCCGCGACGCTCTGCGCGCGCAGCTTGACAGCGCCGGTTATCGGCATGTCGATCAGGTGATGGAGCATGGCGAATACGCGACGCGCGGCGCGCTGTTGGATCTCTTTCCGATGGGCAGCGAACAGCCTTATCGCCTCGACTTTTTTGATGATGAAATCGACAGCCTGCGTCTGTTTGACGCGGATACCCAGCGTACGCTGGAGGAGGTTGAGGCCATCAATTTGTTGCCCGCGCACGAATTTCCTACCGACAAAGCCGCTATTGAGCTTTTCCGTAGCCAGTGGCGCGATACCTTTGAGGTAAAACGCGACGCCGAGCACATCTATCAGCAGGTCAGCAAAGGCACTCTGCCCGCCGGGATCGAATACTGGCAGCCGCTCTTTTTCAGCGAACCGTTACCGCCATTATTTAGCTATTTCCCCGCCAATACTCTGGTGGTGAATACCGGCTCGCTGGAAACCAGCGCCGAACGCTTTCAGGCCGATACGCTGGCGCGTTTTGAAAATCGTGGCGTCGATCCTATGCGCCCGCTTTTGCCGCCGGAAGCCCTCTGGCTACGGGTGGATGAGCTCTTTTCCGAGCTTAAACGCTGGCCTCGCCTCCAGCTTAAAACCGACCACCTGCCGGAAAAAGCCGCCAATACCAATCTCGGTTTCCAGAAATTACCGGATTTGGCTATCCAGGCGCAGCAGAAAGCGCCGCTGGACGCGCTGCGTAAGTTCCTCGAATCTTTCAGCGGTCCGGTGATTTTTTCTGTGGAAAGCGAAGGACGCCGCGAAGCGCTGGGAGAGCTCCTGGCCCGCATAAAAATCGCGCCGAAGCGGATATTACGCCTGGACGAGGCGCAGGATGCGGGACGCTATCTGATGATTGGCTCCGCAGAACATGGTTTTATCGACACCCAACGCAATCTGGCGCTGATTTGCGAAAGCGATCTCCTGGGTGAACGGGTCGCGCGTCGCCGCCTGGATTCCCGTCGTACGATCAACCCGGATACGTTGATTCGTAACCTGGCGGAGCTCCACGTCGGTCAACCGGTAGTGCATCTGGAGCACGGCGTCGGACGCTATGCCGGCATGACCACTCTGGAGGCTGGCGGCATCAAGGGTGAGTATCTGATGCTCACCTACGCCAATGACGCCAAACTGTATGTGCCGGTCTCCTCATTGCATCTGATTAGCCGCTATGCCGGCGGCGCGGAAGAAAGTGCGCCGCTGCATAAACTGGGCGGCGACGCCTGGTCGCGCGCCCGGCAGAAAGCGGCGGAAAAAGTGCGCGATGTCGCAGCGGAACTGTTGGATATTTATGCGCAACGGGCGGCAAAAGAGGGGTTTGCCTTTAAGCATGATCGTGAGCAGTATCAGTTATTCTGCGACAGCTTCCCGTTTGAAACGACGCCCGATCAGGCACAGGCGATTAACGCCGTATTGAGCGATATGTGCCAACCGCTGGCGATGGACAGGCTGGTGTGCGGCGACGTCGGCTTCGGCAAAACCGAAGTGGCGATGCGCGCCGCGTTCCTGGCAGTGGAAAACCATAAACAAGTAGCGGTACTGGTGCCGACTACGCTGCTGGCGCAGCAACACTATGATAACTTCCGCGACCGTTTCGCCAACTGGCCGGTACGCATTGAGATGCTGTCCCGCTTTCGCAGCGCCAAAGAGCAGACACAAATCCTGGCGGAAGCCGCCGAGGGTAAGATCGATATTCTGATCGGTACGCATAAACTGCTACAAAGCGATGTGAAACTGCGCGACCTCGGCCTGCTGATTGTCGATGAAGAGCACCGTTTCGGCGTGCGCCACAAAGAGCGAATTAAGGCGATGCGCGCCGATGTCGATATTCTGACGCTCACGGCGACGCCGATCCCGCGGACGCTGAATATGGCGATGAGCGGTATGCGCGATCTCTCCATTATCGCCACCCCCCCTGCCCGTCGTCTGGCGGTAAAAACCTTTGTCCGCGAGTATGATAGCCTGGTGGTAAGGGAAGCGATTCTGCGTGAAATCCTGCGCGGCGGTCAGGTTTACTATTTGTACAATGACGTCGAAAATATTCAGAAAGCCGCAGAGCGGCTGGCGGAACTGGTGCCGGAAGCGCGAATCGCTATAGGCCACGGGCAGATGCGCGAACGTGAGCTGGAACGGGTCATGAATGATTTCCACCATCAACGTTTTAACGTGCTGGTGTGTACTACCATTATCGAAACGGGGATCGACATTCCCACCGCTAACACGATCATCATTGAACGCGCGGATCATTTCGGCCTCGCGCAGTTGCACCAGTTGCGTGGCCGCGTTGGGCGCTCGCACCACCAGGCCTACGCCTGGCTGTTGACGCCACATCCTAAGGCCATGACCACCGATGCGCAAAAACGGCTGGAGGCGATTGCGTCGCTGGAGGATTTAGGCGCCGGGTTTGCGCTGGCGACTCACGATCTGGAGATCCGCGGCGCGGGCGAGCTGCTTGGCGAAGAGCAAAGCGGCTCAATGGAAACCATTGGCTTCTCACTCTACATGGAATTGCTGGAAAACGCCGTTGATGCGCTGAAAGCAGGCCGCGAACCCTCGCTGGAAGATCTCACCAGTCAGCAAACGGAAGTCGAGCTGCGAATGCCGTCGTTACTGCCGGATGATTTTATTCCGGATGTTAATACCCGGCTGTCATTCTATAAACGCATTGCCAGCGCGAAGAACGAAAACGAGCTGGAAGAGATCAAAGTGGAATTGATCGACCGCTTCGGCCTGCTGCCCGATCCGGCGCGTAATCTGCTGGATATCGCCCGCCTGCGCCAACAGGCGCAAAAGCTCGGCATCCGAAAACTGGAGGGTAACGAGAAAGGCGGAACGATTGAGTTCGCCGAGAAAAACCACGTTGACCCCGCCTGGCTTATCGGGTTGCTGCAAAAACAGCCGCAGCATTTCCGTCTGGATGGCCCGACGCGCCTCAAGTTTATTCAGGATTTAAGCGAACGTAAAACGCGTATAGAATGGGTACGCCAGTTTATGCAGCAACTGGAAGAAAACGCTATTGCATAAGCGTCAGGCCGGGCGTCATTACTCTGCGTCCGGCCTAATCTTTACAAATTCTTTGCACTTCCCTGCAGTTCCAGACACAGCCAGCCGCCATAATTCTTATTTCCTCTTTTATAAAAATAACCACATAATAATCATGGGTTTATTATAATGTTCAACAATACGCGACTCTCTCGCTGGTGGGCGTTGCTTGCGCTTACCGCGACCATCATGCTTGCCCTTCCCGCGCAGGCGAATACGTGGCCTCTTCCGCCCCCCGGCAGTCGACTGGTGGGAGAAAATAAATTCCATGTCGTTGAAGACGACGGCGGCTCGCTGGAGGCGATCGCCAAAAAATATAACGTGGGCTTTTTAGCCCTGTTACAGGCCAACCCCGGCATTGATCCTTACGTACCACGCGCAGGCAGCGTGCTGACGATTCCGCTGCAAACGCTGCTACCGGACGCGCCACGTGAAGGTATCGTCATTAACCTCGCGGAATTACGGCTTTACTATTATCAACCGGGGAAAAATACGGTCACGGTCTACCCTATCGGGATTGGCCAACTGGGCGGCGATACCCTGACGCCAACGATGGTGACGACCATTTCGGATAAACGCGCCAATCCAACCTGGACGCCGACCGCCAATATTCGCGCCCGTTATAAAGCGCAAGGCATCGATCTCCCCGCCGTGGTGCCTGCCGGTCCCGATAACCCAATGGGGCATCACGCGATTCGTTTAGCGGCCTACGGCGGCGTCTATCTGTTACATGGCACGAATGCCGATTTTGGCATTGGTATGCGCGTCAGTTCCGGCTGTATCCGTCTGCGCGACGGTGATATAGAGACATTGTTCCGTCAGGTCACGCCGGGAACCAAAGTGAATATAATCAATACGCCGATTAAAGCCTCGGTGGAGCCAGGCGGCGTGCGACTGGTGGAAGTTCATCAGCCGCTGTCTAAAAATATAGGCGACGATCCACAGGTGCTGCCGATTGTGCTGAATGGCCCGATGCAGGCCTTTAAGGACGCGCCGCAGACCGATGCTGCGGTGATGGAACATGTTATGGAAGTGCGTTCCGGAATGCCGGTGGATGTAACCCGTCAATCAGAGGCGAAACCGCAGTCGCTGTAAGCGTGAATAGCTGACCGACAAAAAAGCCTCGCGATGCATCGCGAGGCTTTCTTTTTTTATTGTGGCAATCGCAGCGGCATTAATGAGGGTTAATGCTTACTTATAGATTACCGCCGTACCGTGGAGGGTATTCGGGCCGGTAACAGAGGTAATACGGAAAGACTTCGCCCCCATCTCCTCCGCTTTTTGCGCCAGCTGATCTTCCAGCGAGCCCAGATTCGTGCCGCCATTCGCGGAAATGGTGCCGAACTTCTGTTGACCTTCTGGCGTTGCCTGAACTTCAACGGCGGCGAAGCTGGCGAATGAGAGCGAACTTAGTACCGCAGCAGCGATGAGGTTTTTTACGTTTTTCATAGTGATGACCTTTAGCAGATGAATGGGTGTCGTAAGCATTAACTTAACGATCGATAAGTTAATCATAGATGTGATCTACATCACACGTCAACCTCTTTTTATAATGATCGTTATATAATTTATAAAGATGTTATTTTTCATGTGAATAGAATTGATTTATTTTTCTAATGAATACTCTGGAGCCAGAAGTGGTTTGTTTTTATAATAGAGAGACTGCTCTTTAAACAGGTACAACGGCATCATGACAACGGATACCACGAGTTGCGCGAAGAAAAGCCGTGGCCGACCAAAAGTGTTCGACAGGGAAGCTGCGCTTGATAAGGCCATGACTCTCTTCTGGCAGCACGGCTATGAAGCAACTTCGCTTGCCGATCTCGTAGAGGCTACCGGGGCGAAAGCGCCTACTCTCTATGCGGAATTCACTAATAAAGAAGGATTATTTCGCGCTGTACTGGATCGCTACATCACTCGCTTTGCCTCAAAGCACGAAGCCCAGCTCTTTTGTGAAGAGAAAAGCGTGGAATCGGCGCTGGAAGATTACTTCACAGAAATTGCCGCCTGCTTTACCAGTACAGACACGCCGGCTGGCTGCTTTATGATTAATACGTCCGCCACCCTCGCCGCCTCCTCGCGCGATATCGCCCGCACGGTAAAATCACGCCACGCCATGCAGGAACAGACGCTCATACAGTTTCTGCGCCAACGTCAGGAGCGCGGTGAAATTCCGGCGCACTGTAACCCGCAGGCGCTCGCGGAATATATAAACTGTATTTTACAGGGAATGTCGATCAGCGCCCGCGAGGGAGCCACCTTCGAACAACTGATGCAAATTACGCGTACGACTCTGCGCATCTGGCCTGAACTGCTCAAGCCCTGAACGACGGGTCATCGGATAAAAAAAGCCCCTCAGCCTGAGCGAATGAGGGGCTAACTTGCAGAGTACAGCTTTTTTATGCTTTGTTATTCAGAACCAGTTGGCCATTGCCGTCGAGGGGAATTTGCGTTCCGGGGTCTTTATCCATGCGGATTTTGCCCTGCTGATCGCCAATTTTGTAGGTCACGTCGTAGCCAAGCATCTTTTCAGATTTGTCATACACCGTCTTACAGCGTTGCTGCGTGGTAGTGTAAGTATCACTTTCTTGCATTGATCCCTGGATTTGATTGCCAGCATAACCGCCGCCCAGCGCCCCGACGACCGTCGCCACATCTTTACCACGACCGCCGCCAAATTGATGTCCAATCACGCCGCCTGCTACTGCGCCAAGCACCGAGCCGGCAATACGGTTTTCGTCCTGAACCGGTCTGCGATGCGTGACCGTGACATTACGGCACTCCTGACGCGGCGTTTTTACCGTCTCTTTAATCGGTTTAGCCGATATCACCTGCGCATATTGCGGACCACGATCAAATACGTTGAGACTGGCCACTGCCGCCACACCCAGCGCAGCCGCTACGCCAATCCCTATACCCGCCAACATTGATTTATTCACGGGAGTTCCTCCTTCGTTGCTATTGGTAACAATTTTGCAACCAGTATGCGAACAAAGCCAATCGGAATGAGGATGAAAAATGCGGGATGAGGCGGTAAAGCTGAAGGATTCGGACAACTCCGAAGCGAGTGATGGAGAAGCGCTCACCGGCGCGAGCAGCCGGTGAGGCGCAGAGAAATTAATGCAGTTTCAGACGCGGACGAATGACGCGGTTAATACTGCCCACCAGCATCATCAGGCCGGTTTTAAAGTATCCATGCAGCGCTATCTGGTGCATACGGTATAGCGAGATATACACGAAGCGGGCGATACGTCCTTCAATCATCATTGAACCGCGGGTCAGGTTCCCCATCAGACTACCCACGGTAGAGAAGTTGGACAGAGAGACCAGCGATCCATGATCTTTATACTGGTAAGCTTTCAGCGGTTTGCCATTCATCTGCGCCAGAATGTTATTCATCGCGCAGGTAGCCATCTGATGCGCCGCCTGAGCGCGAGGCGGCACAAAACCTCCCTCCGGACGTGCGCAGGAAGCGCAGTCGCCAATCGCATAAATATCAGGATCGCGCGTGGTTTGCAGCGTCGGTTCCACCACCAGTTGGTTAATGCGGTTCGTTTCCAGACCACCAATCTCTTTCATAAAATCTGGCGCTTTGATACCCGCCGCCCACACCATCAGATCGGCCTGAATATATTCACCTTCTTTCGTATGCAGACCGCCTTCGTCGGCGCTGGTGACCATAGTTTGCGTCAGCACGCGAACGCCCAGTTTGGTCAGTTCATTATGCGCGGCGCTGGAGATACGCGGCGGCAACGCAGGCAGAATACGCTCGCCAGCCTCAACCAACGTCACGTTCAGCGCGTCGTTGGTCAGCCCCTTATAACCATAGCTATGCAGCTGTTTTACCGCATTATGCAGTTCAGCCGACAGCTCAACCCCCGTCGCACCGCCGCCAACGATGGCGATATTGACCTTACCGTTCGCGCCCAGGTTAGCCGAATACTTGAGGAACAGGTTCAGCATCTCCTGGTGAAAACGGCGCGCCTGATGCGGGTTATCGAGGAAGATACAGTGCTCTTTCACGCCCGGCGTGTTGAAATCATTAGAGGTGCTGCCCAGCGCCATCACCAGCGTGTCATACGCGATTTTGCGCTCCGGCACCAGCAGTTCGCCCTTTTCATCACGCAACTCGGCAATGGTGATGGTTTTCGCTTCGCGATCGATATCCATCACCGACCCCAGTTGGAACTGGAAACCATGATTACGCGCATGAGCCAGATAGCTCAGCGCATCCACGCCTTCGTCCAGAGAGCCAGTCGCCACTTCGTGCAGCAATGGTTTCCACAGATGGCTGTGATTTCTGTCTACCAGCGTGATTTTCGCTTTTTTCTTGCGCCCCAGTTTATGGCCTAACTGCGTCGCCATTTCCAGCCCGCCAGCGCCGCCGCCGACAATCACGATCTTTTTTAATGGTGTAGTCAACGTGACCCCCTTAAATTTATTAACCAATTGTTAATTAAAAGTTATTAGTATAGCCTTTAATTAACAACAAGTTACGTTAATGAGAATAAGCTTCTGATATGAGAATAGCATGAACGGTGCATTGGTCATACCAAAATTGATGTGCATCAAGTTTTCATGCTGAAAAGATAGACAGTTTGCGAGAATTGAGCATAAAAAAACCAGCCGCAAGGCTGGTTATCCGGTCACTGATAACGCCATATTGCCGGGGGCGTTACCCCAGCGTTTTAAACGCTTTGATACGTTGCAAATGCGGCGAAATATTTTTGAATTTGTGAGTCTGTTCCTCATCCCACACAATTTCATAAAACGGGTGAAGCGCTTGCGCTGAGCGTTGGCTGTCCAGCGCTTCGTCATGACGCGAGAGGATCACCAGACAACGATCGCGATTTTTTTCGCGAAAGTTGGTCACGCACTTTGTAGCGATGTCCGCATATTCTTCCGGGCGATCGATTTTCCCCTCCATGTTTTCATAGGGGAACAGGTTCGGGTTAAAAACCACCTGACGGATATCGCACAAAAAGCCAATCCGCTCCGCCCAGTAACCGCCCAGCCCCACGCCACAGATTAAAGGGCGCTCGTCCACATTCAACTGCAACATTTTGTCCACTTCTTTCAGCAGATGCTGCATATCGTGCTTAGGATGCCGCGTACTGTAGCTTACCAGCCGAACATCCGGGTCGATAAACTGTAATTGCAACACTTTTTCATGGTTGCCCGGACTATTTGAATCAAAACCGTGTAAATAAATAATCATCTGGCACCCTCACGAAAACTCGAGTTAATGACCTGCTTTTTCTTCCTGCCAGCGTTCATGTAACTGGTTGAGCTGGGCGCTGGCTGTTTTCCAGCGTGCTGAGTCCATGAGCTCCCGGCGTGAAAATGAACCTTTATGATACAAACGTGTAACACGTTCTGCTTTGATCGGCGACAGATTATCCAACACGCTGACTGCGCCTTTACGATTATTGCAGACCAGAATCATATCGCAACCCGCATCCAGCGACGCCTGAGCGCGCTCAGCATAGCTGCCCATAATCGCCGCGCCCTCCATCGACAGATCGTCGGAGAAAATGACGCCATCAAAGCCTAACTCCTGACGCAGCACCGTTTTCAGCCAGTACGGCGAACCGCTTGCCGGACGCGGATCGATAGCGCGGTAGATCACGTGGGCAGGCATAATCGCATCCAGTTTATTCTCGCTAATCAGCGTGCGGAACACCGACATATCTTTGCCACGGATGTCCGTTTCAGGACGTGGATCGCACGGCGTCTCTTTGTGGGAGTCCGCCGTGACCGCGCCGTGGCCGGGGAAATGCTTACCGGTCGTTTTCATCCCGGCGTCATGCATGCCGTCAATAAAGCGCGTTGCCATTGCCAACGCTTTTGCTGGATCGGCATGATAAGAACGCTCGCCAATTGCCGCGCTGATATGCCCGACGTCCAGCACTGGCGCAAAACTGATATCAATATCCATCGCGATCATTTCGCTGGCCATCAGCCACCCTGCCTCCTGCGCCAGTCGCCCCCCCTCTTCCAGCCCATGCAGCGCAAAAAAAGATTGCGCCGCGGGCAGGCGGGTAAACCCTTCACGGAAACGCTGTACGCGCCCGCCTTCCTGATCGACGGCCACCACCAGATGGTTACGCGATGCCGCCCGAATCTGGCGCACTAATTCGCGCAGCTGTTCCGGGTCATGGTAATTACGCGTGAACAGAATAAGCCCGCCAACCAGCGGATGCGCCAGTATCTCGCGCTCCTCCGCATCCAGCTCACATCCTTCGACATTCAACATTACTGGGCCCACACTGCTCTCCTTATCCTTTCATACGTAGCTGGCGCCAGGTTTCATCGGCCAGCCTGATAAATTGTTGCTCGCCGGTTTGTCGCCAGCGGTATTCGAACCACCCTGCTTTTAGCATAATGACCCAGGGGTGCCATAATCGTATCTGTCGCCATAGCTGCCGGGCGTCGATTCGCGCGCGCGCGGCATAAGCGTCTGCCAGTTGTCGGTGCTGGCGTTCATCCTCAACCCATACTGCCGCCAGCTCCAACGCAATATCGCCGTCGCCGGCATACTCCCAGTCAATCAGTCTCAACCCAGCGGACGTTAATACTATATTGTCGCCATGGACATCCATATGCAAAGGCGCGAGCCGCAGCGGGCGAGGTTCACCGTTTTTTTGCAACTGTTTGAGCCGCCGCAACCAAAACGGCGTACGCCTTGCCGGATCGCAACACGACCAGTACTGCGCCAATAGTGGCGATAGCGCGATACGCCAGCCAAAACGCGGCTGTTGATGCAAATGATACAGTAAGGCCGCCAGTTCGTCGGCATCTGGCAGAGCGGAATTTACCACACCATGCAGATATTCTACCGCCATCCAGCCTGGCGTATAAAAAAGCGCTCGCGGCGCAAGACTGGCCGGCAATTGGGATAAGGCGCGGTAATGACGTAAAAAATGGGCTGGTGGAGCGTCAGGGTCGTGATGACGGCGCAGCACGACACGGTGAGTATCGTGGGCAATAATACAGCTCCCGCCGCTTAGCCCCTGCGATGTGGCGACGGCGGGACAATACTGGGGAAAATAGCGCGACAGGATCTCGTCGCGCGTTAAGGGATTATTGTTGTTGGACCGCACCTTTACCTGACCAGATTATCTCGCCAGTTTGCACCAGCATTAACTGCATCTGTAATGCAGGCGCGTTAACGTTACCGGATGCGCTGGAGTAAAGTACATATTGCGCCCCGACATTGCGCGCAATGCCAATAGCTTTACTGCGCGTTCCCAGACTATCCTGCGGAGACAACCCTAACTGCTGTTTTGCTATCGAGAGTTGCTGTACGGAGACCAGCGTAAATTTACCGTTGTTCGCCAGCGCATTACGTAACGTTTCCGTTGCCTCGTTCGCATTTAACGACCCATTCGTCCGGTTATTCACGCTGTCGACAAGCAATACGCTTCCAGCCGTCACGCCATCAGCCTGCAACATTTTGCTGACCAGCGGTTGCATCGCGCCGTTCCAGTCATAGTGGCGCACCTTAGGCGCTGGCTGGCCCGTTTGATCTTCATGTTCGATCGGCCCCGGTTGCTGTGGAATGGTTGGCACAGACGGCACAACAGGAGGCTGTGGTGGCTGCGCGGGTTGTTCTGGCGCTGGTTTTACCTCTTCAACTGGCGCAGGTTGACGTTGCGCCATACACCCGGAGAGAAATATCGCCAGCGCAGCAATGGCGGCGTAGCGATGCATTTTTGTCATCAAAATTCACTCCTCACAAATAAAGATAAAGCCTGACCTTATGCGCCCCCAGATAATTGGCGCTGCCAAATAGCGTTACCGACGAACGCGCGGGTATGGTTACGCTACGCGGCGCCTCCAGCGGATGCATCTCCAGCCCCCGCGCGTCATACCAGTAAAACCGATAATGAACGGTTATGGGCTCTTGCCTTTCGTTATAGACGCGGGAAGAGGCTGATGGCTGGATATCAGACGCCGTCAGTTCAGGCGGCTCTGCGGTGACGCCCGCCGCCAGAACCGTGGACTCCATCACCAGCGACTGCGCGTCGCTTACCGGAATTTCAGGGTGTGACCGGCAGCCGGTAAGCAGCAGCAAGCCCAGAGAAACCGCGATGCATCCTTTGATCATACTTACAAGCCTTTATGCGCCAGCATCGGGCCTAGCGGGCGGCCGCCCAGTAGGTGCATATGGATATGATAAACCTCCTGGCCCCCATGACGGTTAGTATTCATGATTAAACGATACCCATCTTCGGCAATGCCTTCTTGTTCGGCGATTTTCGCCGCCACGGTGATCATCCGACCTAACGCCTGTTCATGTTCCGCCGTCACGTCATTGACGGTTGGGATCAGGATATTGGGAATAATCAAGATATGCGTCGGCGCCTGCGGTGAAATATCACGAAAGGCGGTGACCAGCTCATCCTGATAAACGATATCCGAAGGGATTTCACGACGAATAATTTTGCTGAATATAGTTTCTTCTGCCACGACGTTTTCCTTTTTCATAATAGCCCTTGCAGCGCACATGCTACGCCGAGCCATACTGCGAGTATAGAGTATGAGCGAGTTACCGACGCTCTTTCAACTTTAACCCACGATATATTAAGCGAAAAATGACTACATGCTGGACTTACCGCCATATCCCCCTGCCATGACGCCTTTGTACGCTTAAAAAATATTTCTAGTTTCCCTGGTTATACCGTTTTACACATTTAATACAAATGCGTATATTTCTCATTTGCATTTTTATACACATTAACTAGCAAAGAATGAAAAGGTTCAACGTCATACGTCCTGAACTTACCCCAATAACAAGCAAGGATTTTCAGATGTCTTTCATTCAATACCGCCGGGACAAACACCTTCCGTCCACCGCCGCACCGTCGCTGTTAGCTATGGGTATGGCGATGGCATTTATGCCTGCCGCCTTCGCGGCTGAGGATACCGTTATTGTCGAAGGCGCGACGACCGCTGACGCCGTAAACCGCGAAGAACAGGATTACAGCGTGAAAACGACCGCAGCGGGCACCAAAATGCCGATGACTCAGCGCGATATCCCGCAGTCGGTCAGTATTGTCAGCCAGCAGCGTATGGAAGACCAGCAGTTGCAAACCCTGGGCGAAGTGATGACCAATACGCTAGGGATCAGCGGAAGCCAGGCTGACTCCGATCGCATCAGCTATTACTCGCGCGGGTTTGAAATTGACAACTATATGGTTGACGGTATTCCAACGTATTTTGAGTCCCGCTGGAATCTGGGCGATGCGCTAACGGATACCGCGCTGTATGAGCGCGTGGAGGTGGTTCGCGGCGCGAATGGGCTGATGACCGGAACCGGCAATCCTTCGGCCTCAATTAATATGATCCGTAAACACGCCACCAGTCGGGAGTTCAAAGGTAACGTCTCCACAGAATACGGTAGCTGGAATAAGCAGCGTTACGTCATGGATCTGCAAAGTCCGCTCACCGCAGACGGCAATGTCCGTGGGCGCATCGTGGCGGGTTATCAGAATAATGATTCCTGGCTGGACCGCTATAACAGTGAGAAAGCGTTCTTTTCCGGAATTGTCGATGCCGATCTGGGTGCAACCACCAGCCTTTCAGCCGGTTATGAATATCAAAAAATTGATGTCAACAGCCCGACCTGGGGCGGTCTGCCGCGCTGGAACACCGATGGCAGCAAAAATAGCTATGACCGCGCGCGTAGTACCGCCCCGGACTGGGCTTATAACAATAAAGAGATAAATAAATTCTTCGTCACGCTTAAGCAGCGTTTTGCCGAAAGCTGGCAGGCGACCCTGAATGCGACCCATACTGAGGTCAAATTCGACAGTAAAATGATGTATATCGATGCGTTAGTGGATAAAGAGACAGGTACGCTGGTGAGTCCTTATGGCGCAAGCTACCCCGTGGTCGGCGGTACGGGCTGGAACAGCGGCAAGCGCAAAGTAGATGCCATAGATCTCTTTGCCGATGGCGCTTATGAGCTGTTTGGCCGTCAGCACAATATGATGTTTGGCGGTAGTTATAGTAAGCAGAATAACCGCTATTTTAGCGCCTGGGCGAACGTCTTTCCGGACGACATTGGCAACTTCAGCGCCTTTAACGGTAATTTCCCCCAAACTCACTGGGCGCCACAAAATCTGGCGCAGGACGATACCACGCATATGAAATCGCTGTATGCCGCTACGCGCATTTCGCTGGCCGATCCGCTGCATCTGATTCTTGGCGCTCGTTATACCAACTGGCGTGTTGATACACTGACCTACAGCATGGAGAAAAACCATACCACGCCGTATGCCGGGCTGATTTATGATATCAACGACAACTGGTCCGCTTATGCCAGTTATACCTCTATCTTTCAGCCGCAGAATAAACGCGACAAAGCGGGTCAATATCTGGCTCCGATTACCGGTAATAACTATGAAGCGGGCCTGAAGTCCGACTGGATGAACAGCCGCCTCACCACCACGTTGTCCGTGTTCCGCATTGAGCAGGATAACGTCGCTCAGGCAACCACTATTCCCATCCCTGGCAGTAATGGGGAGTTTGCCTGGAAGTCTACTGACGGAACGGTGAGCAAAGGCGTCGAATTTGAAGTGAACGGCGCAATTACCGATAACTGGCAGATGACTTTCGGGGCTACCCGGTATGTTGCCGAGGACAATGAAGGTAACGCCGTGAACCCTAATCTTCCGCGCACCAGCGTGAAGTTATTCACCCGCTATCGTCTGCCGGCGATACCGGAGCTGACGGTCGGCGGCGGCGTGAACTGGCAGAATCGGGTTTACAAAGATACCACGACGCCGTACGGCACTTTCCGCGCCGAACAGGGCAGCTATGCGCTGGTCGATCTGTTTACCCGCTATCAGGTGACGAAAAATTTCTCCGTACAGGGAAACATCAACAACCTGTTTGATAAAACCTACGACACCAATATTGATGGTTCCATTGTTTACGGCGCACCGCGTAACGTCAGCCTCACCGCCAATTATCAGTTCTGACAGACTGTCGGAGAGCGGCATGTAAAGCGCCATTAAAAAAGGCAGCCGAATGGCTGCCTTAATTCTCCCCAACATCATTACTGCTTAGCTGTTACGGATGTACTCATCCATTTCCGTTTTCAGGTTATCGGATTTCGTACCGAAAATAGCCTGAACGCCGGAACCCGCGACGACAACGCCTGCCGCGCCCAGTTTCTTCAGGCCAGCCTGATCCACTTTCGCTACATCGGCTACGCTCACGCGCAGACGCGTGATACAGGCATCCAGGTTAGTAATGTTCTCTTTACCGCCAAACGCCGCAACCAAAGCCGGCGCCATTTCGCTGGTCGCGCCCGCTTTTGCGTCATCAGTAGTGTCTTCACGACCCGGCGTTTTCAGATCCAGCGCTTTGATCAGCACGCGGAACACGGTGTAGTACACAATCGCATAACCGGCGCCAACAATCGGGAACAGCCACAATTTGCTGCTGTTACCGGACAGCACGATAAAGTCGATCAGACCGTGGGAGAACGACGTACCGTCACGCATCCCCAGCAGGATACAGATCGGGAATGCCAGACCTGCCAGAATCGCGTGAATAATGTACAGGATCGGCGCCACGAACATGAAGGAGAACTCGATAGGCTCGGTAATACCCGTCAAAAACGAGGTCAGCGCGGCGGAAATCATGATACCGCCCACTTTTGCGCGGTTTTCCGGTTTAGCAGAGTGCCAGATAGCAATGGCCGCAGCCGGCAGACCGTACATTTTGAACAGGAAGCCGCCAGACAACATACCCGCCGTCGGGTCGCCCGCCATATAGCGCGGAATGTCGCCGTGGAATACCTGACCCGCTGCGTTGGTGTATTCGCCGATCTGCATCTGGAAAGGAACGTTCCAGATATGATGCAGACCAAACGGCACCAGGCAACGCTCGATAAAACCGTAAATACCAAACGCGACAACCGGATTCTGATAAGCCGCCCACTGCGAGAACGCCTGGATAGCCGTACCGATTGGCGGCCATACGAAAGACAGCACCACACCGGTAAAAATAGCGGCCAGACCCGAAATGATCGGCACGAAGCGTTTGCCCGCAAAGAAGCCCAGATACTCAGGCAGTTTGATACGGTAGAAGCGGTTAAACATATACGCTGCGATCGCACCGGAGATAATCCCCCCGAGAACACCCGTATCAGCAAGGTGTTTAGCGGCGATCTCTTCAGCAGGTAAATGCAGAACCAGCGGCGCAACCACAGCCATGGTTTTCACCATGATGCCATACGCTACTACCGCCGCCAGAGCCGAAACGCCGTCGTTGTTGGTGAAGCCCAACGCCACGCCGATAGCGAAAATCAGCGGCATATTGGCAAAAACAGATCCGCCCGCTTCTGCCATAACGTGCGATACAACGGCTGGCAGCCAGCTGAAGTTAGCGGAACCGACACCCAGCAGGATACCTGCGATAGGGAGTACGGATACCGGCAGCATCAGCGATTTACCGACCTTTTGCAGGTTAGCAAATGCATTCTTAAACATAATTGAGAGTGCTCCTGAGTATTTGTGCTTTTCTACGTTCTCACGCATTGGCGAGGGGGGAGAACCCCGCCGTGGACAGGACATCTAAGTGCCCTTTTATTTATTACACAGAGTAAAATAAATACGTCTGATTTTGTTTGACGGCTATCACGTTTCAGCGCCAGATAGCCTAAAAAGTATCACATTCTGCCAAAATGAGTTTCCGAATGTTTCCATAAGCTCGTTCACCGCCCCTTTTGTGGCGGTGAACTTTACGCGCTTTGCTTATTAATTACGAGCTTTAAAAAAACTCGTTTAACGGATTGATGACAGGCGAGACGCGTCAATATGGAACAGGCGAGCAAAGTTATCGGTGGTGATCTGCGCCAGTTCTTCAACGGCAACCCCTTTCAATACCGCCATATATTCTGCGACGTCGCGTACCATCGCAGGCTGGTTCTCTTTACCGCGATGCGGCACCGGCGCCAGATAAGGAGAATCGGTCTCGACTAATAACCGATCCAGCGGCACATAGCGCGCCGCATCACGCAACTGTTCAGCGTTACGGAACGTTACGATGCCGGAAAAAGAGATATAAAACCCCAGATCCAGCAATTTGCCGGCCGTTTCTCTGTCTTCTGTAAAACAGTGTAGTACGCCGCCGCAATCCGTCACTTTTTCTTCGCGCAGGATAGCCAGCGTATCGGCACGCGCGTCGCGAGTATGGACAATCACCGGTTTATGCAATTCGCGGCCAATCTGGATATGATGAATAAAAGACGCCTGCTGGCGGATTTTGGTCTCAGGCGTGTAAAAGTAATCAAGCCCGGTCTCGCCCATCGCCACCACATCGTCTTCTGCAGCAAGGAGGCGCAGTTCTTCTACGTCATATACTTCATCCTGATTTAACGGATGCACGCCGCAGGAAAAGACCACATTATCGCGCTTGCCCACCAGCTCGCGCATATGGCGATACCCCGGCAGCGTCGTCGCCACCGCTAAACAGAACTTCACATCGCGCGCGGCGGCTTTCGCCAGCACATCGTCCACGTCCTTATGTAAAGATTGATAATCCAGACCATCAAGATGGCAGTGTGAGTCGACTAAAAACATAATGTCTCTCTCAAAGATGAGGAACAGGCAACAAGGTGCCTGGTTGCAGGTAATGCTCGATGCGGAGAATGAGATCGGTTAATACCAGTTCGCGGTTTAATCCGGTCACATGAAGTAATTGATCACGACAATGGCAAACATCGTTCAGGATTGCCTGAATACGCGCCGGGGATAGCGGCCCCGCCAGCGCGGCAACAACCGCGTCCGCATCAACGTTTGTCAGGTACGACGCGCCGTGCTGACGTTTCAGCGCGTCTACCAGCAGCGTCGCCAGCCAGTGCAGGCGCGCCGGGGCTTGCTCATGATTGAGCGCCGTTAATAACGCATACCAGTCGCCCGTATGTAAACTGTCCATTAACGCCTGACACAGCGCCTCACGCTGCGCCCAGCGTTCAGACTGCAACAGCGCCAGCGCGGCGCCGGGCGACCCCGCATTCAGGCGTAGCGCCGTGAGCAATGCTTCTTGTGACGCCGTCACTCCTCGCGACAGCCATGACATCGCATACGATTCGGACGGCGGCGCCAGATGATGCAGCCGGCAGCGGCTGCGTAATGTCGCCAACAGACGAGCAGGCTCCGGGCTGGCAAGGAAAAACCAGGTTTGCTCCGGCGGCTCTTCCAGCGTTTTGAGCAACGCATTGGCAGCGGCGTCGGTTAATAGCGCCGCATCCGCAATCCACACCACCTTCGCGCCACCCAGACGGGAGTGCTCGTACAATTTCTCGCTGACCTCGCGTACCGCATCTACGCCGAGGCTGCTTTTGCCTTTATCCGGCGTCAGCGTGTAATAGTCCGGATGCGTGCCAGCCTGCATAAGCTGACAGCCACGGCAATGCCCACAGCTTTTGTGGCCCTCAGGCTGCTGGCATAACAGATAACGGCTCAGCGCATAGCACAGCGCCTCGTCGCCCATGCCAGGTAAGGCCTGAATCAGTAGCGCATGGTGCCCACGTCCCGCCTGGTAACTTTCTACCAGTTTTTCATAGGCGGGCCGTAACCATGGATACCATTTCATGCCGCTTGCTCCTGCACCCACTTCGTCACCGTGGCGCGAATGTCGCGCATGACGGCATCCAGCGGCTGGGTCGCGTCAATGGTGCGGATACGCGAATCTTGCGCCGCCAGTTCCAGATAGCGCGCGCGAGTCCGGTTAAAGAAATCAAAAGATTCCTGCTCAATGCGATCCAAATCGCCGCGCGCTCTGGCGCGTTTTAGCCCGACTTCCGGCGTGACATCCAGATACAGCGTCAGGTCAGGGCGAAAATCGCCCAGCACGGCATCGCGTAGTGTCGCCAGCATGGTTTGATCAATGCCGCGCCCTCCCCCCTGATACGCCTGGGTCGAGAGATCGTGGCGATCGCCGATCACCCATATGCCTTGCGCCAGCGCGGGTTTGATTACCGTTTCGACGAGCTGTACGCGAGCGGCATAAAACATCAGCACTTCCGCTTTATCGGTAATCACTTCGTCGCCTACCGATCGGATATCCAGCACCAGACTTCTTAGTTTTTCGGCAAGTTGCGTCCCGCCCGGCTCTCGGGTAAAAATCATATTACGAATACCCAGTTGCTCAAGGGTCTCCACCACCACGTCGCGCGCAGTGGTTTTTCCGGCGCCTTCCAGGCCCTCGATGACGATATAATTACTGCCCATTTTTTTCCTTAAGCACTTTCAGGTACTCCTGCACTGACCGATTATGGCTGGCAAGATTGGTGTTAAATGTGTGACCGCCTTTACCGTCGGCCACAAAATAGAGATACGGCGTTTTCGCCGGATGCGCCGCCGCCTGCAATGACGCTTCGCTGGGCGATGCGATCGGTCCTGGCGGCAGCCCGGTGATGGTATACGTGTTATAAGCCGTCGGCTTTTCCAGATCCGCACGCGACAAGTTACCATTATAACTCGTCCCCATCCCGTAAATCACGGTGGGATCGGTCTGAAGGCGCATACCGATTCTCAGGCGATTAATAAAGACTGAGGCCACCTGATCGCGTTCGCTGGCGACAGCCGTCTCTTTTTCAATAATCGAGGCCATTGTCACCAGTTGGTTCTGATCTTTATAAGGCAGCCCCTCGGCCCGGCCTTTCCAGACAGTATCGACAGCTTTCACCATCTTTTGGTGCGCTCGCTTGAGAATAGCGACATCGCTGGTGTTGGCGGTATACATCCAGGTATCGGGCCAGAACCACCCTTCTACCCATTCCGGGTGCGCAAGCTTTAATGCCTGAGCGACAGTGGCGTAGTCATCATCCGGCAATGTATGGCGAATATACGGCGCCTCTCGTAGCTGTTTCAGGTAATCGCTAAGGCGCATCCCTTCCACAAACCGCAACGGGAATTGCGCTTCTTTGCCGCTCTCCAGCAACTCAAGCATCTCCCGTACGGTCATCCCCGGCGTAAAACGGTAAGTTCCCGCTTTAAAGTGCGATAACTCAGGCTCCACGCGCAGCAGCCACTGAAATACCCGGGGGCGATTAATGATTTTTTCATCATAAAGCTGGTCGCCAAGCGCCAGCCGCCCCGTTCCCGCCTTGAGCGTAAAGATAGTCTCGTTTTTAATAAGTAACGTGCTGTTCGCCAGATGGCGAACTTTCCACATCCCCACGCCCGCGGCAATACCCAGCACAACCAACAGCAGAAGGAAAACGCCTGACAATTTTTTCATAACTAATTCGGATGCTCACAAAATGGGGCTAAAAATTGAAACAGTGTTCGCGAAGAATACGACGTCCCGTGATAGGCGCGTATGGGAATAATCGGCATTAGCGCGTTGCAAATGATAATCTCATCCGCCTGCCTGACTGCCTCCTCTCTCGCCTGTACTTCAAGAACCTGGAAAGGAGATTGCGCCAGTTGGCGTAAACAAAATTGTCGCATAATGCCGTTCACCCCAGCCTGATCCAGACGCGGCGTAAAAACAATGTCGCCTGTACGCCAGAACAAATTAGCCGCACAGCATTCCGTAACCCATCCCTCGCTGTCAAGAACCAGCGCCTCATCGGCGTCCGTCTGCTCAAGATGAGAGCGAATCAACACCTGTTCGAGGCGGTTCAGATGTTTTAATCCGGCAAGATAAGGATTGCGCCCAAGCGGTATGGGACTAAGGGTAAGAGTGATGCCTTGCTTACGCCACTGAGAATAATAAGCGGGATAAGCAGAAACGGAGAGGATTCGGGTAGCTGCCTGACAATTCATGGCGCTGTATCCCCGGCCGCCGCTGCCACGGCTAATGATCACTTTCAACACGCCTGAATCATGCCCTGTGGCCAACATTGTCATCTCTTGCCGAAGGGTCGCCCAATGGCTAAAAGCGATCCGTAATTTTTCACAGGCAACCTGCAAGCGCTGAAGATGCGCTTCCAGATGGCAAATGTTGCCATCAACAATACGTGCGGTCGTAAAACTGCCATCGCCGAACTGCGTCGCCCGGTCGCTTACAGCAAGTTGATCCTGCGCATGGCCATTAATTAAAAACATAGTGGCTCCTTATCCGTCGCCTGCTAGTGTGGCAGGATGAATAACGCAGAACAAGAGGTGATATGCCTGATAAAAAAGGCCCGACAAGCGGACCTTTTTATTAATGTCTGTCTCTGACCTAACTTAGATCTTTTTAAAAATCAAGGAACCGTTAGTTCCGCCAAAACCAAAGGAGTTACACAGAGCGTACTCCAGATCGCTGACCTGGCGTGCTTCATGCGGCACGAAGTCCAGATCGCAACCTTCGTCCGGGTTATCCAGATTAATGGTTGGCGGAATGGCCTGATCGCGTAGCGCCAGAATAGAGAAAATAGACTCTACTGCGCCTGCGGCGCCCAACAGATGGCCGGTCATCGATTTGGTCGAGCTCACCATCACTCGGCTTGCAGCATCGCCAAAGACTGCCTTAACCGCCTGCGTCTCAGCTTTGTCGCCGGCAGGCGTCGACGTGCCGTGCGCGTTGACGTAGCCAATCTGAGCAGGCTCAATCGCGGCATCACGCAACGCGTTAACCATCGCCAGCGCAGCGCCTGCGCCATTTTCCGGCGGCGACGTCATATGGTAAGCATCGCTGCTCATACCAAAGCCGACGATTTCAGCATAGATTTTCGCACCACGCGCTTTTGCATGTTCGTACTCTTCAAGCACCAACATACCGGCACCGTCGCCCAGTACAAAACCATCGCGTTCTTTATCCCACGGACGGCTCGCCGCCTGTGGGTTATCGTTGCGGGTCGACAGCGCGCGCGCTGCGCCAAAACCACCTACACCCAGCGGCGTACTGGCTTTTTCTGCGCCACCTGCCACCATCGCGTCCGCATCGCCATAGGCGATGATACGCGCGGCATGGCCGATGTTATGCACGCCTGAAGTACAGGCAGTCGCAATAGAGATGCTTGGCCCACGCAGGCCATACATGATAGTCAGATGGCCTGCTACCATGTTAACAATCGTCGACGGGACAAAGAACGGGCTAATCTTACGCGGTCCGCCTTTTACCAGCGAACTGTGGTTTTCTTCGATCAGACCGAGACCACCGATACCGGAGCCGATAGCGGCGCCAATACGGCTTGCGTTCTCTTCCGTCACTTCAAGGCCAGAATCCTGCATGGCCTGTACGCCAGCGACAATTCCATATTGAATGAAGGCATCCATCTTGCGCTGTTCTTTGCGCGAGATAATGTCATCACAGTTAAAATCCTTTACTAAGCCAGCAAATTTCGTTGCATAGGCGCTAGTATCGAAATGGTCGATCAGGCTGATGCCACTCTGACCGGCAAGGAGAGCTTTCCAGGTAGACTCTACGGTATTGCCGACAGGAGACAACATGCCCAGTCCGGTCACAACTACACGACGCTTAGACACGGTTGTCCTCCAGGGAGGGAAAATGATTCTAGTGGGACAAAAAGATAAAACTCAGGCGGTCGAACGACCGCCTGGAGATGTTCACTTACGCCTGGTGGCCGTTGATGTAATCAATGGCAGCCTGAACGGTGGTGATTTTCTCAGCTTCTTCGTCCGGAATCTCAGTATCAAACTCTTCTTCCAGAGCCATTACCAGCTCAACGGTGTCAAGAGAATCTGCGCCCAGGTCTTCAACGAAAGAAGCATTGTTGGTTACTTCTTCCTGCTTAACGCCCAGCTGTTCGCCGATAATTTTCTTAACGCGTTCTTCGATAGTGCTCATACTCTTAAATTTCCTATCAAAACTCGCTTTCGCGATGGTTTTCGTAGTGTATAAAATGTTGAAAAATTTGCAACTAAATCCCGGCAGGTCTTACCACGATTTTACGTTATTTTGCGGCCTTTCGCCCTAATAACGCAAATATTTTTCAATCGTGATTAAACCATGTACATTCCGCCGTTGACGTGCAGAGTCTCACCAGTGATGTAACTCGCTTCGTCAGAGGCTAAAAATGCAACCGCACTGGCGATTTCCTGAGCGCCGCCGAGGCGACCCGCAGGCACCTGCGCCAGGATACCCGCACGCTGATCGTCAGACAGCGCACGCGTCATGTCCGTTTCAATAAAACCCGGAGCCACAACATTGACAGTAATACCACGGGACGCAACTTCACGCGCCAGTGATTTACTGAAACCGATCAGGCCCGCTTTCGCCGCAGCGTAGTTTGCCTGACCTGCATTTCCCATGGTACCAACCACAGAACCAATAGTGATAATGCGACCACAACGCTTTTTCATCATAGCGCGCATTACCGCTTTTGACAGGCGGAAAACGGATGATAAATTGGTTTCGATAATATCGTTCCACTCATCATCTTTCATTCGCATCAACAGATTATCACGAGTGATACCGGCATTATTAACCAGGATATCCACTTCACCAAATTCTGCGCGAATATTTTCCAGAACAGATTCAATAGATGCAGGATCGGTCACATTCAACATCAAACCTTTCCCGTTAGCACCTAAATAGTCGCTAATGTTCTTCGCACCATTTTCACTGGTCGCAGTCCCGATAACTTTCGCGCCGCGGGCAACGAGAGTCTCTGCAATTGCGCGGCCTATGCCACGGCTTGCACCAGTCACCAGCGCAATCTTTCCTTCAAAGCTCATGGTTTTCCTCTTTTATTGCGTAAGTGCCGCAGACAGCGCCGCCGGCTCGTTCAGCGCCGACGCTGTCAGGGTGTCGACAATACGTTTCGTCAGACCAGTGAGGACTTTACCTGGACCCACTTCATAAAGATGTTCAACGCCCTGCGCCGCGATAAATTCCACGCTCTTCGTCCACTGTACCGGATTGTACAACTGGCGAACCAGCGCATCGCGGATAGCGGCGGCATCGGTTTCACATTTCACGTCAACGTTGTTCACTACCGGCACCGTTGGCGCGCTAAAGGTAATTTTGGCTAATTCAACCGCCAGCTTATCTGCCGCTGGTTTCATCAGCGCGCAGTGCGACGGTACGCTCACCGGCAGCGGCAGCGCGCGTTTCGCGCCAGCGGCTTTACAGGCTGCGCCCGCGCGTTCTACCGCCTCTTTATGCCCGGCGATAACCACCTGTCCCGGCGAGTTAAAGTTAACCGGCGAAACAACCTGCCCTTCGGCAGATTCTTCACAGGCTTTAGCAATAGAGGCATCATCCAGACCGATGATCGCAGACATGCCGCCAGTACCTTCCGGAACCGCTTCCTGCATGAATTTACCACGCATTTCCACCAGACGAACGGCATCAGCAAAGTTGATGACGCCAGCGCAAACCAGCGCGGAATATTCGCCCAGGCTGTGACCTGCCATTAACGCAGGCATTTTACCGCCCTGCTGCTGCCAAACGCGCCAAAGCGCGACGGAAGCGGTTAATAACGCCGGCTGCGTCTGCCAGGTTTTATTCAGTTCTTCCGCTGGACCTTGCTGGGTGAGCGCCCACAGATCATATCCCAGAGCCGCAGAAGCTTCAGCAAACGTTTCTTCTACGATAGGGTAATTTGCCGCCATCTCGGCCAACATCCCAACGCTCTGAGAACCCTGACCGGGGAACACAAATGCAAATTGCGTCATGTTTAAATCCTTATACTAGAAACGAATCAGCGCGGAGCCCCAGGTGAATCCACCCCCGAAGGCTTCAAGCAATACCAGCTGACCGGCTTTAATTCGCCCGTCACGCACGGCTTCATCCAGCGCGCACGGCACAGAAGCCGCGGAGGTATTGCCGTGCCTGTCCAGCGTGACGACGACATTGTCCATCGACATGCCGAGTTTTTTCGCTGTCGCGCTAATGATACGCAGGTTAGCCTGATGCGGCACCAGCCAATCGAGTTCTGAGCGATCCAGGTTATTAGCCGCCAGCGTCTCATCGACAATATGCGCCAGTTCAGTGACCGCCACTTTAAAGACTTCATTGCCCGCCATCGTCAGGTAAATCGGGTTATCCGGATTTACGCGATCGGCATTCGGCAGGGTCAGTAATTCACCGTAACGGCCATCGGCATGAAGATGAGTGGAGATAATACCCGGTTCTTCAGAAGCGCTCAGTACGGCCGCGCCTGCGCCATCGCCGAAAATAATGATCGTACCGCGATCGCCAGGATCGCAAGTGCGGGCTAATACATCGGAACCGACCACCAGCGCGTGTTTAACCGCGCCGGATTTAACGTACTGGTCGGCGATGCTTAACGCGTAGGTGAAACCTGCGCACGCTGCCGCGACATCAAACGCCGGGCAACCTTTAATACCGAGCATACTTTGAATCTGACATGCCGCGCTTGGAAATGCATGCGTTGCTGATGTGGTAGCCACCACAATCAAGCCAATTTGGTCTTTATCGATCCCCGCCATCTCAATCGCGCGATTCGCAGCGGTAAAGCCCATCGTCGCGACAGTTTCATTCGGCGCGGCGATATGGCGTTCACGAATACCTGTACGAGTGACAATCCACTCGTCAGAGGTCTCAACCATTTTTTCCAGATCGGCGTTAGTCCGCACTTGTTCGGGCAGATAGCTGCCAGTACCAATAATCTTCGTATACATGTACGCTCAGTCACTTTTCGGTTATATACCGTTACCTGTAAACGTCTGGCACGCTGGCGGCGCCGGGGAGACAGCGATATTATCTGTGCGCCCGCAGGTTTACGCCTTTGCCATCGTCCAGCGGTTCAAATCCGGCTGGGTATACAGATTCCAGGCGAGCGGCAATTCGCTGAGGAACTTGTCGCTGCACCGCCTGCACTGCCTGTTCAATCGCGACTGCAAATGCTCGCTGATTGGCCGCACCATGACTTTTTATCACCGTGCCGCGCAATCCTAACAGACAGGCGCCATTATACTGGTCGGGGTTGAGGTGACTGAATCGCCTCGTCAGGCTTTTTTGTAACCAACGTTTTAATAACAGCAGCCACCACGACCGTTTTTTCCCCTCGCCCTGTGATTTCAGCAGTGAAAGGAACATTCTGACAACCCCCTCCATCGTTTTAAGTGTGACATTGCCTGTAAAGCCGTCACACACCAGTACATCGGTTTTTCCCGTCAGTAACTCATTCGCCTCAAGGTAGCCGATGTAATTGATGGTTGGGACTGTTTTTAACATTAAAGAGGCTTCGCGAATACTGTCGAGGCCTTTGGTTTCTTCTTCCCCGATATTGAGTAGCGCCACGCGGGGATTTTTGATCCCGACGACCTCTTCCGCCAAAACGGCGCCCATCACGGCAAACTGCACCAGCATGGTACTGTCACAGTCGACGTTGGCACCCAAATCAAGCACTACCGTTTTGCCCTTTTGCTGGTGCGGTAATACCGTCACCAACGCCGGACGCTCAATCCCCTCAAGAGGCTTGAGCAATAATTTCGCCAGCCCCATCAGCGCCCCGGTATTACCGGCGCTAACGCAAGCTTCGGCTCGGCCTTCTTTCACAAGCTCCAGGGCCACACGCATGGATGTCCCGCGACTGGCGCGGATCGCCTGCGAAGGCCGGGCATCACTGGCAATAACTGACTGTGCAGGGATAATCTGCAGACGCGAACGTTGTTCAAAGTCAGCTTTGGCAAGTAATGGCGTGATAATATCGGGATTCCCGACTAAAAGAAGAGTGAGCTGCGAATTAGCGTTCAGTGCCTGCAATGCTGCAGGCACCGTCACGGAAGGACCAAAATCGCCCCCCATGACATCTAACGCCAGGGTTAGACGTGTCAAGGTATCGTCGCTGCCTGGTTCGGTGTTCTCCGCTTACGCGGAGAAATCCTCACTAAGCTTTATCACGCTTGTACTCTTCGGCTTTTACACCACAGGCACGCCTGTGATGCAAAAGGCATCGAGTATCGCGCGATTACTTAGCGATGACCTTACGGCCGCGGTAGTAACCGTCGGCAGTGATGTGGTGACGCAGGTGTTTTTCACCAGAAGTTTTGTCTACAGACAGGCTGGTGACTGCGGTCAGAGCGTCATGGGAACGACGCATGCCACGTTTGGAACGGGTTGGTTTATTCTGTTGTACGGCCATGGACCTTACTCCTCAATTACGGTTTATCCCTGCGTCCGCGGGGAAGACCTATTACTTACGCTTTAAGCTGGCTAATACGGCAAATGGGTTTGGCTTTTGCGCTTCATCAGGCAGTTCGCCAAAGACCATGTCCGCCTCGGACACTTCACAGTGTTCAGAATCATGCACCGGAACTACCGGCAAGGCGAGGATGATTTCATCTTCAACCGTCGCCAGCAGATCGATTTCGCCGAATTCGTTTACCTCAATCGGCTCATACGCTTCCGGCAGTGCTTCAGCCTGCTCGTCGGAACGGACAGGGCTAAAACAATACGTTGTGTGAACCTGATGGGTAAACGGTTTCCCGCAACGCTGGCATTCGAGCGACACCGTAACGACCGCATCGCCGGTTAAAACGGCGAGACGCTGGTTATCGATAGCGAACGACATGGAGCATTCCACATCACTGTCCACACTGACTACAGATTCGGCAACGCGCTCAACCTGATCGGGGGTATAGATACCCTGGTAATCAAGGCGTTTTTGAGCGGTACGAACCGGATCAAGAGTCAGGGGTAATTTTACCTTTTGCATAGGGCGCGCATATTAACTTCGTAACGTCATATAGTCAAAGAAAAAGGCAGCCTGCGGTTGCCTTTTGCCAATAATTCGCACACATTGCGGGTTACAGACTTATTTTCGCTCAAGACGAGTCAGTATGACAGGCTTGAAGACCGAAGAGCATAGTTTAAGATGGCTCTCATCATTACGCTATATCTGAGGGAAAAAATATGCCCCGTCTCATCCTTGCGTCTACCTCTCCCTGGCGTCGCGCGCTGCTGGAAAAGCTGACGATTCCTTTCGAATGCGCCGCGCCGGATGTTGATGAAACCCCCATGCCGGGCGAAGCGCCGCGTCAGTTGGTGCTGCGGCTGGCGCAGGCGAAGGCGCAATCGCTCGCCGCGCGTTTCCCGAATCATTTGATTATTGGCTCCGACCAAATTTGTGTTCTGGACGGCGAAATCACCGGCAAACCGCTGACGGAAGAAAAAGCGCGTCAGCAATTAGCCAAAGCCAGCGGAAATATTGTGACGTTTTATACCGGACTGGCACTGTATAACTCCGCCTCCGGGCAATTACAAACCGAAGTGGAGCCTTTTGACGTTCATTTTCGCCATTTAAGCGAAGCGGAAATAGACGACTATGTCCGTAAAGAGCATCCGCTGCACTGCGCGGGAAGTTTTAAAAGCGAAGGTTTAGGCATTGCATTATTTGAGCGCTTAGAGGGTCGTGATCCGAACACGCTGATCGGCTTGCCGCTTATTGCCCTGTGCCAGATGCTGCGACGGGAGGGCTTCAACCCGCTACAGCAGTAAACGGCCTACTCTGTAGGCTTTTCAAATACCCCTAAAAGCCGTTTCTGCACGTGTTGGTAGTTATCTCCCGTTTATTGGGGAGCAGTTTCGACCGCTTCCAGTTCTAACCAACTGGAAAGCGCTTGTTGTGAACAATTTAGCGCCTGCCGATCTTCACTCTCTTCGTGCGGGCCCGTTTCCTGGTCAATCCATTCACCGACCAGAAAAAAAGCATTGGCATTACGAACCGATGTACGGTGCGTTTTATCCCATAGGGTATCAACAGCGGTATACGTGCGCGTTAATGAATTCCCCATCTCAGTTCAGTTTTGTAAAAACACATGTTCTCAATACTCGCCTGACGCGCTCTACGGTGTAAAAAGCGGCTTACAAACTTCTTCTCGCGAGCAACTCTCAGGACGTTTACTGTCCTGAAACCTTCCCTTTGCGACTCGTTAAATTCCATCTCGCGATGAGTTTACGCCCTCCCCCGAACATTGCTTCACCTCACGACACATTCCTTTAATTAACGCCGCCAGCGTCAGCCGCATCTTGTTGACTATGTATAAATTCAACCATCTGCTGAGTAAGATGGTTTATATCATTCTGCGTAATGAAAAAATTAAATTTTTGATCCTGAAAGTGTTCTTTTGCTGCCAGGTCGACAAAAACCGCTTTTCCATCCGTTTCAAAGCGGACTTTATTTCCCTGTTTTTGCAGAAACTCGCCCATTGCGACCAGCTGGTCGAGCCGCTTTCCGCGCAGAAAATAATAGCGAGTCATCGTCTCATCCAGCGGTGTTACGGTTTTATTCCACGCAGCGTCAAAGACAGGCTTCACATCAGAGGGGAGCTTTAAAGCAGAATATTTTTTTCTGTTTTCACTACTCACATTTTTCAACCGAAGGATAAATCGATTGTTTACGTCACGAGCCACACGTAGCTCGTTCAGGAAAACCAGATTATCACGCTCAGACTGAATAACACCGGTGATCTTATCCTCCTGGCCGGTCTCATACACCACAGCAAAGATTTGCCCGTAGGCAGCTAATAGTACATCGTAGTCATCGGCGTAATGACCAAAAGCCTGACGTTGGGCTGGCGTCAACTCACAGACGCCCACCACGGGAGACGTAATGATTTGCGTATTCAAATACTCAACGAAAGCCCGTCGTGAACTATCGCCCTTCCCTTCGCAACCGACCAACATCGCGATAACGAACGGCACGATAACGTATTTTCCCCAACGCTGAGTAAATGAGCGCATCCAGCTAGTATTGGCCATCTGTTCGTCCTTAAACACGCCGAAATCCGGATCGCAAGAATAAACAGTACACAACGGTAAAAATGCGTCGGATACAGCAAAACAAAAATATTATGAGAAAAGTGAGATTCGGGCAGATAACCTGCCCGAGAGAGGAACTATTTTGCGTTACGCAGCACCTGTAGACAGCGCTTCAGGGCGTTATCCATTGGCGCTTCAATGCGCATGACTTCGCCCGTTCCCGGATGCGTGAACTTCAGCGCCGCGGCGTGCAGAAAGAGACGTTTAAGACCGGTTCCCGCTTCGGTAAGCTGTTGATCAAACTCACGGTCGCCGTAGCGATCGTCGAACGCAATAGGGTGACCGGCATATTGGGTATGTACGCGAATCTGATGCGTACGGCCCGTGACCGGGCTACAGCGCACCAGCGTGGCGAAGGCATAGCGCTCTTCCACCTTGAAGCGCGTTTCTGACGGTTTGCCTTCCTGGCTCACGCGAACAATGCGTTCGCCGCTTTGCAGAATGTTCTTTAATAATGGCGCCTGTACGGTTTTAACGTGCGATTGCCACTGGCCGCGCACCAGCGCCAGATAATCTTTCTGCATTCCCTTTTCGCGCAGTTGTTCATGCAGCGAACGCAGCGCGGAGCGTTTTTTCGCCACCAACAGCACGCCGGAGGTATCTCGGTCAAGACGATGCACCAGTTCCAGGAATCGCGCTTCCGGACGCAACGCCCGCAGCCCTTCGATGACGCCAAAACTTAACCCGCTCCCGCCGTGTACGGCGGTGCCGGATGGCTTATTCAGCACCAGAATATGGTCGTCTTCATACAAAATGACGTCCGCCAACGCCGCCACTTTTTGCAAATGCGGCGACACGGCCTCTTCTTCGCGTTCAGCAACGCGAACCGGCGGAATGCGGACTTCATCGCCCGCTTCCAGTTTGTATTCCGGTTTAATGCGTTTTTTGTTCACCCGCACCTCGCCTTTACGCAAGATGCGATAAATCATACTTTTTGGTACCCCTTTCAGTTGGGTGCGCAAAAAGTTATCAATGCGTTGCCCCGCTTCGTCAGCGGCGATAGCAACAATTTTTACGGATGGCGTTTCTGTTTTCATGGGGGGCGATTCTAAATAGCCTGTGAGATTCGCGCCACACATTTTTCTATGCTTATAGAGACGTCTACGCCAGTGGATGAACATTTTTCACTGCGGTTTTGCTGGTTATTAAAGCGATTGGCTCGCGCTGGTGAAAAAACTGTGAGTAAGCGGGTGATAAATGGTAAAAGTCATCTTGCTATAACAAGGTTAGCAGTGGAATAATGATGCGGTTTCCGCACCGAAACTTGTTAAAACAAAAAGTTTAGCGGAATAACCCATTTTGTCTGACCGATCATCAACGCAGCAATGGCGTAAGACGTATTGATTTTTCAGACAGTTAGCGGGCTGCGGGTTGCAGTCCTTACCGGTAGATAGGATCTTCTCTGGAGAGTAATGCCCAGGCTGCTTCCCTGATAATTGCGCTGTGTTTCCGTATGAAATACAGGCAACCGACACTCTGCGCCTCTTTGAGCTGACGATAACCGTGAGGTTGGCGACGCGAAATAGTCACGAGGCCATCGGTTCATGCCCGGTAAGGCGTCACCATGCCCGCAGCTTAGTCGTCAACGTAAGAATAATGAGTAAGTTACGATGAAAAGAATGTTAATCAACGCGACTCAGCAGGAAGAGTTGCGCGTCGCCCTTGTAGATGGGCAGCGTCTGTACGATCTGGATATAGAAAGCCCCGGACACGAGCAGAAAAAAGCGAACATCTATAAAGGCAAAATTACCCGTATTGAACCGAGCCTGGAAGCGGCTTTTGTTGATTACGGCGCAGAACGCCACGGTTTCCTCCCGTTAAAAGAAATTGCCCGCGAATATTTCCCCGCTAACTACAGCGCTCATGGTCGCCCGAACATTAAAGACGTGTTACGCGAAGGCCAGGAAGTCATTGTTCAAATCGATAAAGAAGAGCGCGGCAACAAAGGCGCGGCGTTAACCACCTTTATCAGTCTGGCGGGCAGCTACCTGGTACTGATGCCGAATAACCCGCGCGCGGGTGGTATTTCCCGTCGCATTGAAGGCGACGATCGTACCGAGTTAAAAGAAGCGTTGGCCAGCCTGGAACTTCCTGAAGGGATGGGGCTTATCGTGCGTACCGCGGGCGTGGGTAAATCCGCCGAAGCGTTGCAGTGGGATTTAAGCTTCCGCCTGAAACACTGGGAGGCCATTCAGAAAGCCGCTGAAAGCCGTCCCGCGCCGTTCCTGATCCATCAGGAAAGCAACGTCATCGTACGCGCGTTTCGCGACTATCTGCGTCAGGATATTGGTGAAATCCTGATCGACAATCCAAAAGTGATGGAAATGGCGCGTCAGCATATCGCCGCGTTGGGCCGCCCGGATTTTAGCAGCAAAATTAAGCTGTACACCGGTGAAATCCCGTTGTTCAGCCATTACCAGATCGAATCGCAGATCGAGTCAGCGTTCCAGCGTGAAGTGCGCCTGCCCTCCGGCGGCTCCATCGTCATTGACAGTACCGAAGCGTTAACCGCCATCGATATCAACTCCGCCCGCGCGACTCGCGGCGGCGATATCGAAGAAACGGCGTTTAATACCAACCTGGAAGCAGCCGATGAAATTGCCCGCCAGCTGCGTCTGCGCGACCTGGGCGGCCTGATCGTTATCGACTTTATCGATATGACGCCGGTACGTCACCAGCGCGCGGTAGAAAACCGCCTGCGTGAAGCGGTGCGTCAGGACCGGGCGCGTATTCAGATTAGCCATATTTCCCGCTTCGGCCTGCTCGAAATGTCGCGTCAGCGCCTGAGCCCGTCGCTGGGCGAATCCAGCCATCACGTGTGTCCGCGCTGTAGCGGTACCGGCACCGTGCGCGATAACGAATCTCTGTCGCTGTCCATTCTGCGCCTGATTGAAGAAGAAGCGCTGAAAGAGAATACGCAGGAAGTCCATGCCATTGTTCCGGTGCCGATCGCCTCTTATCTGCTTAACGAAAAACGGACGGCAGTTAACGCTATTGAGACGCGTCAGGATGGCGTCCGCTGTGTCATCGTCCCGAACGATCAGATGGAAACGCCGCACTATTCCGTGCTGCGCGTACGCAAAGGGGAAGAAACGCCGACCCTGAGCTACATGCTGCCGAAGCTGCACGAAGAAGCGATGGCGCTGCCTTCTGAAGAAGAGTACGCCGAGCGTAAACGCCCGGAACAGCCTGCGCTGGCGACATTCGCTATGCCAGATGTGCCTCCGGCGCCGACGCCTGTCGAACCGGCGGTTAGCGTCGCCACGGCGAAAAAGGATAATGTTGCCGCCGCGCAGCCTGCCCAGCCGGGTCTGTTTAGCCGCTTCCTTAACGCGCTGAAACAACTGTTCAGCGGTGAAGAAACGAAAGCCGTCGAAACAGCCGCGCCGAAAGCGGAAGAAAAAGCGGAGCGTCAGCAGGATCGTCGCAAGCCACGGCAGAACAACCGTCGCGATCGTAACGAACGCCGCGACACCCGTGATAACCGTGCCGGACGTGACGGCGGCGAGAGCCGCGACGATAATCGTCGTAACCGTCGCCAGACGCAGCAGCAAAATGCGGAAGCGCGCGATACCCGCCAGCAGGAAACGGCGGAAAAAGTGAAAACCGGCGATGAACAGCAACAGACGCCGCGTCGCGAACGCAGCCGCCGCCGCAATGATGACAAGCGCCAGGCGCAGCAGGAAGTAAAAGCGCTTAACCGCGAAGAACAGCCTGTCCAGGAGACCGAGCAGGAAGAACGCGTTCAGCAGGTTCAGCCGCGCCGCAAGCAGCGTCAGCTTAATCAGAAAGTCCGCTTTACCAACAGCGCAGTGGTTGAAACGGTTGACACGCCGGTCGTCGTCGACGAACCACGCCCGGTTGAAAACGTTGAACAGCCCGTTCCAGCGCCGCGTACCGAGCTGGCGAAAGTTGATTTACCTGTCGTCGCCGATATCGCGCCGGAGCAGGATGATAGCGTAGAACCTCGCGATAATACCGGTATGCCGCGTCGCTCCCGCCGTTCTCCGCGCCACCTGCGCGTAAGCGGTCAGCGTCGCCGTCGCTATCGTGACGAGCGCTACCCGACACAATCGCCGATGCCGTTAACCGTCGCCTGCGCGTCGCCGGAAATGGCGTCCGGTAAAGTCTGGATCCGCTACCCGATTGTCCGTCCTCAGGAAACGCAGGTTGTTGAAGAGCAGCGTGAAGCAGATCTGGCGCTGCCACAACCGGTTGTCGCTGAACAGCAGGTTATCGCTGCGACCGTAGCGCTCGAACCACAAGCGTCAGTACAGGCGGTAGAAAACGTTGCCGTTGAGCCGCAAACCGTCGCCGAACCACAGACGTCGGAAGTCGTCGAGGTCGAGACAACGCATCCGGAAGTCATTGCCGCGCCAGTTGATGAACAGCCGCAACTGATTGCCGAAAGCGATACGCCGGAAGCGCAAGAGGTTATTGCTGACGCCGAACCGGTAGCAGAAACCGCCGACGCGTCCATTACGGTGGCTGAAAACGTAGCTGATGTTGTCGTTGTCGAGCCAGAAGAAGAGACAAAAGCGGAAGCGGCTGTTGTGGAGCACACGGCAGAAGAAACCGTTATCGCACCGGCCCAGGTGGTGGAAAAACCGCAGGACGTTGTCTGCGTTGACGATCATAACCACGCCAGCGCGCCGATGACGCGTGCGCCAGCGCCGGAATATGTGCCGGAAACCCCGCACCATAGCGACTGGCAGCGCCCTTCCTTCCACTTTGAAGGTAAAGGCGCAGCAGGCGGACACAGCGCCACACGTCACGCCAGCGCCCCGGCGACACGCCCACAGCCGGTAGAATGATGTAAATGCTGATACAAAGCCGACCGCCAGGTCGGCTTTTTTATGCCCCTTACAGGGCGATGCCTCACCCCATGGCGTCTTTTAGTCACTCCAGGCGTTTATGAGATCGGGCGGGATAATACGTACGGATGGCGTCGCTACGGGCGCGACAATATGACCACTAACTCAATGACGACTAAAAAAATGCCCGCGCCGGGGTGGATGGCGCGGGCAGACAAAACATATCCAGTTTCGTGATATGTTTCAAAAAGAGGCGTTACCGGTTCAACTGGAAAAGCGACATTCCCTGCATGTCGGTAAACGTTTTATAGGACGCCTGTAATGCCGCCTGTTGCATGACGTAGGAAGAAATGACCGAGTTCCAGTCCACATCTACCAGGTTGCTCATCTGCAGCTTCTGTCCCAGCGCACGGTCGCTTCCCAGTGAATCCAGCGTACTGAGTTCGCTCAGTTGCGTTCCCAGTTCCGCACGAACGGTCAGGACGTTATTAAGCGAATTTTTTAAGCCGCGATTGGTTTTATCAATGGCGGCAGCGGCTTTTTCTTTTTCCACGTCATTGCCTTCCACCGGGGTCTTGAGTGCGGCAATTGCCGTATCGAGCATGACAAACAGATTCTTTTCGGAGTCCGAGCCATCCGGTTCCGGCACCGCATTGCTGGTGATGCTATTAAAAATTTGCGCACCCGTATGGCCAATTACCATCGTGCGTGCGGAATCCACCTGCTGGGTAACACTTTTCTCGCCGCCATGATAACCACCTGTCGCCTGGTCGAATGGCGCCGCTTCCGTTTTATACCCGGCAAAGATATAGCGACCATTGCCGTCAGTGCTGTTTGCCAGGTTCATCAGCTGATCGCGGATGCCCTGTAAATCCGTCGCCAGCGACGCGCGGTCATCGTCGCTTAACGTGCCGTTTCCGGCATAGACGATTTTTTCCTGCGCGGTTTGAATCGCCGTCGTCACCTGACTGAGTACGCTTTCTTCCAGCGACACTTTTTGGGTGGCAAACGTACGCGCCAGGGCATACTGGCTATTCTGCGCCTGCGCCTGAGAGAGTACTACCGCCTGCGACGCGGCGATCGGATCGTCAGATGGGTTGGTAACGCGCTTACCGGTAGACATCTGCTCGCCCAGCTTCATCCATTCGGCCTGAGAATTAGTGATGCCGCTCATATTTTGTTCGTACATCATCTGGGTACTGATACGCATGTCATCCTTCTCCTTTAGCGAATATTCAATAACGCATCAAACAGCGCATTCGCGGTCTGCAATACTTGCGCATTCGCCAGATAATACTGCTGATAACGCTGCAAATTGCCGTACTCTTCGTCGAGGTTAACGCCGGAAACCGACTGTTGCTGTTTATAAAGCTGTTTAACCACATTCGCCTGCGTGGTGCTGCTGGTTTTCAGCGTTGACGTTTTGTTACCCACATCGCTGACCAACGTGGCGTAAGCATCGTTAAAAGTTTTGTTGCCGCCCACTACATTGCTGTTTTGTAAGTCCAGCAATGCCTGACCATTGCGGTTATCGCTGTCGCCAGTATCCACGTCAGGATCGAGTTTTGACTCAGACGCCATCGCAATCTCGGCTTCATTTGTCACTTTAACGTTCATGTCGACGATAGCATTGCTGACCGGCTTGAGAAGAAAACTGTCGTTTTTCTGTGCGCCAGTCCCTACCGTCACTTTCAGACCGTCAATCTCCAGTTTTCCGTCAGCATCTTTTGTCGCCGTGAAAGTGGTGTTATCCGCAGTGCGAGTAACCTGCCAGTCTGTACCGTCAAAAACAATCTTATAATCCGTTGCCTGAACCTTCGTGCTGTCGACCACCTTAGCGGTTAGCGATACCGTTTTATCGGCATTATTACTGTTGCTATATACCACCGGCGAGCCAATGCTAAAGAAGTCTTTCCCTTTATTGCCGTCGGCGTCATAACCTTTGGTATGCTGCGCGTTAAACGCATCGGCAAACGCCAACGCCAACTGGCCCAGCGTATTACGAGTCTGATCCAGATCCTGAGAACGAAACGTCAGTAATCCGCCGAGCGAACCGGTGTTCAGCAACTTTTCCGGAATTTCGATGTTACCGGCGGCCTCATCGACATAAGCGACAGTCGTTCGCGTCGGGTCGGCGCTGGAGGGAACCGCCGCCAACTGACGCGCCGTCGACCCCTGCACCAGCGTATAGCCATTGGCCATCGTCAGGTTATAGGTGCCGCCGTCCTGTACACTCACCTCGACGCCAACGATCTTGTTAAGCTCGCTAACCAACTGATCACGTTGATCGAGCAGGTCGTTCGGCGATGCGCCCGCGCCTACGCCCGTCATACGGGAGATTTGATCGTTCAGGTTAGCTATCTGCTTCGCGTAATTGTTGATTTGCGCCACGCTGGAGCCAATCGCGATATTGACCTGTTTATCCTGATCGCGCAGATACTGATCGGTGGTTTTGAACTGGTTTACCAGCCCTTCCGCTTTACCAATCAGCGCCTGACGCGCCGCAGGATCTTCCGCGTTACTGACTAACGTTTGCAGGCTGGTAAAAAAACTCTGCAGCGAGCCAGACAGTGAGCTGGATTTATCGGCCAGCAGGTTGTCGATTTTCGACATTTGTTCATAGCGCGTGGTTAAGCCGCTGCTCTGGTTTTGCGCGCCGCGTAGCTGATTAGTGATAAACGCATCATATTCGCGCTGTACGCCTGAAACGTAAACGCCATTACCTATCCAGCCGCCAGCCCCTAACGTACTGTTTGCCTGCGCCAGAATAGTTGTCTGCCGGGTATAACCCGCAACGTTATAATTGTTGATGTTATTACTGACCGTATTTAACGCGGCCTGCGCGGCGTTAAGTCCGCTCATGGCGTGATTAATCAAGCTGGACATGATGGTTCCTTTTAATCCTTCAATACTCGTTGTTATCGGCAGCGACTACGTGGACTTGAGCAATTTAAAAGAGATTGTCGAGATTCGCGCTGTAGGTTTTGCTGACCTTTTCACTCATCGCTTTCAACTGCTGAATCATGCTGGTCAATTTACGCGCGTAATTCGGGTCAGTGGCGTATCCGGCGTTTTGCAGAGCCACTGCGCCCTGCTCTGCCGTGGCGGCAGTGGTCACGGCAGCGTAGCGTGGGTTACGCGTTAACAGCGCGACATAATCCGATAATGCCTCCAGATACGAGCTATAGACGCGGAATTTCGCTTTCACTTTTTTCGCTTCGCCATTCTCGTATTCAGTGGTGGTGATTTCCGTCACCGGCCCTTTCCAACTGGCGGTCGCTTTCACGCCAAATACGTTATAGCTGGGTTCGCCATTCTCCCGCAGGATTTGCCGTTGCCCCCAGCCGGACTCCAGCGCCGCCTGCGCCAGAATCAGATGATGCGGCACCCCGCTTTGTTCGCTGGCCAGCCTCGCCGGGAGCGAAAGCCGGGCCAGAAAGTCTTTACTGTCGCCGGAGAGCGGCGCATCGCTGCTGTCCGGCGTTTTCGGTATGGCTTTGCGCACCAGTTGGGTCAGCGCCTGATTTTGATAGCTGTTTACCGTCTCCAGGGAGAATTTAAGCGGTACTTGCGGCGCATCATCCGCAGGCATCGTCTGCCCGCCCGTCATCTGTTTAACCATCATATCCGCCAGCCCCAATCCCTTACCGGCGGTCATCTGCTGGGCGATCTGTTGGTCATACATGCTGGTATACAGACGCGTCTGATCGCTGCTGAATAAACCATCTTTGGGTAAAGCCTCGCGCATACTTTTCAGCATCATCTGCACAAACATCCCTTCCACCTGACGGGCCACAGGACGGATATTCGCCGCCGGGTCCTGGCCCGCTTTCGCTTTCAGTTCGTTCAGAGATTGCGCATCCCAGGCCGCGCTGGCCAGCAATTTACCGTCTCCGATCATCAGATGATTTCCAGTTTGGCGCGTAGACAGCCCGCGCTCTGCATGGACTGCAAAATCGACATCAGGTCCATCGGCGTCGCGCCAAGCGCATTCAGCGCGCGCACTACGCTGTTCAGATTGGCGCTGGAACGCACGCTCTGTAGCGATCCGCCGCTCTGACGCAAATCTATCTGAGTCTGTGGCGTCACCACGGTCTGCCCGCCGCCAAATGGCGTATTCGGCTGGTTGACGTTGAGCTGGCGATTGACTGTCACTGACAAATTGCCCTGCGCCACAGCGCAGCTATCCAGCGTGACTTCCCGATTCATGACCACCGAACCGGTACGCGAGTTGATCACGACTTTTGCATCCTGCGGCGTCACGTTGACTTCCATATTTTGAATGTCCGCCAGAAAACGCACCTGCGAGCTGTTGCCGCTGGGCACGCGCACCTGTACCGTTCGCGCATCAAGCGCAGTGGCGCTGCCGTAACCGCGGGCGCGGTTGATGGCGTCGGTAATTTGCTGCGCCATCGTAAAATCTTCGTCGTTCAATTGCAGATTAATGGTGTTGCCAGCGCCGAACTGAGTCGGCAACTCGCGTTCGATAATCGCGCCATTAGTGATGCGCCCGCCATTAAGCTGGTTAACCTGCACGCTACTGCCGCCTGCGGAAGCGCCCGCGCCGCCGACCAGAATATTGCCCTGCGCCAGAGCATACACCTGGCTGTCCACCCCTTTTAACGGCGTCATTAATAACGTCCCGCCACGCAGACTTTTAGCGTTCCCCATTGAGGAAACGACGACATCGATCGTTTGTCCCTGTCGCGCAAAAGGCGGATACGACGCCGTCACCATCACCGCCGCCACGTTTTTCAACTGCATGTTGGTGCCGGTGGGGACCGTAATCCCCAGTTGTGACAGCATGTTATTCAGCGTCTGGGTGGTAAATGGCGTCTGGGTCGTCTGGTCGCCCGTACCGTCCAGCCCGACCACCAGCCCGTAGCCGATCAGCGAGTTTTCCCGTACTCCCTGGACACTGGTCAGATCCCGGATACGCTCGGCGTGCGCCAGAGTGGCAACCAGTGCCAGAACGATTCCTGCAAGAGCTTTAAACACATACACCTCGCTTACATCGGCGACAAATTAAGGAAGAAACGTTGCAGCCAGCCCATATTTTGCGCTTCGTTAATATAGCCGTTCCCGACATATTCAATCCGCGCATCCGCCACCTGTGTCGAGGGAACAGAGTTGCTGCCGCTGATGGTGCGTGGATTTACCACGCCGGAGAAGCGGATGAATTCCGTTCCCTGATTAATCGCGATCTGTTTTTCCCCCACGACGTGTAAATTGCCATTGGCCAGAACCTGATCGACGGTCACGGTCAGCGTGCCGCTAAAGGTATTGCTGGCATTCGCGCCGCCTTTACCATTAAAAGAGTTGCCGCCGGAGGCCTCCATATCCGCGCGGGAATTACCGAATAATCCCTGCAGATAACGCGGTACCGTATCAAAACCAAAGCTGGTTTTGCCGTCGCGGCTGGCATTTGCCGACGAGCTTTTACTGGCGCTGACGTTTTCCTGTAACACAATCGTGAGCGTATCGCCGATATTACGCGGTCGACGATCTTCAAAAAGCGGCTGATAGCCATAATTAATCGGCTGCGCAGACTGAAATATGGAGCCATTCGCCACCGGTACCGGGCCAGGTATCGGCTGCGCCGTGGTCGCCCCCTGCACGAGCGGTTTAGCGGGTATCCAGGCGCATCCTGTCAGCGTCGCGACCATCAGGGCCATAACTGGGTAAGCGTGAAGCGCGTATTTTTGCATTACCTTCATCTTCAAAATCAGGGAGCCGGTGGCGTATCCCCCACCGGCGGCCCCTTAGAGTTGCGTCAGTTTCTGCAGCATCTGATCGGTCGTCGATACTGCTTTACTGTTAATTTCATAGGCGCGTTGAACCTGAATCATGTTCACCAGCTCTTCCGCCACGTTAACGTTCGACGTTTCGACATACCCTTGATACAACAACCCCGCGCCGTTGAGCCCCGGCGTGCTTTCGTTCGGCGCGCCGGACGATTGCGTTTCTATATAGAGGTTCTCGCCGATGCTTTCCAGCCCGGTGTCGTTCATAAAGGTGGTCAGGTTAAGCTGCCCGACCTGAACCGGCGCGGCCTGCCCCTGCTGGGTCACGCTGACCACGCCGTCGCGGCCAATCGTGATGCTTAACGCGTTGGCCGGAATGGTGATTGCCGGCTGCACCTGAAAACCGCCCGCCGTCACCAGTTGACCATTCTGATCCACCTGGAAAGAGCCGTCGCGGGTATAGGCAGACGTACCGTCCGGCAGCATGACCTGGAAAAAGCCCTGCCCTTTAATCGCCACATCTTTACTGTTGTTGGTCTGCGACAGGTTCCCCTGACTGTGCAGGCGCTCCGTGGCGACCGGACGCACGCCGGTACCGATTTGCAGCCCGGAAGGCAGCGTCGTCTGCTCGGACGACTGCGCACCCGGCTGGCGGATGGTCTGATACAACAGATCTTCAAATACCGCGCGCTGACGCTTAAAACCATTGGTGCTGACGTTTGCCAGGTTATTGGCAATCACATCCATATTGGTTTGCTGCGCGTCCAGACCGGTTTTGGCGATCCATAATGAACTGATCATAAAATGTCCTGTATTAACTCATCGACAGCAGTTGGTTAGCTCGCCCTTCGTTCTCATCTACGCTGGTGATAACCTTCATCTGCATTTCAAAACGACGTGCGTTGGCGATCATGTCGGTCATCGCTTCAACCGGCTTGACGTTACTGCCCTCCAGCACGCCCGACATAATGCGAATTGACGGGTCGGCGGCCAGTACCGCCCCGCGTTCAGCCTGTGCCTCGGCGGTAAGGCGGAATAAACCGTCATCGCTCCGCTGCACCTCATTGCCTTCCGCTTTGACCAGCTTCAGTCGCCCAACGGGCGCCACCGTGTTTGGCGGGTCGCCGGGATTGAGCGCGGAGATCGTGCCGTCTGCCGCAATGGTGATTTCCGACCCTTCAGGAACGGTAATCGGGCCGCCTTCGCCGATAACCGGATGTCCCTGAATGGTTAACTGCCCGGTCGGACCCACCTGGATATTCCCGTTACGGGTATATCCTTCAGCGCCATCCGCCGCTTGCACTACCAGCCAGCCGTCCTGCTGTAACGCGACATCCAGCGGACGGGAGGTGTAGTCCAACTGACCCGGGGTCATATCCGCCCCGGGCGTCGACGCCGTAACCAGCGTGCGCGTTGCTAAAGAGAGGCCATCAACGGGCACCGCGCGTAGCGCGTTAAGCTGCGCGCGAAAGCCCGGCGTTGAGGCATTAGCTAGGTTGCTGGCCGTTACCGCCTGCTGGTTAAGCGTCTGGCTGGCCGCCCCCATGGCGGTATAAATTGCGTGATCCATTAAGCTATCCCGTCAGGCGCTTAGCGCAGGTTAACCAGCGTATTGAGGATCTGGTCCTGGGTTTTGATGGTCTGCGCATTCGACTGGTAGTTACGCTGCGCGACGATCATATTCACCAGCTCTTTACTCAAATCCACGTTAGAGGCTTCCAGCGCGCCGTTCGTCAGCTTACCGAAGTTGCCGGAACCGGCAGTCCCCAGCAGCGCAACCCCGGAAGCCTGCGTCGCCGCCCAGACGTTATCGCCCTGGGATGCCAGACCTTCGTTGTTGGCGAAGTTAGCCAGCACAATCTGCCCCAGCACCTGCTCCTGCTCGTTGGAGTAGTTGCCAACTACGGTGCCGTCGTTGTTAATCTGGTAGCTCACCAGGTCGCCCGGCTTATAGCCGTTTTGATTGGTGGCGACGATGTTGTTAGCCCCGGTGTTCTGCTGCATGGAGTTAAGGAAGCTGAGGGAGAAGGTGGCCGCTGTCGCGCCATTAATCGTACCGGTGGTGATGTTCACCGTACCGCCGGATTGCAGTGTCCCGTTTGCGTTAAATACCAGAGTGGTTGATGGTGCCGCCGGCGCTGTGGCTGCAGGATCGCTGCTGTCATGGGTGTACACGGCCCATTCATTATCTTTGGTTTTCACAAAATAGACGTTCATGTCATGGGCATTACCCTGGCTGTCATAAACGGTGACAGTGCCTTTTTTGTTATACGAATCCGCATCACTCACGCTAAAGGGCGTTTTAGACGGTACAGGGTCCGTTGAGTTCAGGTTGATCTGCATTGACGCGGTGGTGGTCGATTTCGCCGCCATCAGCGTGTTCGGAATGGTGATCGGCGCAGGATTCGCCCCCTGCTGAATGGTCGGCGGCGTACCGGTGGCCGGATAGCCGGTCAACTGCATCCCCTGCATATTGACCAGGTTACGGTTCTCGTCCAGTTTGAACTGGCCGTTGCGGCTATAGAACACGGAACCGTTGCTGTCTACCAGGCGGAAAAAACCGTTCTGGCTAATCGCGACATCCAGCCCGCGCCCGGTGTTCGTTGTCGTACCGTCGGTAAAATCCTGGGTAATCCCCGCCACTTTTACGCCCAGCCCCACTTTGGAACCGGCGAACATATCGGCAAATGATGCCGTACCGGACTTAAAGCCATAGGTGGCGGAGTTGGCGATGTTATTACCGATAACATCAAGGTTGGTGGCCGCAGCGTTCAGGCCGCTAACCGCTTGAGAAAAAGACATGACTGACTCCTGATAAGTGTAAGGGCTTAGATTATTTGCCGAACTTCGTCGAGTGTGGTGGTGCCATAGGTACCCAGATCCAACAGGTTGCCGTTACTGCCCTTCGTCACGCCCTGTACCAGAGCGAATTGCAGCGGCTGCGCCACCAGTTGCGTCCCGCCATTGCTGGCGGTAATCGCAATGTTGTAAGAACCATTCGGTACCGTTGTTCCGTCCGTTTGCTTACCATCCCAGGTAAAGGTGTGTACCCCGGCTCGCAACTCACCGATCTCCAGCGTCCGTACCACCCGGCCATCTTTATCGGTAATGGTTGCCGTCACTTTGTCCGCAGGCTGTTGCAATTCCACGCCAAACGGCGTCGTGGACGTCACGGCCCCTTCTTCCGCGCCTTTACCCGCCAGAATTGTGGTGCCAGGCACCATAACGCCATGTCCAATCAGCGTGGTCGCCTGTAGGGACTGACTATTATCGATTTGCCCGGAAATAGCCCCCAGCGTCGTATTCAGTTTTTCAATGCCGCTCACGGTACTGATTTGCGCCAACTGTGTCGTTAACTCATTATTTTGTAATGGGTTAGTCGGGTCCTGGTTCTTCAATTGCGCGACCAGTAAGGTCAGGAAACTGCTTTGCAGATCGGCAGCGTTGCTTCCGGTCATCGACCCGCTGCCGGTCGTCGTTTTGACGCCCGTGTTGGTCGGGTCATTCATATTTACGGCAATAGACATACGCGCCTCCTTTACTGGCCTAATGTCAGCGTTTTAAGCATCATGCTTTTTACGGTATTCAGGACTTCGATATTTGCCTGATAGCTGCGCGAGGCTGACATCGTGTTGACCATTTCGCCGACCACATCGACGTTGGGCATTTTGACGTAACCATTAGCGTCCGCCAGCGGATTGCCTGGCTCATAAACCAGCTTTTCCGGTGCCTGACTTTCAATCACGCTGGCGACCTTTACCCCGCCAGTGGCTTGACCCGGCGCGGCGTCCACCTGAAAAACCACCTGTTTGGCGCGATAAGGCTGTCCGTCCGGGCCGGTGACGCTATCCGCATTCGCCAGGTTACTGGCCGCAACGTTCAACCGCTTGGACTGCGCGGCAAGCGCCGATCCGGCAATATCAAAAATGTTTAACAGCGCCACGAATTAGTTTCCTCCCTGTAGCACATTCATCATGCCTTTGAGTTGGCTACCCAGAACGGTAAGCCCCATCTGATATTTGAGGCTGTTATCCGCAAACTGCGTACGTTCCCTGTCCATATCTACGGTGTTACCATCCAAAGAAGGCTGATCGGGTACGCGATAAAGCAGATCCACTGCGGGAGAAGAGACCGCCTGGGCGGGAATATGGTGAGAGGAAGTCAACGTTAACGCGACGCCGCCGGTTTCTTCCCGTCCACGCACCATCACCTTTTTTAACTCACTGGCAAAATCAATATCGCGCGCCTGATACCCCGGCGTATCGGCATTGGCGATATTCGCCGCTAATATTTCCTGACGTTGCGCGCGCAGATTTAGCGCTTCCTGCTGAAATCGTAAGGCGGCATCGAGCCTGTCGAGCATATCTCCTCCGCAAATGGCAAAATTCAGCCGACAGCTTAAATGCCTTCACGCGCGCGTTATCGCCGGAATAAACGCAAAATGCGTCGCTATTTATTGCGTTGATGCTTGCTTCACACGGGTAGAATCCTGTCATGACATCAACCAGGGGGAAGTACCATGCAAACGTTAAAACGAGGATTCGCCGTGGCGGCTTTGCTGTTCAGCCCCCTGACAATGGCGCAGGACATCAACGCCCAGCTGACCACGTGGTTTTCCCAGCGTCTGGCTGGCTTCAGCGACGAGGTGGTTGTCACGCTCCGTTCATCGCCCAATCTGCTACCGAGCTGCGAGCAGCCAGCCTTCAGCATGACGGGCAGCGCGAAGCTGTGGGGCAACGTCAATGTGGTGGCGCGCTGCGCCAATGAAAAACGTTATTTGCAGGTGAATGTGCAAGCGACCGGCAATTATGTCGCCGTTGCCGCGCCCATCGCGCGCGGCGGAAAATTGACGCCGGCCAACGTCACGCTAAAACGTGGCAGGCTGGATCAGTTACCGCCGCGGACGGTACTGGATATCCGTCAGATTCAGGATGCCGTCAGTTTGCGCGATCTCGCTCCCGGGCAGCCGGTACAGCTTACGATGATACGTCAGGCCTGGCGCGTCAAAGCGGGGCAACGAGTACAGGTCATCGCCAATGGCGAGGGGTTCAGCGTCAATGCGGAAGGTCAGGCGATGAATAATGCCGCCGTCGCGCAAAATGCGCGCGTGCGCATGACATCGGGTCAAATCGTGAGTGGAACCGTCGATTCTGATGGGAATATTCTTATTAACCTATAATTGTGTAAAGATTTTGTCGCGGCTGCCGATGAGATATTCAACCATGATGGTAGCTGGCCGCTACAACGTAACCCTCGATGAGGATAAATAAATGAGCATTGACCGTACCTCACCTTTGAAACCCGTTAGCACTGTCCAGACGCGCGAAACCAGCGACACGCCGGTACAAAAAACGCGTCAGGAAAAAACGTCCGCCGCGACGAGCGCCAGCGTAACGTTAAGCGACGCGCAAGCGAAGCTCATGCAGCCAGGCGTCAGCGACATTAATATGGAACGCGTCGAAGCATTAAAAACGGCTATCCGTAACGGTGAGTTAAAAATGGATACGGGAAAAATAGCAGACTCGCTCATTCGCGAGGCGCAGAGCTACTTACAGAGTAAATAAGCGTATGACTCGTTTGTCAGAAATACTTGACCAGATGACCACCGTCCTGAATGACCTGAAGACGGTGATGGACGCCGAGCAACAACAGCTTTCCGTAGGCCAGATTAACGGCAGCCAGCTACAGCGTATTACAGAAGAAAAAAGCTCGTTGCTGGCGACGCTGGATTATCTGGAACAACAGCGCCGTCTGGAGCAGAATGCGCAGCGTAGCGCAAACGATGACATTGCAGAGCGCTGGCAGGCGATTACCGAAAAAACGCAGCATCTTCGCGACCTCAACCAGCACAACGGCTGGCTGCTGGAAGGGCAAATCGAGCGTAATCAACAGGCGCTGGAGGTGCTGAAACCTCACCAGGAGCCGAGCTTGTACGGGGCTGACGGTCAGACTTCCGTCTCTCACCGCGGCGGTAAAAAAATTTCTATCTAATCATTGCCGGATGGCGACGTTGCGCCTTTCCGGCCTGAATGCCTTGTAGGCCTGATAGCACAGCGCTATCAGGCACTGAATTTACGCCGTCCGGCGAACAAACTCTTTCACTTTAAAGCCCAGCACGGCAAGCGCGGCGAAATAGGCCGCGATACCCGCGATCACTACCGCCATCAAACGCAGCAAACGCCATAACATCGACCCTTGCGACCACTCCGGCATAATATGCAACACGCCGAACAATACGGCGGCCATCACCAGTACGGAAATGATCAGACGCATCAGGAACCACATCCAACCCGGTTGTGGCGTAAAGATATTCTGTTTGCGCAGTTGCCAGTACAGCAGCGACGCATTGAGACATGCCGCCAGACCAATAGAGAGCGACAGCCCGGCGTGTTTCAGCGGTCCAATAAACGCCAGGTTCATTAACTGAGTCATGATTAACGTCACTATCGCGATTTTCACCGGCGTTTTAATATCCTGGCGAGAATAGAAGCCCGGGGCCAACACTTTTACGACGATCAAGCCAATCAGCCCCACCGAATAGGCGATTAACGCCCGCTGCGTCATCGCCGCATCAAAGGCGGTGAATTTACCGTACTGAAACAGCGAGACCGTCAGCGGCTTCGCCAGAATGCCTAACGCTACCGCGCTCGGCAACGCCAGTAAAAAGCACAAACGCAGCCCCCAGTCCATCAGGCGGCAGTACTCATCATGATTGCCGCTGGCAAAACTTTTCGACAATGACGGCAACAGGATGGTCCCCAACGCCACGCCCAGCACGCCGGACGGGAACTCCATCAACCGATCGGCATAGTACATCCATGAGACCGAGCCGGAGGCCAGAAACGAGGCGAAAATGGTATTGATGATAAGGGAGATCTGACTGACGGAAACGCCCAAAATCGCCGGCCCCATCTGTTTGACCACCCGCATCGCCCCGGTGTCGCGAAAGTTAATGCGCGGCAGCACCAGCATACCGATCTTTTTCAAATACGGAAGTTGATACACCAGTTGCAGCACGCCGCCGACGGTGACTGCCCAGGCTAACGCCAGCACCGGCGGATTAAAGTATGGCGCGGCGAATAATGCAAAACCGATCATGCTGATATTAAGAAATGTCGGCGCAAAAGCGGGAATAGAGAAGCGATTCCAGGTGTTGAGAATGGCGCCAACCAGTGAAGCCAGCGAGATCAGCAGAATATAGGGAAACGTAATCCGCAGCAGTTGCGTCGTCAGCGCGAATTTATCCGCAGTATCGGCAAAACCCGGCGCGGTTACCATAATCACCCACGGGGCGGCCAGCATACCGGCCACCGTCACGACGGCCAATGCCAGCGTCAACAGGCCGGAAACGTAAGCGACAAAGATCCGCGTCGCTTCTTCACCCTGCTTGCTCTTATATTCCGCCAGGATAGGCACAAAGGCCTGAGAAAAAGCGCCTTCGGCAAAGATCCGGCGTAGTAGATTGGGGAGTTTAAACGCCACAAAAAAGGCGTCGGTCGCCATCCCTGCGCCAAAAATTCTGGCGACAATCGCATCACGGGCAAAGCCCAACACGCGTGAAAACATAGTCATCGAGCTGACGGCAGCCAGCGATTTCAATAAATTCATTTCTTTTGTATTCCAGACCCTGGCGTAAAACTCCTGCATGGCTGATCCATCGACCGGATAACGCAACTTCTGCCGTATCCGGCTGTATCACCGCGCCTGACGGCGACGTTAAAACGTCTTATCAGGCCTTACAGACTCCCCACGGTTTGCCATTATTCACTGTGAAAAGAGGTATTATGTAGAGTGGGCATATATACCCGCCATACTTCGAGCTGCATGTGCGTTAGCTTTTCTGCAACTCGAATTATTGAGGGTATAGTACCTGGATTACGATGAATTACTACCGCCAGATGTTACAGAGGGTTATTCGCTGATGGCGTCCCGCCACAGCGCCTCCACGACGCGCTGGGCCAAAATCGCCTGCTCCCCCGCCGTTTCCGGAACCGTCTGATTTTGTACGCAGTCAATGAAATGTCGCGCGCATCCGACAAAACCACGCTGTTCAAGCGTCGTTTGCCAACCCGGAATGGGTTTGATGAGAATACCCTGCCCGCGCTCTTCGCGCCATTCACGCATATCCGTCACGTCATACAACCCGCCGTCGGTGACGGCCTGGACCGATTCACGCTGACTTCCGGCGCGCCGGTGCATACTGGTGGTAATTTGTAGTTTGTCGGCGGAAAAATGATGTTCCGCATAGCACATTTCGCCGGACTCGCTGGTGAGCAACGTGCCGCTGGCAAGGCGCGCCTCGCCGCCCGCCAGCCACAGAGCGGTATCCACGACATGCAGATAGTCATCGAGCAAAGTAAAACGTAAGTCGTGCGGCCCGATGCTATCGGTACGATGTTTATCCATACGCAGTGACGCCGCAGTGCCGAGGCGCGTCTTCAGTTCGCGGTACAGCGGCGCGAAACGGCGATTAAAGCCAACCATCAGCGTCAATTTTTTTTGCGCCGCCAGCGCCACCAGCCGTTCGGCATCACGTAGATTTTCCGCCAGCGGTTTATCCACGCAGACATGGACGCCGGCATTGAGAAGTTCGCTGACCACGGCATAATGGCTTGCGGTACTGGAGTGGACAAAGACCGCATCGCAGCCGGACGCTAAATTCGCCAGCGAATCCACATACGGTATGCGCCAGCTTTCGCAGATACGTAAGGCTTTATCCCGCGAAGGAGACCAGGCGCCCTGTAGCGTCCATCCGGCGGTGTTGGTTAATACCGGCAGCCAGGCCTTCTGCGCAATACCGCCTAATCCGACAATGCCAATCCGTAATGTTCTCACATTACTCCCCCAGGTGAGCTAACAAAGAATCCAGCCGCTGCTTTAACTCCGCCACTTCGCTTTCCAGCGCTTCGACGCGCGACTGAAGATCGCCCGACGCACTTTCCGGCGCAGACGTCTGGAGAGACAGTTCATCGACGTCGCCGCAAAAAAGGTGCATATAACGGCTTTCGCGCTTACCCGGTTCACGCGCCAGACGGACGACATACGGGCCGTCCTCACGACTGGCAAGCCGTTCCAGCGTGGATTCAACTTCCGTCATATCGCTGAATTCATGCATCCGCGACGCCCGGCTACGCAACTCGCCGGGCGTTTGCGCGCCGCGCAGCAGCAGCGTAGTGACGAGCGCCACTTCCGCCGCGCTAAGTTTCAGATCGCCAAATTCGGAATTACAGAAGCGCTGTTCATATTTGGTGACGCGGTTGCCAAACCCGCTGACCGTACGCAAAAAGTGGCGTTTCACCAGGTTATCGAGCTGTTCCTGCACCTCTTGTTCCGTCAGGTTCATCACCGGTTCACGGTTGGTTTTCTGATTACAGGCTGTCACCACCCCGTTGACGGAAAGCGGATACTGTTCCGGCGTTGTCACCTGCTTTTCCAGCAGACAGCCAATCACTCGCGCTTCAGTGGCGGTTAATTCATATTTCATCGTTTTCTCCCTTTGCCTCTCATTCCGTAAGCCGCTCAACGCCCCGGCGTCCATAACGGCGTGGTTAACGCCGTCAGGACATGGTCGCGCCATTGTCCATCAATCAACAGATAATCTTTCGCATAGCCTTCTTTTTCAAAGCCAAGCCGCGCCAGCAACGCGCCGCTACGTTTGTTGTGCGGCATATAGTTCGCCATGATACGGTGGATATGCTGAGTGCGCTGCATATAGCGAATCGCAGCGGTTAAGGCTTCAAACATCAGCCCTTGCCCCTGCCACTTTTGCGCAATGGAATAGCCCAGATAACAGGCATGAAAAGAACCGCGCACCACATTGGAAAAATTCGCCACGCCGATAATTTCTTTTTCTTCCGGATCAAGTAGCGCGAAATAGAAGGCGGAGCCCTGTTTGTGAAATTCACCGATCATTCCCAGACGCGCCTGCCATCCTGAAGGATAACAATGACTTTCATCACGGACCGGTTCCCAGGGTTTTAAAAAATGACGATTTTCCGCGTAATAATCGGCCAGACGCCAGGCATCACGCTCATGCACTAAACGTACCACCAGACGATCGGTGGTTAAGCGCACTTTTGGCACGTTACTACGATAGCCAAACATTCTATACCTACTCCTTCCTGTAACGTCTTCAGCACGCCAGTAACATTACTATACCTGCGCAACCAGGCTCTGTGAAAAGCGCAAATCGTCATTTTTTGAATTGCTGCCACATTTTGATGAAAACTCTCGATTAAAAAGGACTTTTGATAAAAAAATATTGTCCCGCTAACGGTAGGAAAAAACGAAACGCCGCCGCAGAATAGAAGACGCTCATCTTTTATTTCCCGGGAGGGGAAATGTCGCGCGTCTCGCAGGCGAGGAACCTGGGTAAATATTTTCTTCTCATCGATAACATGTTGGTGGTGCTGGGTTTTTTCGTCGTCTTCCCGCTCATCTCTATTCGCTTTGTCGATCAAATGGGGTGGGCTGCCGTAATGGTAGGGATCGCGCTCGGCCTGCGCCAGTTTATTCAACAAGGTCTGGGCATTTTTGGCGGAGCCATCGCCGATCGCTTTGGCGCGAAACCGATGATTGTCACCGGTATGCTGATGCGCGCCGCAGGCTTTGCCACCATGGGTATCGCGCATGAGCCCTGGCTCTTGTGGTTTTCCTGCTTTCTTTCCGGTCTCGGCGGTACGCTTTTCGACCCGCCGCGTTCAGCGCTGGTGGTCAAATTAATTCGTCCGGAGCAACGGGGCCGCTTCTTCTCTCTGTTGATGATGCAGGACAGCGCGGGCGCGGTGATTGGCGCGCTGCTGGGAAGCTGGTTGCTACAATACGATTTTCGCCTGGTCTGCGCGACGGGCGCTATTTTGTTCATATTATGCGCCCTTTTCAACGCATGGCTGCTTCCGGCCTGGAAGCTATCAACGGTCAGAACGCCGGTGCGTGAAGGAATGCGCCGCGTCATGAGCGATAAAAGGTTTGTCACCTACGTGCTGACGCTGGCGGGCTACTATATGCTGGCGGTACAGGTCATGTTAATGCTGCCGATTATGGTAAACGATATCGCCGGTTCGCCTGCTGCCGTGAAATGGATGTACGCTATTGAAGCGTGTCTCTCGCTGACGTTGCTCTACCCGATTGCCCGCTGGAGCGAAAAGCGTTTTCGGCTGGAGCATCGGCTGATGGCCGGTTTGCTCGTCATGTCGCTGAGCATGCTCCCCATCGGGATGGTGGGCAATTTACAGCAGCTTTTTACGCTTATTTGCGCTTTCTACATCGGCTCGGTTATCGCCGAACCAGCGCGCGAAACGCTCAGCGCGTCGCTCGCGGACGCGAGGGCGCGGGGAAGCTATATGGGCTTTAGCCGTCTGGGATTAGCCATTGGCGGCGCGATTGGTTATATCGGCGGCGGCTGGTTGTTTGATATGGGGAAAGCGCTTGCGCAGCCTGAACTACCGTGGATGATGCTCGGTATTATCGGCTTCATCACCTTTTTGGCTTTAGGCTGGCAATTTAGTCATAAACGCACGCCGCGCCGGATGCTGGAACCCGGCGCCTGATTTGATACCTGTCGCTATCTCCTCCATACTGGTCAGATACCGACAGTCAAATGGAGGAGAAACGTGAAGCTTTATATTTACGATCATTGCCCTTTCTGCGTTAAAGCCCGCATGATTTTCGGCCTGAAGAACATCCCCGTTGAACTTAACGTGTTACAAAATGACGACGAGGCGACGCCCACCCGGATGATTGGTCAAAAGATGGTACCCATCCTGCAAAAAGATGATAGTCGCTACCTTCCTGAAAGTATGGATATTGTACATTATGTCGACAACCTCGACGGCAAACCGCTGTTAACCGGGAAACGCAATACAGCCATTGAAGAGTGGTTGCGCAAAGTTAACGGTTACGTTAATCAGCTACTGCTGCCGCGATTTGCAAAATCCGCTTTCGATGAATTTTCTACCCCTGCGGCGCGCCAGTATTTTATCCGCAAAAAAGAAGCCTCATCTGGCAGTTTTGACAACCATCTTGCGCACTCTGCCGGACTGATTAAAAAGATCGGCGATGATTTACGTTTGCTGGATAAACTCATCGTACAGCCTAACGCCGTTAACGGCGAATTATCGGAAGATGATATTCATCTGTTTCCGCTTCTGCGTAATCTGACGCTGGTCGCCGGTATCCACTGGCCGACAAAAGTCGCGGACTATCGCGATAATATGGCGAAGCAGACGCAAATTAATTTACTCTCCTCAATGGCTATCTAACGCCCGCCAGGCGGCAACCCTTTCTTGCCGCCTTTTTCAGCTTTTTCTAGTGGCGCCATGTCCGCTGGCGCGACATGCTGCTTTGTGTCAAGATTAGGGCACAGGCAACATGCTAAGGAACGCCATGAAAAAGTTTTTTTTTGCCGCTGCGCTGGTAGTTAGCGGCCTGTTAGTGGGTTGTAATCAACTTACGCAATACACCATTAGCGAACAAGAAATCAATCAAGCGCTTGAAAAACGGAATAATTTCTCAAAAGATATTGGTCTGCCCGGCATTGCCGACGCGCATATCGTATTGACTAACCTTGTCAGCCAGATTGGTCGGGAAGAGCCTAATAAAGTCACCCTTACTGGCGATGCCAGGCTGGATATGAATTCCCTGTTTGGCAGTCAAAAAGCGACGATGAAACTCAAGCTAAAAGCCCTGCCGGTCTTTGATAAAGAAAAAGGCGCCATCTATCTTCAGGAGATGGAAGTAGTAGACGCCACCGTGACGCCGGAGAAAATGCAATCGGTGCTACAAACGCTCCTGCCTTATTTAAATCAGTCTTTACGTAGCTACTTTAACCAGCGGCCCGCTTACGTGTTGCGTGAGGACAGCAGTAAAGGCGAAGCGTTAGCGAAGAAACTCGCGAAAGGCATTGAAGTTAAACCTGGTGAAATCGTTATTCCTTTCACCAATTGATTTCGGAGGGCGCGCTCGCGCCCTTTTTTTACGTGCAAACGAAAACGTTTCCGCTTATCCTTTGTTTCCGGCAAAAAGACTATTCCTCAGCCGGAGCTTATTAATGACTGCACCATCCCAGGTTTTAAAGATCCGCCGCCCGGACGACTGGCACGTTCACCTTCGCGATGGCGACATGTTAAAAACGGTCGTACCCTATACCAGCGAAATTTATGGTCGCGCTATCGTGATGCCGAACCTGGCGTCCCCCATCACGACCGTTGATGCAGCGATCGCCTACCGCCAGCGTATTCTCGATGCGGTGCCCGCCGGGCATGATTTCACGCCGTTAATGACCTGCTATTTAACGGATTCGCTCGATGCCGATGAACTGGAGCGTGGTTTCCATGAAGGCGTATTTACTGCGGCTAAGCTTTACCCGGCCAATGCCACCACTAACTCCAGTCATGGCGTAACGTCAGTCGACGCTATCATGCCGGTACTGGAGCGGATGGAAAAACTCGGAATACCATTGCTGGTCCACGGGGAGGTGACCCATGCGGATGTTGATATATTCGATCGTGAAGCGCGTTTTATCGACACCGTAATGGAACCGCTACGCCAGCGTCTGACCGCGCTTAAAGTGGTCTTTGAGCACATCACGACCAAAGATGCCGCGCAGTATGTACGTGACGGCAACGACTACCTGGCGGCTACCATTACGCCTCAACATTTAATGTTTAACCGTAATGATATGCTGGTCGGCGGCATTCGTCCTCACCTGTACTGTCTGCCGATTCTGAAACGCAATATTCACCAGCAGGCGTTACGCGAACTGGTTGCCAGTGGTTTTACGCGCGCCTTCCTGGGGACGGATTCAGCGCCGCATTCACGTCATCGTAAAGAGACCAGTTGCGGCTGCGCCGGTTGTTTCAACGCCCCCTCCGCCCTTGGCAGTTATGCCACCGTGTTTGAGGAAATGAACGCGCTGGCGCACTTTGAAGCGTTCTGTTCACTGAATGGCCCGCAATTCTATGGCCTGCCGGTGAATACGGGGTGGGTGGAACTGGTTCGCGATGAACAACAGGTACCGGAAAATATCGCGCTGGCTGATGATTCGCTGGTGCCTTTTTTAGCGGGTGAAACAGTACGCTGGTCAGTAAAAAAATAAAAAATGCGCTTATCTGTTGCTATATATTGGATTTAACTGTATATATATCCAGTATATTCAACAGGGGGCCATTATGCGTATTGAAGTCACTATAGCCAAAACGTCACCTCTGCCTGCCGGTGCGATTGATGCGCTGGCGGGCGAACTCTCCCGTCGTATTAGCCATCATTTTCCTGAGAACTTGGGTAACGTCACCGTGCGTTACGCTACCGCCAACAACTTGTCCGTCATTGGCGCATCAAAAGAGGAAAAAGAACGCATTAGCGAGATTCTCCAGGAGACCTGGGAGAGCGCTGATGACTGGTTCATCAATGAATAAAAAATGATATGCAGTGATGTATGTTTGCCGGGTCGCCCCGGCTTTTTTATTTGCGCAACTGATGAATATTTCGCCTGACCGTCAAAATAATTGCACAACATCCTAAAAAAATATGAATGAACTGCCGCTTTATTGTTCATATAATTCTTAAAAAGAGAAATTTATCCTCCGGTCTCTTTAAAAACGCAGTGAATAGCCTTATTAATTGGTATACTGAAGTTGCTTCAGAAGAAAAACACGCATTGAACCTCGAGAACCGTTGTCTTATAACACGTACCAGGGGGGCATGATGGAAAAGAATAATGAAGTCATTCAGACCCATCCGCTTGTAGGATGGGACATCAGCACCGTCGATAGCTATGATGCGCTGATGCTGCGTTTACACTACCAGACCCCAAATCGTCCGGAACCGGAAGGGACTGAAGTTGGTCAAACGCTCTGGTTAACGACAGATGTAGCCAGGCAATTTATTTCAATATTAGAAGCCGGCATCGCCAAAATAGAATCAGGCGATTACCAGGAAAACGAGTATCGTCGCCATTAGCGTGACGCGCTCCCCCTCTCTCAGGCACCGTAAGGTGCCTCACTTATTTCTGGCTTGTATATCTCAGCGCAGTTATTTACCCTGAAATCATCGCGATAGCAGAGAGAAGCTGATGAAATACGACCTTATTATTATCGGCAGCGGTTCGGTTGGCGCCGCCGCTGGTTATTACGCCACCCGCGCCGGGCTAAAGGTCCTGATGACCGATGCGCATATGCCGCCTCATCAACAGGGCAGCCACCACGGCGATACCCGTCTTATCCGCCACGCTTATGGTGAAGGCGAAAAATATGTCCCGCTGGTGCTTCGCGCCCAGACGCTTTGGGATGAACTCTCCACACACAATGAAGAGCCTATTTTTGTCCGCTCCGGCGTCGTCAACCTCGGCCCGGCCGATTCCGCTTTCTTAGCCAACGTCGCACGAAGCGCGCAACAGTGGCAATTGAACGTCGAGCGCCTGGACGCGACGGCCCTCATGACGCGCTGGCCGGAAATTCGCGTGCCCGATAATTATATCGGGCTGTTTGAAGCTGACTCCGGTTTCCTGCGCAGCGAATTAGCCATTACCACATGGCTTCGTCTGGCCCGAGAGGCTGGCTGCGCACAGCTATTCAACAGCCCGGTAAGCCATATTCATCATGATGATAACGGTGTGACGATAGAGACGAGTGAAGGCAGCTACCACGCCAGCAAGGCGCTAATTAGCGCGGGCACCTGGGTCAAAGCGCTGGTACCGGAGCTGCCCGTTCAGCCCGTACGTAAAGTTTTTGCCTGGTTTAAGGCGGATGGACGTTACAGCACTAAAAACCGCTTTCCGGCCTTTACCGGCGAAATGCCCAACGGCGATCAATATTACGGCTTCCCGGCGGAGAACGACGAGTTAAAAATCGGCAAACACAATGGCGGACAGCGAATACAGGCTCAGGAAGAGCGCAAGCCCTTTGCCGCCGTTGCCAGCGATGGCGCGGAAGCATTTCCTTTCCTGCGTAACGTACTGCCGGGTATCGGCGGTTGTTTACATGGGGCGGCATGTACCTATGATAATTCGCCGGACGAGGATTTTATTATCGATACGCTGCCTGGCCATGAGAATACGCTTGTCATCACTGGACTCAGCGGACATGGTTTTAAATTCGCCCCGGTGTTAGGAGAAATCGCTGCAGATTTTGCGTTGGGAAAAACGCCCTCCTTTGATCTGACGCCGTTCCGGCTGTCCCGTTTTAGCCAATAATTTGTCGGCCCCGTAAAGGGGCTGTTTATTAAGGTAAGCTATGCGTCGTCTCTTTCATTTTCTGATGAATAATATTCGCGAACATTTCATGCTTTACGTTATTCTTTGGTCGCTGCTGGCGGTGATGGATATTGTTTATCTCCTTTTCTTCTGATTGCTTTTCATTGACGTTAACTGACACTTCCTGAAAGTTCCTCACTTTTTATTTCATAATGTTGAAGCACGGCAATAATGCCAACTCCTGCCGTTGTGCGGTTATCAGGGGGAAATATCTCGAAACTTCTGAAGCTGAACCGCAAACAACATCAAAATTATTGAAATAAAAATAAATATCATTCAAATTCTTATTTATAAGTTGCATTCGGCGCTTTTCCACGCCATTTTCATTCTCTCGTGAAATATTCATTGGTGTGTTTATGCAATTTAAAAATACTCCACAACGTTATGGCGTAGTTTCCGCCGCGCTCCACTGGCTGACCGCCCTGGTGGTCTATGGCATGTTTGCGTTGGGTTTATGGATGGTCACGCTCAGTTATTACGACGGCTGGTATCACCAGGCGCCGGAATTACATAAAAGTATTGGCATGTTACTGATGATGGCGCTGATCGTGCGTATTATCTGGCGGCTTTATTCGCCGCCGCCCGTTGCGTTGACCAGCTATTCCCGTTTAACGCGCATTGGCGCCGCCGCAGGTCATCTCCTCCTGTATCTCCTGCTCTTTGCGATAATCATTAGCGGCTACCTGATTTCCACCGCCGACGGTAAACCGATTAGCGTCTTTGGCTGGTTTGAGATTCCGGCCACGCTTACGGACGCGGGCGCGCAGGCTGACATCGCCGGAACACTGCATCTGTGGTTTGCCTGGTCGCTGGTCATTATCTCGCTCTCGCATGGGGTTATGGCGCTAAAACACCATTTCATCGATAAAGACGACACTCTGAAACGTATGACAGGAATGTCGTCATCTGACTATGGAGCTCAAAAATGAAAAAAAACCTGCTGGGATTCACCCTCGCATCCTTGTTATTCACGACCGGTTCCGCCGTGGCGGCGGAGTATAAAATTGATAAAGAAGGCCAACATGCGTTCGTCAATTTCCGCATCCAGCATCTGGGCTACAGCTGGCTATACGGCACCTTTAAAGATTTCGACGGCACGTTCACTTTTGACGAAAAAAATCCGTCGGCAGACAAAGTGAACGTGACCATTAACACCAATAGCGTCGACACTAACCATGCCGAACGTGACAAACACCTGCGTAGCGCGGAATTTCTTAATGTTGCGAAATTCCCTCAGGCAACCTTCACCTCTACCAGCGTGAAAAAAGAGGGCGATGAACTGGATATTACCGGCAATCTGACGCTCAATGGCGTGACTAAACCGGTGACGCTGGAAGCGAAGCTGATGGGCCAGGGCGACGATCCGTGGGGCGGTAAGCGCGCGGGCTTTGAGGCCGAAGGAAAAATTAAGCTGAAGGATTTCAATATAACTACCGATCTCGGCCCGGCCTCACAAGAGGTTGAGCTTATCATCTCAGTAGAAGGCGTTCAGCAGAAGTAACGCCTGGCGAAATGCCGGATAGCGGCCTTTACGCCGCTATCCGGAAAAATATTACTCAGCCGGATCGGGAATGCTCAGTTTGCTATTAAGCCGACCACGCGATTTATTAAAAATTTTGTTGCCGTTCTCACGACCCGCGCGACGTCGGCGCTGTTCTTCCTCCGGCAAGGCCAACTCTTCACAGCATTGTTCACTACAGCAGCCGTTAAATTTACTGGCGCACTGCGGACACTGGATAAACAGCAGATGGCAACCGTCATTTTTGCAGTTGGTATGGCTATCGCAGGGCGCGCCGCACTGATGGCAATGCGCGATAACCTCATCCGAGATTCGTTCGCCCATTCGCTCATCAAATACAAAGTTTTTGCCGATAAAGCGAACGGGAAGCCCCTGCTCGCGCGCGCGACGGGCGTACTCAATGATGCCACCCTCAATATGCCAGACTTTATTGAAACCGTTGTGTTTCATCCAGGCGCTGGCTTTCTCACAACGAATACCGCCGGTACAGTACATCACTATCTTTTTATCTGCATGTTCCCGCAGCATTTCAACCGCTTTTGGCAACTGTTCACGAAACGTATCCGCCGGGATTTCCAGAGCATTTTCGAAATGGCCGACTTCATACTCATAGTGGTTGCGCATATCAATAAAGACCGCGTCAGGATCGTCCAGCATCGCATTCACATCTGCCGCCTTCAGATAATCGCCGACATTACTGGCGTCAAAACTCGGATCGTCAATACCGTCAGCGACGATACGGTCGCGAACTTTCATACGCAGCACCCAAAATGACTTTCCGTCATCCTCCAGCGCGATATTTAAACGCAGCCCGTCCAGCGCGGGATCGAACGTATAAAGCTGTTGACGAAACGTCTCGAGCTTGCTTTGCGGCACGCTGATTTGCGCATTGATGCCTTCATGCGCCAGGTAAACGCGACCAAAAACGTCCAACGCCGTAAACACCTGATACAACGCGTCCCGCGTCTGTTGCGGCGAGGCGATTGTGAAATATTTATAAAAAGAAATTGTCGTACGCGGCTCGCTTTCCGCCAGCATTTTGGCTTTCAGCTCGTCATTAGAGATGCGGTTGTGTAACACTGGCATGGTGTACGTATCCTGCAATCAGCAAAAAATAAAGTGGGCAGGCATGATAAGGCAAGTCTCGCCAATTTACATCCACACATTTTGCGCTACATTTCCTGCTTTACACTAAATAATTAACAACAATTGTCGATTTAATCGCCACTCTCCTGCTACATATTTTTGCTCAACGCAAAAAGATGCGAGAATACGGGGAATTGTTCGTTGAAAGACAGGATAGAAATGACGAAGTTGCCTAAGTTCTCCGTGGCCTTACTGCACCCGCGCTATTGGTTAACCTGGTTGGGTATAGGCGCGCTTTGGTTGGTCGTGCAACTCCCCTACCCGGTCATCTATAAATTGGGTTGCGCATTGGGCCACCTGGCGCGACGCGTAATGAAACGCCGCGCAAAAATCGCCTATCGCAACCTTGAATTATGCTTTCCGGAAATGACCGCGCAGGAACGCCACACTATGGTGGTCAAAAACTTTGAATCCGTCGGTATGGGCGTGATGGAAACCGGCATGGCCTGGTTCTGGCCCGATCGGCGAGTGAACCGCTGGATGGAAGCGAGCGGTCTGGAGCATATCCGTGAAGTTAAGGCGCAGGGGCTGGGGTTCATTCTGGTAGGAATACATTTTCTTACCCTTGAGTTTGGCGCCCGCATGTTTGGTATGCATAACCCGGGGATCGGAGTTTATCGCCCGAATGATAATCCGTTGCTCGACTGGTTACAGACCTGGGGACGCTTACGCTCCAATAAATCGATGTTGGATCGCAAAGATCTGAAAGGCATGGTTAAGGCATTGAAAAGCGGCGAATTGATCTGGTATGCGCCGGATCACGATTATGGCCCGCGCGCCAGCGTTTTTGTACCATTATTCGCTGTCGACCAGGCTGCCACGACCTCCGGTACCTGGATGCTCGCGCGCATGTCTAAAGCCTGTATTATCCCCTTCGTGCCTCGCCGTAAACCCGATGGGAAAGGCTACGAACTGATCATTCTTCCTGCGGAATATTCGCCTCCGCTGGAGAGCGCAGAAGCGACTGCCGCGTGGATGAATAAAATTGTTGAGCAGTGCATTATGATGGCGCCAGAGCAGTATATGTGGCTGCATCGCCGCTTTAAAACTCGCCCTGAAGGCGTACCGTCGCGCTATTGACAGGATTGCAGCCGTCAGGCTGCAATTTTTCCCCTCTTTTAGCTTTAAAAGCTCCCCACATTGCGAGGCTGGTAAGGTCGGCGCATAATTATAATTAGTACGCTCATAATTAAATTGATGATAGCGCAAACCGCGCATCATACTGTGGAACGCTATGTCACCCTCTGATGTCCCCATAAACTGGAAACGCAATCTAACCGTTACCTGGCTGGGCTGTTTTTTAACCGGCGCGGCATTCAGCCTGGTCATGCCTTTTCTTCCTCTTTACGTTGAGCAACTCGGCGTAACAGGCCATAGCGCGCTCAACATGTGGTCCGGGCTGGTCTTTAGTATTACGTTCCTCTTTTCAGCTATCGCTTCCCCTTTTTGGGGCGGCCTGGCGGATCGTAAAGGGCGTAAGATCATGCTGTTGCGTTCCGCTCTCGGCATGGCCATTGTGATGCTGTTAATGGGCATGGCGCAAAATATCTGGCAATTTCTGATCCTCCGCGCGTTATTAGGCCTGTTGGGCGGATTTATTCCCAACGCCAATGCGCTCATCGCCACTCAGGTGCCGCGCCATAAAAGCGGCTGGGCGTTAGGGACGCTCTCTACTGGCGGCGTCAGCGGCGCTCTTCTTGGCCCACTTGCGGGCGGTCTGCTCGCCGACCATTACGGCCTTCGTCCGGTCTTTTTTATTACCGCCAGCGTTTTGTTTATCTGTTTTCTGCTCACCTTCTTTTTTATTCGCGAGAATTTCCTGCCGGTGAGCAAAAAAGAGATGCTTCACGTTCGGGAAGTGGTCGCCTCGTTAAAAAATCCCCGCCTGGTGTTAAGCCTGTTTGTCACCACGCTGATTATTCAGGTGGCGACGGGGTCTATTGCGCCCATCCTGACGCTCTATGTGCGCGAACTCGCGGGAAATGTCAGTAATATTGCGTTCATTAGCGGAATGATAGCGTCCGTTCCCGGCGTGGCGGCATTACTTAGCGCCCCCCGGCTCGGCAAGCTTGGCGACAGAATTGGCCCGGAAAAGATCCTTATCGTCGCGCTGATTATTTCCGTACTGCTGCTGATTCCAATGTCTTTTGTGCAAACGCCGTGGCAGCTCGCGCTATTGCGGTTTCTGCTTGGCGCGGCGGATGGCGCGCTGCTGCCAGCCGTTCAAACTCTGCTGGTTTACAACTCTACCAACCAGATAGCCGGGCGCATATTCAGTTACAACCAATCTTTCCGCGATATCGGCAACGTCACCGGCCCTCTCATGGGCGCCGCAATTTCCGCGAGCTATGGCTTCCGCGCCGTATTCTGCGTCACGGCAGGCGTGGTGTTGTTCAATGCTATCTATTCATGGAACAGCTTACGACGGCGCAGACTGGCAATAGAATAATTTTTGCGCTTTCATACTTGCAATATTACAGAATCAGCTATTCTTTCCCTAAATACCTCATCAAATCAAAGGGAGACACTGATGACCATGTATGCCACGCTGGAAGAAGCTATCGATGCAGCCCGGGAAGAATTTCTGGCTGACCATCCAGGCCTCGAACAAGACGAAGCGAATGTGCAGCAGTTCAACGTTCAGAAATATGTACTGCAGGATGGGGACATCATGTGGCAGGTCGAATTTTTCGCCGATGAAGGTGAAGATGGCGAATGTCTGCCGATGCTGAGTGGTGAAGCCGCACAGAGCGTGTTTGACGGCGATTATGATGAGATAGAGATCCGCCAGGAATGGCAGGAAGAGAATACTTTGCATGAATGGGATGAAGGGGAATTCCAGCTTGAACCCCCGCTTGATACCGAGGAAGGCCGTACTGCGGCAGACGAATGGGATGAGCGTTAATTACTCATAAGGCCCGTGGTGAATATCGAGCGGCAGTAGCAGTGTATCGAAGATCAGTGAGAAGGGCAGATCGAGGATAGTGATATAGCGCCATGCGGAATCACGCATATCCCACTGCACGCCAGGGTAATACTGGTTGCCGTGTCCTTGTCCGGGGATCGTTCTGCTGATAATACTGCCGCAGCCGCTCAGGGTAATCACCATTATGCTCACCGCGAATATACGCACCTGATACCTCATTTCACTATAAAAATACCGGCATCACGCCGGTATTTTTCACCTCACTCCAGACCTGAAGACCTTATCCCGCTGACGATGTTCGTCCCTGCAACGCCTGCGGATTCAGGACGAGAGACTGATAATGGTTTACCCAGGAAGAGTATCTCTCTGGCGCATTCCAGACCCGATAGTGTAAACGCGCCATCGTCACCGGATCGCTGAGCAAAACCAGACGCCGATCGCGGTTCAGTTTCTCCGGCGTTTCGTTTAGCGCCTGCTCCACATGACGATCGCGGGCTATTTCCAGCACCTTACTGGCGCGGTGACGCGCGGTGGCCATCGCGGTCGCCAGCGCATTAAGCGACGGGTTAAATACCGCATGCATAAAGCCATCGTCCAGAATACGGCGGCGATTCATCTCCAGATATTTATCGGTATCGACCAACACCTGAGGCGGCGAATACTCTTCCGGGATCAGGAACAGCTTCCAGCGTTTGGTGCGCAATCCTACCGTTGAACGACTGGAGATCACCGAAACAAATGGCGACAGAATCAGCGAAAAGACAATCGGCGCCAGCCAGAACAGAAAGCGTAAATCCAGCCACGCCATACCCACCGCCCAGACCAGCCCCAGCAGCAGTTGAGAGCCGTGACGCATAAAGGCTTCTCCCCACGGCGTAGAATCATCGTCGCGTTGCGGTGAGTTCCAGACCACTTCCCAGCCGAGAAACGCGCTGACCACAAACACGGTATGAAACAGCATACGCACCGGCGCCAGCAACACGGAGAACAGCACTTCCAGCAACAGCGACAGCGTAACGCGCCAGAAACCGCCATACTCTTTGGTGCCTTTACACCAGATCAGCATAATACTGAGCAGCTTCGGCAGGAACAGCAGCACCATCGTTGACGCAAACAGCGCGATTGCCAGTTCCGGACGCCACTGCGGCCAGACCGGAAAAAGCTGGCGCGGCTGAAGGAAATATTGCGGCTCTGTTAACGCATGAACGACCTGCAGCGCGGTAGAAAGCGCGAGGAACATAAACCATAACGGCGCGGACAGATATGACATTACCCCCGTCAGGAACACGGCGCGATGCACCGGGTGCATTCCTTTCACCAGGAACAGACGAAAGTTCATCAGGTTGCCGTGACACCAGCGGCGGTCGCGTTTAAGCTCATCCAGCAGGTTTGGCGGCAGCTCTTCATAGGAGCCGGGGAGATCGTAGGCAATCCAGACGCCCCACCCTGCCCGACGCATTAGCGCCGCCTCCACAAAGTCGTGGGAAAGAATCGATCCGGCGAACGAACCTTCTCCCGGCAGCGGCGCCAGAGCGCAGTGCTCGATAAACGGCTTCACGCGGATAATGGCATTGTGCCCCCAGTAGTGCGACTCCCCCAGCTGCCAGAAATGCAGCCCGGCGGTAAACAGCGGCCCATAAACACGGGTCGCGAACTGTTGGCAGCGGGCATACAGAGTATCCATTCCCGACGCTTTCGGCGAAGACTGGATAATCCCGGCGTTTGGATTCGCTTCCATCAGGCGCACCAGCCCGCTCAGACACTCACCGCTCATCACTGAGTCCGCGTCCAGCACCACCATATAGCTGTACTGATTGCCCCAGCGGCGGCAAAAATCGTCAATATTGCCGCTTTTGCGTTTCATACGGCGGCGGCGGCGACGGTAAAAAATTTGGCCTTCGCCCTGCACTTCCGCGATAAGCTCCATCCACGCCTTTTGCTCCGCCACGCAGATATCCGGGTTATAACTGTCGCTAAGGATATAGACGTCGAAATGCGCGGCGTTGCCTGTGGCTTTAACGGACTCCCAGGTCGCGCGCAGACCGGCGAAAACGCGGCTAACGTCTTCATTACAGATAGGCATGATCAGCGCCGTCCGGTGTTCCGGATTGAGGGGCTCATCGCCAACCGTAGACGCGGAGATGCTGTACTTATCGCGCCCGATAAGCAGTTGCAGGAAGCCCATCAGCGCCGTCCAGAATCCGGCTGACACCCAGCAGAACAGCACGGCAAACAGAATCAGGATACCGGTTTGCAGCATGTAGGGCAGGAGCTGCATAAAAGAGACCCAAATATCCTGCCCCACCATATCCATAGGATTGATGAGCGCCCATCCCTGATAAGGCAGAATGGTCTTCATATACCAGGTCGCGACGACGGTTTGCGCCAGAGTCAAAATTAACAAAATATAGCGGCGTATAGTGCCGACGGTACGCCATTTTTGCTCGCTCGCCTGCTCTTCTTTTGTCAGACGAGAAACATAGCGCGGCGTTACATCCCGCCCACGCAGACGATCCCAGAAACGGCCAACCGGGTTGGTTCGCCAGGGATCGGGAAACATCGAAGAGCGCGTCGCTTTTGGCATAGCCTGCAACTGATCGCGCCCTTCATCATCTTTAATTAACTGCCCCTTCGCCAATGAATCCGGCCAGGCGTGTTCAAGGCGGGCTTTTACGGAACCCTGCGGTGAATCGTCTTCTCGCGAGTAAGTCCGATGCTCGGCATCCAGCGCCTGATGCACGGCGCGGATGTCAGTTTTCGGCAATGCCGCTTTCTCACGTTCAGAAAGCAGCAGTGCGTCAATATACTCAGTTGTTTTATTCATTGGCAGGTAACTGGTAGCTCCAGGTTTCACTTAGCGTCTGATCGGCATTCACCAATGCGGCACGCATTTCCGTGGTTTTCTTCGCGTCTTTGACTTTCACGCGCAGCATTAAACGCCAGCCTTTAGTGACTGGGTTATAGCGTACATTACTGTCAACGATTTCACCGTTATCGCCAATGCTGGTTTGCGCAGCGACAGGCGTATCCGGCGGCAGTTTTTTCATGTCGGCGCCAACGAAATCCACCACAAAGGCAATAGTGCCGTCGGGCTGGCGAATCAGATTCGACTGTTTAACGTCGCCCGTTGAGCGGCGTGTTTGCAGCACCCAGGCATTATCCGGCGCATGAAGTTTATCTTCATCGCGGCTGAAGGTCAGAGTGTACTTGAAGTTCATCTCTTTACCCGGTTCCGGCAGTTGATCCGGAGTCCAGTAAGCGACGATGTTATCGTTGGTTTCATCATTGGTCGGAATTTCAACCAGTTCAACCTTACCTTTGCCCCAGTCGCCTTTCGGGGTAATCCAGGCGCTTGGACGCAGGTCGTAGCGATCGTCTAAATCTTCAAAGCGCGAGAACTCGCGACCACGCTGCAACAGGCCGAATCCCTGAGGGTTTTCCATTGCATAGCTGCTCACAGCGAGGTGTTTTGGATTGTTCAGCGGACGCCAAATCCACTCGCCATTACCCGCATGAATGGATAAGCCGTTCGAGTCATGCAGTTCCGGACGATAGTTGGTCGTCGGCGACGGCTGGTTTGGCCCAAACAGGAACATACTGGTTAATGGCGCAACGCCCAGCTTGCCCACTTTATCGCGCAGATAGACTTTTGACTGCACGTCCACCACGGTATCGCGGCCAGGAATGATCACAAAACGGTAAGCGCCGGTCGCGCGCGGAGAATCGAGTAATGCATAGACGGTCAAACGCTTATCGGTGGGTTTTGGACGCTCAATCCAGAACTCGCGAAAGCGGGGAAACTCTTCACCAGATGGTAAGGCGGTATCAATCGCCAGGCCGCGCGCAGATAAGCCATATACCTGGCCTGCGCCGATAACGCGGAAATAGCTGGCGCCAAGCATACTGACGATTTCGTCGTTCTTATCTTTACTGTTAATGGGGTACAGGACTTTGAACCCGGCGAAGCCTAAATCTTTTACCGTGTCTTTATCGTGCTGAACATTGCCAAAATTGAAGTAATCCGGGCTGTATTTGATTCTTTTGACCGTCGTCGCCGTCACTTCGTTAATCTTGACCGGCGTATCGAAGTACATCCCCTGATGGTAAAATTCGAGCTTAAAAGGGGTCTTTAAGTTGTTCCAGTAGGCTTTATCGCTGTTAAACTGGATCTGCTGATAATCCGCATATTTCATGTCGCGGAAAACGGAGGGCAAGTTGCTTTTAGGCGCCTCATAGCCTTTCCCGGCTAAAGATTGAGCTTGTTTTGCCACGTCATCAATGCTGAACGCCCAGCTCGATGATGCGTAGAGCGTTAACATAATAGCTGCGCCCAACCAACGCATTTTCATCATTTGTCGTTTATGTTTCATAATAAGTAAGCACTTCCCCCTTTGTGTGCTTATATCGATCCGATCCATTTTAATGGATAATCAGGCATTACGACAACTGAATCCAGGCTTTGTTCAGCGCGCTGGCTCATGGATTAAGCACCTCCCGCGCCTGTTTTCACTTTGCGTGCTTATCCTGGAGACAGGTTGTCGGAGTTGGTGTAGGGTTGCTACCGAATGTAACTATAATTCGCCTTATGGATAAGGTGAAAAATCTGAGAATACGTGACCTTATATGAGCTCTGTACCCGCGCCGCGTGAATATTTTCTTGACTCTATCCGCGCATGGCTGATGTTGTTAGGGATTCCCTTTCATATCTCGTTGATCTATTCCACTCACAGTTGGCATGTCAATAGCGCCGCGCCATCGTGGTGGCTAACCCTGTTTAACGATTTTATCCACGCTTTTCGTATGCAGGTGTTTTTTGTTATTTCTGGTTATTTTTCGTACATGTTATTTTTACGTTATCCATTAAAACACTGGTGGAAAGTACGGGTAGAACGTGTGGGTATTCCCATGCTTACCGCAATCCCTTTGCTTACCTTGCCGCAATTTATCCTGTTGCAATATGTCAAAGAGAAAACAGAGAACTGGCCTACACTCTCTGCCTATGAAAAATATAATACGTTAGCGTGGGAACTCATTTCACATCTGTGGTTTTTACTGGTGCTGGTGATATTAACCACCGTCAGCATCGGGATTTTTACCTGGTTCCAAAAAAGGCAGGAAACAAGCAAGCCTCGTCCCGCCGCTATTTCGCTGGCCAAACTTTCTCTTATTTTTTTCCTGCTGGGGGTGGCTTACGCTGCTATCAGGCGCATTATATTCATCGTATATCCGGCAATCCTCAGTGACGGCATGTTCAATTTTATTGTGATGCAAACGCTATTTTATGTGCCGTTTTTTATTCTCGGCGCGTTGGCCTTCATTCACCCCGATCTGAAAGCGCGCTTCACCACGCCCTCACGCGGATGCACTTTAGGCGCTGCCGTTGCTTTTATCGCGTATCTGCTGAATCAACGTTATGGGAGCGGCGACGCCTGGATGTACGAAACCGAATCCGTGATTACGATGGTAATGGGGCTATGGATGGTGAACGTGGTATTTTCACTGGGGCATCGCTTGTTAAACTTTCAGTCCGCGCGTGTCACCTATTTCGTGAATGCTTCGCTGTTTATCTATCTGGTGCATCATCCCTTAACGCTTTTCTTTGGCGCGTATATTACGCCGCATATCTCCTCCAACCTGATCGGGTTCTTGTGCGGGCTGATATTTGTTATGGGTATTGCGTTAATTCTGTATGAAATTCATTTACGCATCCCGCTCCTGAAATTTCTCTTTTCAGGTAAACCGCCGGTAAAACGAGAAAGTCGCGCCACGATCGGGTAGTTTTCCGCGCGTGGGTTCACAGCAACCATTCCACAGGTAAAATTGCCGCCAACCGTACCAGAACTCGTTGCCAGAAACGCGTAGCGGGTTCTTTCTTTAACACCTTTTCCTCTTCTTGCTGACGATCGATCCAGTTAATTCGTCCCCAGCGATCCAGCCGCAGTTGCCAGGCCGCATCGCGTTGGCTCTGTGTAAAACGCTTATGGATAAGCGTCGCCAGCGTTTCACTTTCAATGACAAAGCCCATTTCGGTATTTAAAAGCGTTGAACGGGGATCAAAATTAAGCGACCCGATAAACACCTTACTACCATCAATACTGAACGTTTTAGCATGTAAGCTGGAACCTGAGTTCCCGGTGAGTCCGCGATCATGTACGGCGGTTTCATGTTCGCGGGTCGGTTTCAGTTCGTAGAGCTCCACGCCATAGCGCAGTAATTTCTTGCGCCAGCGCGCGTACCCTGCGTGAACGACCGCCACATCGTTGGCCGCCAGAGAGTTAGTTAAGATGGCGATCTTCACGCCTTTCCTGACCAGATTAAGCAACTGCGCCACGCCTGCGCGCGTAGGAACAAAGTAAGCGGAAATAATGTCGATACGCTCCGTCGGCGACCCCATCACGTCAAATAATCGCTGCGGAAGAAGCGAATGGCGCTGCGCCTTCCCCTCGCCTTTAGAAGGGTCATCGCTAAGCAAGCGTGTTTTTGCCCAAATCAGCGGCAACGTTCCGCGATCGAGATCCGCCATAAACTGGCTGGTTTCCAGCTTATGCAGATAACGGCGGGTGATCTCATCGTTATACCAGGATTCGGGAAGTTCGATACGCTGCGTCAGTTCCTGCTCAGAAAGGGATAATACTTGCTGCAATGTCGACACTGAACTACAGCGCCAGTAACGTTCAAAATCATTGGCGACATCATTGACCACCGGGCCAATGGCCATCACGTCCAGATCGGAAAATAGCGGCTCCTCGCCAGCGCCGAAATAGGCATCGCCGATGTTGCGCCCACCGACCAGCGTCACTACGCCGTCGGCAGTGTAACTTTTATTGTGCATCCGCCGATTCAGCCGCGCAAAATCCGTCAAATATCCCAGCGCGCGTAGCGTACGAAAAGAGAAAGGATTAAACAGACGAACTTCGATATTAGGATGGCTATCCAGCAAGCGCAACGTATCATCCAGACCAGGCGTATTGTTATCATCCAGCAGCAGACGAACATGAACGCCGCGCTTCGCCGCCGACAGCAGTACCGAAAAGAGCAGTCGCCCGGACATATCGTCTTCCCAAATATAATACTGCACATCCAGCGTCCGCGCCGCCATTTCGGTCAGGCGGTAGCGGGCGGCAAAAGCGTCCAGACTGTTATCCAGCGCGAGAATGCCGCACTCTCCGGGATGGCGCGCGCATAGCGGTTCAACGGCACGCTCCAGGCGTGTTTTATCAGGCAGGGTCGTCGCCTTGCTGAGTAAGTAATCTTGCGTAAAGCCGGGCAGTTTCTTCATCATAACAGACAAAGTATACCTGTTCAGGCAGAGCGTAACGGGTAATAAAATCTGAAACCGTCCTGACGGCGATCTCAGCGGCCTGGGCGCGTGGATAGCCATAAACGCCGGTACTGATTGCCGGAAAAGCGATGGAACGAAAGTGATTCGCCTCGGCAAGCAGCAAACAATTCCGGTATGCCTCTTCGAGTAGCTCAGCTTCCTGGTGTTCGCCGCCTCGCCAGACGGGCCCCACTGTGTGAATAACCGCCTTTGCCGAAAGCTTGCCGGCAGGCGTGATAACCGCATGTCCCGTCTGACATTCGCCCTGTTGCTGGCGGATGAGTTTACAGGCGTCCAGCAATGCCGGCCCCGCCGCGCGATGAATCGCGCCGTCTACGCCACCGCCGCCCATTAATGATGCGTTAGCGGCATTCACAATCGCATCGACGCTAAGTTGAGTGATATCACCCTGTATGACCTGAAGACGTGATGTCATAACCCCCCCTTTGTCTCACCTTATCTGCAAAGTGTACAGCAGGGCTTTCAACAGAGTCGCTCTTTTTATATCTATGACACCGCCGTTAACGGTACTCAATATTCATCACCGCCAGGCTTTTTTGCGCATCGAGATAATGCAGCCGTACCGTCGCAATGGACTGAATATCCTGCGGTAATCCAGATGCCTGCCGAAGGTCAATCCGGTGCATTTGCTTTTTACCTTCGCGCAGGCAGGTTAAATCAATATTTTCGGCGTGAGTAGAAATATCGCACAGTGGCTCAACAATCGCGCCGCGAAAATGGATAACGCCGCCCTGTACCGTTTGTTGCCCTACCGCAGAATGGATAAAAAAAGCGCAGATACACAGGCCTACGGCAGGGATATTTTTCTTGATTACGGACATGTTAACTCCTCAATGATTAGTCATCCTCGAGGGTTCGGCGTTACCTTATAGCGACATGCCGAGACGATGAGACGCTTTTATCGCCTCTTTATACCCAGGTCAGCCAATCCATTTCCGCCACCATCAAAAACTACTGTGCAGAAGGCGGCCATTGTTGTGATAAATGCAGTGATTGTCCGTCCGAAACAGTAACAATAATTTTAACCGAGTCCTCTGAAGATATATTTACACTAAGACGAGACAACTCAATCGGTTGATTAGCAGGTAAAGATAGCGTTTGTTTTTGCTGTGTATGGCTTTGTCCCCCGACGCCGTCGCGCACAGAGAGAATTTGCACCTGACAGACGCAGGGTTCGTTTAATGTGACCTGAGGGATCACCGTGTAAATATCGCCTTGCTGAGTCGTGGTAAACGTAATCTGATTTGAAAGTGCGGCAAGGAGCAATAAAGTATGCATAATTTCCTCCCGAAAAAAAACAGGGCTTATGCCCTGTTTTTTTATTAGCGCAGACGCTAAATTAATACTGGTTAGCCGTGGCGTTGTTGCCAAAACCAACCTGACGCACCATTACGCTGGAATCAGATGCGGTCTGATTAACCAGCGCGGCGTTATTACCGCCGTATTGACCGACAGTAATATCGGAGTTTTTAGCGTTCCACTGGTCGATGGTGGCATTGTTTCTGAAACCATTCTGAGTCAGTTCAATAGTACTGTTATCCGCACCCTGGCCTACATCGGCGCCGTTACCATAACCGCTCTGGGTAATGGTCGTTTCAGATTTACGGGCATCGCTTTGCAGAGCAAGCGCAGCGTTAGCGGAACCGTACTGATAAATGCTCAACGTGGAATCCGGGCCGGAACTATTGCCGCCGCCGTTATGATTACCGCCGCCGCCCCATTGTGGAACGACGCCAGCCAGAGCACTGCCAGAAACTACGATTGCTGCGAATGCTGCCACTTTTAAAAGTTTCATGGTAAAACCCCCATCGGATTGATTTAAAAGTCGTAACGGTATTAGCGTTGGGTGACGCGAATAGCCATATGCGACTGTTTCTGCACTACAACTGCTGTTTTCTGCGTACCGTACTGGGTAATATTGGCCTTATTTCCAGAACCTTTCTGGATAATAGCCGCACTATTACCGTAAGCGCTTTGCGATATACTGGCATCGTTGGCATTGCCCGTTTGCTCAATATACGCAAAGTTATAATTCCCTGCCTGGTCGACTTTCGCCCGATTATTTCCTCCTTCTTGTGAAATAACGGACAATAGTTTTGATCCTTCCTGGCGTACTCTGGCACTATTATCCGTGCCGACTTGACCAATAATGGCCGCCTGATTAAATGAAGACTTGCTTAATTCATTTACCGCAAAATTATACTCTGAACGAGCCAGATCATAATTTGTCGCGGTTGCAATCCCAGGCGCACCCAGTATTGTCAACATCATAAATAACAATTTGTTTTTCATGCTGTCACCCTGGACCTGGTCGTACATAGCGAAAATTATCTATTACCTTGTTAGCGACATGCGTTTTTTGTTAACGCGTCGTTACGATGAAGAGTATGTCCGTGGAAACATTTTTAATAACTCACCCACGCGTGGTATTTTGTTATTTAAGCTCATACCAAAGTGCTAATAAAACGATAGCCATGTGATTTTTTATAATTGATTTTTGGCCACAGAAGATAGTGTATCGCGCACCTAAAAAATGAAGTGTTGGTGTGTGTTATGCCGCCATGGGGATGTTCTTATGCTTCCCATGTGGGGCAATACGCACAAGACGTGACACACTTCGTTTTTTTTGTCTTTGTGCTGTCCAGGTTAATGCCACGTCTCAAATTTTAAGAAAAAATAAAATCAAAACATAACATATAATAATTAAAATGATTAAAAATCAATGAATTATTATAATTTGTATGATTTTTTAAATCTATGCAATAACAGCGAAATGTACAACTTTACTATCAAATCTAAACTTCAAAAAAAACCAAAAACAACATTTTAATATATATTTTTACATATTGTTACAAGTTTAACACTTGCTTTAAGATTTGTAATGGCTAGATTGAAAACAGTTAAAAGTATTTTCGTAAATATTTTTCTCTTTCTGGATAATGGGCTATTTCAACCCACAGCAGTGCAACATCTGTCAGTACTTCTGGTGCCTTTATTTTATGGGGGCAGCTGTCAGATGTGCGATTAAAAAAAGTGGAGTTTCATCATGTTTAATGAAGTCCATAGTAGTCATGGTCACACACTATTGTTGATCACAAAGCCATCTCTGCAAGCTACGGCATTATTGCAACATTTAAAGCAATCGCTGGCCATAACCGGAAAACTGCATAATATTCAACGTTCTCTGGAAGATATCTCAGCCAGTTGCATTGTTTTAATGGATATGATGGAAGCGGATAAGAAGCTTATCCACTATTGGCAGGATAATTTAAGCCGCAAAAACAATAATATAAAAACATTATTGTTAAATACCCCTGACGATTATCCCTACCGTGAAATTGAAAACTGGCCTCATATTAACGGCGTGTTTTACGCCACTGAAGACCAGGAACACGTGGTCAGCGGATTACAGGGTATTCTGCGTGGCGAATGCTATTTTTCACAAAAATTAGCCAGTTACCTGATTACGCACTCAGGAAATTACCGCTACAACAGCACCGAGTCCGCATTACTCACTCATCGCGAAAAAGAGATCCTCAATAAGTTACGTATTGGTGCCTCTAATAATGAAATCGCGAGGTCGCTATTTATCAGCGAGAATACGGTTAAGACACATCTTTATAATCTTTTCAAAAAGATAGCTGTCAAAAATCGCACCCAGGCAGTTTCATGGGCAAACGATAATCTCAGGCGGTAAGGCCATGAAACGCTATCTGACCTGGATTGTAGCAGCAGAGTTACTGTTCGCTACCGGAAACCTGCATGCCAATGAAGTTGAAGTCGAGGTTCCCGGATTGTTAACCGACCATACCGTCTCTTCGATAGGACATGAATTCTATCGTGCATTCAGCGACAAATGGGAAAGCGAATACACCGGCAATCTGACCATTAATGAAAGACCCAGTGCGCGTTGGGGAAGCTGGATCACCATAACGGTAAATCAGGACGTTATTTTCCAGACCTTTTTATTTCCAATGAAAAGAGACTTCGAGAAAACCGTCGTCTTCGCATTAGCGCAAACAGAGGAAGCATTAAATCGCCGACAAATAGATCAAACGCTATTAAGTACGAGTGATTTAGCGCGTGATGAATTCTAAAACATGATTTTTATCCGGAGGCTGTCATGCGTGTTAAACATGCAGTAGTGCTGCTCATGCTTTTTTCGCCATTAACCTGGGCTGGAAATATGACGTTCCAGTTCCGTAATCCTAACTTTGGTGGAAACCCCAATAACGGTTCCTTTTTATTGAATAGCGCCCAGGCGCAAAATTCATATAAAGACCCCGCTTATGATAACGATTTTGGTATCGAAACCCCCTCAGCGTTGGATAACTTTACGCAGGCTATTCAATCGCAAATTCTGGGCGGCTTGTTGACCAATATTAATACCGGGAAACCAGGACGTATGGTGACCAACGATTTTATTATCGATATCGCTAATCGCGACGGACAGCTCCAGCTCAACGTCACGGACAGAAAAACGGGAAGAACCTCGACCATCGAAGTGTCAGGTTTACAAACTCAGTCAACCGATTTTTAAGCTACAGTCACTAAAGGATATAAATCATGCCGCGCTTACTTATTTTGGTTGCCGTTTTATTGTTGAGTGGATGCTTAACTGCCCCGCCGAAACAAGCTGCGAAACCGACATTAATGCCCCGCGCACAAAGTTACAAAGATTTGACGCACTTACCTGCTCCCACCGGTAAGATCTTTGTTTCGGTATATAACATTCAGGATGAAACGGGCCAATTTAAACCTTACCCGGCAAGTAACTTTTCTACGGCTGTGCCGCAGAGCGCCACCGCTATGTTGGTCACCGCGCTGAAAGATTCGCGCTGGTTTATCCCGCTGGAACGACAAGGCTTACAGAATCTTTTGAATGAACGGAAAATTATTCGCGCAGCCCAGGAAAACGGCACCGTGGCGATGAATAACCGTATCCCGCTTCAGTCGCTGACGGCGGCAAATATTATGGTGGAAGGTTCTATTATTGGTTATGAAAGTAACGTCAAATCCGGCGGGGTCGGCGCAAGATATTTCGGTATTGGCGCCGATACGCAGTATCAGCTGGATCAGATTGCTGTCAACCTGCGCGTGGTTAACGTCAGTACGGGCGAGATCCTTTCTTCGGTGAACACCAGTAAAACGATCCTTTCCTATGAAGTACAGGCAGGCGTGTTCCGTTTTATTGATTACCAGCGCTTACTGGAAGGCGAAATCGGCTATACCTCGAACGAACCGGTGATGCTGTGTCTGATGTCAGCCATTGAAACCGGCGTTATCTTCCTCATTAATGATGGTATCGATCGCGGACTGTGGGATTTGCAGAATAAAGCGGACAGGCAAAATGATATTCTGGTGAAATACCGTGAGCTGTCAGTACCGCCAGAATCCTGATCAATACGACAAAGCGTGGGGAAGAACCCCACGCTTTTTTATTTTGTGACCGCCGTATTCGCTGAATGTTGCTCGCGGCGTGATGCCAGCCATAGCCCACTATTTTTCATGGCATAGCCAAAGATTAGCCCCAGCGCCAGCGACGGTAATACCAACCGCCAGTCACCCTGCCCTGCAAATGTCGCGCAGGCGCCGATAAATGTTCCCGGAACAAAAGAAAGCAATAGCTGCTTTGCCTGGATACACATCAGGAATGCCACGATCCCCGTCAACACGTAACTGACAATTTCCAGATGCGGCGCCAGCGCGCTACCGTGAATAATGACCAGCGCCCACACCATACCGCTTAACAGCGTACAGGCGGAAATCAACAATCCCTTAAAGCCGCCCTTCGGACAGGCGAAATAAGCCGTACAGCCTAAAAAACCGGCCCAGCTTAGTAACCCCAGGGAGACGGCCACCCATCCCCATATTCCAGAAAGGATGCCCGTCGTGATAGCAATAGAAAGAAGTATGTTCATGGCGCGCATCATAACAGAAAAGCGGCACATTAATGAGATCGCGCACACATTTTATGCAATGATGTAAAACTCGTTGCAGTTAATGGTGATTTACATCACATTATTCTTCATCTTCTTCCTGAAGTTCATCCCACATGGCCCCTATCGCATCACGCGTTAGCGGCGCCAGAGTGCGCCAGAATGGCGTAACGGCATGGGCTTCAACTTTACCGAGGAAGGTATTGCACCAGGGAAGCAGATAATCGGCAAATAAGGTTTCCAGCGCTTCACTTTCATCTTCGGCAGACTGATCTTCCAGCCAGGAGGCCGCGAGCAATAAAGTGCCAATGTGATCGGCAGGCGTATCGGCCAGCGGCATCCCTCGCGACGTTAAAAAAGCGCGCACCTCAGACTCTTCCGCGCCTTCGACCCACGCACTGCGGTATGGCGCTACCGCGCACTCTTCCCCAACAAATAACGCATTGTAATCAGTGGAAATCTGCGTGATATCGCAGCTTTTCTGTAAACGCGCCAGCATGTCATCCTGCTCCAGCGGCCAGTTTGCCGCCAGTTTACCTTCACGGATTAACGTAAACAGCGGAACCAGTAAAGGATCTTGCGGTTGGCGGTAAAACAACGATCCCAGCACACGGCACAGGATTGAAAACTCATTCATTGATATCTTCCCATAAATAACGATTAAAGTTCGGCAAATTCCGGTACAGGCGCCATACCGCGTGATTCGAGAAAGGCCAGTAAGCGCTGCGGCGAGACGTTCAGGATTCGATCTTCCGGAAAATTCACCGCATCCAGAATTTTCCGGCATTCGGTGAAATCGCCAAGCGTAAAGGCCGTATGGGAATCAGAGCCTAACGCTACCCAGCCTCCCGCATCGCGTACGGCGGCAGCGACCGCGCGGCAATTATCTTCGCTTCCTTTACGCGAATGCAGAAAAGAAGAGTTGTTGATTTCCAGCGCTACATGGTGTTTCGCCGCCGCCTGCGCGATGGCTTTAACCTCCACTGGATACTTTGGATTTCCGGGGTGACTAATTATATGCACCTTGCCGCTGGCGATGGTCGCGATCATCGCCTGGGTATTGGTTTCTTTATCATGTGGCGCAAAAACGGGCTCATGGAAGCCTGCGATAATCAGATCCAGCGAGTCGAACATCTTTCCGGAACAATCAATTTCACCGTTAATGTTCTTGATATTCGCCTCAATGCCACGCAGTATCCCCACGCCGTCAACCAGACGCGGCCAGATGCGCATGTTAATAAAATGCCAGTGATGCGGCGCATCTTCCATGTCCGGACCATGATCGGTAATCGCAAAAAGTTTAATACCTTTGCGTTTGGCTTCCGCGATATAATCGCTCAGAGTACTGTAGGCATGAGTGCTGGCGACGGTATGCATATGCAGGTCAACGGGATACATTGCTCTCTCCTGTAGTCATTTCCGACAAGGATAGCAGGTATCGCCAGCGTTTTTTAGCGAAACCCGGCCCGCGCCGGGTTGATGTCAATATCCTCTCGCCCGATCCACCTGCCCCGTCACCGGCTCTCCCTTCTCCAGCTGGGTAATGGTGCGGCTAATATAATCGATGGCTTCCGCTGGACGGGTGACTGCCGCAATGTGCGGCGTCATGGCGACTCGCGGATGGCGCCATAATGGACTTTCCTGCGGTAACGGTTCCTGGCTAAAGACATCCAACATCGCGCCTTTTAGCTTACCGCTATCAAGCGCAGCCAGCAGATCCGCCTCCTGAACATGCACGCCGCGCGCGAGATTCAACACGTAAGCGCCATCCGGCAATTGATCCAACAATTCGCTATTAATAATTCCTACCGTTTGGGCCGTATTCGGCAGCAGATTAATCAGCACCCGCGTCTGGTTCAGGAAAGCGTGCAGCTCTTCACGCCCAACATAACTTTCCACGCCAGGCCAGGATTTGCGGCTACGACTCCAGCAACGTAACGGGAACCCCCACGCCTGTAGACTTTCTGCCACTTTTGCGCCCAGTACCCCTGCGCCCATGATACCGACGCTAAACTCTTCGCGGGTATATTCCGGCAACGGTTTCCATAGCGCCTGATTTTTCAGCGCCTGATAATCATCGAAACGACGGAACCAGTGTAATACCTGGCTGACGGCATACTCCTGCATTTGCAGGCCCATTCCGGTATCTTCCAGACGGAATAGAGGAATGGAGGCGTCCAGCATTTCCGGATGCGCATTTAATTTACTCAGAATTGCATCCACCCCCGCGCCCAGCGCAAAGACGGCTTTTAAGCGTCTTCCGGCCAGCATTTCAACCGGGGGCTGCCATACAAGCGCATAGTCTGCGGGGTTGTTATCACCGACCTTCCATTCACGAACGCGCGCATGTGGGAGAGCCTTCTCCAGCGCATTTACCCACCAGGCGGCGTTAAATGTCGGGTGATAAAAAATTATCTCCATGTTATCTCCTGAGCAGTATTGTGCGGAATGTGATTGCGCCTGTTATCAGCGTTTTCAACGGGATGTGCAGCATAGCAAATTTCCCGGCGCGGGCAAAAAAAGCAGTTTTCGCTTATTAAAACCACAGATTGGTGGAAGTTTGTATAAACGCGCTTTTTTTTAAAAAAGTTGATTGACGTAGAAAAGATATTTCCCTACATTAGCGCCCGTTCCAGTAATGCTGGAGCGACAATTTGGTGAGGTGTCCGAGTGGCTGAAGGAGCACGCCTGGAAAGTGTGTATACGGCAACGTATCGGGGGTTCGAATCCCCCCCTCACCGCCATATTTAAGAAAGAGCTCGTACGAATGTACGGGCTTTTTTTTACATAATGACCCGTCCTGAATAGCGTTGACACGTTCCAGACTTAAATCCGGAGAACGTGATGATGACTGAGTTCAAACGCACC